>JAZNTW010000095.1:0-166260 GCA_045591925.1 Oscillospiraceae bacterium
TTACCGATTCTTTCAACACCCTCAGGAATTGCGTATTTACCTGTTACGTTATCTTTCATAATAGGATAAACAAGTATTTTTTTCATATCCTTTGTGTAAAGAACACCGTCAACGGAGGTGTAATACTCATTCGCCGCGTCAACCTCTATTGCCTTGAGTTCTTTGCAATAGAAAAACGAAGTTTCATCTATGTATTTAACATCCTTGCCGATATGAATAACCTCAACATATTCATCGGTATTCATTGTGAATTTGCCGACAGCTGAAACGGGCTTGGAAGTATCGGGATTATTGCCGTCTTCGTCACGTACAAAATCAATATACACTTCTTTTGTACTTGTGTTTCCGTTAAAGCCGAAAAGCACCCAACCTTCTACAGATGACGGGTTATCAAGTGCTGTCTGATATTCGTATTCAAACGGTGCTCTTGCCATTGATACGAAGGAGATAGTAACGGATGCCACAATGAATGCTATAAGCACAATTATGAACGTTGCTTTTTGCCAGGTTTTCAATTTGCTCAACCTCCAAAATTAAATTGTTAAACATATTATAATGCAACAAAATGCACAAATCAATACTGATAAGTGCATTATTTTTGTGAATATTTATTTAATGAAGATTTCTCTTACTGTTGAGCAACCTGTTGTAATCTGATATATATTACCGTTTACCGTTCCTTCAAAATTTTCGTGAAGATGACCGGAGAGAATTGCCTTTATTTTTCTGCAATTAACAATGAAATCGTATGCCTCAGCAGTTGTTTCATCCTGCAATTGCTGTTCAAATCTGTGCGGTGAATAGTTTTGCATCAGATCTTCGGGAACGGACATAAGATAAGCGGGGTCGCCTTCGCTTTTTATTTCAAAATCGTAAAACTCTTTTGTGTATAGAGGCACATGAACACAAAGAATTACGGGATATTCTTTCTCTGTTTCTTTTTTTAGAAAATCGAGCTGTTCTTTTTCAAAAAGATAATATGAATTATCAATGGCTACAAAATTTACTCCGCCGATTATTCTTGAAGAACACCTTATATCATTTCTGAATATTTTCTGTACCCTTGCAAGGCTTAAGTTTCTGTAGGCAGCGTCTTCTTTTGCCTCACCCAGATAATGACTGAATTCGTGATTACCTGCACTCATAAAGATATCAACCGAGTTACAGAACTCCTCAGCTTTTTCGAAATTCAGCTCTGAAACAAAATCAATCAGATCACCTGTGTATATAATCGGTCTTTGCTCCGTCTGCACTTTTATTTTCAGGAATTCAAGGTCTGCTTCTGCAAAAGGGAAATGCAATTTTCTTTGCTCGGAGAGTGTAATTTTTCTTTCGGTTTCTCTGTTATCCGCAAAAGCAATATGAGTATCGCTTGCGTGAAGAACACAGAAAGGTTCTTTTACACCTATGTGAAGATAATTTTTTATAATTTCCATACATGGCACCTATAAATTCTTATTTGTCGAGTTGATTATACCACAAATTGATAATTAAAACAATAAAAGAAAAACGATTGAAAACCATTGGTTTTCAATCGTTTTTGGTCGGAGTGAAGGGATTTGAACCCCCGACATCTTGCTCCCAAAGCAAGCGCGCTACCAACTGCGCTACACCCCGATAGTGTAAAATAAAAATTAAAAATTATGGAAAAATTGTGGTAGAAAATTTTTGGTGATTTTTAGCAAGTGCCAAAACCCCAGTAAAATCAAGGGGTTTCTGCCTTGGGAGAAAGACCAAAAAATCATTGGACATTCTCCCAAAGCAGGCGCGCTACCAACTGCGCTACACCCCGTTACTTATATATTTTATCATGTTTCCCGATATTTGTCAAGTAGAAAAACACAAAAAAAAGCAAAAAAACACATTTTGTATAATCAATCTAAAATTCAACTGAGAGTGCATTTCCAACAAAAAATTCATCGTAGCTATTGACATTTTCGTTTACTTATGATATACTATTCGTATATGGTTTTAATATCAAACTTTATATGAACGTTTTATCAAACGCTACAACCGGAAAGGATATGAATTTACTATGAACAATCGGTTTACCCTCCTCATGCACGACGCAGAGATTCGCGCAAGAATCAAAGAGCTTGGCGCAGAAATCTCTGAGAACTATCAGCACATTCAGCCTGAGCATCCGCTGTTGGTGCTTTGTACGCTTCGCGGTGCGATTTTCTTTGCTGCCGACCTTGTCCGCACACTGACAATCCCGTGTGAAATCAATTTCATCAAGATCAAGTCCTACCAAGGGACAAGACCTGTCGGCGCCCCGATCTTTGAGCTTGGTGAAGATATTGATGTCAGCGGCAGAGAAATCCTCATCATCGAAGATATTGTTGATACCGGTCAGACCATGGATACGGTCATACAGAATTTCAAGGACAAGGGTGTTATCAATATCCGGATCGCAACACTGCTTGACAAGCCATCCCGCCGGTATGAGCATCTTGTCAAAACGATCGTCCCCGATTATATCGGCTTTTCGATTCCGGATTATTTTGTTGTCGGCTGGGGACTTGATTATAATGAAGACTATCGGCTTCTGCCGGATATCATGATTTATCATCCGGACAACGAAGCATAACAATATTTTCCATATCAATCTAGGGCAATACTGCACAGAGTTGGTGGTGCAGATACGCAGTCAGATTGTATTGAAATGACGCCACTGGGCTGACGCCCAGCAAGGAATTTCTGTGCAAGATGGCGGAAAATATGCAAGTAGATGTGCCACCAAGCCGTAAGGCGGACTTTGCGCGGTGTTACCCTAAATACATCACGCGTTCAGAATGCGTATATTCTATAAACGAAAGGGGTATTTCCATGGCAAACACAGATTCAGCTTCAAAATCAAAATTCAGGTTCTGCAAGCTGCTTTCTCCGATTCTGATTCCATTCACCGTATTACTTTCCGTATTTGCGATTCATGCGTTTGGCGCGGTATATTATCCCGGTGATGTGAATTCGGATAAGGATATTGACGTTTCTGATGCCGTCCTGCTCGCCAGATTCTGCGCAGAGGATGAAAATGCGCTGCTTTCCAGACAGGGCATGACAAACGCCGATGCAGATAACAATCATGCAATCAACAATGAAGATATCATCCATATTCTAAAATACATTGCAAACATTCTGCCAGCACCGCAAAACCCCTATCTTACAAATATTGAAACAACAAACACCGAGGTCGTTACCACATCCGAAACGCAGGTGGGCTTGCTCACATCGGATATAACCGATTCCACTACCATATCCGAATCAGAAACAACAACCGAAACGACCGTCACAACAACCGTTACCACTGTCACCACCACCGAAACGACCGTCACCACGACAACGACCGCAGCACCCGTACTGATGCTGAACGGGCAGGAATATCCGCTTGATGTGCCGATTTCGGTTTTGACAGGCAATAAAATGCCAAATGAAACGCTGACTGTCAACCATAGAATCGGAAACATCATCTATGCGATATTTGCAGACGATCCTGTCAATACCACGATCGCGATTGCATATCAAAATAATATCGTCGGATATTATAAGTTCTGCAACTCCTATACGTTGCCGGATGGATATAGGGTTCAGGAATATTGCGATAAGCTCGCAAGACCTGCGAATTCGGTTTATGCCGTAACAATCCTGCGAAAAGACGTTAAAATCGGATTTGATACTAACGCAACGCGTGAAGATCTGTATATCATGGCAAGACTGAATTATTATGCGATAAACGGTCTGCGTGCAGTCAACGGACTCCCTGCACTCGAATGGCATCCGCGACTGGAAGAGCTTGCACGCTCGCATAGTATGGATATGGCTGAAAAGAACTATTTTGACCACGTTAATGCCGATGGCTTCAAAATGGGCGAGCGTTTTCTCAATAGCGGCATAGATTATATGTGTTGCGGCGAAAATATTGACAAGGGCGTATTTAACCCGTTCGATGCGCTCGATGGATGGTTCTGCTCATCCTTACACCGCAACAATCTGCTTAGCGACAAGTTCACTCATGTCGGCGTAGCGTTTGCTTATAATTCAAATCCCAATGCCAACCAGTGCTACTATGGCACGCAGGATTTCTGCTCATTCTTCCCTGAATAAATATTATTTGCATAAACATCCGTTTAAACGTATATTATACATGAATATTCAGTGAATATTCAAATATCTCTTGACAAAAATACAAAATCGTGTATAATAGAAAAGGATTTTACAGACAGATTGTTTTTCTGTCGGAAAGGAAGATCAATTACTATGGCTGAAACCAAAATCCCGAAGAAAATTGTACTTGCTTATTCAGGCGGTCTGGACACCTCGATTATTATTCCGTGGCTGCACGAAACCTATCCGGGCTGCGAGGTCATCGCTGTTTCCGGCGACGTCGGACAGGATTCCGAACTGGAGGGTCTTGAGGAAAAGGCACTCAAAACCGGTGCTTCCAAGCTCTATATCGAAGACCTGACCGATGAGTTTATTGATGATTATGTGTTCCCGACCGTAAAGGCAGGCGCTGTTTACGAGGGTAAATATCTGCTCGGCACTTCTTTTGCACGTCCGATCATCGCAAAGAGAATTGCTGAAATCGCAATCAGAGAGGGTGCGGATGCCATCTGTCATGGCTGCACCGGTAAGGGTAATGATCAGGTCCGTTTTGAGCTGACCATCAAGGCATTCTGCCCGGATATGATGATCATTGCACCGTGGAGAATCTGGGATATCAAGTCCCGTGACGAGGAGATCGACTACGCAGAAGCACATCAGATCCCGCTGAAGATTTCCCGCGAAACCAATTACTCCAAGGATAAAAACCTCTGGCATATTTCCCATGAGGGTCTTGATCTGGAAGACCCTGCCAACGAGCCGCAGTACAACAAGCCCGGCTTCTTGGAGCTTGGCGTTTCTCCGGAGCAGGCACCCGATACGCCTACCTACGTCACGATCGACTTTGAAAAGGGCGTTGCGGTTGCTGTTGACGGCGTAAAGATGAAGGGCAGCGATGTTGTCCGTAAGCTCAACGCACTCGGCGGCGCCAACGGTATCGGTATTGCTGATATTGTTGAAAACCGTCTGGTTGGCATGAAGAGCCGCGGCGTTTATGAAACACCCGGCGGCACCATCCTCTACTACGCGCACGCAGCACTGGAAACAATCACGCTCGATAAGCAGACTGCAAGAGTCAAAGAGCAGCTCGCACTTCAGTATGCAGACCTCGTATATAATGGTCAGTGGTTCACACCGCTTCGTGAAGCACTCGATGCGTTCGTAGACAGCACCCAGCAGACCGTCAACGGTACTGTCAAGCTGAAGCTGTATAAGGGCAATATCATCACCGCAGGCATCACCTCCCCCGACACACTCTATGATGAGGAAGTCGCAACCTTCGATGAGGATGATGTTTACGATCAGAAGGATTCCGCAGGCTTTATCAATCTCTTTGGTCTGCCGATCAAGGTTCGCGCAAAGCTGGAGCAGAAGCGCGGCAAATAATGTTACAATAATCATTTCAGACGGAAAGGGCGACTTTCGCAGGTCGCCCTGTCTGTTTTTTCAATGATTCAGGCTATCCCCAAAAATATTGTGAAATATGAAATTGTTTTCAGAATGGAAAGGATATTGTTATGGCAAAAATGTGGGCAGGCAGATTTTCTAAAGAGGTCGATGAGACTGTCAACGCTTTTAATTCCTCAATCTCTTTTGATGGCAGAATGTATGCGCAGGATATTCGCGGCAGCATTGCACACGCAACCATGCTCGGTGACTGCGGTATCATCTCGAAATCCGATGCCGAAGCGATCATTGCAGGGCTGAACGGTATCCTTGCCGATCTGGAATCGGGCGAACTGCTCATGGATCCGACCGCTGAGGATATTCATATGTTTGTTGAAGCAGAGCTGACCAAGCGCATCGGAGATGCAGGCAAGCGTCTGCATACCGCACGATCCAGAAACGATCAGGTTGCGCTTGACGTTCGTTTGATTCTGCGCGATGAAATCGCAGAAATCCGTAAGCTGCTTCACAGTCTGCTCCGCACGCTCGTAGCACTTGCAGAGCAGCATACCATGACGATTATGCCGGGTTATACACATTTGCAGCGCGCACAGCCGGTCACATTCGCGCATCATATCATGGCGTATGTCTGGATGCTGCTGCGCGATGACAGCCGACTTGTCGATACTGCAAAGCGCATGAACTACAGCCCGCTTGGTGCAGGTGCGCTTGCCGGCACAACATACCCAATCAATCGAAAGCAAACCGCAGCGCTTCTCGATTTCACAGCACCGGTTCCGAATTCGCTTGACGCTGTTTCCGACCGTGATTTCTGCGTAGAGCTTGCCAATACGCTGTCGCTCCTGATGGTGCATCTCTCCCGATTCTCCGAGGAAATCATTCTCTGGTGCTCATGGGAATTCAAGTTTATTGAACTCGATGACGCATATGCGACCGGCTCTTCTATCATGCCGCAAAAGAAAAATCCCGATATTACGGAATTGATTCGCGGCAAAACCGGACGCGTCATCGGTGATCTGACGACCTTGCTCACGATGCTGAAAGGCTTGCCGCTTGCATATAATAAGGATATGCAGGAGGACAAGGAGGCAATCTTCGACGCCATTGATCAGGCAAAACTCTGTCTCAAAACCTTTGACCCGATGATTGCAACCATGCGCGTGAACAAGGAAAATATGCGTGCAGCCGCCGCAAAGGGCTTCATCAATGCAACAGACTGCGCCGATTATCTGGTGAAAAAGGGACTGCCGTTCCGCGATGCCTACAAAATCAGCGGTACACTCGTTGCAAAATGTATCAACGAGGGCTTGACGCTCGAAACACTATCGCTCGACGCTTACAAAGAAGCATCCGATGTATTCGAAGCGGATGTATTTGATGCAATCTCGCTTGAAACCTGTCTCAACGGCAGAATCTCTGAGGGCGGTCCGTCTGCTGCGGCAGTGAAAGAACAGCTTGCCGAGGCAAAGCGTATCATTGAGGCACTCTGATATGAAAGCACGTATCCGCTATATTTTCATCGTATCGCTGATCGCGTTCGTGATCTGGGTCATCGGTCAGCTGATTCTGATGTTCAAATTTCCCGGTTCCGGTCTGCTCGCTGCACAAATTTGGGTCATTGTCGTTCTGTGCAGCGCCTGCATCTGGAATCTGACGCATTTTTACCGTATTGCTAAGAAAAAACGTGAGGAAAAAGAAAATGAAGAATACAAAGGTATATATTGACGGTCAAGCCGGAACAACCGGTTTGAAGCTCTTTGAGCGCATCAAAAATCGCAGCGATATTGAATTGCTGACGATTGATCCTGCGCTCCATCGCGACAATACAGAGCGTGCACGTCTGATCAACGAATCCGATGTAACCTTTCTTTGTTTGCCGGATGCTGCATCCATCGAAGCTGTTTCGTTCGTAGAAAACCCGAACACACGAATCATTGACGCTTCCACTGCACACCGCACAAATCCTGACTGGGCATACGGTTTTCCGGAGCTTTCCGCAGCGCATCGTGAAAAAATCCAATCCTCCAAGCGTGTTGCAGTCCCCGGCTGCTATGCGTCCGGCTTTGCGGCACTTGCTTATCCGATGATTCAAAGCGGCATCCTACCGGCAGATTACCCTGTCACCTGCCATGCTGTATCCGGATACAGCGGTGCCGGTAAGAATACAATCGCGGTCTACGAATCCGATGAAAAGCCAAATGATTATTATAGCCCGCGCCAGTATGCGCTTGGCTTAACACATAAGCATCTGCCCGAAATGCAGAAAATTTCAGGGCTTGCTCATGCACCGCTGTTCAATCCGATTATCTGTGATTACTATGCCGGTATGGTGGTTTCCATTCCGCTGCATTGCCGCTTGCTCAATGGTACACCGACTCTGAATGATGTACACGCGATGTTTGAAGCACATTATGCCGGTCAGCGCTTCGTAAAAGTCCGCGCACTGCATGGCACAGATGTGTTGGAAAATGGCTTCCTGCCTGCAAACACGCTTGCAAATACAAATTTGCTGGAAATATTTGTCTGCGGCAATGATTCTCAGATTCTGCTTGCCGCAAGACTCGATAATCTCGGAAAGGGCGCATCGGGTGCTGCACTGCAATGCTTCAACATCATGACCGGTGTTCCCGAAGAAACCGGACTCGTATAAAGGAGTTTTACAATATGAAACTGCAAACATTTCCCGGATATACATTTTTGGATGGCGGCATTTGTGCAGCGCAGGGCTTCAAAGCAAACGGCGTTTGCTGCGGACTAAAGCACCAGGCACTCTCCGATGCTACCGTATCCGAACAAAATCTTGCGGCAAACAATGTTCTGCCGGATGATGAAAACGCACCGAAAAAGAATGATCTTGCAATGATCGTTGCAGATTGTCCATGCAGCACCGCGGCTGTATATACTTCTAACAAGGTCAAGGGCGCACCGATTCTTGTGACCAAGGAGCATCTCAAAAACGGCTTGGCACAGGCTGTCATCGTCAATTCTGTCAATGCAAACACCTGCAATGCAGATGGCGAACAGAAAGCCAATCAGATGTGCGAGCTGGCTGCAAAAGCGCTCAACCTGAATGCTGAGGATATTGTTGTCGCTTCTACAGGCGTTATCGGACAAATTCTTCCGATTGAACCGATTCGTGATGCCATTCCGACGCTTGTTGAAGGTCTTTCCTATGAGGGCAACAAGGAAGCCATGCAGGCAATCATGACAACCGATACGCGCGAAAAGCAGATCGCGGTAAAATTTCGCCTCGGCAAGAAAACCGTCACCCTTGGCGGTATGCTCAAGGGCAGTGGCATGATTCATCCGAACATGGCAACAACGCTGACATTCCTGACGACCGACTGCGCCATCTCCCCTGAGATGCTTCAGCTCGCACTGTCCGATGTTGTCCGCGTCACGCTCAACCGTGTTTCCGTTGATGGTGACCAATCGACAAATGATATGGTCTGCATCATGGCAAACGGCATGGCAGGAAACAGTAAGATCAAAAATGATACCGCCGATTTTGCTGCATTCCGCGGCGCACTCTATGCTGTCATGCTCAATCTCGCAAGAATGTGTGCAGCAGACGGCGAGGGTGCGACGAAGCTGATTGAATGCGTTGTCAGTGAAGCGCCGAATGAGCAAACTGCTGAAATCATCGCAAAAAGCGTCATTGAATCCAGCCTCTTTAAATCCGCAATGTTCGGTGCAGACGCAAACTGGGGAAGAATTGCCTGTGCAATGGGCTACTCAAACTGCGATTATGATGTGAACAAGGTCAGTGTTGATTTTGCATCTGAAAAAGGTCGCATCACCGTTGCTGAAAAGGGCTGCGGCATTCCGTTCTCTGAAAATAAAGCGAAAGAAATCCTGCTCGAAGATGAAGTTCAGGTTTTGATTTCGCTTGGTGACGGCACAGCAGCAGCAGTAGCTTGGGGCTGTGACCTGACATATGATTATGTGAAAATCAACGGAGATTACCGCAGCTAATTTGATTACCGCCTATGCGGGAAGGAGTTTCAAACAATATGATTCAACAAATGGAGATCCCTGAAAGTATTTCAACGAAAATTCGCTCGCAAGTGCTGATTGATGCCCTGCCTTATATTCAGCGCTACAATCAGAAAATCATTGTCGTGAAATACGGCGGCAATGCGATGACAAATGAAGCGCTGAAAGAAGCTGTCATGAGCGATATCGTTTTGCTTTCGTTGGTCGGCATTCGCGTTGTACTGGTTCATGGCGGCGGTCCTGAAATCAGCGATATGCTGCACCGCCTGAATATTGAAAATAAATTCATCGGCGGTCTGCGCTATACGGACGCTGAAACTGCTGATGTCGTCCGCATGGTGCTTGCAGGAAAGGTCAACAAGGAGCTTGTCGCACATCTGACAAGACATACCGGTCAGGCAATCGGACTCTCCGGCATTGACGGTGCGTTGCTTCAAGCGCGCAAAAAAGACTCCAAGCCCGATCTCGGTCTCGTTGGCGAGATCACCGCGGTCAATACCCGTCCGATTCTGATGGCACTCGATAACGGCTATGTACCGGTCATCGCAACTGTCGCCTGTGGTCCGGATGGTCAGGTATATAATGTGAATGCCGATACTGCGGCAGCATCCATCGCAGCAGCACTCGGCGCGGAAAATCTCATTCTGATGACTGATATTGCCGGTTTGCTCCGCGACAAGGATGATCCTTCGACACTGATTCCCTCCGTCAGCATCAGCGAGGTACAGAATCTGAAACGTCAGGGCATCATCTCAGGCGGTATGATTCCGAAGATTGACTGCTGCGTCGAAGCAATCCGCCGCGGCGTCAAAAAGGCGGTCATCATTGATGGTAGAGTTCCGCATTCGATTCTGGTTGAAATTTGCTCGAATGAGGGCGTAGGCACACAGTTTTTGAGCGTATATTGATGCGTCAAAAGGAGTTAGAATCACATGAATACAATTCAAGCTACCGACCAATATTCCATGAAAGCATTTGGTCGTATTCCGTTGGTTGAGGCGCAGGGTCATAACTGCACCTGCACCGATGAAAACGGAAAAAACTATATTGATATGGGCAGCGGCATTGGCTGCAATGTCCTCGGCTGGTGCAATGACGCATGGGTGGACGCAGTCTGCGGACAGGTCAAAAAGCTCCAGCACGCCTGTAATTACTACTACACCCAGCCGCAGGCAGAGCTTGTCGAAAAGCTCAGTAACATTACCGGTTTCTCGCGGATGTTCCTCGGTAACTCCGGTGCAGAAGCAAATGAGTGCGCAATCAAAGTCGCACGGAAATACAGCTCCGATAAATACGGCAAGGAGCGCGGCACGATCATTTCTTTGGTCAACAGCTTCCACGGCAGAACCATGCAAACACTTGCCGCAACCGGTCAGGAAGTATTTCATCAGTATTTTTATCCGTTCCCGACAGGCCACGTCTTTGCAAAGGCAAATGATCTCGATGATCTGAAATCCAAGCTCGATGGCACAGTCTGCGCCATCATGATAGAAGTCATTCAGGGCGAGGGCGGCGTTCTCGTTCTCGATAAAGATTATGTACAGGCAATTCGGAAGCTCTGTGATGAGGAGGATATTCTGCTCATCATTGACGAAGTGCAGACCGGCTGCGGACGTACCGGCACATTCCTTGCACAGGAGCAATTCGGCATTCAGGCTGATGTCACGACCATGGCAAAGGCAATCGGCGGCGGTCTGCCAATCGGTATCTGCCTTGTCAATGAAAAATGTGCGGATGTCATTACGCCGGGTACGCACGGTTCGACCTTTGGCGGAAATCCGGTTGTATGCGCCGGCGCTGTTTCGGTTGTCGATCAGGTCACAGCACCGGGCTTCCTCGAATCCGTACAGCAAAAATCTGAATATCTGCGCAGTGAGCTCGAAAAAATCCCGGAAATTGCAGGACTCAGCGGAATGGGCATGATGATTGGCATTACCCTGAAAACCAAGGATGCACATGATGTCATGCTTGCGGCAAATGATGCCGGCTTGCTGATTCTGACTGCAAAGGATAAGGTTCGTCTGCTCCCGCCGCTTACAATCACCAAAGAAGAAATGGATTCTGCACTCGCAATTTTGCGGCAGATTCTTGCGTAATTATCTACAGAAAGGATTGTTATCATGAAGCATCTTCTGAAACTGTTGGATCTCTCTACGGAAGAGATTCTCGATCTTCTGAATCTTGCGGATCAGCTCAAATATGAACGGAAACACAATATTCCGCATCCGCATCTTGCCGGTAAGACACTCGGCATGATCTTCCAGAAAGCGTCTACCCGTACCCGTGTATCCTTTGAAACCGGTATGACGCAGCTTGGCGGCTATCCGCTGTTTCTGTCCGCAAACGATATGCAGATCGGCCGCGGCGAACCGGTACAGGACACCGCACGCGTTCTCTCTCGCTACCTCGATGGCATCATGATCCGTACCTTTGCACAGCAGGAGGTCGAAGATCTCGCAACCTACGGCTCAATTCCGATTATCAACGGTCTGACTGATTTCTGTCATCCCTGTCAGGTGCTCGCTGACCTGATGACCATTCGCGAGTACAAGGGCAGCTTTGAGGGTCTGAAAATGTGCTATATCGGTGATGGCAATAATATGGCAAACTCGCTGATTGTCGGCGGTCTGAAAGTCGGTATGGAGGTTGCTGTTGCCTGTCCTGATCTCTATCAGCCTGACCAGCGCGTTCTGGATTTTGCAAATCCGACCGGCAAATTCACAATGACCAATAAGCCCATTGAAGCAGCAGTCGATGCTGATGTTATCTTCACGGATGTCTGGGCTTCCATGGGTCAGGAGGGCGAAGCCGAACAGCGCAAAATCGCATTCGCCGGCTATCAGATCAATGACGAACTGCTCAGTGCAGCACACGCAGAGTGCATGGTTCAGCACTGTCTGCCGGCACATCGTGGTGAGGAAATCACAGCAGAGGTCTTTGAAGCACACGCAAACGAAATCTTTGATGAAGCCGAAAACCGTCTGCACGCACAGAAGGCTGTTCTGGTCAAGACGCTCGGTAATCACTGAAAGTTTCGCTAATTTTCATATACTACAAAACGAGCAGTATCAAATGCGATACTGCTCGTTTTTCTATCCATAATTTAGCCATGCCACTCAAAATGCTGATAATCCTTGGGAGAATCCCAGTCTCCGCCCCAAACAAAGCCATGCTCAGTGAAAAGCTGATAGCACAGGTCATCATGGTCGATCTTCATCGGAAAGAAATAGTTCCGGTCAGCATATGCCTTACCGTTTTCCGGCTCGATATATTCAGTCCCGTCCGCACCGATGGTCACATATGGATTGAACTGCGGATTGATGTCGATAGCAAGTCCCTTTGCATGAACCGATAACACACTCGTGCCTGCTATGACACGGTAATTAAAGCAGGATGTATTATTAGCCGCCATGGAAGCGTCGTCGTCAGCACCATAATCATCCACAAGTACCATGCGCCCGATCGAATACTCCGCCTCGTAGAGCTGCTGAAAAATCGTCAGCAAATCAGCAGCAATTTGCTGATTGCATACCAGCTCTCCGGTGCGCACATCCCCTGCCGGATCATAATGCAATACGCGCAGATACCGCAGAGAATCCAGTGTAATATTCGGGTTTTCATGATAGGATACGCCGTTCATTCGCGCAAATACTGCATCCGATATCGGCATAGCAGAAAAATATTGAGATATGATACCGGAATCAATCTGTTCCGGTTCAAGCAGCGTTTCTGCCGGCAGCTCTGCAACCCTTTCCGGAGATACATATTCCGGTACAGGCTCGGTTCTGGGCATTGTCACAGTGGTTGTGACCGTAGTTTGCTGCGTCGTGGCAGAAACAGCAAACTCCTCAGTATATCCTGTATCCGCTGTTCCGCAGCCATTCAGCATAAATGCTGCCAACAGCAGGTAAATTGCTTTTCGTCCTGCCATTTCTCTTTCCTCATTCGTTTTTGATTCCTGTCTCCTGATGTATTCATTCGCCTGCATTCAGCTGACTCAGAATTTGTCTTGCAACATAAATACCCGATGCCGACGCGTGTGACAGCGAATGCGTCACGCCGGAGCAATCTCCGATCACATATAAGCCGTCATATTTCGTTTGCAGATTCTTGTCAATCTCAACCTCCATGTTGTAAAATTTCACCTCTACACCATAGAGCAGCGTATCGTCATTTGCTGTACCGGGCGCAATTTTATCAAGCGCATAGATCATCTCAATAATGCCATCGAGGATACGCTTCGGAATTACAAGACTCAAATCACCGGGCTGTGCTGCAAGTGTCGGGACGACAAAGCTCTCCGCAATGCGCTGTGCATTGGAACGCCGTCCTCGAATCAGGTCACCGAAGCGCTGCACCATCACGCCGCCGCCAAGCATATTGGATAATCTTGCGATAGATTCGCCATAGCCATTGGAATCCCGAAACGGCTCGGAGAAGTGCTTGCTGACAAGCAGCGCAAAATTCGTATTATCCGTATGCAGCTTCGGATCCTCGTAACTATGTCCATTTACCGTGACAATACCATTCGTATTCTCATTGACGACAACGCCATGCGGATTCATGCAGAATGTCCGGACAAGGTCCTCAAACTGCTTGGTACGATAGACAATCTTGCTCTCGTACAGTTCATCGGTCAGATGCGAAAAGACCGCTGCCGGAAGCTCCACACGTACACCAATATCCACACGATTCGAACGCGTGCCGATTCCGAGTGAAGCACAGACAGATTCCATCCACTTGCTGCCGCTTCTGCCAACGGAAATCACACAGCGTTTGCCGGTGAAGCGCTGCTCCCCTGCAATCAACGCATAGCCGCCATCCACGACCTCCACGGAGTCAATTTCCGTACCAAAATGAAAATCGACCTTTTCTTTCAAATCAGCATAGAGCGTTTCCAGCACGACATAATTCTTATCCGTACCAAGATGCCGCACCTGCGCATCCAGCAAATGCAAATCATTCTCAAAGCATTTTTTCTTAATCGCCGTATTCGCAGTCGAATAGAGCTTTGTACCCTCGCCGCCGTGTCCAACATTGATTGCATCGACATAGCGCATCAAATCCAGCGCTTCCTGCTTTCCGATGTATTCATACAGCGTACCGCCGAATTGATTCGTAATATTATATTTTCCGTCCGAAAATGCGCCTGCACCGCCAAAACCGTTCATGATCGCACAGGTTTTGCAGCCGATACAACGTGTTACCTTTTTGCCGTCTATCGGGCATTTCCGCTTGGACAATGGGTTTCCGCACTCAAATACGCCGATTTTCAAATTCTGATTTCCCTGACACAGTTCATATGCCGTGAAAATACCTCCCGGGCCTGCGCCGACAATCAAAATATCATAATCCATATTGTTCACGTTCCTTTGTCTATATAATTATAGGAATACCAAAATATATACAATCGTTTCAAGATTCCGCAACTTCATACTAATTCATTTCGTTTTCCTCCCCATGATCTTCATCTTAATCTTGCGGCAAATTCTGCCAATTTTTCGTCCAATAAAGTAAAACGCATCGCATTTTGCGAATATTGTTGATGTTATTGGCTGATCATTTTTGTTTTGTTTCTTTTCATGCCATATTTTAATCACAAGCTGCTCTGCTTCATCTATGGTAATAAATTTTCCGCTTGAAAAAGATTGCTCCATGATATCGTTGAATATATCTCGTACTTCAGGGATGAGTATTTTACAATCATTTTCCATCACTATATCTCACTTTCATGTAACCGTACACAGCTCGACATCTATTCATATTATACCATATAATTATATATTTGTCAAATGTTTCTGTCCGATGCGGAGAATGTTCGGGACAATCTGCATATTCCCCAGAGATTTGGGATTGCCATGAGTCCATTACAGCAATCGCAGAACTGCCAGATCCACGCAGGCGACCCAAGCGCACCTGCAAAGCATACAACAAGATAGACACCCGAATATACGGAAACCACGCCATTGCCGCACAGATACCGAACACAGGCAGCCCCGCATGGAAACCAGCCAATCATCGTTGCAAACGCAAGCAGCACCATACACACTGCAAGAAAGCCTCCGGCATATTTTCCGAGACCATCGGAAAAAGCGTAGAGCAGCAAACCGGAAGCGTCGCCGGCATTCAGATAAATCGGCTTTGGTGCAGTCAGAATCACAAGTGCCGTTGCTGTACAGCAAATCACAGTATCCGCAAACACTTCTGCTGCAGCCCATTTCCCCTGTTTGTTTGCATCATCGGAATCCGCGCCCATATGCAGCAGCGCAGAGCTGCCAAGACCTGCTTCATTGGAAAAAATACTGCGCCGCAGTCCGATGCTCATGCTATGCAGCATTGCAGACGCGCAAAATCCACATCCGACCGCACGAAAGCCAAATGCCTCGCGAAATATCCTCTGAAACGCTGACGGCAGCATCCCTGCATTCCGAATCAGCAACACCGTGCATCCCAGCAAATAAAACCCACAAAGCAGCGGCATCAGCCAGATTGATACATTTTCAATTTGCTTTGTTCCACCAATTAGAACCAGCAGCAATACACCGGCTGTCATCAAACCGCAAATCGGCGCAGACATCCCAAAATGCGATAACGTCTGCGAAATGGTACTGCTTTGCACCAGATTCCCCATGCCAAGCGCCGAGATGATACACAATACCGCAAATACCGCAGCCAGAAAGCGGCTCCCGATTCCGAACCGCAGATATCCGATAGTGCCGCCGATTTCTGTTCCGTTTGGCATTGTTTTTCGATAGCGAATGCCAAGAATATTTTCTGCATATACCAAAATCATCCCCAGCAGCGCAGAGACCAACATCCAGAACAGCGCGCCTGCACCGCCTGTCATGACGGCAAGTGCTGTCCCAACCAGATTTCCGGTGCCCATGGTTGCGGCAAGTGACATCGCAAAAATTCTCTTTTGCTTTGCATTTCCGCCGCGAAATATAGCGCCATAGGTATCGCGCAGTACCCGATGCAATCCGCGTACCGGTGCGCCGCGCAGCCGTATTCCGCAAAGCAAGACCGTCAGCAGAAGAAATACCGGCAGAATCCACTGCCATAGCAGCGTATTACAGATGGTCAGCCATTTCATCAAATATCCCCTCCCCTGCAACAGCATATGCAGAAAAAAATAATCCAGAACTTTTCAAACAGTCTCCTGATTCCGACAGATATCGCGCCCCATCTGTGCTATACTGATATTGTCAGATCGACATTGTGTTCTCCTAACACCCAACTTCCTCATTTGATCGCACCGGACGAACAGTCTGTGCGATCCTTTTTTTGCACGGTTTCAGCGGCGTCGCTTTCCAATGATAAAGCGCGTGATATGCAAACAGACTCCCAAAGAGCATCAATCTCCTTGAGAGTCTGTTTATGATTCAGGTACTAAACCGGAATTTCGTTGATTCGATCTCTGATCATTTTTGCTATTTCAGCATTTGCATTTTTGGAGGCTTCTCCATAAGTCCATCCAAATCCATCCCCATGATATCTTGGGAAAATATGAAGATGATAATGGCCTACATCATTCATTTCGCCGCCATTTTGCATCATACTGTATCCATTCGGTTTATATATGTCTTTTATAGCAGATACGATTTTCTTTGATATGATCATGAAATGGCAAAGCAATTCATCCGGCATTTCATCCACATCAAGATAATGTTCTTTGGGAATCAGTAATATATGCCCTTCATTGATCGGTTCCATATCCAAAAACGCCATTACAAATTCATCTTCGTAAACAATATCTGTGACGATTTTTTCTTTATGACAAAATACACATTCGCTCATAACTGCACCTCTTGATAAAGTTCTAATATATCGTTTATTTTATTATAACAACAGATATATGAAAAGTCACTTCCGAAATCAATCCGGAAGTGACTTTATAAAACGATTATTCAACCATCCATGACGATGGGATGAATCCGCGTAGTGGAAATCAGGCATTCGCATCCTGATCTGCTTCGGCATCCTCTTGCTTAACCGGCTTAAATACCCATGCCTGCTGAACACGGAAGCTGATAAAATACAGCAGAAAATCAACAAACGGCTTAATGATTGTCGGTTTGATCGGCAGAATCTTAGAAAGCAGGAATACAGAGCCGACCGAAACAAGCAGCTGGCAAGCCCACAGGATATAATAACGGCATATCGTAAGTTTTAGCGGTGCATCGCTCCGGAAAACCGCCTTGCGGTTCATCGTGAAATTGAACAGGGAGCTGAGGATTCGTGCAAGCGTACCGGCACAAAATTGTCTTGCGCCCTCGGCAAACAGCTTGAACAGAACATTGTAGCCCAGAACATTCAGAAGCTGGTCAATCACAAACGAAAGCACCGAGCTGATGAAGAACTTGATAATGATACCGTATACGCGCAGCGAATCCTTGATCGGATGAAAATGCGTGGTTTCATTATCGTTGATGTAAACCGTTTCGATCGTCTGCTCAACAAGCGGAATATCTGTCTGCTTGCATTCGAGCAGCATATTTGTCTCGTATTCAAAGCGCTCGCCGGAAATCTCAATCATCTTCGGGATAATGCCGCGCGGAAATACACGCAGTCCGGTCTGTGTATCGCTGACTTTTAAGCCGCAGAACAACCGGAATACCGCAGATGTCAGCTTATTGCCAAAGCGGCTTTTCGGCGGTACGTGCGGCAAATTGAAATCTCGAACACCAAGCACCAGCGAATCCTTTTCCTGTTTGAGCATGACATCCACACAGGCTGCGATATCCTTGGGCAAATGCTGGTTGTCGCCGTCAATCGTCACAACGCCAAGAGACTGCTTCCGGTTTTCCATGAACCATTCAAAGGCTGTTTTCAGCGCTCTGCCCTTGCCCTTGTTGACGCCATGATGCAGCACATGACAGCCGAGTGCAGCGCCCTCCTCGAAATAATGCTGTTTCTTTTCCGAAGAACCATCATCTACAAGCAATATATCGGAAAAGCCCTTTTCCTGTACGCCGCGAATCACTGCCAGCAGCTTATCATCCGGATCCAGCGACGGGATGACAACTAATATATTTTGATAATCTGACATTTGGGATCTGTCCTCCGTTTTTTCTATTATTTATCGTATTTAAACTATTTTATTATACCACGAATTTCGTCGAATTGCAATAGGTTAATCATGAAGAATTTATAAAGCCAAAGCATTCATTCTTCATCAAAATAGCCGACATAGGAAATACGATACTTGCTGTGGGGGAACAATTCCGCATAATAATCAACAAAATAATCATCGGTCATTGCCGCGATAAAATCGACAGTCAGATCATCCGGATCGCTTTCTTCGTATGGAAAGGCTGCCGGATACCACATTTGCTTCTCCTTGACCGCTTCGATATGATGCCGATAGAGACAAGAGCTGCGATTATGCGTTTTCGCATCCTGATAGATATGCGCGTACAGCTCCTCCATCATCGGAATCACGCTTTCTCGCACCTGCTTCTGAACAAATTCCATCCGGTAGATACGCTGATAGTTTTCGTCCTTGAGCTGCTTCATTGCTTTAAAATGCTCATCGTCCATCCTGAGAAAGGGCTTCCCATAGCTTTGCTGAATCAGATTCACTTCCAGATTGTTGATAATCTCCGCATTTGTTCGGCCAATCGGGGATTCCGGAAAATCCGATTCCGATGCTGTCAGATGTGCTCGCACAGCGTCCTGACGGTCTTTTCCAAGATACGCAATCATATCGCAAACCCGAACAAGACAGCCCTCCAAGGTCGATGGAATCAGCTTGCACGAATCATTGACATCATAGAGACTCTCCTGCATACGGCGGTCAAATGCTGCAAAATCTGCAAGCGGCATCGGCGCATATTCTGCCAATGGCAATTCACCGTTATGGCAAAGAATACCATCGAGCGTTTGCAGCGAAATATTATATGGGATGATTGTATCGAGTACGCGAACGCTGTGCAGATTATGCCGAAAGCAGCGTCCGGTTCTCGCATGATAGAGTGCGTGCAGCGCGTGTTCACCGGCGTGACCAAACGGCGTATGTCCCATATCATGACCAATGGCAATCGCCTCAATCAGGTCAAGATTCAGTCCGAGTACCGAACCAATATTTCTCGCAATCCGTGAAACAAGCTGAACATGAAGTGCGCGGCGGCTTAAATCATCATTCCGGAAAAACGAAAACACTTGCGTTTTATCCGCATAACGATTGTAAAATGCGCTGTTGAGTATTTTATCGGCATCTTTTGAAAATGGCTGCCGATAGATTTTCGGTACATCGCCGGGTCGCTCCAGCCTCCGGATGACAGCACTGTTTTTGCAGGCATAGGGCGAAACCCAGCCCTTTGCCTGCTGCTCCAGAATCTGCTGCTCCAATTCCGGCGTCAAAGATTCATAATGTCGCATTGTTATCCTTTCCGATCAATGAGCGCAAACTGCGATGGCGAAAGCTGCTCTGTCAAGCATTTCAGAAGCCCCGCACTGACCGCAACGCCCTGCTGTAATTTCGGCTTGAGATATTTCCGGCTCTCTGTGAGCCAGAAGCAAAACGGCGTATCTCCTGCAAATCTGCGGCAGATTTCCATGATGGCTTTCATCTTATCCGTTTCCTGATCGCTGATTTTACAGCAAAGCTGCTTTGCCGCTGCAAAATCCGCAAAATTCTGTTCGCTCATGATATTTTCGCAAATTAGTCTTGTTTCCCCGTCCTTTTGTGACACTTTTCCTTTGATAAACACAATCGTATCGGGCGTTAAAAGCTTTTGTACAGTCGGATACAGCGATTGAAACACAAGGCATTCCATTGTACCCGAAAAATCCTCAACAGTCAGATAACACATCTGGTCGCCTTTTTTCGTTAAATATGCACGCGCAGTCTCCACCATGCAAAGCAGCAGCACGGCTGCACGGTCTTTCATGCCATTGACATTTTCAATTTCAGGCAAACGTAAAAGCTGACAATGCGTTTGCCAACGTGACAACGGATGTCCGGATAAAAACATTCCCGTGATTTCTTTTTCCATCTGTAACAAAATCTGCTCGGAATATTCCGGAACATCCGGCGGCTGCATCTGCGGCAAATTCACTTCCGCAGACGAATTGCCAAACAGCGAAAGCTGTCCGCTGATGATATTTCGACTCTGATTGCTGACCGCCGTAATCATCTGCTCATAGGTTTCTAGCATTTGCCGGCGATTCCAGCCAAGTCCATCAAACGCACCGCAGCGAATCAGACTCTCTGCTGCGCGTTTATTCAAATCCTGCCCTGCATTTCGCTCACAGAAATCCTGAAAACTGCTGTATGCGCCATGCGCCTGCCGTTCCTTCACATAAGCACGGATGACATTTGCACCCAGTCCGCGAACCGCTGCCAGACCAAAGCGAATCACATTGCCCGAAACCGTAAAGCCTGCATCGGAGCTGTTGATATCAGGCTTCAGTACCGGCACACCATGTGCTTCGGAGAGTGCAATATATTCCAGTAATTTTGGTGTATAGGAAATCACCGAGGTCATCAGCGCAGAAAAATATTCTGCCGCATATCTGCATTTCAAGTATGCGGTTTCATATGCAATTCTCGCATAAGCAGCGGCATGGGATTTGTTGAACGCATAGCTTGCAAACGCTGCCATCCGGTCAAAAATAGCATTTGCAGTCTCCTCCGGCACGCCATTTGCAACCGCGCCGCAGCAATTTTCATTGCCATAGACAAAGATTTCGCGCTCCTGCTCCATGACCTGATGCTTTTTCTTCGCCATTGCTCTGCGCACAAGGTCTGCTCTGCCATAGGAATATCCGGCAAGCGTCCGGCAGATTTCCATAACCTGCTCCTGATACACTATACATCCGAATGTTTCACGCAAAATCGGTTCGAGCATCGGATGGTCGTAATGCACCTGCCGCGGGTCAGAGCGTGCAGCAAGATACTGCGGAATTGAATCCATCGGGCCAGGTCGATATAACGAGATCACCGCCGTCAGATCCGAAATACAGGTCGGCTGCATCTGCACCAGTACGCGCCGCAGACCATCCGATTCCATTTGAAATACGCCGACGCTGTCGCCTTTGGAGAGCATTTCAAAAACATCTGAAGCATCTTCGGGTATCTCTGCCATACGAAATGCCGGCTGCCGCTGCTGAATCAGACGCTCTGTTTCGCGGATTACCGTCAGATTGCGCAAGCCGAGAAAATCCATCTTCAAAAGCCCAAGCTGCTCCAGAATATTCATCGTATACTGCGTCACAACTGCGTCATCGCTGCGTTGCAACGGAACCTGCTCCGATACCGGTACAGCGGAAATCACAACGCCTGCCGCGTGAATGGTCGTATGACGCGGCATTCCCTCCAGCTTCATTGCCATATCAAGCAGCTGCTTAACCTGCGGCTTTTCCTCGTACATCTGCTTTAATTCTGCGGATTCCTGTACGGCTCGTTCCAGTGTCATCGAGCTGTCCTGCGGAATCGCCTTTGCCGCCTGGTCACAAAGCGCGTAGGGCAAATCCATTGCTCTGCCGGTATCCCGTACCGCAGCGCGAGCTTTCAGTGTATCAAACGCGATAATCTGCGCAACATGATCCGAACCATATCTTCGCGTCACATAATCAATGACGCGCTGCCGACCCTCAATACAGAAGTCGATATCAAAATCCGGCATACTTACGCGTTCCGGATTCAGAAAACGCTCAAACAGCAAGCCGTTTTTCAGCGGATCAATATCCGTTATCCCGATACAATATGCGCACAGACTGCCTGCACCCGAACCGCGCCCGGGGCCGACCGGTATTCCCTGACTCTTTGCATAATGCACAAAGTCCCATACAATCAAATAATAATCCACATAGCCCATGCGCGTAATGACATCGTATTCGTAATTCATCCGCGCAATCGCTTCATCTGTCGGCGCGTCACCGTATCGCTTGCGCAAGCCATCCTCGCAGAGCTGACGGAAATACTGCTTTGTATCCGTCACACCCTCCGCCCGATATTGCGGAAGCTGAATTTTCCCGAATTCAAACGTCACCTTGCAGCGTGCTGCAATCTCTGCCGTATTGCGCAATGCCTCCGGAAAATCCTTGAACAGCGCGTTCATTTCCGCTGTGGATTTCAGATAAAACTCATCATTCGGCATTACCATCGCAGAGGGCGACTGTATCGTGGTTCCGGTCTGAATGCAGACAAGCAGCTTTTGCAGCAGTGCATCGGATTTTCGCAGATAATGCGCGTCATTTGTTGCGGCAAGCGGAATGCCGGTCTCTTGAGAAATTCTGCGGATGCCGTCCAGAATGCGCAGGTCATCCGGTGTGCCGTGATTTTGAATTTCGAGATAATAGTGTTCCTTGCCAAATAGCGCGGCATAATGCTCAGCAGTCTGCTTTGCCGCTTCATATTCATCATTCCGAAGCTTTCTTGCGACCTCTCCGGACATACAGCCCGATAACGCAATCAAGCCGCTGTGATACGTTTGCAGCAGCTCCCAGTCCGCACGCGGTTTGGCATAAAAGCCCTCGATGCTCGCCTTTGATACAATTTGCAATAGATTTTGATAGCCCTCATTATTCTCGCAAAGCAAAACCAAATGATACGGGCTGCGATCACTTGAGGAACTCTTATCAAAGCGCGAGCGCGGTGCAACATAAATCTCACAGCCGATGACCGGATGAATTCCGGCATCTATTGCCGCCTGATAAAACTGCACCGCACCGTACATCACGCCATGGTCGGTCAATGCAACCGCAGTCTGACCGTTTTCCTTGACGCGTTCCATGAGCCGGTCAATGCGGCAGGCACCGTCCAGCAGCGAATATTCAGTATGCGTATGCAAATGCACAAACGGTTCCATGCCGTCACCTCCCATGTTCAAATTTAAGGCAATACCGCACAGAGTTGGTGGTGCAGATACGCAGTCAGATTTTTCGTCAGATTGTATAGAAATGACGCCGCTGGGCTGACGCCCAGCAAGGAATTTCTGTACAAGATGACGGAAAATATGCAAGTAGATGTGCCGCCAAGCCGTAAGGCGGACTTTGCGCGGTGTTGCCTTAATTCGCTGATTACTTCAGATCGCTCTCCCCGATCATCTGATTGATGCCGTTGAACAATGCCTCCTGCATCAGCGCAACATAATCCTGCTCTCTGCCGGTATCTGCAATGAGCTTGTCGCAAACCTGACGAAATACACCGTCTATGATCACCGTGACAGCCGGCACCTTTGCACCGGTCTCTGTGTTTTCGTATTCCTGTTTAATAAATGTAACCTTTGGATTCTGAGCCATGATATTTACTCCTTATCAAAAATAGTTTTGGCAATCTGCGGCAGACTGCCGATTTGGTCAAGCACAGCGGCGCAAGCATCAACCTTGCCGAAGCCATATGCTGCATGGATGAATGGAACGCCTGCCTGTTTTGCGGCGTCAGCGTCACCCTGCGTATCTCCGACATAGATACAATCTGTGATACCCTGCCGTTCCATAACAAGACGTATATTTTCGCCTTTGGTTTTCCCCGTTCTGCCGGCACTCTCAAAATCCGAAAATGCGTCTGCAAATGAAATCTGCTTCAGATATGTTTCGATATACCCCTCCTGACAGTTGCTCACAATGCCAAGGGTGTATTCCTTTGCAAGCTCGGTCATGACAGCCTGTTCATCGGGATATAGAACCGGCGCATCGGCTTCTGCCGAATGTTCCAGATACAAAAGCTCATCGTCAGAGCACAGCTTCAGTATGGCAATCCGTTCTGCATCCGGCAGTGACGGAAACATCATTGCCGCAATCTGTTCGAGCGTCCGACCCATAAAGCGGTGCATATCATCCACCGTAAATTGATCGCTGCGGTCAGTCTTTTCGCGAATGGTCTGATTCCAAGCCTGTGTAACCTGCTCCGAGGAATCCCAGAGCGTGCCGTCAAGATCGAATAAAATCGCTTTTTTCATTGAATGATTATCCTTTCCGGTAAGCGGCATTTGCTCCGCTTCCAAACGAATATAATAGAGCATTTGCAGCCAGTCCGGCAAGTCACCGACCGTGCTGCGCATTTTTTCGAGCGTTCGTTTTCCGGTGCGGCGGTCGAGCAGCGCAAACATCCGCACGAGCGCATTCTCGGATTGCAGACTCTCTGCAATGCTCTGATTATCAAATTCATGGAACGCATAATAAAAATCATTCTGATAAAATGCACCGTCATGGATTGCGTTCAGCGCAGACTGCCGCCATTCGGCACCACCGCGTTCTGCCGAAGCAAAGCGATCGAAATGCTGATATGCAGCATCCATGCGGTCAAAATAATTACTTTTGAGGATTTCTGCGCCGTCAAGACGAATCGCAGCCCTGCCTTCATCGCCGTCATGCGAATTATGATAGGTTGTGACAAAATAGGACAGTCTGCCGCGCAGGGATTCCGCAAGGTATTCTTGTTCCAGCTTCTTGCGGATATGACTCCATTTCTGCATATTGTCTCCTTTCAAACAAAGCTCATGCGGATGCCATCTGCGCTATCAAAAGACAGTGTCCCCGTTGCGGAATGATGGTCGCTGCCCATCTTACCAATGATTTGGTAGGTATATGTCTGATTCTCGGTATCGACATCGAGCGTCAGTTCAATATCCGTGATTTCCCAGCTACATAGTAATACTCCATTATTTTTGCAATTCCTTGATTTTGTCGCGCAGATATGCCGCGTGTTCGAATTCCAGCAGACGTGCAGCCTCTTTCATCTGGGCAGTCAGTTCAGCAATCAGCGCCTCGCGCTCTTGACGGTTCAGCTTCTTTGTCAGCTTCTTCTCGGTCTTTTCCTTGGTCGAAATTTCAAGCACCTCGCGCACGTCCTTGACAATCGTTCGCGGTACGATGCCATGCTCCTCGTTGAATGCAAGCTGCAAGCTGCGGCGGCGTTCTGTTTCACGCAAAGCACGTTCCATGCTTCCCGTAATTTCATCTGCATACATGATAACTTCACCGCCGGCGTTTCGCGCAGCTCTGCCGATCGTCTGAATCAAGGATGTTTCCGAACGCAGGAAGCCCTCCTTGTCAGCATCCAGAATCGCAACCAACGAAACCTCCGGCAAATCCAGACCCTCACGCAGCAGATTGATACCGACCAGCACATCGAATTCCCCAAGCCGCAAATCACGAATGATCTGCATACGCTCCACGGTGTCAATATCATGGTGCATATACCGCACACGTACTTCCATATTCGCAAGAAAAGCCGTCAGATCCTCTGCCATTTTTTTCGTTAATGTTGTAACGAGAACACGTTCGTTCCGATCAACTCGCAGATGAATTTCCGAAAGCAAATCCTCGATCTGTCCGGCTACCGGCTTGACTTTCACAACCGGGTCAACCAGACCGGTCGGACGAATTACCTGCTCAACCGTCTGCATGGCAAAGCCGTTTTCCAATTTTCCGGGCGTTGCGGAGACATACAGTGCTTCATGTATCTTATGACGAAATTCGTCAAATTTGAGCGGCCGGTTATCAAAGGCACTCGGCAAACGGAAGCCATATTCAACCAGAGTCTCTTTCCGCGCACGGTCGCCTGCATACATCGCACCAACCTGCGGCAGCGTGACATGAGACTCGTCGATAATCAGCAGAAAATCCTCCGGAAAATGGTCGAGCAGCGTGCAGGGTCGAGAACCCGCAGGCCGTCGTGCCAGTACACGCGAATAATTCTCGATACCGCTGCAAAATCCGATTTCCCGCAGCATTTCAATATCGTAATTTGTCCGCTGCGTAATACGCTCCGCTTCAAGCGGACGTTGATTTGCTTCATAAAACATTACGCGCTCTGCAAGCTCATCCTGTAAATCCGAAATCGCATCCTCCAATTCCTCTCCGGATACCACATAATGCGATGCCGGAAAGATAACGGCGTGCTTTAATATCGCTACAGTTTCACCGGTCAGAACGGTTGCTTCGGTAATTCGGTCGATTTCATCACCGAAAAATTCTACGCGAATCATGCGCTCGGTCGTATAGACCGGACAAATATCCACGACATCGCCATGCACACGGAATCTGCCGCGCTCCAAGGCAATATCATTCCGCTGATATTGAATCCGCACAAGCTCCTCAATCAGCGTTTCGCGCGACATCTCCATACCGGGACGCACCGAAACCGACATTCCGCGGTATTCATCCGGAGAACCGAGAGAATAGATACAGGATACGGATGAAACGATGATGACATCTGAGCGTTCTGCCAGTGCCATAGTCGCACTATGCCGCAAACGGTCAATCTCGTCATTGATCGCGGAATCCTTTTCAATATAGCTATCCGTGCTGGGAATATAGGCTTCCGGCTGATAATAATCATAATACGAAACAAAATATTCTACTGCATTTTCAGGGAAATACGCCTTGAATTCAGAGCAGAGCTGCGCTGCAAGAATTTTGTTATGCGCAAGGATCAATGTCGGTTTATTGCGCGCCGCAATGACATTTGCCATGGTAAAGGTCTTGCCGGAGCCGGTCACACCCAGTAAAATCTGCTCATTTTTTCCCGTTTCAAAGCCCTCAACCAGCTGACGAATCGCTTTCGGCTGATCGCCTGCCGCCGCGTACGGTGCATGAAGTTTAAATGCACGCTGCTCCTGTTCCATGTTGCCTCCTAATCAATCTCTAAGCCCATAAAAGCACCCATTTCGCGCATGGATACAGCCTGATCGCCGCTGACAATGACATGATCTGCAAGCGAAATGCCGCATTGCAGCAAAATTGGCACCAGATGTCTTGTAACAGCTATATCTTCACTCGAAATCTTTGTCGTTCCGCGCGGATGATTGTGCGCAAGAATGATCGTATTGCTGTTGGCGCGATATGCAAGCTCTGTCAGCTGCCGGACAGTCAGCTGTGCAGCCGACGGATGCCCCTCGGATACAATTTCACAGCGCAGCACGCGCAAATTCTGATCCAAAAGTGCAACACGGATGATTTCACGCTGTTCCAGCATATATAAATCCACAAAGAATTTGCAAACCTTGCGGTAGCTATCCAGTAAGGTTCCCTCAAGCTGTGATGCCGCCTCGTATTGCAGCACAGATCGGAACATGGTAATCAAAACTGCCGCATTTTCTGAGATATACGGCTCCTGCATCAACGCTTGCGGATCGGCGCACAACACATCATGCAAACTGCCGAATCGCTTCAAAAGCATATGCGCAATTTCATTGGTATCACGCCGCGGTATGCCATAATACAGAATCATTTCCAGCACTTCATGTGCCTGAAAGCCTGTAAAACCTGTTTCCAGAAATCTGCGCCGCATTCTGCTGCGGTGACCGCTGTGTACCGATTCTGCCATGATGAACGCTCCTTTCCTACCGATACGATATTACTATAATACCAGATTTTACATACTTTGTCAATGTACGCAGAATCGGGATTTGACTTTTTCCGATGGCTATGCTATAATATAAATTGTATATTCAAAGATATTTTAATATGGAAAGGATCTTGTTGCATGATTCATCAATATCAGCTCGGAGACTATAATATTGTACTGGATGTCTGCTCCGGCTCCGTTCATGCCGTAGACGCGCTCGCATATGATATGATTGCGCTGTACGAACAAAATTCAAAGGACGAGGTTCTCAGACAAATCAGCGAAAAATACGCCAATCAGCCCGATATTACCGAGGAGGATATCGCAGAATGCTATGACGATATCACCGCGCTCAAAGAGCAAGGAAAGCTCTTTTCGCCCGACACCTTTGAGCCGATTGCCGGTAAGCTGAAGCAGAAAACCGCTGGTGTCGTGAAAGCGCTCTGTCTGCATATTGCGCATACCTGCAATCTCAACTGCTCCTATTGCTTTGCAAGTCAGGGAAAGTATCATGGTGACCGTGCCGTGATGTCCTTTGAGGTCGGCAAGCAGGCACTGGATTTTCTTGTTGCCAATTCCGGCACGCGGCGAAATCTTGAGGTTGATTTCTTTGGCGGCGAACCGCTGATGAATTTTCAGGTTGTCAAGGATCTGGTCGCCTACGCTAGAAGCATCGAGCAGGAAGCCGGTAAGCATTTCCGCTTTACGCTCACCACAAACGGTATGCTCATTGACGATGATGTAATTGATTTTGCAAATCGGGAGTGCAGCAATGTCGTGCTTTCCCTTGATGGCAGAAAGGAAATCCACGATCGTTACCGCGTTGATTATGCCGGAAACGGAAGCTGGGAGAAAATCGTTCCGAAGTTCCGGAAGCTCGTCAAGGAACGCGGCGGCAAAGATTATTATATGCGCGGAACGTTCACCCATGCAAACCCTGATTTTCTGGAAGATATCAAGGTCATGCTCTCACTCGGCTTCAATGAGCTGAGCATGGAACCGGTTGTCGCTGCGGAAAGCGACCCCTCTGCACTGACGGAAGAAGACCTTGCAATTGTCATGGAACAGTATGAAAAGCTCGCAGAGTTGATGATTCAGCGCCGCAAAGAGGGCAATCCTTTCACATTCTATCACTATATGATCGACCTGACCGGCGGCCCGTGCATTTATAAGCGCATTTCCGGCTGCGGCTCCGGTACGGAATATATGGCTGTCACGCCATGGGGCGATCTCTACCCCTGTCACCAGTTTGTCGGTGAGGAAACATTCAAGCTCGGTGATATCTGGAAGGGCGTCGATAACACCAAGATTCAGGATGATTTCATGGCTTGCAACGTCTATGCGCGTGAGGAATGCCGAAGCTGTTGGGCACGGCTCTATTGCTCAGGCGGATGCGCAGCAAACGCCTATCACGCAACCGGCTCTGTCCGCGGTGTTTACGAAGCCGGCTGCAAGCTGTTCCGCAAGCGTATGGAATGCGCAATCATGGCGGAAATCGACCGTCAGTTCTCGCTATCAAAATGAATACCCCGATATACGATTTTGCAAGTAGATATGCGAAATCCGGTGCAATCAGACTACATATGCCCGGTCATAAGGGAACATCAACGCTTGGCTGCGAGTCGCTTGATTTAACCGAAATCAACGGTGCGGACGAATTGTTTGCACCGGATGGCATCATCGCAGAAAGCGAAGCAAATGCCTCCGCGCTGTTCGGCTGCCGGACGCTGTATTCGACCGAGGGTTCCTCGCTTTGTATCCGCGCCATGCTACTTCTTGCGATGCGATACGCAGCGGAATCCGGCAAACCACCCGTTATCGCTGCCTGCCGCAATGCACATAAGACATTCCTGACCGCGGCTGCGCTTCTGCACTTTGATGTGCAATGGCTGCAATCCGAATCGGTCAGCTCCTATTTATCCGCTTATATCTCGGTGGATACGCTCGAACAGCATCTGCAAGCGCAAACTGTAAAACCTGCCGCGGTTTGGCTGACCTCGCCGGATTATCTTGGCAATCTGGCTGATATTCGCGCGATTGCAGAATACTGTCATGCAAATGATATGCTGCTGCTTGTTGACTGCGCACACGGTGCATATCTCCGTTTTTTGCAGAAATCGCTCCATCCGATTGATCTCGGCGCTGACCTCTGCTGCACCTCCGCACATAAGACGCTGCCCGTTCTGACCGGCGGTGCATATCTGCATATCCGCAATGGCGCACCGGAACGTCTGCATACAGATGCAAAACACGCACTTGCGATGTTTGCGTCAACGAGTCCCAGTTATTTGATTTTAGAATCACTGGACTTATGCAATCCATATTTACATAGAGATTTTTCAAAGCGACTGCAAACATTTCTGCCCCAGCTTGCAAAGATTCGTCATACGCTCCGGCAATACGGCTGGACAATCTGCGGGGATGAACCGATGAAGCTGACGATTCTCAGCAAGCCATTCGGCTATACCGGCACTGACCTTGCAAACATTCTGCAAAATCATCATATTTACGTTGAATTTGCCGACCCGGATTTTGTCGTGCTGATGCCGTCACCGAATAATAATGCTGATGATTTGCAGCGTGTTTGTGATGTCCTGTGCAGCATTCCCCACCGCACGCCGATTCAAGATTTACCGCCTCGGATTTCATCTGAGCAGCAGCCGGAGCTGCCGCTTTCCTCGGTTCTTTCCGCAAGTACGGAAGCGCTGCCGATTGAACAATGTATCGGACGAATCTGCGCAGAATTTTCAGTATCCTGTCCACCAGCCATCCCGATTGTCATTTGCGGCGAACGCATCACAGAACATCATGTGCATTGTATGCAGTATTACGGGATCGCATCCTGCCGCGTCATCCAATAAATAAAGCCGTGAAATCACAGTTTCTGCTATGATTTCACGGCTTATTTTATTCATATTCAGGCATTCAGCATCTCAATGACCTTATCGCGAAGCCATGCTGCGGCGTCTGCTGCCGGAATGGTGTCGCGGAACGACTTGTCACGCGCAGAAATCTCGATGCCGCCTGCGCTCAGAGACTTCGGGCTGATAACCGCACGCAGCGGAATACCAAACAAATCCGCGTCTGCAAACATTGCACCCGGACGAATATCTCTGTCATCATACAGAACCTCTACGCCAAGCGATGTCAGCTCTGCATACAGGCGCTCTGCTGCCTCCGTGACCTCCGGATCATCTACACGCAAATTGCAGATTTCAACCTGCCAAGGTGCAATGCTCATCGGCCAGATCGGACCGTAATTGTCGTGGCTCTCCTGACATACCGATGCGCACAATCTGCCAACGCCGATGCCGTAGCAGCCCATGATCGGAACCTGACGCTCGCCGTTTTCATCGAGATATGTCATTTCCATCGACTCTGTATATTTCTTGCCAAGCTGGAAGATATTGCCGATTTCGATACCCTTTTCAATATAGATATGCGGCTGACCGCACTTCGGGCAGACTGCGCCGGAAAACGTCTTTGCAACGTCAACATAGGTCACATCACCGAAATCGCGCTGAATGTTCATGCCGGTATAGTGCATATCCGTTTCATTTGCGCCACAGACAAGCGATTCAATGCCCTTGAGTGAAGCGTCAAATACCACTGTAATCTTGTCCGACAGACCAACAGGGCCGATAAAGCCCGGTACGATGCCGCTTTCCTCGGAAATCTCAACAGCCGGATGAATCTCATATCCAAGATAATTGCGCAGCTTTGTCTCGTTGATTTCCAGATCGCCGCGGATAAATGCGATGATAAAGCTGTCATCCTCATTTTTCTGATAGACGACCGCCTTGGCAAACTGCTTTTCATCCATATGCAGGAAATTCGTAAGGTCGGCAATCGTCTTGACATCCGGTGTCGAAACTTTGGTCAGCGGTGCGATCTCGCCCGGCTCATTTGTGATATTGACAACCGCTGCTTCCATGTTTGCACGGTAGCCGCAGTCACAAATCGCAAGCGTATCCTCGCCAACCTCGGTCAGAAGCATGAACTCGTGCGAAATGCTGCCGCCCATCATACCGGAATCCGACTGCACAGAAATAAACTTTTTGCAGCCGCAGCGCTCAAAAATACGATTATATGCGTCATATACACGTGCATAATAACGCTCTAAATCCGCCTGTGAGGTATGGAACGAATATGCGTCCTTCATCGTAAACTCGCGCACACGAATCAGACCGCCTCTTGCACGCGGCTCATCACGGAACTTCGTCTGAATCTGATAGATCATAAACGGGAAATCGGCATAGGACTGCGCGGTATCTCTTGCAAGATGTACAGCAGCCTCCTCATGCGTCATACCAAGCACCATCGGATTGCCAGAGCGATCCTTCCAACGTGCCATCTCACTGCCGATGCTGGTGTATCTTCCAGATTCCTCCCAGAGTGACGCCGGCATGACAACCGGGAACATGACTTCCTGACCATCCACAGCGTCCATTTCCTCGCGGATAATCTGCTCAATCTTGCGCATGATGCGCTTTGCCGGCGTATAGAGCGAGAAAATGCCGTTTGCCATGTATTTCATATAGCCGCCGCGCATCATCAGCGCATGGCTTTCGATCACACAGTCCTTGGGCGCGTTCTTGAAACGCTCTCCAAGCATATTTGCAACCTTCATGTGATATTCTTCCTTTCTATCCAATCTGTCACGCAATGACATACGTGCTCAAACTCTATTATTTTATCATATTTTACGAGAAAAAGCAAGTCATTTTTTGATTGAAACGTATTTTTTGTCGGAAAGATTGCTGTTTTTTCTTTGCGGCTTGACTTCTTCGGCAAAATATGCTATAATATTATGGAGTAAATCTCATGCTGCGGAATTCCGCAGACATTCCGTTGAAGGAGGGACTTATCATGCGTCATATCCAGACCATTGAAACTCGCAGCCTTTGCGAGAGCGCAAAGAACGGCGGCTGCGGCGAATGCCAGACTTCCTGCCAGTCTGCGTGCAAGACGAGCTGCGGCATTGCAAATCAGCAGTGCGAAAGCAAGCAGCAGAAGAAGCAGTAATTGCAGATACGATATGCGCCGTCCGGCATTCGGGCGGCGTTTTTCGTTTTTTATAAAAATCTGTGACCGATTATCACCGTTCGGGACTACATATGCAGAGGGAGGTGAGTTCTTGCAACAAGACAACATCATCATTTCGCTGCTGCAGAAGCGAGATGAAACAGCATTACAGCTCATCAGGACACAAAACGGTGCACTATGCTATCAGATTGCGTACCGAATGACTGGCAGCCGCGAGGACGCAGAAGAAGTGCTCAACGATATGCTGCTTGCTGTCTGGAATTCGATCCCGCCGCAGAAACCTGACAATCTCCGCTCTTATGTCACCGCACTTACCGGCAGGATCGCGATTAAAAAATATGAACATACACACCGTATCAAACGCGGAGGAACACAATTTGCAGCCGCCCTCGATGAGCTTAGCGAGATCATCCCCTCGGATACATATGTGGAACGGGAGATTGAACAGCGCGAGCTGACCGATGCCCTGACTGCATGGCTCCGTACCCTACAGCCGGATCAAAGGCGCATTTTTATGCAGAGATATTATCTGTCAGAATCTGTGCGGCAGATCGCGGAGCAGAATCAAATGGGTGTCAGCGCCGTCAAAATGACGCTGCTGCGCCTGCGTAAGAAACTCAAAGATTATCTCAGAAAGGAGGATTTATTATGAATGCACTCGATATCATGCAGGCACTGCGCGATGTGCCGGAGGACCTGATCGACGAATGCTTTGTTGATACAGCGAAAAGAATCACACACAAGCAATCCGCAGCAAATCCGACTATTTCCCAATCATCCGTATCATACAACGTATCCACGAATCGGCATAAAAAAACTGTACGTCCATACGCGTTTTCAAAAATCGTTGCGGCTGCCTGTCTGCTGTTTGCTGCCGGATTCGGCGGCGTGATACTGCACGAGAGCCGCAAGAATCAGCCTGTGCTGATGCCGAATACGCAGAACACAGAGATGCAGGAAGAACAGCTCTATCCCCTACCCAAGCCAGATTATGTCCCACTGGAACTTCACGAGCCGCCGCGCCTCGGCACACATGAGCAGGCAGAAGAAGTCAGAAAAGCCGCACAGCAACGCTTTATTGAAAACGGCAGCAAGCGCTCTATCATCGACAAGCGTGCCTATATTGACAAGTATTTTTCGGCAGATTCCGAGGCAGACTATAACGACATCGAAGCGAAAAGCTATCTCTACCACATGATGCTCAACAGCATTGACTATTACCGTACCGCAGAGGGCACCATGAATTGTGCGATCCCGGACGGCGTAACCGAAGTGGTGTTTCAGGTGGATCTGGGCAATCATACCGCATATGAACGGCAGTCGCTGCCCGAACAGCCAACCATTGAAATGTTTATCGCCGATAATATGCAATACATAGCAACGCCACAAGACAAAACATATCGTTCGCAAAGAAAACCAATGCGAATGCAGGATTTGATCGTCAGCGACAATGACCGCGCATGGGTAGATGAAAACGGCGAAACCTTCGGCATTAACAGACCGGTTTCATTGTTCCCCGGCATCTGCAGCAGCAGCCTGTTTCCGCAGACTTACGCAATGGCGATGCTCAGGGATTTTGACAAATGGCAGGTCACAGGCACGGAAATCCGGCTTGACAGAAACTGCGCTGTCCTTGAGGGGAGCTTTCAGGAGGTCAGCTGTAGGCTCTCTATTGATGTGGAAACCGGCATTCTGCTGAACAACGAGATGTCTGGTGAGGACGGAAAACACTACAGCAATTTCGAGCTGACCTCGCTGACGGTCGATGCAGAGATCGACGTCAACCGATTTGATCCCGAGGGATACACCTGCATGGACTCAGACGAAGTTTATCTTGATCCGGAACACACCGTCAAGGCGCCGCATATCTATGTAGATTACGAAATCAATGAAAGCGGTCAGACCTACGGGTCAACGCCGGACAGCGTCTATCTTGAGGACTATCCGGATCTGATCGCAGTCATCGGTGATAACGGCAGGCAGGGTTATATTTACAAAGAAGATTTTATCGGTAATCCACCTGATTCGCCGGAAGAAGCAGAAAAAATCGCGGAAGCGCAGCACAACGGCACCTATGAACCGCGAACTGTCAACGTCTATGCATCTGACGGCAAGACCGTCATTGACACATTCACAGAGAAACCATAAAAAAATCAGCGCACGATCAAAACGGTCGTGCGCTGTATTTTTTTATCAGTCGGGAATGATCTCAACCTTTTTCATGATCTGCGGCTGAAGCGGATGATCCATCGGATTTGTCATGACCGCTGCGATTTCGTCCACAACGTCCAGACCCTCGACGATCTCACCGAATGCTGCATAATTTCCATCCAGATACGGTGCGTCAGCGTGCATGATGAAGAACTGCGAGCCTGCGCTGTCCGGATGTGATGCACGTGCCATCGAGAGCACACCGCGTGTATGCTTCAGCGGATTGTTGACGCCGTTTGCAAGGAACTCACCCTTGATATGCCAGCCGGGGCCGCCCATACCGGTGCCGTCCGGACAACCGCCCTGAATCATAAAGCCGGAAATGACTCTATGGAAGCACAGACCGTCATAAAAGCCCTGCTTCACCAGCTTTTCAAAGTTTTCGCAGGAGATCGGCGCGCAATCGGTACGCAGCTTGAACTTCATCTGCTTTCCATTTTCCATCGTAATTACTACCATTTTCACTCATATCCTTTCATATACAGAGTAGCTCTGTTAATTCAGCTCAATTCCTGTCACATCTTCAATGGTCAAGGTTGTCAGCTGGCCATTGGTCGGGTGTTCAATCGCTGCCAGACGATTCGCCTGATTGGTAATCGCACGCTCATAGTAATTGCGAATATCACGTGCGTTTGCAAATGTTTTGAGATTCAGACCACAGCGCTCAATGAAGAATTGCAGCACCGCGTCCTCTGCCTCTTTTGTGATGGTCATACCGGATTTTGTGCAGATGCTCTTGAAAATATCAAGCAGCTCATCCGGCATATAATCTTCAAATGTAATAATCTTATTAAAGCGCGAACGCAAGCCGGGATTGCTGTCGAGGAACTCCTCCATCAGATCGGAGTAGCCTGCAACAATCACGATAAAGTCATCGCGGTTATCCTCCATGGCTTTCAGCAGCGTATTGACTGCCTCCTGACCAAAATCGCCTTTTCCGGTATTGGCGGTCAGCGCATACGCCTCGTCAATAAAGAGAACGCCGCCCATTGCGGAATCAATAACCTCTTTGGTTTTGATTGCGGTCTGTCCGACATAACCGGAAACCAGACCGGAACGGTCTACTTCTACAAGCTGACCCTTTGACAATACGCCTAGCGACTGATAAATTCCGGCAAGAATACGCGCAACAGTTGTTTTACCGGTACCCGGATTTCCCAGAAACGCCATATGCAGCGACATCGCAGACTGCGGCATACCTCTGTCCTCGCGCATTTTCCGCACGCGAATCAGGTTAATCAGGCTATTCAAATCCTGTTTCACTGCCTGCAAGCCGGTCAATTCTTCGAGCTTTGCAAGCTGTTCCTCCAGCGTCAGCGGCTTTTCATCCTTATTAGACTGCTGATTCTGCTGATTCTGCTGCTGGAACGGATTGTTTGCCGAAACATTATTCTGCGGCGCATTCTGATTCATGCCGTTCGGATAATTGCTGCCGCCAATCGGAGAAAGATTCGTTGGCGGTACCTGCGGCGCACCCCATGGGGAATTGCCGCTGCCGGGAACATACGGCGGACGCTTGGCAAGCTCCTCGCGGCGTTTCTGCTCGCGAATCATGTTCTCCCAATTTGTGATGTATTCCATGCGGAAATTCCGCAGTGCAAGCACAAGCGCACCCAGATCGCGCATAATAAACGGATCGGTTCTGCCGTTATCCACGGTCATAAAATCAAGGCCTGCTTGATTGATAAATTCGATAAAGGTCAGGCTCATCGGGCCAAACGGCGATGTTTCCAAATCCATTTTCAAGAACGGCATCATCATCGTAATCATGCTGTCCTTGAGGCTGTATTTTGTAATCTTGCTGCTGACATTGAAGCGATCAATCTGATCTGCCGACATCGAATAGCCGAGCGCATCATTCAGATATGCGATCTCTGCCATTGAAATATTACCGTTGCTACTGCTCAGGTAAACATAGAATTTCAGCAGCGTAAAGCGCAGATAATCCTGCATGGATTTTCCCTGTACGCCGACATGATAACCTTTTTCATCACATTTTGCGCAGTTGTCATAAACCTGTGAAAGCTGCTTTGCAACTCCGTCCTGCATGACATGAATCCTCCCTGATTCGTTCATATATTCTTTGCGTCTTACAACCTTTTTGCTTTGCTGTCATGAAGATGAATCAGAACGCCTGTCTGATCTCTTACGCGGCGAATCTCACGCCAAGGTAACCTTATGGAATACCTTTTTGCCTTTTTTGATGATCAGCTCGTCTGCAAGGGTATACTGTGTTTTCGGGTCAGTTACCTTTTCATCATTGACCGTGATACCGCCCTGCTGCACAAGTCTGCGCGCCTCGGAAATCGACGGGCAGAGCTTTGACTTTACAAGAATCGTCAGCAGACCAATCTGACCATCCGTAAGATCATCGGCAGTCAAGGTCGTAGTCGGCATATCCGCAGAGACACCGCCGCCGGCAAAGATTGCGCGTGCAGCCTCACGCTGCTTTGCAGCTTCCTCTTCGCCGTGTACGAGTGCAGTCAGCTCATAGGCAAGCGTTTCTTTTGCCTGGTTGTAGGCTGCGCCGCTGTCAAGATGCTGTTCCATCTCCTCGATCTGTTCAATCGGCAGGAAGGTCAGCATTTTCAGACATTTGATCACATCCGCGTCACTGACATTTCTCCAATACTGGAAGAAATCGTAGGGAGAGGTTTTTTCCGCGTCAAGCCAGACTGCGCCCTTTTCGGTCTTACCCATCTTCTTGCCCTCGGAATTGAGCAGCAGCGTAATAGTCATGGCATAAGCGTCCTTGCCGAGCTTTTTACGAATCAGCTCCGTACCGCCGAGCATATTTGCCCACTGGTCATCGCCGCCAAACTGCATATTGCAGCCGTAATCCTGATAGAGCTTATAGAAATCGTAGCTCTGCATGATCATATAGTTGAATTCGAGGAAGGTCAGACCGCGTTCCCAGCGCTGCTTGTAGCACTCAAAGGAAAGCATCTTGTTGACAGAGAAGCACGCGCCAACCTCACGCAGAACATCGACATAATTGAGCTTCAGCAGCCAGTCGCCGTTATTGACCATCATTGCCTTGCCCTCGGAGAAGTCGATAAAGCGACTCATCTGCTTTTTGAAGCACTCGCAGTTATGAACAATATCTTCCGGGGTGAGCATTTTACGCATATCGGATTTACCGGACGGGTCACCGATCATACCGGTGCCGCCGCCGACCAGTGCGATCGGCTTATTGCCTGCCATCTGCATTCTCTTCATCAGGCACAGTGCCATAAAGTGACCGACATGAAGCGAATCGGCAGTCGGATCAAAACCGATGTAGAATGTAGCTTTTCCGTTGTTGATGAGATCCGCGATCTCCTTTTCATCGGTGGTTTGCGCAATGAGTCCTCTGCGCTGAAGTTCCTCGTACAGGGTCATGTTTACTACTCCTTTAATGTAATCAATCTTTCATCATCCGCAATGCGGAGAAATGTTCAAAATGAAGCATCTGAAAAATATTATCGAATCAAAATGCCTTTGCTCCGACAGTCATCCTTGACCTGCGGGATGGTCAGTTCACCAAAATGGAACAATGACGCTGCAAGTGCCGCAGTTGCGTCTGTCTGCTCGAATACGGTCGCAAAATCGCTGAGCTTTCCGGCACCGCCCGATGCAATCACCGGAATCCGAACGCGCGCGCACACATCCTTGAGCATTTCCAGGTCAAAGCCGCCGCGCACTCCATCCGTATCAATCGAATTGAGGCAGATTTCACCGGCACCACGCCGTTCAACCTCTTGCACCCATTCAAGCAAATCGACCTGCATATCAATTCTGCCGCCGTTCGCATAGACAGAATAGCCGCCCTTGCCGTTTCGCTTCGCGTCAATTCCGACCACGATACACTGTGAACCAAAAATCTCTGCGCCCTCTGAAATCAGCTTGGGATTTTTTACCGCCGAGGAATTGATGCTGATTTTATCCGCACCGGCACGAAGTGTCTCGCGCATATCCTCAACCGTTGAAATACCACCGCCGACCGTCAGCGGAACGAATACCTGCTTTGCCGTTTCACGAACGACATCAAGAAACGTGCCTCTACCCTCATGTGAGGCAACAATATCATAAAAAACAATCTCATCCGCGCCCTGACGGTTGTATTCTGCTGCACAAGCAACCGGATCACCGACATCCTTGACGCCTTCAAAATTGACACCCTTGACAACCTTTCCGTGTCTGACATCCAGACAGGGAATGATTCTTTTTGCAAGCATATTGCTCTCCTTTAACTGTATTCCGGATCAAAACGAATCATCTCAGCAAGCGCTATGTTCCGGTAATTCAGGTCGGTGCGGAGCGAAAAGCCCTGCGCCTCCCAGAACGCATTGCCAAGATTATTTTCCTTGAATGCGACCAGCGCAACCTTGTTGATTTGCTCTGCTTTCAGCGCATCCAGGGCACGGTTCAGCAGCTTTGTGCCAATGCCGCACCGCCGGAAATCCGGCCGCACGGAAATATGCTGAATATAGCCTCGGCGGCCGTCGTGACCACAGAGAATTGCGCCTGCCAGCACGCCTTTTTTCATCGCAATAAATGATGTATGCGGATTGCGCTCCAAGTAACGTGCAATCCCCTCAACGGAATCATCCAGATTATTCAGCCCGTTTCCGCAGTCTGTCCAGAGCGCATACAGCGCATCATAATCCGTCATCCGCATCGGACGAATCTCAAGCGACTCCGCAGTTTTGATTGCCTCAGCAAGGTCAAGCGTGCCCTGATAGAGCGACTTACCTGCGATTGTGCCGTAAAGCCCAAGGTCACGGCAGGCAACGATATCTTCTATGGTATGTACGCCGCCGGATGCAACAATATTGCACTCGTTAAATGTTGCGTCACGCAGCTTCCGGAGCTGTTCCACATTCACGCCAGAAAGCGTGCCATCCTTGGAAATATCGGTAAAAATAAACGTCCGGACGCCAACCGCAATCATTGCCTTTGCAAGGTCAATATAATGCACTTCACTGGTTTCAAGCCAGCCCTCTGTCGCAACCATTTCAGCTTTCGCGTCAATCCCGACCACGATTTTTTCCGCGCCGAATTTTGCAATCGCATCTGCAACAAGCTGTGGATTTTTCAGCGCAACCGAGCCGAGAATCACACGTTCGATACCAAGGTTCAGATACGCTTCAATCGTATCCAGTGTGCGGATGCCGCCGCCGACCTCAACCTTTAGATTCGTGTTTTCCGCAATATTTTTATATATTTCGGTATTGACGGGATACCCGACCTTTGCGCCGTCCAGATCCACCATGTGAATCCATTCGGCACCGGCTGCTTCAAATTTTTTCGCAGTTTCAAGCGGATCCTCTGCAACCTTTGAAGCGGTCGCATAGTCTCCTTTTACCAATCGAACACACTGTCCCTCGATAATATCAATCGCAGGAAATATAATCATCTTGCCAACTCCTCAAAATTCCGAAGCATTTGCAGTCCCTTTTCACCCGATTTTTCCGGATGGAACTGCGCACCGAATACAAATTTTCCGTCTGTTACAAGTGCAGGCACCTTGCCGTCATAATCACAGTATGCAATTATATTGCGTTCCTCGCAAAACGCCTGATACGAATGCACAAAATACGTAAATATGGGCTTTTCGATATTCTTCAGAAGCTCTGATTCCTGTGTCAGCACAAGCTCGTTCCAGCCCATATGCGGAATGATCACGCGCTGAGACGGGATGCGATGCACCTCACCGGAAATCAGCCCCAAGCCCTCACAATTTCCGTTCTCATCGGAGCGGTCAAAGAGCATCTGCATACCAAGACAGATGCCGAGCAGCGGTTTTTTCGCCGCATTTTCCCTGATCGTACCGATCAAACCGGTCTGCCGAAGCGATTCCATTGCCGCCGGAAATGCACCAACACCCGGCAAAATCACCGCTTCCGCGCGATTGATCACATCAGCGTCTTTTGTAACTTCATGCGCAATATTCAAATATTTCAGCGCATTGCAAACAGAAAACAAATTGCCTGCGCCATAATCTATCACAGCAATCATGCAAGAACCCCCTTTGTAGACAACACTGTGCCATCCTCGTTGAATCGAACCGCAGCTTTCAGCGCGTGCGCAAACGCCTTGAATAACGCCTCACATTTATGGTGATCGTTGCTGCCATAGCACATATCCAGATGCAGCGTAATGCCGCCATTGACCGCCAATGCACGGAAAAATTCCTCCGTCAGGCAAGCGTCATACTGCCCGATCATCTGATTTGTAAATTCGCCCCGAAATACGACATATGGACGGTTTGAGAGGTCGAGCGCGCAGAACGAAAGCGCCTCGTCCATCGGAATATACGCGCTGCCGTAGCGTGCAATGCCGGCTTTGTCACCGAGCGCCTGATTCAGCGCCTGACCAAGCACAATGCCGGTATCCTCAACGGTATGATGTCCGTCCACATACACATCGCCATTCACCTGAATATCCATGCTGATGCCGCTGTGCCGTGAAAGCGCGGTCAGCATATGGTCAAAGAAGCCGATTCCGGTTGAGATATTGCTCTCGCCCTTGCCATCGAGCTTCACGCTGACTGTAATCTGCGTTTCTTTGGTATTCCGAGTAACTGTAGCCTCTCGCATATTCCGCCTCCGAGTTCATAGATCATCGAGATGAAGGATTCTTCTCACACGATGCTGTTTCTTTCTAAATTATAGTTTCATTCCGGTCTGATTCACAAAATCTGTTCAATCTTGCTCGAATCTATAACCACAGTCTGTCATCCTTGATTTTCAGGATAGCAACCCCTCTGCATCTTCTTATGTTATCACAAAGAATTCGAGGATAAAATCATAGAGCATATGGATGAACACGACAAGCATCAGATTTTTATGCTTCAAAAAGCAGATACTTGCCGCGACGCTGAACAGGATGATCGACAGAAAGCCCAATCCTGTAAATGCGCTGATGAACATTCCGCTATGAATCCAGATCGGAAAATGGATGCACAGGAACATGATGCCGTTGAGCAGAATCAGCAACAGTGCCGGAACCGCCCATACAGCGAGCTTGAAGCTGGATGACAGAATCTCATACAGCAGAGAACCGTGCATGAAGATGAGCGCCGGAACCCGGTTTGACTTCCGGCGCGTCATCATAGTTTGATCACTTATAGTGTAGCAAGCTCAGCGTACTGATCTTTCAGTGCCGGATAAATCTTGCGGTAGAGCTGATAGAAGTTCTCGTAGACCGGAACTGCATCGGTCTGCGGTGCGCAGGTCTTATCCGTGCCGATGATTGCAGCACAAGCCTCCGGAACGCTTGCATATGCGCCCGTACCGACCATTGCGAGAATGGCTACGCCCAGTGCCGGACCCTCTTTCGATTTGGTAGTCTGAATCGGGCAGTTGAACAGGTCAGCAAGCATCTGACGCCACAGCGGTGAAGAACCGCCGCCGCCGCAAGCCATCATGTCATCAACGGTAATATTCATCTCGCGGAATACTTCGAGACAGTCACGGAGCGAATAGGTAACACCCTCCATGACAGCACGGAGCAGGTCGCGCTTCTCGTGCATCGCGGAAAGACCGAAGAATACGCCGCGTGCATTTGCATCCAGATGCGGTGTACGCTCGCCCATGAGATACGGCAGATACAGCAGACGGTTTGCGCCGATCGGAGACTGCTCCGCTTCCTTATCCATCAGATAATATTCATCAACGCCCATGCCCTTTGCGGTCTGCTTTTCAGCATCACAGAAATTATCGCGGAACCATTTCAGCGAAAGTCCTGCGCCCTGAGTTACGCCCATCACGTGCCAGCAGCCCGGTACGGCACAGCAGAAGGTATGAACTCTGCCCTTGGGGTCAATCGAGATATTGGAGCTATGTGCAAAGACAACGCCGCTTGTACCGATTGTGGTAAACGCTTTGCCATCGGATGCAACGCCTGTTCCGATTGCAGCCGCAGCATTATCACCTGCGCCGCCGACAACCGGTGTACCGACTGCAAGACCGGTCTGCGCTGCTGCTTCCTCGGTCAGCGTACCGGTAATCTCCGGCGATTCGTAGACCTTTGCAAGCAGATTCTTGTCGATGTCGAGCTTTTCCAGTACTTCATCCGACCAGCAGCGGTTCGGGATGTCGAGCAGCTGCATACCGGACGCATCGGAAACCTCGGTTGCATATTCGCCGGTCAGGATGTAACGAATGTAGTCCTTCGGCAGCAGAATATGTGCACATTTTGCGTAATTTTCCGGTTCATTGTTACGAACCCAGAGAATCTTGGACGCGGTAAAGCCGGTCAGTGCAGGGTTCGCTGTAATCTCGATCAAGCGCTCTGCACCGACCTTTTCCGTGATTTCCTCGCACTCCTTTGCGGTTCTCTGGTCACACCAGATAATCGACTTACGGATTACCTTGTTATCCTTGTCGAGCATGACAAGTCCGTGCATTTGACCGGAAAGACCGATGCCCTTGACATCATTCTTGTCCACGCCGCTTTTTGCAATGACAGCTGCCATCGTGTGCAGTACGGCATTTGCCCAATCCTGCGGATCCTGCTCTGCATAGCCGTTCTGCGGCTGATAAAGCGGATATTCCTCTGTTGCGGAAGCGATAACCGAACCCTTTACATCAAAAAGGACGGTTTTGGTACCGCTGGTACCGATGTCTACGCCAAGATAGTAATTCATGGTTTATATCCTCCGTTTTATTGATAAATGCGGGTATTTCCGACGGAGCAAGCTGCTCCGGTATCGGCAACATCAACAGTCGGTTTGCTGCATCGGCTCTGCTGCGGCTCTCTTTCCGCAGACATCGTCCAACGGATGATTCCCTTTTCATCCGTTCCGGCTGTGCAAATGATGTTTCACCCCTTAGGGAATCACTGAATAATCCGGTGCGTAAGATGCAAGCAGATTATGTGCCAAGCCGCAAGGCGTAATTGATTCAGTGGTTCCTTAGTTTACTCTGACTTCATTTCCTGCGTAAAACGGTATTACCACACAACCGATACAGCGGATGTCTCGGTTGTAGTCTCCGAGGTTGTCGTACCGGTCGTCGTGCTGACCGTAGTTGTCTCCTTGACCGGAATCTCAACGCCCTCCGGATTCACCTCCGGCTGCACATTGGATTCAAAAATCGCATCCATGTCACGATTTTCCTCACTGAAACGACGTTCCAGCACTGCAACATACTCACGGAAAACAATCTTTTTGCCGACTTTCAGCACCTCATTCTCTTCCGGAACACCGAGAAGTTCAAGCTGCTTATCGGTCATGTGAGAGAGTCTCTGCTCATAGGTCGGCTCCAAGCCAAGCTCAACCATCTTATCAAAATCAAGCGTAACAACAAAATCCGGATCCACCAGCGTCACACCGAACAGCCCTGCAAACCGCTTATCAATATCGTCCTTATTGGAGCCGTAGCCGAGCTTATGGCGCTGGCTAAGCGATAGCTCCGAAATCTCAAAGTCCTGCGCAAATCCAACATTCAAGCCAAGCATTTTCATCTGCTCTGCATCCAAAACAAATACCGTGCTCGGATTCTTTGTGATCAGCTCCTTGGTGATTTCCGCACGCGTCTGGGTTGTCCATTCTGCCTTAAAGCCCTTTTTCAGCGGACGTTCACGGTAAATCTCCTGACGGAAGCCCTTGGTATACCATGTGGAATAATCGTATGCGACATCCTCGGTATTCGGCTCAACTGCAACATAGGTATTGCCGTCACCCTGGTCAAGCACCTGCACGACAGAATAGCGATAAGAACCGCTTGGGGTCACACCACGCTCAATCACAGTCTCCTCGATTGCCGGTTGAAGAACATTCTGCACGGTCGTAAACACGAAAAATCCCAGAACATACAGCATCAGGAACAGTGCGCCGAGGATTGTTTTCGGGCCCTCCTTCGTACCGCTTGCAAGATATGTCACGACAACCGTGATGCCAAGCGGAATCAACAGAACCAGATGATTATAATTAAACAGAATAATCGGTAAATAGAACGGCAAACAAGCCATGATGGAAAGCCGTGTCACAATCTGCCGTCTGGTAAACAGCATCACCGCACCGAAAAACAGGCAGGCCATCGACACAAGAAAACAATATTTTCCGCGTGTTTCCTCCGGAATTTCCAGTCGATAAAACATACTGTAATACGCCAGCTGTACGACGCCTTTCAGATACAGAAGCGATACAAACGAAAGCAGAAACTGTACCGCAAAGATAAAATAACGCCCGTTTCTGGTATGGATTGCTTCCTTTAAATTATTCCAGACATTCCGGAACTGCGCGCCAGTATCGGCTGTCGTCTGCCGGCTGTTATATGAGGCTGTATTTCTAGCTTTTGTACTCATGATGACACCTTTCGGATTCGGGCATATTTTGCCATGATTTTTTTCGTTCCCACACGGTCAAAGGCAATTTCCAGAAGAACATCGCCGCCCATCGGGGAGACTTGAAGTACGGTTCCTTCACCGTGGATAAAGCTCTTTACGCGGTCGCCCACAACGAAGCTGAGGTCTGCCGCCGGATTGCTGCGCGTATCCGGATATCGGAAATAGGCGTCCGTCTGCTTGGGCGCACTGCTTTTTCCGATGGGCGCAGCGTGGCGTTCCGGCTCATTCTTTTCCAGCACATCCGGATCCATTTCACGCAAAAAGCGCGATGTCGGATTGGTCGCCGTCTGACCGTACAGCATTCTGTAAGATGTTGTAGTGATATAAAGCCGCTGCTTTGCGCGTGTAATCGCGACATAGGCAAGCCGTCGCTCCTCCTCGATCTCTTCGGGGCTGTCGATGCTGCGTCTGCCGGGGAAGATCCCCTCTTCCAGACCAAGCAGAAAGACATTCTCAAATTCAAGACCCTTTGCTGCATGAATGGTCATCAGCGTCATTGCATCCTGCGATTCATCTGCACGATCCTGATCGGTATACAGTGAAATTTCCTCAAGGAATCCACTCAGCGTCGGGTCATCGCCTGTATTTTCCGCTTGATTGATGTAACTGAGAATACTGGTCTTGAGTTCTTTGATATTTTCGATTCGAGCTTCGCCCTCAGCACCCTCGGCACGCAGCATATCCATATAACCGGAAACCTCAAGCAGCGTGTCGTAGAATTCGTCAAGCGGCATCATATCGGCAGCCTCACGCAGACGCGCAAACACATCGGATGCTTCTCGGAGCACCTTTGCGCGTTTGGCAAGCGCAGGGTAATCGTCCGCTGTCTGAAGAACATCCAAAGGCGATATCTCGCAATCGAGCGAAATCTGCGTAATATCGGAAAGTGTCTGCGCACCGATACCACGCTTCGGTTCATTGATGATGCGCGTAAACCGCAGAATATCATATGGATTATTGACCACGCACATATAAGAGATAATATCCTTAATCTCTTTGCGGTCAAAGAAGCGAAGTCCGCCGTATATCCGATACGGAATGCCAGCCTGTGCGAGCTGCCGTTCCAAGTTGTTGGAGAGCGCGTGCGTCCGATACAGCACCGCATAATCCTGATACTGTCTGCCCTGCCGGATACCCTCTAAAACGGTATCCGCAACAAAACGCGCCTCCGTATTCTGGTCACCTGCGCAATACCAACGGATTTTATCGCCCTCACTGAGGTCTGTCCAGAGCGTTTTATCCTTTCTGCCCTGATTATTCCGAATGACAGAATTCGCAGCTTTGAGAATCTGCTTGGTCGAGCGATAGTTCTGTTCCAGACGAATCACCTTGCAATCCGGAAACTGCGTTTCAAAGGAAAGGATGTTTTCAATCGTTGCGCCGCGGAATTTATAGATACTCTGGTCATCGTCACCGACCACACAGAGATTATGGTGCTGTTCCGCGAGCAGCCGAATCAGCTCATACTGCGCCGGATTCGTATCCTGATACTCGTCCACCAGCAGATATCGGCATCGGTTCTGGTATTTTTCGAGAACATCAGGCTCCGTCCGGAACAATCTGACCGTCAGCATGATAATATCATCGAAATCCACGGCATTGGAGCTGAGTAACCGCTGCTGATATGCCGTATAAAGCTGTGCAATTTTGCTGAGCCGATAATCGCCGTCTGCCTCCCGGAGCATATCCTCCGGCGTCAGGAGCTTATCCTTTGCTCTGCTAATTTCATGCGCAACCGATTTGGGTGGAAACGCCTTTTCCATCGAGATGCCTCTGCTGCGATCCTGTAACGCAGGCTCTTTCAGCAGCTCCTTGATCACGCGCTGTGTATCGTCTGCATCATAGATCGTAAAATCCGAGGTGTAGCCCAGACGGTCAATATGCTGCCGCAGAATCCGCACACAAGCGCTGTGGAACGTCGCCGCCCATACATCCGCTGCGGATGCACCAAGCATGGTTTCGAGTCGTGATTTCAACTCTGCCGCTGCTTTATTTGTAAAAGTAATGGCAAGAATTCGCCATCCGGGAATCGGCGCAAAACCGAGAATCTCTGTTAAGCGCTGTTCATCGGGGGGGATCTTTCCGTCTGCGGTCTGTTGCAGAAACTCTGCGTCCTCCGCAGAAAACGGCGGCACGTCTCCGTCATAAGCATTTCCGAAGCGCATCATAAACGCGATGCGGTTTACAATCGCCGTGGTCTTACCGCTGCCGGCGCCTGCCAGAACGCTGACCGGTCCGCACACTGTCCGGACAGCCTCCTGCTGCGGCGGATTCAATCCCTTGGCAGCCAGATACCGCGTCAATGCGGCTTGTTTGATTTGCGTCACGCTCTGCATGATATCTTCCGGTCTCCATTCCTTTCGTGATGTTCAAACCGGACGCCTCCTGCTGCGAAACGCAAATTATTTCGAGCTGCGAGTATACTTCCGGCAATACAAAAACTATTATAACACAAATCTTTGAAATTGAAAAGTCTTTACGGAAATTTTTTCGATATTTTTCATAATTTCCCACAAATCAAACATTCGTTCGCGCATTTTGTGTATTTTTTGGAAAGATTTTGATGATATTCTTAAAATTCTGAAAAAGCACTTTCTTTTTTTTGTTTTTTCATGTATAATAATAATAGAATTTACATCACGCATTCTCTTACAGATATAGAAAGGGATGGTGTTCCTTTTATGAAAGTCCATTTGGATGAACGACAGCGCAGCTTCGCAAGAACCGCTGTCTGGATATTCTCGGTCTGTCTGCTGATTGGCATTGCCGCATGGCGATGGGAAGCAGTGATTGCATTTTTCCGAAAGGTTCTTTCGGTTCTTGCACCAATTATCATCGGACTGGTGCTTGCCTATCTGATGTGCCCGATGCAGGACTGGATAGAAAAGAAAATCAAAAAGCTAACCGATAAGCAGAAGCCGCATCCGCGTTTGAGCCGTGCATTATCTGTCACGTGTTCTATTCTCATTCTGCTTCTGATTCTCTTTGGACTCGTTGCATCCATTGTGCCTGAATTGATTTCCAGTATCAGAAACCTGCTTGTCAGTCTGCCGGATTATCTGAAAAATACGACCGAATGGATCAACGCCCATATCACAACGCTCAAGGACGATCAGCCGCAGCTCTACAGCTTCCTCACCGGCATCTGGGATTCGACGCTGAATTCTGCCACAAATTTTGCAGTCCAATTTGAGCCAAAGCTCGACAGCATCGCAAGCGGCGGCGCAGATTTACTTACGACCCTGACCTCCAGTGCGGTTTCGGTTTTTAAATGGTTCACGAATTTCTTACTCGGTATCATTATCACAATCTACCTCCTCTATAATAAAGAAAAATATGTCGCACAGGCACGAAAGCTGCTGTATGCAACCCTGCCGGAAAAGAATGTGCATACCTTCCTGCGAATCGGCTCGCACGTAAGCTATAAATTCATGCACTTCCTATCCGGAAAATCCTTAGACTCCCTGATTATCGGTCTGCTCTGCTTCATCGGCATGACCGTTCTGAATATGCCATATATCACGCTCATCTCCCTGATTATCGGCGTCACGAATATCATTCCGTTTTTCGGTCCGTTCATCGGCGCAATTCCGAGTGGCGTGCTGATTCTGCTCTCCGAACCAAGCAAGGTCATTCCGTTTGCGATTTTCATTTTGGTTTTGCAGCAGTTTGACGGCAACTTTCTTGGTCCGAAGATTCTCGGAGATTCGCTTGGTCTGCCGATGTTCTGGACACTATTCGCAATCACGGTCGGCGGCGGTTTATTCGGATTTGCCGGCATGGTCGCATTTGTACCGCTGTTTGCCGCAGTCTACACGCTCTTTTCCGATTTTCTCCGGGAGCAGCTTCAAAAAAAGGGTCTCCCCTCCGAAACGGAGCATTATATGACCAATGAAATCCACACCGCTGCCACAGCCGAGGAGAAAACCGAAAAAATTGTACCATATATAATAGAGTTACCGGACGCAGATGACCCTCCTGTTCCTGTCGAAGAAATCGTGGAACGCTCAGAACGCGAAGAATCCGAGTCAGCGGACGAATAATCCGGATTCCGCAAAAAATTACCCCACTGAAAATTTCGTATTTCCCATAACGCTACCCCCTGAGGAGTGATATACTATGACAAATCAGAACCGCAATGGCGATGCCGAAATCATCGACGTTGCATATCAGACAGCTACAGAGCATGAGCTTTTCAGTCAGGCACAGCCTCAAAAACAGGCACAGCGTCCTGTTCGGAATGAAAGCGAGGACGCACTTGTTGAGCTTGCACTCGAAGTCATGCGCGACCCGGAGCGATGCTTCTGCCGCAGCTGTGGTCAGCCAATCTATAAAAATGCAAGCGTCTGCGTACATTGTCACTATGTCGTAAACCCTGCGGCGTTTCAGCAGGGTCAGCAGCTTGTACGCGCAAGACGCGAAAACTATGAAAGCAAAAAGCTGACAAAGCTGCAGCGTTTGATTCATGATGTGACCGGCATCGACCTCGAACCGGAGTCGCAGAAGCAGCGCTGGGCTGTCCGTCAGCAGCATTATCATTATCAAACAAGCGATCGTGTTTACTGCTCAAACTGCGGATGTGTTGTCGATTCCGAGGCGGCAGTCTGCGTGAACTGCAACTATGTCTTAAACCCGATTGCGGTTCAGAGAGCCGAAATGGCACTCAAGGATAAACAGGCAAAGGTCACGCGCAAGGAGCTGATTCTGTCTGCGCTGATTCCCGGATATGGCTTCAAGCTCAGCAAGAAATATAAAGCCAGACGACCGCAGGTTGCAAAGCCCTGCCTGCTCGCAGGTATCGCAAATACGGCGGCAATTTCTTTGGCAGCCATTCTTGCGTTCATGAGCTTATTTTTCGTCACCATCTAAATTATTTCCGAACAGTTGTGAGCCTTGTGTTCACAACTGTTTTTTCATGTTCTTTTTCAACAGATATTGACAATTTAGATTTCATGTAGTAAAATAGAATAGAAGGCATCATGATGCCGAAAGTTCGAATCGTATACGGAGGATATTGGTATGGATATCTATAACGGTTGGCTGATCGTCAACAGCTACTACAACCCCGCAAAATTCAATTCGCTTTATCGCGTTCTCGAAGAATCTGCGGAAAAAGCAGGTCTGCATTTTTCCAGATGGACCTCGGATCAGCGTCCCACGATTGTCGGCTCTATTGCAAAAGAACCAAAGCCCAGCTTTGTTCTGTTCTGGGATAAGGATATCCAGCTTGCAAAAACCATGGAGCTTTCCGGTCTGCATCTGTTCAACAGCGCAAATGCCATTGCACTTGCAGATGATAAAATGGAAACCGCGTTAAAGCTCGCCGCTGCCGGTATCCCGATTCCCGATACCATTCCAGCTCCGATCTGCTTCCCCGGCTGCAAACGAAATCCTGATTCTGCCGAACGTGCTGCAAAGCTCCTCGGCTGGCCGCTTGTCATCAAGGAAAACAACGGCAGCTTCGGCGCACAGGTCTATCTTGCAAAGGATAAGGCAGAGGCTGCCCGTATCCTGACGCACATTGGTGAGCATGACTGTATGTTCCAGAGATTCATCCGTGAAAGCAGCGGAAAAGACCTCCGCGTCACCGTTGTCGGCGGTAAGGCAATCTGCGCAATGGAACGCCATGCTGCATCGCCTGTTGAATTCCGTTCCAACATCGGCACAGGCGGTACTGCAACTGCACGCGCAATCACGCCGCTGGAGGAAAAACTCGCAGTCGAAGCTGCAAACACCCTCGGTCTGGATTTTGCCGGCGTTGATATTTTGATTGGCAAAAACGAGGATGAACGCTATGTCTGCGAGGTCAATTCCAATCCGCAGCTCCAGAGCACGATTGATACCTGCGGCATCAATCCCGCTACCAATATCATGTGGCATATCCGCAACCGCATCAAGCAGGCAGAATGAGCATGAAGCACGGCATTCTGCTCTATACGCCGGATGACGCTGCGCGGAATCAATGGTTTATCGAACAGCTATGTCAGTATGCAGAGTCGGAGGGATTGTCTCTCCGGCTCTGTTTGACTGATAAGCGCAATCCGCCGGAACTTCTCGAAAAGGAAACAGAGTTCCTCGTGAATCGCAGCCGCGTTTACAGCTACAGCGTCTATGCAGAGGAAGTCATGCGTCTCCCCTGCTTCAACAGTGCGCGAGTCACAGGTATCACCAATGATAAATACAAGACATACGCACTCATGTCTGGCGAATATGGCATCCCGATGACAGAAACATGGCAGTGCGGCATAAACACGCCGTTCCCTGCGCTGACGTTTCCGCTCGTTGCAAAACCGGCAGACGGTCACGGCGGCGAAGGTGTTGCATGGATCGAAAACGCAGATGCACTCAAACAATACGCCTCGGATTTCCGTGCCGCACACCCCGAACCGACCCATCCGTTTATCGTGCAGAAGCCGGTCGTGACCGGATGGGATGTGCGGCTCTATATTCTCGGCGGTGAAATCTATTCGGCTGTTCTGCGTACCTCAGAATCCGATTTCCGCAGTAATTTCTCACTCGGCGGAAAGGCACAGATCATCACACCGGATGCGGAAATGCGTTCACTTGTGCAGCAAATCCAAGCGGTCATGCCACTCGATTTCGCAGGGGTTGATCTGCTGCGGCATCCGGAGGGCGGCTATATCCTCGGAGAAATTGAAGACGCAGTCGGCTGCCGGATGCTCTATCAGCTCACGAATCTGAATCCTGCACAGGATTATATTCGGTATATTTGCCGCTGTCTGTCCTGATTCTCTCAGCCATATCCGCTACGATTACCTCGTAACGATAGCTGCCTCCATGTGCCGTCGGATACAGTTTAGCATCCCATTGATGCGTCAGACGCATTGCATTGTCATCACAAAGAAAATAAGTATGCGCCGGAACTGCACCCGTGTCATTCCATGTGCAGTCGATATGATACCATACACCGAAAAGCTGCACCAGATTCCACGCATGAGCTTCCGATTCACCATTTGCATCAACCGCTTTCCCTGTTACAATCATCGTCGGTATTTCGGCATATTCCATCAGCAGTGCAAATGCCTCCGCATAGCCGTCACAAGCCGCGCGATGCGACAGCAAGGCACCGATTGCACTGTGACAATCCAATGAATCGTTTGTATAGGTACAGGTGCGACAGATAAAATCATGCGCGAGCAAAACCCGTACCGCGTCCGATTCCCCGACATATGCAAGCGACCATTGCTTTGCGATATTCTCCAGCATTCGCTTATCCTGCCGCAGCGCGTCCTGCGGTTTTCCGTAATAAGCCTGTACCGTCAAGTAATCTCCCGTCCGACGCCATGTCACGCTTTGCAGCATCGTCCGCGCGAGCATTCGCGACTGTACCGCACTCCGAATCCACACATCCGGATGATATGCTGCATCATCGTTCACGGAAAGCCGGACTGCCATATCTGTTTTCAGAAGCATCTCGGTCAGTGCAGCACTGTCTGCCGCAGAAACCAGTTCCGGATACGCATTCTCATTTTGAGCATCTGCTGCACAGCCCGTATGCAGAAGCATCATCATCAAACAAAATAATAACGCCAAACACTGCATAGACATCCCCCCCGATTTTATCTCTATGCGGGAAATACTCCGAAAATGCCGCGTCACAATCCGTCAGATTGGTGAAAAAAATGTAAAACATACAAAATGATTTGTGCAATGGTTCTTTTTTTGCCGTTTCCTATTGCCAAAACGATGAAAATAGTGTAAAATAACGGTATATGGAATGGGTATCTACATTCACACTTTCTTGGAGGTTATTTACATGATTTCAGCAGGCGATTTTCGTAACGGCATGACATTTGAAATGGATGGTCAGGTCGTTCAGGTTATTGAATTCCAGCACGTTAAGCCGGGTAAGGGCGCAGCTTTTGTCCGCACAAAGTATAAAAACGTCATTACCGGCTCCGTGGTTGAAACCTCTTTCAACCCGACCGCAAAGTTCCCGACCGCTTTTGTTGAGCGCAAGGATATGCAGTACAGCTACAATGACGGCGATCTGTACTACTTCATGGATATGGAATCCTATGAGCAGGTTCCGATCAGCAAGGATGTTATCGGCAACGCACTCGATTTCGTAAAGGAAGAGGAAGTTGTCAAGGTTCTGTCCTATAAGGGCAATGTTTTCGGTATCGAGCCGCCGTTCTTTGTCGAGCTGGCTATCACCTCGACCGAGCCGGGCGTAAAGGGCAACACCGCTACCAATGCTACCAAGCCGGCTGTTGTTGAGACTGGTGCAGAAATCCGCGTTCCGCTCTTCATCAACGAGGGCGACCGTATCCGCATTGATACTCGTACACGCGAGTACATGGAGCGCGCATAATTTTTCTTGAAGATATCCAAAATTTCGGATATCTCCCTATTGTACGACACTCAAATGAAAGGAAGGAAATCATCATGAAGCTGACCGAGAAAATTGCGTATATGAAAGGTCTTTTTGACGGCATGGAGCTTGACAATTCGACCAAGGAAGGCAAAGCGATTCTGCAAATGGCTGAGGTCATGGAGGAAATGGGCGTCTATATTGACGATTTGCAATCTCAGATCGACGAGCTGACAGAGCTGTGTGATCTGCTCGACAAGGATCTCGGTGATGTCGAAACCATTGTCTATGATATTGATGATGACGATGACGACGACGATGATGATGACGACTTTGATTTTGATGACGATGATGACGACGACGATCGCGATTTTTGCATCGGTAGAGTCCTTCCGTCTGATTACAGCGATTTAGCCTATGAGGACAGCGACGATTACAGCAATGAAATCTATGTCGTCAGCTGCCCGAGCTGCGATGAAACTGTCAATCTCACCGAGCGTGAGCTTGAAGAAGGCAGTATCGTTTGCCCGCATTGCGGAGAGTTGCTTGAATTCAATTATGATGATATCGAGCAGGATTTCTCCGAGAGCGATTCGGCTGATGAGGACGATGAAGCTGCATCCGATGAAGATGAGGAAGACGCTGACTAAGCGTCATATCTCATAACATTTCAGCATATTTGTTTCAGGGCGAGGTGTAATTCCTCACCGGCGGTGATAGTCCGCGAACCGTGTAAACGGCTGAACCGGTGAAACTCCGGTACCGACGGTATAGTCCGGATGGAAGAAACAGATTGTTCTCAGCATCGGCGGTTTCTACTGCTATCATACTGGTACAATCATGCCCGTGGAACGCATTGTTTCACGGGCATTTTCTTCTGTCGGAAGCCACATATCTTCTGTCAGAAAGGATTATTTCTATGAAAAAAACTGCCGCAATTTCCACCGCTGACCGCTTTTCTTCGACCAGAAAGCTCACCTTGCTTGCATTGCTGAGTGCAATCGCATTCATCACTGCAATTTCATTCCGCGTTCCCGTCATCAGCTTTCTGAAATATGAACCAAAGGATATTTTTATTCTATTCGGCGGATTTCTGTATGGCCCGGTTGCTGCACTGATTTGCTCTGTTGTCGCCGCGGTACTCGAACTGCCGTTCAGCACGACCGGTCTGATCGGCATGATTATGAATATTTTGTCCTCTGCATCATTTGCCTGCACAGCGTCCTTTCTCTACAAAAAGCGCAAGGATATGTACAGCGCCGCCATCGGTCTTGTCTGCGGCGTTGTTGCAATGAGCGTATCCATGCTGCTCTGGAATTACGCAATTTCACCGCTGTATATGGGCGTTACCCGCGAACAAATTGTGCCAATGCTCAGCACGGTATTTTTGCCGTTCAATCTTCTGAAAGCCGGTATCAATGCTGGCTTCACACTGTTGTTCTATCGACCGTTCCTGCGCATCATGCAGCTTTGCGGATTCTCAGTCAAGGAGCATATGAGCGATAAAAAATCTTCTATCATTCTGGTTGCATCCATTGCGTTCGTTGTGCTTGCAATCTGCGTCAGCGTTGTCATATTCCTCAATCAGAAATAATCAGTTCACAGGAGGATTGCTCATATGCCGCACGCAAGACAGATAGCGCGTGTTTTTCAATTCTCGATACATATGAACGGCTGATTTGCAGCGATACCGCAACCTCGCGCTGCGTCTGCACCGGATATCCAAATAAGCCGTATCGGCGGACAATGACCTCCCATTCGCGATTTGTCAGCTTGGTCTGCAAAAAATGATAGAGCTGCTTTTCCTGTATAGAGCGTGCAACCTGTTCTTCCAAATCCGTGCTATCCGGCATGATATCCAGAAGCGTCAGCGCATTTCCATCTTTGTCATATTCCAAAGGGTCGTCGAAGAAGATTTCTCCGGCGCTCTTTTTTTTCGCCCGATAGTGCATCAGAATCTCATTTTCAATACATCGGCTCGCGTATGTCGCAAACCGTGCGCCTTTTTCCTGTTTGAATGTAGACACCGCTTTGATCAGACCAAGCGTTCCAATGGAAATCAGCTCCTCCTGCTCCCGTTCCGGCGAATAAAACTTTTTTGTCATATGCGCAACAAGCCGCAGATTATGCGTAATCAGCTTTTGGCGCGCTTCCTCTGAACCCTCTGCAAGCGCAGCGAGAAGCGTCTGTTCCTCTGCGCGCGTCAATGCCGGTGGAAATACCGCAGCATGATCGACATGAAGCAGCAAGAACGTCATTTGCCCGAATAATCCCGATAACAGTGAAAACATATCTATCACCTCTCGAAAGTATATGCGCTGTCTGATATGCTGATTCCATAAAAATACGGAGAGAAATCAATCTCTCCGCATCACTCAGATTGCCGGAATTCGCTGTTCAATCGTCAGCGTGCCGTTTCGTACACATAGGCAATGCACGCCGCTTGCTGTCCGCAGGAGACTCTCAGCAAGCAAAGGTTCTGCCTGCTGCGTCAACGCGGTTCGAATCGCTCTAGCACCGCCATGTGCAGTGTCTGCGGCTGAAAGCAACAGCTGTTCCGCTTCATTCGTCCATGTCAAACTCGCGCCGCAGGCTGCCGCTCTGTCAGCAAGCTCCCGAAGCTGTATCTGCGCGATTTGCAGCAAATCCGTATTCGAGAGCTGCCGGAATACAATCACCGCATCTAGTCTGTGCAGCAGCTCCGGCTTCATTGTCTTTTTCAGGACAGAACGCAGATTTTGTTCCTGCTGATCCGCTGCATCAGCCGCGTCACCAAAGCCAATCACACCCTGTTGCAAGGTTTCTGCACCGAGATTTGATGTTAATATCAGCATCGTTTCGGAAAAATCTGCACGGTTGCCCGTACTGTCCGTCAGCGTACCGTCCTCCATGATTTGCAGCAGAAGCGACAGCACATCCGGATGCGCCTTTTCCATTTCGTCAAACAAAATCACGCTGTATGGCGCGCGCCGTACCCGTTCCACAAGCGTTCCGCTCTCATCATAGCCGACATATCCCGGAGGCGCACCAATCAACCGTGCAGCATTGTGCTTCTCCATATATTCGCTCATGTCCATTCGAATCAGACTTCCGGCAAACATTTCATCCGCAATACATTTTGCAAGCTCCGTTTTGCCGATGCCGGTCGCGCCGAGGAACATAAAGGAACCAATCGGCCGACCTGTTTTTCGCAGCCCCGAACGACTCCGGCGAATTGCCTGTGAAACTGCCGTAACCGCCGCATCCTGCCCGATAACACGCCGCCGAAGTGATTCTTCCAGATGCAGCAGACGTTCTGATTCGGATTCGGTCAAGGATTCAGTGGGGATGCCGGTCTTGACCGCAACCATATGCGCAATATCGCCCTGCCGGATTGCCGGATACTGCTCCGGATTCTCTTGCTTTTTCCATTGCAGACGCTTTGCCGCACAAGCCTCATCGAGCAAATCAAGTGCCTTATCCGGCAGCGCACGGTCATGCAGATACCGCACCGAATATTTGATCGCTGCACCAATCGCATCCTGCGAAATCTCAACAGAATGAAAATTTTCATATTGTCTGCAAAGTCCATTGAGCATTTCTGTTGCCTCTGCCGCGGTCGGCTCAACAATCCGCACAGGCTGAAACCGCCGCGCCAAAGCAGCGTCCTTTGCAATCTGTCTACGATATTCCTCATCAGTGGTCGCACCGATGATTTGCAGCTCTCCCCTTGCAAGCCGCGGTTTCAGAATATTCGCAGCATCAATCGCGCCCTCTGCCGCACCCGTACCGGTGATCATATGCAGCTCGTCAATAAACAGCGTAATTTCAGGATTTTTCACCGTTTCTTCAATACAGGCGCGCAAGCGTTCCTCAAAATCTCCGCGATATTTTGCGCCGGCAAGCAATGCCGTTAAATCCAGCGACAAAATCACGCGATTCCGAATGCTTGCAGGCACATCGCCATGCAGAATTCGCTGTGCAATGCCCTCAACGATTGCCGTTTTTCCAACGCCCGCCTGCCCTATCAACACCGGATTATTTTTATTTCGCCGCAGCATAATCTGCATGATTTGCTGCATTTCATGTTCTCTGCCAATCAATGGGTCAAATGCTTCCGCAGCAATCGGGTCTGTCAGATTTCTCGCATACTGTGCCAGAACCGGACAGGCTTTCTTGTCAAACTGCGGAAATGCGTCCTGACTTGCGGTGTTTGATGCAAGCTCCTGACCACAGGCATTGCGCAGAAGCGTCAGCGGAATCCCCATCCCACGAAGAATCGCAGATGCACCGCAGTGTTCATCCAATAATACAGCCTGTAGCATGATCTCCGAGCTGACAAGCGGCGGTTTGCTGCTCTGCTGTGTAGCCAGTCGCTCGGCATGATGCAGCACGCGCCGAAAAGCCGGCGTACAGGCACTCTCTGCCAGACGCACAGACGCTGCCCTGCCAAGCTCATCCAGTACCGCTTGCTGAAACCGCTGCAGCGGTACACGATGCGTCCGCAGAATCGCCGCGCCGACATTGCTACCGTCTGCAAGCATCGCCAAAATCAAATGCTCTGTCCCGATAAAGCTATGGCCCAGTGCCTCTGCCTGCGTTTTGGAATGCGCGATGATCTGCCGCGCTTTTTTTGTATATGCGTCCTTCTGCAAGTAAAACCCCTCCGATTTCGTTTGCTATACTATATGCGCTTGCTTTCATAATTACCCTTGCAATTCTGTCACACATTTCCGGATGCAGCATATCATGAGACTAGGAAGCGGCAGCAACCGCTTCTCAAGAATACGCACCGCGATCCGGACGCGATGCCCCGACTACATTCACATTATGATAAGGAGTGCTGATTATGTGCGGTAACGATTGCAACGGAATTATGTGGATTATCATTCTGATTCTGCTCTTCAACTGCTGCGGCGGTATCTGCGGCAACAGCTGTGGAAACAACAACAGCTGCGGCTGCAACACCGGTTGTGGCTGCTGATTCCGAAGTCGAATCTGAACCATGCTTCTGCGGAATCGCCGTCTCTCCATCCGGAGGGGCGGCTTCCGTCTGTTTTATGACATTCCGGAACCATTTTTTCACTGCACGCGCAGTCTCCACAAATTTCAATCGCACTTCATAGCGTTCCGGATTGCGTGCCATATCATATGCGCTGTCATCGAAATGAAGCTCCGTATCCTGAGCAGCCGCAGAAATGCACATTGCCGGATACATCACACACCACCAATTCTGCCCCTCCGCTTTCCCAATCTCGACGCGCAGCGCCTGATAGGTTCCGGCAGGCAAAGTCAAGTCTCCGTATTTGCGCTCCGGAAACGCAGTCTCCTCCAAGCATACCGATACGGAATCCTGACACCCTGCTTCCCGTAAGACATTGAGCGCAGTCTGACGAATTTCCGGAAGCCGCTTCTGAATCGCCTCGCATCCACCTAAAAAATCTGTATCTGATGGAATCCATTGTTCTGCGTTTTGCAGCAATGCGTCACGCACCAGCAGCTTTTGAAGCTGTGCAGATGTTTCGTCGCTGTCTGCAAGAATATGGAGCCGTATGACGCTGTGTTCGAGCTGCGACAGTGTTTCTGCCGTATGTCCGATATTTGCTGCCGCGACTGCCAGAAGCAGAATCAGCAGCATTTTGATTGCTTGTTTCATGTGAATACCCTCCGCGTTATCTCATTTTCTGACCGCATTATTGGCTGTATTTCCTTATTTATACAGTAACATATACAGAAAATTTCAGGTGCAGGGAGATTTCTGCACGTTCTACGAGATTTATGCGGTTTTCCTCTTGCTTTTTTCATGAAAATCGTGTATAATATGATGTGGTGAAATGTACGAAAGTATATTTTATCCGGAATGAGCCGGAGTTCCGGCGTAATTGTATCATAGGAGGAATATTCAATGCTGGTATCTGCAAAAGATATGCTGAACAAGGCAAGAGAAGGCAAGTATGCTGTCGGTCAGTTCAACATCAACAACCTCGAATGGACAAAGGCGATTCTGCTCACTGCGCAGAAGCTGGGTTCCCCTGTTATCCTCGGTGTTTCTGAGGGCGCAGCAAAGTATATGTGCGGCTTCAAGACCGTTACCGATATGGTAAAGGCGATGGACGAATCCCTCGGCATCACCGTTCCGGTCGCTCTGCATCTGGATCACGGTACATATGATGGCTGCTACAAGTGCATCAAGGCAGGCTTCACTTCCATCATGTTCGATGGCTCTCACTTCCCGATCGAGGAAAACGTCGCTAAGACAACTGAGCTTGTTCACGTTGCACATCAGCTCGGTCTCTCCATCGAGGCTGAAGTCGGCGCAATCGGCGGTGAAGAGGATGGCGTTGTCGGTAAGGGCGAATGTGCTGATCCGCAGGAGTGCAAGCAGATTGCTGACCTCGGCGTTGATTTCCTTGCAGCCGGCATCGGCAATATCCACGGCGTATATCCCGAAAACTGGGAAGGTCTGAGCTTTGATACCCTTTCTGCTATCAACCAGACTGTTGGTGAAATGCCGCTCGTTCTCCACGGCGGTACCGGTATTCCGGATGAGCAGATCAAGAAGGCAATTTCCCTCGGCGTTGCAAAGATCAACGTCAACACCGAGTGCCAGCTCGTCTTTGCTGAGGCTACCCGCGGCTATGTAGAAGCAGGTAAGGATCAGCAGGGCAAGGGCTTTGATCCGCGTAAGCTGCTCGCTCCCGGCTTTGACGCAATCTGCGCAAAGGTTGAGGAGAAGATGACCCTGTTTGGTTCTGTCGGCAAGGCTTAATCGCACCAAGCGAGCATTCAAGGCTCTTGAAACCATATTGCATATCAAACGAAAGACGGCGTAGATTGCTCTATGCCGCCTTTCTTTTTGTACTTGTTGATTGTTACTTTGCAACATAAGCATCTTTTCAAGATTTTATTCTAAAAATTCGTATTATCTATTGAAATTTTCATTCATATATGATATAATTTAGTAAAAGATGAATGATGGGAGGATGCTTATGCTGAATCGTTCCTATGCACTGTCATGTGCAATCTTGCTGCTCATATCCGGTGCCGGCATGATGCTGACATCCTGCGGCACAGCCCCCACAACAGCTGACTCCGAAGCGCTTGATCCGGAGGATTGCGGCACATTCAACGGTGTTGTGCATAGGCTGCTGAACGGTGATATTGTCTCAGGCGTTGAAGTCACTGCCGAGAATGTCAAAACCGAGCAGTCCTACTCAACCATAACCAATTTGAATGGACAATATGAGCTGATGGTTCCGGCAGGAACCTATACGCTGCGATACACCGCCACCGGCTACTACGGCTTGAGCACCGATGAATATAAAATCAAAAAAGGCGAAGCCCTTGAACCTGAGGAACCGATTCAGCTTGTGAAAGTTGGAGAGGAATTTGAATCGGAAGACACGCCCGGACCTGAGATCGAGGAGTCATCGTCAGAAGCGCCCTCTGAGCCCACTGTCATGCCGGACGCATCCGATGTGTATGATGACCGCGGCGACCTTTACAGCGCTTATATCAACAATATCTTTGCAAATGCGGAATACCGCGGCTTTGACGGCAATACCGTCAACGGTCAGGCTACGATGATTGATTACGTTAGATATGACATGAATCGCGACGGTGTGGAGGAATTGATCGTCAACAGCGGTTCCTGTGAAGCGGATCGCGTCATCAGTTTTTATACGATTCGAGACAATGCCGTTCAGGTCATCAGCTACCAATTCAGCGGTTTCCAAGTCATCAACTATGTTTCAGACCAAGACACCGGACAATTCGCAACAGAATGGGCGCAGCAGGGTCACGGCGGTGCAACATGGTATCTCTATAACGGTGAATCCATCCAAATCACAAAGGAAAGCGGCCCTACGGCATATTCCGACACAGAAACGCCATCTTTTGTCGAGCACGCCGCCCCACTGGAGGCAAAGTCCGCAAGACTCCAAGGGAACAAATGGGTCTTTGTTTAACGATTTTGAATACAAAATAAACCGAGGAGCGAAGTTCATCTTCACTCCCCGGTTTTTATTTATTTGAGATTATTGCGGCTGAGCCGGATGATCCAGATCAACAAACTGAACCTGCTCAAATTCAGTCTCACCGCTTCGATTCGTGATATCTTTCAGAACAGAAATCACAGCAGTATCAATCTCGGAGGTCTTTTTCGCAACTGCGATTTTAACCTCAGGCGTAATGTTACCGGATGCAGTCTCAATCGGAGACAGCAGAATTGCGTGCGCAGTATTGACCATATTGATCACAGAATTGTAGCCATCTTTCGTATCCGCGGCCGATACAACAACAATGAACTCATCGGAGCCGGTACGATAGACTGTGCCATCCTGGAATACCTTCCGCAAAGCCTCAACCGTTGTCAGAAGCACCTGATCACCTGCGTCGTTACCGTATTTGATATTGATTTGACTGAATTGCGCGATATTTACAAATACAAAATAGAAGCAGTTGTTATCAGACGGAGTAAAGTTCGATGCGTCCACAGAGAACGATACACGGTTGCTTGCATCGGTCAGAATGTCCTTGAACATTGCCGTTGTCAGGGATTCCTTGGTCTTCTCTGTTTTGACGATCTGATTACTCAGCTTGCGATTCACGACTTCCTGGCGCTGCGTAATCAGTCGGAATACAAACCAAACACCGCAAATCAATGCGCCAAAGATTGCAAGGAAGAACAGCATACTGTTACTCAGGCTATAGACTTCGCTCTTGCGATCGCTGATGAACAAGAACCAGTTGTGATCTTCGAGGTAGTACCAGTTACAGAGATACTTTTTACCATCGTCTTCATCAGTATACTCAAATCTGCCCTTGGTCGGCTTTTCGCTGGTATTCTTTGCCAGATAATCACGTGCATTCGCGGTCAGCTCAAGCATTTCAGGAATACGCGGTTCTCTGTCAAACATACTGAGGTTGGAATGGATCGCATAACGGTCGGTTGCCACATCGACAATACTGTAAGCAGAATTTTCGAGGCTTTCAACAACAACACCGCTCAAATCGCTGTTCAGACCATCGGTATAAATACCAAGACCAACCAGACCGATTGCACGATGGTTCTCGTCATAGACAGCCTTATACATGGAAATGATCTGCTTTCCACTTGCCGGAGAAACAATAATACCGGTATTATAAACGCCTCTGTCCGCCTTAATCATGGCGTCATGAAGCTCCTGCAATGCGGTAGGATCGGTTCTGGTGACCATTCCGCGAACCAACGGATTGGTATGCGCAAGAACCGTGGTATCCCAAGAACTGATATAAATACCTTCCAGATCCGCAATATCCTTTGAAAATTCATCTACATATAATTGCGCATTGTCAATATTGGTTTGCTTTGCTGGGTCTTTCAGAATATCGGTAACCTGCTTTGCGTGGCTGAACGTAATCAAGGTCTTTTCAGCGTCCTCAACATAGTTGTTGATGATAATTGCACGCTCATCATTCAGCGCCGCCATATGCGCTCTGGCATTCTGCTTCGTTCTCGAAGAAATAAACAGTGATACAATCAGAAGCAGAACAAGCATGACAATAAGTTGAACCAATAAGATTCGATTAACCGTTGAACTTTGTTTATTATTATTCGCCATAATCGTTAATCCTTTCTCTCAAATAATTATTTTTTGCGGAAGAATCCAAAAAGCTTTTTCTTATCGCCATCTTCTTGCTTCTCAAGTTCTTCCAGTTCGTCATCGTCATCATCGGCAACACTCAGCAAACTGTTTACACGGTCTTTGATGAGACTGGAATCATTCCGGACGTCAACCGGCAGCGGAACCGATACAGAAGCAACGCGTTGAACACCCATATTCGGTAGCGTTGAACGCATCGTCTGCGCTCTTAACTGGTCGCTGAACTCAACAAGCGGAACAGCTCTGTCCTGCATCATAATTTCGCAGTAAATATTGTCCGTATGCAATGCAAGAATCTGCCGCATACAGTCAAAACAAGGAAGAAGCGGCATTCCATTGACAATCGAAATCAGCAGCAGAGAGTCAATCGCATTTTCTCCCATGATCTGCATATTCCGGATTGCCTCTACCTCAGCATGAACATTTTGCAGGATTCCTCCCTGATTGACAAAGTGGCTGAGACCGGTGAACAATCTTCCGGATGAGGAACACAATACACACACTGTGTCATCCGGCATAATACGCTCACCACTCATCATGCGCTGCTTTGCGATTTCGGTAGCACGCTGAATAATAGCTTCATAGTTCAATGTATAAACCACCTTTCGAGTTTATAAAAATAAACTGGTATTAAATAAAACGTAGAAAAAATAAGCATCTTCTCTTTCTATTTTATAATTATACCACAAATTGCAAATGAAGTCAACCGCTTTTTCAAATATTGAGAAAATATTTTAATCTGGGTTCGCGTTTCAAATTACATGATTATTGCAATTTGACCGCAGATCGACAGTCGATTTCATATGAAAATCAAATTCTAATTCAAAATCGCAAATTTTAATTGTAAATAATTTCTAAACAGCATATTTTGATAAGAAAAAGTGAAAATACCCCTTGCTTTTTTTGAGAAAATATGATATAATATACAGTATACTAGGTGTATAATGAAACAGATGAACATATCAATTCATAAATACGCCGCAAAGTCAAATCAAAGAGGGTAAGGGGTGCTTTGTATGACCTATATGCTGAATGATATTGATGAGGCTATCGACAGAAAATTTCTTGTAACAAAGAAGCTGGATAGTCAGGTGGAGCCAGGTACCATTGTTCATATCATGGATGCACACAGCAACAAGGACGGCTCTATCAATGTGTATTATCGCATCACATATACAAAAAAGGAATATACTGTGAAATTTGATAGTATCAAGCAGTTTTGCAAGTGGGCGCGGCCGGATAACTTTATTGCGCGCCACTACGAAAACTTTAATATCAAAGAAATCCAACGCTACGTCAAGATCAAAGACAGAACTTTTGCGTCTTTCTGCTTGCCGTTGATTCTTCTTGCCCTGATTGCCATCTGGGTGTTCTGCATTTTGATTCTCGGAAAGGGCACGCTTGCAATCGTGGCAGGATTGGTTCTTTCTGCGCTTTCTGCCGTTTTGATTACAATGGCTTATCGCAATAACAGACAAAAATCCTTGATTCGATTCTATCGAAAGGTCAGCTCCAACGCAAACTGGGGCGTCAATTTCAAATAACAGCATTGAAAGGACTGTGCTCTTCTGCGCAGTCCTTTTGTGCATCGGATTTCAATTTCATAGAATACAAAAATCCTTCTCCACATAGAAAGCGGAGAAGGATTTTATTTTACATACCATTTTTATAATTGAAATTATTCTTGGCAACCTTTTTACGTGCTTTGGCGTTCTTCAGCATTTCCTCCTTGGAAAGACCGGTCACGACTTCCTCTGCTGCATCGGCAGCAGCAGCTTCGGAATCATCCAGGAAGCTCGTCAGACGCTTTCTGTACGCACCGGCATTCACATTCGGCATTGCGCCGGAAACCTGCTGTGAAAAACCGCTCTGCTGTACGCCGCCAACTGCATGAACAGGCTGTGAAGAATATCCTTGCTGCGGATAACCACCTTGTTGCGGATAGCCGCCCTGCTGCGGATAACCACCCTGTTGCGGATAGCCGCCTTGCTGTGCATAACCACCTTGCTGCGGATAACCGCCCTGCTGCGGATAACCGCCCTGCTGCGGATAACCACCCTGCTGCGGATAACCACCCTGCATCGGATAACCACCCTGCTGCGGATAACCGCCCTGCTGCGGATAACCACCCTGCTGCGGATAACCACCCTGTTGCGGATAGCCGCCCTGTTGCGGATAGCTGCCCTGTTGCGGATAGCCGCCCTGCATCGGGTAACCACCCTGCTGTGGATAACCACCCTGCTGCGGATAACCACCCTGCTGCGGATAGCCGCCCATGCCGGCACCGCCAAATGACGGATACTGACCCATGCCTTGCTGCATATCGCTGCCGATTGTTTTCACCTCGCCGGCAGCATTCGGGTTGGCGCTATCATAAAATGGATTGGATTCATCAATCTGCAAATCTGCAACAAACAGATTCGGATCCGGTTCCGCATTGTTTTCCTCAGACGGAGCAGCTTCAAAATCATCGAATCCACTCATAAAATCGTCGCTTGCCATGGATGTGAATGCAGAAGCAGGCTTTGTCTCGGTTTCTGAAACGATAACCAAGCAGGCAGCGTTTACAGCGTTGATGGTAACCATATTCCCCATACACTGCTCTGACGGCTCTACAATAGAACCATCGGAAATCTTAACAGTAACAATTCCGGCAGCAACCTGCTGACTTGACAAAGCAAGCAACGCAAGCGAAGCGGAATCTGCAACGATTGCTGAACCATTCTCAAATCCAATACCGGTCACACCGGATAAAATCTCATCGCGCGAAGTCTGAATCAATGTCACAGAAGTATCCGATAGCGTAGCAAATTCCGGAAATTTCTCCTTAACAGAAGCTGCATACTTACGCGCCAGTTCAAGAAGCTCCTTAATCTCCATCTAACTCATTTCCTTCCTACAGATAAAACAAGTATATACTTACGTATTTTTCATAGCCGCAATGCGTGCAGCCTTGCGTTCGGCAGCATTTGCTCTCAGGTCTTCAACTTTTCCTTTCAGTATGCCAACATTCTGATTCAGCTGCTCTCGATCACAAATACAGGAAAGAGAGATATCATCCTCCGTTCCATAATGAGAACGCTTGGTCAGATTTTTCTTGACCGACTGAGAAAAAGCGTCAAGATTGTCAAGTTGACTGGATATAATCAAATGATATTCCAAAAAATCATCTTCATTACTGAACGAAGTATAAAGACCATCCGATGAGACAAACATCGCAAGCATCTTTTTATTCTCTATATAAAAACTATTAAACATCGCCGCGGCATTGCTATTGCACATCGACGCGGTCATATTCGCCGGTGCAGATTCATCGTAGACCATCGGCATGACCGGTACGCCATCATCAAAAATAGCAACCAGACTGCCGTCACCGATCTGCAAGCCGAACTGAAATCCCCGTCCGCATACAGCAACAACCAAAGTTGTACCGTAATAGGACTCTTTGGGGATATCTTTGAATTCTTCCTTGGTAAACTTTTGCGTTTCCGCAAGACGAACCGGATTCTGCGACAGATGCTCCTGTATCCGCATATTCCAGTTTGCGATGATCTGTTTTTTCATATTTTTCAGAATCAGCTTGTGATTTGCAGGGAAGTTTGCTTCAAAATTCTCAGGATTTTCATAAAAATGACGAATCGTTTCAAACGCCGCTTCAACTGCAAACTGCGAACCCAAATGACTTCTGAAATACTTTTTGCTGCCGTGACCGTCAGCGATTGCGGCAACCGAATAATATTCATTTACCTCGAATGACGAGTAATCCTGACAGACCAGTCCGCTGGTTTCATGGCTTGCGCCAATTACAGAAAAGCTGAAACCGTCGAACATTGCAACAATCCTCCTTATCAATCAAATCAACATATGCGCAGGAATCCAGCATTACCAACCGGTATCAAAGGAGATTGCATCTGCGTCGCCAAGATTTGTCATAGAATCCTGAATCTGCTGACCAAGGAGTTTCTGCTTGGCAGCACGTACCTCTTCAGGACTCAGCTCATGGTTCACATCGTCAGAAAGCGTCATACTCTTACTGCCGATCTGTGCAGAGGTAACGGCGATGATCTTAATCATCTGGGCAAGCTGACCGCCAGAATATGCGTGAACAACCGTATCCTTGGAGCCGGTAAATTCTTCGAGCATCTCGTCATTTGCCTCATTGCCGATACCGAGCGCCGCTTTCAGACCATACTTATACCAGCTATTTTGCTTGAGTTCTTCAAGCGCTTCCTTGTAGTCATCGGACGGATAACCGTCTGTCATCAGGAAGATAACCGGTGCAAACGACAGCGACGGGGAATTCAGGAAGCTGTTGCGCGACATTCTTGCAGAAAGCTCGCGGAATGCTTCACCCATATTGGTGACGCCGTCTGCACGCAAACGCGACCACTCAAAATCCTCAATCAGAATCGGCTCTGTATACATCCAGCGAACCTGTGTGCCAAAGGTCAGAACAGCGACCTTGACATCAGTATCCGCTTCACCGACTCTGCGGATTTCCGGGATCAATTCCTCCATGACGGTATTCAATTCACCGATCTTCTTGCCGACCATGCTGCGCGAAGTATCAATGAGGAAAAAGATAACCAAGCTCTTTTTGGAAACACTGGTTGCGCTCAGCGGATCGTCATCATCGAAATCAAGCAGATCATCGACAGGTTTGGCGACGGGCTTTGCAGCAGCAGCGACAGGCTTTGCAGTCATCTTTGCTTCTCTCAGCGCATCCTGTGCGCTTTTCTTCACACCGGCTGCAGCCGGCTGATCAGCCGCAGCAGCAAGTCCTGCAAGTGAAGACGGAGCTGGATTTGCACCGGCACCCGAAGCACTTCTCATCAGATTTGCAGCCGCTTCTTCAATCGCTCTTGCTTTTGCCTGTGCGGCACTTTCCGCACCATAAGCGCCTCTCTTTTCATTGCTCATAACTCAGATCTCCCTTTCATGATATGCAAATCTATAGCATAGCATCACAGCGATGCCGTTACATCACCGAAATTGATAACCAGACCTTGCCAAAGCGGAAAGCCCTTTCCGGGTGGAATATCGTAATAATCACCATCCGGCATCAAAACGCTCCATGTTTTATCGGATAAATTCTTGAAGCCGAGCACGCCGGGCTTCAATCTGTTCTCAACAAGCTCGCCGGCAATCGTCTGGAAATCCTCGGAATCCGAATCAATTTCACACGTATAAAACACGCTTCCGACATACAATGGCATCCGGTTTTTCCGATTGCTGAATTTCAAGGTATCGAAGATTGTGCCGCACTGCGGACACTTAAACGACTTGGAATCCGGCTGCTTGAACATCGAGCAGAAATTCGTTTTTCCGCAGCTACACTGAATAATCTCAGAGCGCAGACGGATGAAAATTTTCTGCCATTCATTCTCAATGATACGCTTGTTCGGGTCGGAAATTCCAAGCGTAAAAGAACGGATAAACGCTTCCTTTACATAATCCGGATAAATTCTCCAGAACTTGATGACATTATCGTGAATGCCGCGAACCGGACGATTGCTTGCATTATCCGGATCATAAATAAAGACGGCATTCTGACCATAGTGCTTTAATTCCGAGGATTCCGTCAGGCAGACGTCGCGAACGACCTTCTCGCCCTCCATCGGGTCACCGCGGAAGAGCAGCTTGAACAATACGACCGCAAGCGAATATTTATCCGTCTGGACATTCGGCTTTGCGATACCGCGGACAACCTCCGGCGCCATATAGCCGGGCTTACCGCCGATTCCGAAGTTATTGCCATCCGGCGCAATGTTATCACAGTCACAAACGAGAACCGCACCGGTATCCATGTTGATGAAGAAGCCGCCGTCGTTCAAGTCCTGGTAGCTTTTACCTGCACGGTGCAGCTGTCGGAACGCATTGACGATATTGATCACCGCTGTTACCATTGCATAGAGACTGGTAAAACGAACCGGTGTCTTGGTAGAACGGCCGGTCAGCGGATTGACCGACAGCTTATAGGTATTGAGGATATCCACAAAGGAATCAAAGCTCTCAGGCTTCAGCTCCATCAGATAGCCGAATGTGCCATCAGGGGTTTCTTTTGTCAAATATTTCGGCCACAGGAACTTATTGCTCGGAGGACCGTCGCTGATATTATTCTGGATATTTTTCCGGAATGACTTGGGATTCTTCATTTTATCAATGTCATACCATTTCAGTGCCCATTTCATTCCATTATAACGGACAAGATAGACAGTACCCTGTCCACCGCCGCCGATCACACCGAGAACCTCAGCCTTTCCGCCGTATTCCATTTCGACTTCCTGACCGATTGAAAGCTCAACCATGCGAATCTGTCCTCCTAATTGTAATCAATTCAATGCAATCCGCTACAAAGCGGCTCAGCGTGCGGCGGGAACGTATGTCTCGACCGGAATTGCGTTGCTGAGACAATATTTATATACGTATGAATTCTCCACGCAGATGATGGTCAAGCGCGGACAATACGCAAACGCATTTTTATCAATAAATTTTACACTATCGGGCAGCGTCAGCTTGCGCAGCCGTTCACAGCCGGCAAACGCCTGCTCTCCGATGCTGCTGACCGTATCCGGAATCTCGACAATTTCAAGGCTCTTGCAGAACGAAAATGTGCTGTCTGCAATCTCCATGATGCCGACCGGCAAATTGATGCTTGCCAGCTTCTCACACTGACTGAACGCCGATTGACCAATGAGGCGCAGCGAGGACGGCAATTCAATCAAACGCAGATGCTTGCAATTTGAAAACGCATATTCACCGATTGCAAGCAGCGAATCCGGAAGCTGTACGGAGCGCAGATTGCCAAAGCCATCGAAGCTGAAGTCATCAATTTTGGTGCAGCCATCCGGAATCGTCACATTCCGGGCAAGGAAACGATATTTTGCAGCCGCAGAACGACTGAACACATCATCATTCACACGAGCTTGTCTGACGCGTTCCTTCGGCGCATCGTCCTCTTCTGTCTTTTCCAGAACGCGCATGGGCGATTCATACACCCAGCCAAGCATATAGGTTAAGCTCGCAAGCACGAATTCAGCGGCATTCTCAGAAAGGAATTTTTCTCCCAGCATGATGCTTTTGGCTTTTGTCACAGCCATATCACGATTGCTCTGTTCTGATATCAGAATGCCAAGAATTCCGTCCTCAACCATCGTGCGCAGGAGCTTGCGCTCTCTGTCATACTCTGCAATAAAATCATTGAGCAGTGCTGTAAAACGTTTATTATGGAACATCAGACTGCCCTTATATTTGAGAAACAGCGTATTCGCATATTCTCCAAACATTTTTTTCAGCTGCAGCTGAATATGCTGGGTATTGTCAAACCCCTCGATCGTCTGCGGCGCAGGTGCTCCGCACTCCGGACAGGATATGCTGTTCAGAGAAAGTTCAGCACGGCATTTTTCACACTGCATAGTCAACTCTCCTGATTATTGATTCGGTTTCTTGTTGTCAGCCAATCGGCTGGAAATGCGGCAGGGTACAATACGCCCCTTTTAATTTGATTATGTTGACATTATACCATGTTTTTTTGCGATTGTCAAGACACCGAGATATCATAATTTTCAGTATTCGCTGAAAAAAACTTCTTTTTGAAAATTCTATATTTCACGTTAAATGTCGTTTTATTCGTTCTTTCGTCCATTTTCTGATTCATAAGTCGGATATTCCATCAAGGTTCAAGGCTTGATATTTGTGCACAACCTACAATTTCCAACGCATAAAATTGTATCCCGTATATAATAAAACAGCTTGAAATTTTTTTTCAAATATGTTATTATTATAAATAGAAAAACGAAAAGGATTTTTTCCGTTTCAAAGTTTTGGTTTTCGACTCGTTATATTCATCATATGATATTTGTTTTTGTAGGAGGAAAGTGAAATGAAAAAAAGCAGAGCACTATTCAAAAAGCCCGCGCTTTGCAGTCTCGCACTCGCTGTCTGCATGACATTCAGCGGATGTGGCGCATTCGGTCCGCCGGAAGGTTTGACTCCGGGGCTTGAAAATGTCACAGTCTATGTTATCGGACAGTCTAAGGATGTCCAGTTCTGGGACGATGTCAAGCAGGGCGCACTCGAAGCCAGTGAAGAATTCAACTATACTGTAGTATATAAAACCGCAGAGCAGATTACGGATGTTGAATCCCAGCGCAAATTGATTCAGGAAGCAATCACTGCGAATGCTGATGCCATCGTCATCGGTCCTAACGATCCCAACGCGCTGAACGAGGATCTTGCTGCAGCGGTTCAGGCAGGTATCGAGGTCATTACGATCGACGCGGATACCACATTCAGCGGCCGCCGCTCTTATATTGGTACAATCAATGCGTCCAGCGGCGCAATCGCAGCGCGTAACGCGTTTACATTTTTTGAGGATGTGTTCGAGGATAAGGCGCTCATTGTCACCGAATATGACCAGACTCCCTCCGCACAGGAAAGAATCAGCGGCTTTGTTCCGAGTCTGACCGGTCTTGTCAAAACGAAAGCCGGTGCAGAATATTCTGCAAAAATGCAGGCTGAAGGACTCAAACAGGAGCAAGCAAACCAGAATCCGAATCAAGCCGAAAATCCAAATCAGAATCCGAACGAGGGCCCTAATAATGCGAATAGCGATGATTCGCATTTGAATACGCCGGAAGCCGCAATCGTTGCGGAAGCTGCGCAGAATGCCGCACGTGCCGCAGCGGAACAAAAGGCTCCGCCGGCTGCAATTGCCGAAGCCGCTGGCAAAGCCGCTGCCGCTGCTGCAATTGAAAATGGCGTGGCAATCGGCGCTGCCGCACAGGCTGCCGGACAGGCTGCCGGTATGCACGGCGGCGACTCTCCTATCGCCGTACAGACTGCTATCGCTGCGATACAGAAAGCAGTTGCAAACAACAGCACAAGCAGCGATGTGATTGAACAGGAAGGCGGTTCTCCGATCGACGCAGTCAATCCGATCGCTACTATGCTGAACTGCAAGGGAAGCTCTGAGGTCGCAAAGGAACAGGTTCTCCAGCTCCTCAAAAATGACAAAGAGCACAATATTAAGGTTATCTTTACAACCGGCGAACGCTCGACAGTCGGTGCCTGTGAAGCAGTTGTAGAAGCTGATATGATCGGTAAAGTCGCAATCATCGGCTATAATACGAATGAAACACAGCTTTATTACCTCAAAAACGGTACGCTGACAGGCTTGATTGTGCAGAATCCGTATAATATGGGATATCTTGGCGTTTATTATTCCGGTAAAATCCTCTCCGGTGAAAATGTCGCTTCGATCGTTGATACCGGATCCGCATATGTTACACGCGAAAATCTGAATTCTGATGAAGTACGTCTGCTGCTCGATCCTGCGGAATTCACCAAGAAATAAGGGAGGGACAAATAATGGCTAAACAAAAATCCGGATTTCGTCAAATTACTTTTGTAATCATCGGTATCGTTCTGGCAGTCATCATGCTGCTCAATATGTCGCTCCTTTATCTGAACCATGCTGCTGCATTCCGTACTTTCAATACCACTTCCGTGGAAATGAATTATATCAATAATTCAAACGGTTTGTTACAGCAGATCAACGGCGAATTGAGCCTTATGATCGCCGGTATCGGTAATACACAGGCGCATATGGAGAAAATCTTCACGCTGTTTCCACAGCTCCAGGAGAAAATGGACGCCTATGAAAATATCAGCGGTCACAATGAGCTTGCCGCCCGAAGATTCCGTCACGCGCGTGCGTATATCAACGCATACGAAAGCAAACTCAGTACATACCGCGAACAGTATAATGAAGTCCTGAAAACAAACGATGAGGCACAGATTGAAGCGTTCCGTTCCTCTCTGAAAAATATCTTCGAGCAGGAAATTTCTCCGCTTCAAACCGCTGCAGCCGAAATGATGATCGCTTCTATTTCCATCGCTTCCACGACCGCTACAAAACGTACAACGGAATCCACCCGAAATATGAGTCTCATCCTCGCCGTACTTGCTGCAATTCTCGTAATCGGTGAAATCGCTGTATTCCTTGTCGCTCGTTATACCAAGCGTGCAACCGAGGAAATCAATCGTAAGAGCGCACAGTTCGCCGACGCTTCCTCGAAGCTCGTGCGTTCCCGTGAGAAAATGGAGGACATCGCTGTTTCCAACCTCCTGACCGGCTTGAAAAACCGTTATGCGCTGGAGCGCGACATCAGCGAACGTCTCGCAACCGAGCAATTCCATATCTCCGTATTCGACCTCGATAATTTCCGCAGCATCAACGATACGTATGGCTATGATTTCGGCGACGAATATCTTGCGCAGATCGCAGAGCGTCTCAAAGAAGAATTTGAACAGTTTGCTGATGTTTATAATATTACCGGCAATGAATTCTGCTTCGTCTTTAAGAGAACAGTTTCCGATACGCAGGTTATTCGACTTGTTGAGAACATTGTCAATGTTATGACATCGCCGTATACCATCCTCAATCTGACTGTACAGCTGACCGTTTCCGGCAGCACCTACCACTACCTCGCCGGCGATTGCCTGAACGTCAATTCCCTGCTTGTCAAGATGGATAATGTTCTGCGTAATGCCAAGCGCGCAGGCGGCGGACAGATTTTCCAGGTTATGAGCATCTAAGTCAATATCGTTTTATATTCCGGAACTGCCATACATATGATATGGCAGTTCTTTTTCTGGAACCAAGCTGAATCGTTTCAGGCATATTCTCTCCCTCATAGCAAAAATGTCTAAAATTATAAAAAATATATCATGATTATATGAAGTTCTATTGACTTTTCATGAATTGTGTTGTATAATATAATATATATATGTCATGATGACAGTTTGGGCAAGTTTATCTGCATGAACCCAAGCTGCATTCCATACATATGAAATAATCGTATTCCTGCGCCGTTGCTTCATATATACGCAAGATGCGAATTCAGGAGGGAAAAGGGAATGTCTGAATCTACATTTATGAAAACTGTACTGTTTGGCGGTTATGACTGCGCCAGTGTCGAACAAACATTTGAGCGTCTCCGCGGCGAATTGTTTCGTCTGCAAAACGAGCTGACAGAGCATCAGAAGCTGATCTCATACTTGCAGCAGGGCGGCAATGAAACGCTCGCACTGAAACAGATTATTGAGGAGCATCGTGTCAATCTTACAAAGATTCAGACAGAGCGCGCATTCTATCATGAGAAGTTATGTGCGTCCGAGCGCCAAAACAACGAAAAAGATCAGGAAATCAAGAAGCTGAAGGATAAAATCGCTTCGCTAAAAGATAGACTGCATGAAAAGGATATGAAGCTCTCTGCATTTGAAGCAGACGAGGACAATAAACGTGCGCGCGCGGCAATCTCCGAAATCGAAGAAAAGGCACACAGCATTCTTCATAATGCGCATAAGGAAGCGGATCAGCTTGCCGAAAACAGCCGCAAGCTCGCTGAAAACGTGATCGCAAACGCCAATAATACTGCGAAAAAAATCGTTTATGAAGCTGAGAAAAACGGTGCTCAGATTATCATGGAAGCCCAGAACCGCCAAGCGGATATCGAGATTGCTTCCTGTAATCTGCGTGCTGCCCTGCTCGCGGATGTAGAGCGTCTTTCTGCACATATTTATCCGATGCAGAAATTCTTTGAGCAATTCCAGAGAGACGGTGCGCATGCTGTCACCAATGCTGTTAAGGTTTTGAGCACAACCGATCAAATTTTGAAAATCGGCGGTACTCCTATTTATAAGGCACCCGTAACCGAGCAAGTAAAATTGCCTGAGCCACCTGAATACGCAGAGCTGCCGCATTCATTCGAGGAGAATGATGAGGAAGAAGCGGAGGAACAGGCACTCTCAGAGCAGCCGGAAGCAGCACAAACCGAACAGCCACAGCCGGAAACGCAGCCTCGTTCGGAGCTAGAGCGATTGCAGCAGATGGCAAATGCGCTCGCCGGTATTCCAAATCAAGCACCATCGGTACAGCCGACAACCACGTGTGAGCCCAATGTCAGCAAAGAGAAAAACGCTGTTCCTGATCTCGCCGCGCTCGCAGCACAAGCCGATGCCATCGCAAACGGCAATCTATCATATTGATTTTTATTATATGATTTAATTGTATGAAATAAGGAGTTAAGAAAAGATGAACGAAATCATTATCGTAAAGCCTGAGAGATGTGTCGGCTGCAATGCCTGTATCCGCTGTTGTCCCGCCCCGGAAGCCAATATTACGGTAAAAATTTCCGACGATAAATATATTACGCGCGTTGATCCCGAACGCTGCATCGGATGCGGTGAGTGTATCCGTGCCTGCAAGCATGAAGCGAGAGATTATATTGACGATACCGAGGATGCAATGAATGCAATTCACCGCGAGGAGAAACTCATTGTCATCGTGACGCCGGAGATTAAATCCGCATATCCGACCAAATGGAAAGGCATCCTTGACTGGTTCCGCAGCAAGGGATGCAGCGTCTATGACTCCTCGTTTGGCGCAGATATCTGCACATGGGCGCATTTGCGTGCAATCGAAAGCGGTCAGCTCTCAAACTTTATCACGCAGCCCTGCTCTGCGATCGTCAAATACATCGAGCTCTATCAGCCGAAGCTGCTGACCAGTCTTTCGCCCATTCACTCCCCTGTTTCTTGCAGCGTGATTTATGCCAAGGAATACCAGCGCCGCGACAATCCCATCGCTGTATTATCCGCTTGTATTGCAAAAAAAGCAGAATTTGCTGAGACCGGTCTTGTCGATTTCAGCATTACTTTCCGTCGCCTGATGGATTATTTCGACCGCAATGATATCCGAATCGCATCCAATCCGATTGAGGATTATACCTATAAATTCGATGATATTCAGGGTGAACTCGGCTCCATCTACTGCCGTCCGGGCGGTATGCGCGATAATTTGCTTGAGCACGCACCAAATCTCAGCATCTGCGTATCCGACGGCGTACAAAAAGTATATCGTGAACTCGATATGTTCACCAGAATGCCAGAGCAGAAACAACCCCAGATTTTCGATATTCTTTCCTGCGAATATGGCTGCAACAACGGTCCTGCCAGCAATTCCGATCAAAGCTGCTTTGAGATGTTCCGTTCCATGCACGACATTGAAGTAGAGGCACGCGCGCGCCGTAAAACAACCGGCGGCGTATTCCGGAACAGTGAAGATAAGCTCTTCCGTCGGTTTGACGAGGAACTCAAGGTCAGCGACTTCCTCCGCAGCTATAAGCCGACAAAGCCCAGTGTTGTTCCGAGCAACGCACAGCTTGAACCCATTTTTGCTTCAATGGACATGAACAATGATAAAGAGCGCTGCATCGACTGCTCTGCCTGTGGTTATCAGTCCTGCCGCGAAATGGCAACCGCAATCTTCCGCGGATTAAATTCGCCCGAAAACTGTATTCATCATGCAAAAAAATCCATGTCGAATGCAAGTGGCGGTACAAACGCCAATTATCAGCAGCTTGCCGCTGAACTGAAAACTGCTGTAAACGAGATTCAAAATGATATTTCTGTCATCAGTCAATCCGCAAGCTCTACACAAGGCCGTGTCGGTATGGTTAGTGAGCTGCTTCGCAATATTATTGCATTCTGCAACAACAATCCGGTCATGGATGAGAACTGTGTCAAGCAGTTGACAAGTATTCTCGAAACAACCGCTTCTGCACTCGGCGCATTCAATCAGAATGTGTTGAACACGCAAAATGCAACGCAGAAAATTACTGAGATTATCCAGACGCTCAAACAGACCATGTCCCAGACACCTGCCGAAGAAGCAGAGGAAAACACCTAAACAGCAAACGCCGCGAAATCCATGTAAACACTAGGATTTCGCGGCGATTTATTTCCGAAAATTATTTACTGAAATGTCGATATTCCGATGGCGTCATACCGGTCTGTTCCTTGAACTGCCGCATCAGATGAAATTCACTGTGATAACCGCATTGTTCTGCGATTTTGTGAAGCGGCAGCGATGAGGCAGTCAGCAGGCGTTTGGCTTGATTCACGCGCGATTCTGCCAAATCCGATGTGATCGTAACACCGAACAGCGTTTTGTAACTATGTTGCAGGGATGATACGCTCATCGCATATGTCTCAGCAAGCTGCTGTACGCTGCCAATCAGCTCCGGCGAATGCTGAATCTGCCAACGCATCGCAACAAGCCGATCATACTTCGTGCTGGCTTTCATCGCAGTTGTTTGCGAATTTGTATGGACATCACGGCTGAGATGAAACAACATCAAATGCAGATGCAGCAGCGTAATATCATAATGATAATCCTTGGAATTATAAAATTCATACGTCATCACGCGAATGATCTCCGAGCATTCCGTGACATTCCGAATCTGAAATGGACGGTTCAGCGGAATGTCCAATTCCTGAAACAGTCTCCGGTCAATCGGTTCTACGGTGAAATGAAACCAGTCATCCATATAGGAATCATTGCAGGCGCGGTAATACTGCGGCGTTCCATCCGTGTAAATCAAAACGGAATTCTTCGGAACACGCTGGATTTCGTCCCCAATCCGCACCTCGCATTCCGCATGAAACAACAAAAACAACCAGCTTGGACTGATGCCGTCCGGACGATCTATCACAAAATCGTTCTCATGTGCATGATGATAGCCGATGCTATAAATATCCATACTGCGCCTCCTTTGTGATGGGATGGTATTATTCTAACATATTTCAGCAGATTTTGCAATATTGTTTTGTTCGTTTGCATGAATCGGCATGGATATTTGCAGAAAATGATATTTTCTTATCTGCTTATTCGTGTTATAATGATAATATCACACAATAAAAGGAGGGTTCTCAATGCTGCGTAAAAAAATATCTACTGTGATGGTTTCCGTCACTTTGATATTTTCTGCATTGACAGGATACAACTGCACTGCCGCCCAACCAATCGGCAAAATGCGTGATATCTCAACCTTGGAGCTCGTACAGGACATGGGAATCGGTATCAATCTCGGAAACACCATGGAGGCCTGCGGAGACTGGATCAATGGCAAGACCGTTTCCGATTACGAAAAGGCTTGGGGAAGTCCGATTGTCTCAAAAGAGATGATTGAGGGTATCGCGAAAGAGGGCTTCGGCGTATTGCGTATACCGGTTGCATGGTCAAATCTGATGGTTCAGGACGGCAACTATACCATCAATACAGAGCTGGATCAGCGGATTCATCAGATTGTCGATTGGACCATTGACAGCGGAATGTATGCGATTATCAATATTCACTGGGATATGGGCTGGGTCAACAAGTTCCCTGAAAATGAAACCGAAAGCATGAAGCGATTCCGTACCATGTGGACGCAGATCGCTGCTAGCTTTCAGGATTACAGCGATTATCTGATGTTTGAGTGCCAGAATGAGGAGCTTGGCTGGGAAACCGTCTGGAATCCGTGGGGCGGCACCGAGGGAAAGGCAGAAGCCTATGCGCTCTGCAATAAAATCAATCAGGCATTCGTTGATGTTGTCCGCGCGTCCGGCGGCAATAACCCCAAACGCCATCTCCTGATTTCCGGCTATAACACCGGTATCGACCGCACCTGCGACCCGTATTTCAAGATGCCGAATGACCCTGCAAACCGCATGGCTATCTCTGTTCATTATTACTCACCTGCCGGATTTGCGATTCTGGAGGAGGACGCCGATTGGGGCAAGGCAATCCCGACATGGGGTACGGATGAGGATTATGCTTCTCTGCGCAAGGAAATGGACATGATGAAAACCAACTTTACCGACAAAGGCATTCCGGTTATCATCGGTGAATACGGCTGTCCGACCAAAAATAAGGAACCCGAATCCGTTCGGCGTTTTCTGACATCTGTTTGTCAGGAAGCATATTCCAGAGGTCATTGCCCTGTGCTTTGGTCTACTCCGGGCGGCCATTATGACCGTGAAGCATTTCAGCTTGTAGACAGAGAATTGCAGAAAAACTTCTTCGAAATCGGCGGCAAGGAATGGAAGCCCACTGAACCTGATTTGCCGGTTCGCGGCGACCTCAACGGTGATGGCGAGGTAAAAATCTCGGATGTTGTTCTGCTGACATCATTCCTGATTTCCAGTGAAAATACCGTCCCTGCATCCGCTGATCTGGATGAAAACGGGACGATCAACGCCGTTGACCTGTCTTTGTTAAAGCAACTCGTTCTAAAATAAACACCAAAGCTGCGATCAGATTTGACCGCAGCTTCTTGTTTTCATAACCGGCTCACAGATATTCTGCACAGCAGCGCTCGATGCGTTCACGCGCCTGCTCCGGCGAATCGTCAAGTTCACAGCCTGCTGCATGAAAATGACCGCCGCCACCGAACCTCTGACAGATTTTCTGTGCGCTGATTGCGCCTTTCGTATGCACCGAGCAGCGCGTTCTGCCATCCGAAAGCTCGCGCAGCGTCACGCCGATTTGCATTTCAGCATACTGCTCCACATAGGAATTGATTGCCTCCAAATCAGAATCCGCAATTCCTGCCGTTTCCAAATCGCTACGCAGAATAATTCCCGTAATCAGCCGTCCGTCATGCGAAATATGCAGGCTATTCCGCAGCGCATCCTCGATCTGCATTCTCGCACTTGATTTATACAGCATATGCTGCTTGCCGATTTCTGCAATATCTGCACCGCTTTCCGCAAGCGCTGCCGCAATCCGAAACGTCTGCGCCGTTGTTGCGGCTGTTCGAAAACAGAGCGTATCCGTCACAATCGCCGTATACAGCAAATCCGCAATCTGCTTCGTCATCGGAATCTGCATTTCCATCAGCAGCTTATAGATGATCTCAGCACACGCGCCGCAATCCGGTTCAACATACTTATTTTCTGCATCAATCGTATTGTCGCTATGGTGATCAATACAGTATTTGAAATGCTGATTCTCAAAATTTCCGGTGCGGTAGGGCGTTGAGGTATCCAGTGACAGATAGACCGGATTTTGCAGCTCGTCCGGCTGGAATACGTCCGTCAGACTGCGAAACGCGTTCGGTACAGGATCGCGCCCCGTTATCGCTGTCCGCACGCCGACAGATTGCAGCGCAGTCGCAAGCCCATACGCTGAACCGATGCAATCACCATCCGGACGAATATGATACACAATACAAACTTCCTGCTCTTTGCGCAAATGCCGCGCCAATTCTGTGAATGCTGCCATACAGATTCTCCTTTCCAAACACTGCATATAAAGCAATCCTCTCGAAGCGTTACACTGCTATTTCAGCCATGTATCCGCTTCAAGAGGCAATTTTTTTACTTATTTCCGCTATTTTCTTCGTCGTTGTGGCGAATCTCAGCACGCTTGATTTTTCCACCGAGCGTTTTCGGCAATTCATCGACATACTCAATGACGCGCGGATACTTATACGGTGCAGTCTCGCGCTTTACATGATCCTGAAGTTCCTTTGTCAGCTCCGGCGACGGCGTATAGCCCTTTGCAAGCACGACCGTTGCCTTAACGACCTGTCCGCGAATCGGGTCAGGCGTACCGGTAATCGCAGATTCTACAACAGCCGGATGCGTCAGCAATGCGCTTTCTACCTCGAACGGCCCGATACGATAGCCGGAACACTTGATGACATCGTCGTTTCTGCCGACAAACCAGTAATATCCACGGGAATCGCGCCATGCGACATCACCGGTATCATAGTTTTCGCCGCCAAGAACCGCTTCGGTCAGCTCCGGATTTTTATAGTATGCAGAGAATAATCCGGTCGGATGATATTTGTCAATGCCGCAGACCATAATGCAGCCTTCCTCACCGTCATCCGCTTCTGTGCCATCCGCGCGAAGCAACCGAATATTATAAAGCGGCGATGGTTTTCCTGTAGAACCGGGCTTCGGGTCAATCCACGGGAAATTCGCAAGCAGAACCGTACCCTCCGTCTGACCAAAGCCCTCGCGCATTTTCTTGCCCGTCAGCTCGTACATCCGGTTGAATACTTCGGGATTCAGCGGCTCACCTGCATTGCAGAAATTCTGAATCGAGGAGAGGTCATACTGCGACATATCCTCCTGAAGCATGAAGCGATACATGGTCGGAGGCGCACAGAATGTCGTCAGCTTATACTTGCTGATAACCTCCAAAATATCCTTTGCATTGAATCTGCCGGTAAAATCATACACAAACTGTACTGCACCGCAAATCCATTGTCCATAAATTTTACCCCAGCCGAATTTTGCCCAGCCGGAATCCGAAATCGACATATGCAGCTTATTTTCCTGCACCTGATGCCAATATTTCGCAGTTACGATATGACCAAGCGGATGCGCAAAATTATGACACACCATCTTCGGCATTCCGGTAGAACCGGAAGTAAAGTAAATCAGCATCGTATCGGTGACCTTTGTTGCCTCGTCACCGGTCGGACGCGCAAAGGTCTCCGGATATTTTGCGATTTCATCTAAGAAATAATCCCAGCCCTCACGCGGTGCGGCAACAGCAATTTTCTTGCGCAGCGTCGGGATTTCGGGTGCAGCAGCGTCAACCTGTCCGCGAATGTATTCGTCATCGCACGCAATAATCGCAGAAATCTCAGCAGTATTGCCGCGATACGCAATATCATGCGCCGTAAACAGCAGATTTCCGGGAATCAGAATCACGCCGAGCTTATGCAGCGCAGTCGCAATCACCCAGTATTCCCAGCGTCTCCGCAGAATCAACAGGACAACATCGCCCTTTTTCAAGCCAAGATTCTTGAAATAATGGCAGGTCTGGTTCGAGAGCTTTGCAATGTCGGAAAAGGTGAAGATGCGTTCTTCTTTCTCTTGACTGAGCCAGAGTATCGCTTGTTTATCCGGCTCCTGTTTTGCCCACTCGTCAACGATATCCCAGCCAAAATTAAAATCATCCGGCACATTCACGCGATAATTTTCTTTGAAATCTTCATAGGAATCGAAATCAATACGAGGCAGATAGCGATCTAACAGCATGATCTTTTGTACTCCTTTTTCTATGCGATGGTTCGGATTATTCCGCAATCATCGTCAAAAAACTTGCTTTGACATCGCCTTCGCAGCGCTGTCCGTGCGGATATGTCGGATTGAAATAAATACAGTCGCCCTCGTTGAGAATGATCTCACGATCCTCAAATACGATGGCAATCGAGCCTTCGAGGACGAGATTGAATTCCTGTCCGCTGTGTGTGACGAGCTTTGCAGGTTCATCGGATGGCTCCAGTGTGACAAGAAGCGGCTGCATGATTTTATCCGCATAGCGGAATGCAAGGTCCTTGAAGCGGTAGCCGGGGAATCGGCTGATGCTTCTGCCCTGTCCGCGGCGTACAACTTGAAACGTATCAATTCGGCTCGGTTCGCCGGTAATCAGCTCATTGAAATCCACATTGAACTTATTGGAAATTTCATAGATTACGCTAATCGGGAAGTCGCCGTTCTGCTCATAGCCCTCATACTGCGCAACCGTAAGACCCAGTTCGGATGCAAGCTGTTCGACTGTATAATCACATACCTCGCGCAGTTCGCGAATACGTGACGCAATTTCATTGATCTGTTTCATTGCGTTACCTCCGTTGAAAATATTTCTCAAAACAAACGCGGCGAGGAAAACGAATTTCCCCCGCGCGTACACATTACATCTATTCGCTACTATAATTATAGCACAGTGCATTCGCGATTGTCAAGAAGTGAAGCGGATTCTGTCATATTGCACAAAACACAAATCCACTTGCAATCGCTTCTAAATCAATCGGTGTGTGCAATTTTCAAAGCTGCTCCGCTGTACCAGATTCACAGTGTGTCCGTTTATTTGTGATGGGATGATTCTGCCGTACTGTGAAGCGTGAGCTGCGGATATGGGATCTCGATATGCGCTTCATCAAAGTTTTGTTTGAGAACTTCGAGCAACTTCGATGGCGCAACAAAATAATCGGTCTTATCCACCCAGAAAAACGCAGTCAGCGTCACGCCGTTCGCGCCAAGCTCTGTGACCGCGATGCTCGGTGACGGTTCTTTCTTCGTAATCGGAAGCGATTGGATTGCGTTCAGCATCGCATCCTTGGCAATGCTGAGGTCGGTCTGATAGGATACCGTAACCGGAACGCTGACGCGAAGCGTGCCGTTCTGCGAAAAATTTTGCAGCGCACCGGATGACACAATGCTGTTCGGCAGATAAATCGTCCGGTTATCGAGCGTAGTGAGCGCGGTATAAAGTATGGAAACTTCTTTCACGTAGCCGGCTTCCGTACCAATCATGATATAGTCGCCAGTCTCAAACGGCTTTGCAAACAGAATGATAAATCCGCCTGCAAGATTGGAAAGGCTGTTTTGCAGCGCCAGTCCGATTGCAAGACCTGCCGCGCCTACGACCGCTACAATCGACGCCATCGGTACGCCCATGATCGAAAGGCATATGATGATCAGCAGCGAATACAGCAGGATCCGGATGAGCGATCTGCCGAAGCCGGACGCAGTTGCATTGATTTTCGCACGGCTCATGGTATGACTGAGCATCCGGTTGATGCAGCCTGCAAGCAGCATTCCAATCAAAAATACAATCAAGGACAGAATCAGCGTCGGCAGAAAATCAAGCAGCTTCTGCCAAAGTTCAGCAATCAGTCCGGTCGTTTGCACTATCGCCTCCTGACCGGCTTCAAGCTGTGCTTCAAATTTTTCTTCCATCATACATTGTCCTCTGCTTCATCCGGCATATCCGGTATGTCCATCGCGGGCGCAGACGGCTCATACTGTGCCGAAATCGCCTTGCCGCGTGTATCATCGAGCGGATTCAGTTCATCAAATACCGCATAGTATTTCACCGGAACATAGCGGTTCAGATGACATTTTCCAAAATACCACTGACGGAAATTGCACATCTGCGTCAAATCTTCAAAAAACGCATGGACCTCAAGCCGCTGCATCATATCCACTCGCAGACAGTCCTTCAAGGACGCCGGCGGCTCATGCGTAATGATATAATCCACCGTATTCTCATAGGCTTTGAGGTTTTCGGCGGCATGAATGATTTCTTCATAGGTCGGCTGCTCACGTTCCCACCAGTTTTCGGCAGTCCGGAACTCAAAATCCTGACTGTGGCCGCCGCCGAATGTGAAAAAGCGCTTTCCGCAGATCGTATAGATTTCGCCGCGCAGCAGATGCACCAGATTCGGCGCAATCACACGCGCAGTACCGCCGTTCCATTCCTGCGTCGGATATTGCTCCAGCATATCGTAATTTTCATGGCAGCCGTCCACAAAGGCTACAGTATATTTCAGATCCATCAGCTTTTTGCGGAATTTCTGCTCCTGCTTTGAGTCATTCCAGAAAAAACCGAAATCGCCGCAGACAATGACCACATCATTCGCGTCTGCCTTTTTGAGCATCGAGTTCTGAAATCTGGAAAAGTCACCGTGCGTATCTCCGGTCACATATACCATATAATATGTCTCCTTTCTGTTCTCTATTCATCAAACACTGAACAACCGATTTCAACATTGAAGGAATACTATCCACAATGCAACGGTACAGAATAAATAAAGAGTCATGGTGATGTATCTTCTTGTGCTTACCCATTCAGGCGTATCCGTATGCTCTGTTGCAAAGAGTATATACCATGCGTTACAGATGAAAACTACTACGCCAAAAGCCCAAAACACAAGATACATCCAATGAAGCGAGTCCACATCTTCCAGTAAGTCCATAATCTCCTAAGCATCCGGCTCCACACTGCCCTCATCAGGTTCCACAGAAAAACGATTCTTACTGATACGATAGATCACCTGATCATCCTTGTAAAGCTCTAGGGGCTTCCGATCCTTATGAGACGCTTCCGATTTTGGAAGCTTCTTAATCCGATAAACAGCACAAACCTGATCATCGTATTCAAATACAACTTTCTTGTTAAAAGACACCGTGAAAACTGCCGTTTTACCATCCAGCTCGCCGGTATACACAGACTTGCCCAGTCCCATACGATAATCAAATGTTTTGCCACGATATTCGTAGTCTATCTTCAAACTCTTGAGTGCAAAAAACACGCCAAATACAACTGTCAGAATCAGCATGATTTTCAGAATTCCCTTTTGATAAGAATCCAAGTAATAAAATCGGTCCTTAAATTTCATATTCTTTAACTCCAAGAATTATTATGTGTATAAATCTATAGTTTCTTCATTGCTCCGCAAGCAGATATCAGGATTCCAGATTATCCTGCGATACCGCTTTCATCGTCAGACTGATTCGTTTCCGTTTGGCATCGACTTCCAGTACGCGCACACGCACAATCTGTCCGACCTTTACAACATCCAGCGGATGCTTGACAAATTTGTTCGCAAGCTGTGAAATATGAACCAGACCGTCCTCGTGCACGCCGATATCGACAAACGCACCGAAATCAATGATATTGCGAACCGTTCCGACAAGCTCCATACCCGGCTTCAAATCCTCGGCGGTCATAATATCACCGCTGCGCATCAGCGGCTTTGGCAGCTCGTCACGCGGGTCTCTGCCAGGCTTCTGCAATTCCTTGACAATATCCCGAAGCGTTGGTTCACCAACTTCAAGTTCCTTGCTCAATGCAGTATAACCGCGTTCCTCTATCGTATCGTTCAGCTTCTCCAAATCGCCGCCGATATCGCTGAGCGACAGTCCACAAAGTTTCAGGAGCGCTTCGGCTGCGGCATAGCTTTCCGGATGCACGCCGGTATTATCCAGCGGATTCTTTGCGTCGCGCACACGCAAAAAGCCTGCGCAAAGCTCATATGCCTTTGCACCGAGCTTCGGTACTTTCATCAATGCCTTTCTGCTTGTAAATGCGCCGTTTTCCTCGCGATATGTGACAATATTGTGCGCAATGCCGCTGTGGATACCGGAGATGTAGGAGAGCAGCGAGCTGGACGCGGTATTCAGGTCAACACCAACCGCGTTTACGCAATCCTCTACCACACCCGTCAGCGATTCGGACAAACGTGCCGGCGGCATATCATGCTGATATTCACCGACACCAATCGCTTTCGGCTCAATTTTGACAAGCTCTGCAAGCGGATCCTGCAATCTTCTGGCAATGGATACCGCGCTGCGCAGTGCAACATCATAATCCGGAAATTCCTCGGCGGCGAGCTTGGATGCCGAATACACCGAAGCGCCGGCCTCGCTGACGACCATATATGCAGTATGCTGCTCCGGAAGCTCACGGAGAATATCTGCGACAATCTGCTCCGATTCACGGGATGCCGTACCGTTACCGATTGCGATGGCTGCGACCTGATGCTTCTGAATCAGTGCTTTCAGCTTCATTTTACCAGCTGCGACTGCCTGTGCGGAATTTGCAGTAATATGGACAACATCCGTTGCAAGCACCTTTCCCGTCGAATCCACAACAGCGACCTTGCAGCCCGTCCGAAAACCGGGGTCAAGTCCAAGCGTAATCATGCCCTTCATCGGCGGCTGTAACAAAAGCTGCCGCAGATTGGACGCGAACACCGTAATCGCCTGCTCGGACGCCTGCTCTGTCAGCTCTGCACGCACCTCGCGCTGTACTGCCGGCAAAAGCGATTTTTTATATGCTTCAATCGCCGCCGCAGCTACCATCTGACCGGCAGCACTTTCATTTTTGACATATAATTTTGTGGTAATCTGTTCGCCAAGCCCCTCCGGCATCACCAGACTGACCTTCAGATAGCCTTCCTTTTCACCGCGGTTGATTGCAAGAATCCGATGCTTTGCAGCTTTCGTAATCAGCTCGGAATGATCGTAGAAATTACGATACACGCTGTCGGTATCAGGGTCAGTCGCCTTGACCGCAATCGAACCGCGCAGCAAAAGCAGATTGCGAAGCCGTTTGCGCAATTCCGCATCATCGGAAACCGTCTCCGCAAGAATATCCGAAGCACCCGCAAGCGCAGCGTCCACATCCGGTACCTCAAGCTCCGGATTGACAAAGGGTTCTGACTCGACAACGGGGTCGGTGCTGAAATTCTGCTCCAGAATCAAGTCGGCAAGCGGCTGCAAGCCACGCGCCTTTGCAACAGAAGCCTTGGTCTTGCGCTTCTGCTTATACGGACGATAGATGTCCTCTGCCTCGACCAGCGTTTTGGCAGCAGAAATCGCAGCCGCAATTTCCGGCGTCATTTTTTCAAGTGCAGTGATCGCATCGGTGATCTCCTGTTTGCGTTCTACGAGCTTTCGCAGATAATTCAGACGGTCATTCAGCGAGTGAAGCGTCTGGTCATCCAGAGAGCCTGTCTGCTCTTTTCTGTATCGCGCAATAAACGGGACGGTTTTTCCCTCATCCAGCAATGCGACCGCATGGGTAACCTGTTCCACGCGAAGTTTAAATTCCAATGCTAACTGTTCAAATATTTCCATTCCGGACCCTCCTGATACGCATTCGTCAAATCTGTTTTTTTATTATACCAGATTTTTCCGTTTTTGTCACCCGATTCATGACGATTTCGAGATTTCTGCACCCGATTTGTATAAAAAAACAAGAAGTTTCACCGTTTTTATTCTGTTCTTCTTTTTTTAAAAAAAAAATCTGTGATTTTGCAAAAAAACACTTGCATTTTTTTGTGAAGTATGCTAAAATAGAAAGGAAAGAAAAATGCGAACCAAACAGGCAGTTCTGCGTGTTCACGCGATTTTTCGCTTTTTAGCGTTTTTACATTGGTTTTTGCGAGGTCGTATCAGAATTATGCACAAATGGCAAAATGCCCAAAACGCAATGAATCCAACATCAGACGCAATATTTTTGATTGAAAGGGGCTTTTAATTGTGGCAAAATTAAAACTGCTTCTCCTATTCGGAGGCTCGTCCAACGAATACAATGCCTCACTGGCTTCTGCCGCTGCCGTTTTGCGTACTCTGAAAAGCGAGCAATATGAGATTGTTCCGGTCGGTATCAATAAAAAAGGTAGATGGCTTTATTTTCCGGGCAATTATGATGAGATCGCTTCCGGAAAATGGATTGAAAATCCCGACTGTGCTTCGGCAATCCTTTCACCCGACCCTGCGCATCGCGGAATCCTCATTCTCGAAGACGGAAACTATTCTCTCAAGCGCATTGACGTGATTTTCTCCGTTCTGCAAGGTCAGTTCGGTGAGGACGGCGCCATTCAGGGCTTGTGCGAGATGTCGCATATCCCCTATGTCGGAAACGGCATTTTCTGCTCTGCTGCCTGCCGCAGCAAGGCTATGACGCACTCTCTGCTTTCATCGGCAGGGATTCCGGTGACAAATTGGGTCTCGGTTTCACAGCAGAATCTCAGCCGTCTTGAACATGAATACGATCGAATCGAATCGCATCTTGATTATCCGGTTTATGTTAAGCCCTCCGAAAGCGATCAGTCGATCGCATCCGGCATTGCAACGAACCGCGAGGAGCTGTCAAGACACGTTAAGCGTGCGTTTACACAGGACAGCACCGTTCTCGTTGAGGAATACATCGAGGGCAGAGAATTCCGTATCGGCGTATTCGGATATGATCCGCCCATCGCATCCTTTGTCGGAGAGGTCATCAACGACTCCGAGAAAGATATGATCATCCCCGCTGACCTCGATGACCAGACCGCAAATATCATGCGCGAGCTTGCTGTCTCAGCCTTCTCCATCTTAAAATGCAGCTCGCTTGCACTTGTCGATATTTATTACACCAATCGCGGAGATATTCTGCTCGGCGAGGTCAACACCATGCCGGAGCTTTCCGAACAGGCTGCCTATCCGATGCTGATGGCTGACCTCGGTATGCGGTATCCGTATTTATTGGATAAGCTCATCGAACAGGCGATCGAACACGCCGACCGCGATTTTTAAATACGGAGGAACCTATGCCCGCTGATCAACTGAAACAAAATAAGCATGGGGAGAATGCCATTCTCACAATCCTCAGCGCACAGCATACCGATGGCGATACCGATAAATCCGAGCTGAATACCACCGCCCAATTTACCTATCAGGATGATGAGGTTCGGATTGAATATACAGAGCTGGACGAAGCCGGCAAACCAATCGGTCAGACGATCATCACAGTGCTCAATGAAAAGCTCGTGACGATTCATAAAATCGGCTTTGCCGAGGGCGTCATGATTCTCGAAACCGGCAAGACACATCCGGTCAAGTATTCAACTATGTTCGGACATATTGAAATGCTGCTTTGCACACTCGATATTCAGGCGGCATTTCAACCAAACGGCGGACGGCTTCAGCTCCGGTATCTGCTTGATATCGGTAACAGCTACTCTGCGACAAATACGATTGATCTGCACGTTCGTCTGCGCTGAGTGCAAACGTTCGTCAGTCAAATACATACGAAATCAAAATAAGGAGTGTTGTATTTGAATCATATATCGGCTTCTTCCAATGAAGCAAAGCAACTCATTCTGGACGCAATCGGACGCTTGGTTGCGGATGGCGTTTTCCCTGCGGAACCGCTGCCTGTATTCAATATTGAGATACCGGCAGATCGCTCCCACGGCGATTTTGCATCCAATGTTGCAATGGTTTCCGCACGTGCGCTGCATATGCCGCCTCGGAAAATTGCTGAGGAAATCGCTGGCGCTCTGATTCTTGATGGCTCACCGTTTGATAAGGTTGAGATTGCAGGTCCGGGCTTCATGAACTTTTATCTCGGACAAAAGTGGTATTCGGATGTCGTTCGGAATGTCATTGACGAGGGCGAACGCTATGGCTGCTCGGAAATCGGCAAGGGAAAACGCGTTCTCATTGAATTTGTCTCCGCAAACCCGACAGGTCCTATGCACGTTGGCAATGCGCGCGGCGGTGCAATCGGTGATACATTGGCTTCGGTTTTGCAGGCTGCCGGCTATCATGCAGAACGTGAATTCTATGTCAATGACGCCGGAAATCAGATTGAGAAATTCGGCAAATCGCTGTCGCTTCGCTATATGCAGCTCTGCTCGGAGCAGGGTCAGGAGATTTATCAATCCACCACCGATACCGATGCAATCTGCAAAGCAATCTACGGCGAAAACGGAAACACCGAGGCATTCCCGATGCCGGAGGATGTTTATCTCGGACAGGATATCATCGCCCACGCAAAGAATTATTTCGATTTACACGGCGATTCGCTCGCAAATGTCGATGATGAAGCACGCCGCAAGGCACTTGTTGATTACGCTCTGCCGCTGAACATTGCAGGTCTGGAGCATGACCTCAAGCAGTATCGCATCATCTACGACAACTGGTTCCGTGAAAGCACAGTTCATGCGAAAAATGAAACCAAAGTCATCGTAGACAAGCTGCTCGAAGCCGGCAAGGCATATGAGCAGGATGGCGCAATCTGGTTCAAGGCAACCGACTACGGTGTGGATAAGGATTTCGTTCTGCGCCGCAGCAACGGGCTTTATACCTATATTGTACCGGATATCGCGTACCATTATGATAAGCTCGTCACACGTAATTTCGACAAGGCAATCAATGTGCTCGGTGCCGACCATCACGGCTATGTGCCGCGCCTGAAGGCTGCATTGACCGCCCTCGGCGTTGACGCTTCCAAGCTCCATGTCATTCTGATGCAGATGGTCGCTGTTATGCGCGATGGTCAGCCGGTCAAGCAGTCCAAGCGCAGCGGCAAAGCACTCACCCTTGTAACGCTTCTGGAGGACATTCCGGCAGACGCAGCAAGATTCTTCTTCAATCTGCGCGAGGCCAATTCGCATTTTGAATTCGACCTCGATCTTGCCGTTGAAAAATCCTCGTCCAATCCGGTATACTATGTACAATACGCACACGCTCGTATTTGCAGTCTGATTCGCAATCTTGCAGAAAGCGGCGTACCGGTTCCGGATGCAGGCGCTGTACAGCTTGACGCACTCAGCACCCCTGCCGAGCGCGAACTCATTCGTCAGACCGCACTGATGCCTGCGGAAATCGAAACCGCTGCCGCACAGTTCGATCCCTCCAGACTGACAAAGTATTCCATAGACCTTGCGGCACAGTTCCATAAGTTCTATGACGCCTGCAAGGTTCGCGATGCAGAAACAGAAAATCTGCGTGATGCGCGTCTGCTGCTTTGTCAGGCCGTTTGCCAGACCCTCGGTAATGTACTCCGGCTGCTAAAGGTAACAGCTCCGGAGAGAATGTAACCGATTTGTAACTAGATGATAACGAAATTGCAAATTTCCAATCTTTACTTTCGGTATTTTCCACAATCAAAACGATGAAAATTACGTGAAACAACAAAATGTTAACGTTTTGTTCATAGTTTATTAACAACTAAGGACGGGAAATATGTTACAATCTGTAATAGTTTCAGTTCAGGATCATCGACCTGAGCGATTCATATGGTTGACATCAAATCCCTCCTGCCTGAAATCATGGCACTCCCAAATTTAAAATCATGAAGAAAGCGAAGGGATCGTATTATGTCTAACAGACCGTTTCAGGGGCTTGTCGTTCAAATGCACGACACCATTCACGCAACCATCGGCGTAGTCGATGAGACCGCAACCATTATCGCGTGCAGTGATCCGACGCGCGTTGGTACCACCAATGAATTCGTTTCCAAGGATATGAATGAATCCGGCGATTTGTTCATCCGCGATGGATTCACCTATAAGCCGTTCGGCGTTCGTACCACGCCGGATTACGCTGTTTTCGTCGAGGGAACCGATGAAAATGCTGCAAAGTATGCAGACATCCTTGCAATCGCAATGTCCAGCATCAAGCAGTATTATGATGAAAAATATGACCGCAACAACTTTATTAAGAACGTTGTTCTGGATAATGTGCTGCCCGGTGATATTGTCGTCAAGGCGCGTGAGTTGCACTTCAATGCGGAAATCAGCCGCGTTGTTTTCCTGATTCGCATTGTATCCGCAAATGACATCTCTGCTTATGATGTCATCCAGAACTTGTTCCCTGATAAGAGCAAGGATTTCGTCTTTAACATCACCGAAACCGATATCGTGCTCGTAAAGGAAATCAAGTCCACCAACGAGAGCAAGGACCTCGAAAAGCTCGCTCGTTCCATTGCCGATACACTTTCCAGTGAGTTCTACACTCGCGTAAACGTTGGTATCGGTACCAGCGTCATCGGCGTGAAGGATCTGGCGCGCTCCTTTAAGGAAGCACAGACCGCACTGGAAGTCGGCAAGGTCTTTGATACCGATAAGGTCATCGTCAGCTACGATAACCTCGGTATCGCTCGTCTGATCTACCACCTGCCGACCACGCTCTGCGAAACCTTCCTGCACGAAGTGTTCAAGCGCGGCAGCATCGAAAGCCTTGACCACGAAACGCTGTTCACCATTCAGCGCTTCTTCGAGAATAATCTGAATGTTTCCGAAACTTCCAGAAAGCTGTTTGTTCACCGTAATACGCTGGTCTATCGTCTTGAGAAGATCAAGAAACTCACAGGTCTTGACCTCCGTGAGTTCGACCACGCAATCGTATTCAAAATCGCACTGATGGTGAAAAAATATCTTTCTTCCAGCCCTGTGAAATTCTGATTGAATTTCCCTACACTTTTGATTTGACATTTGATTTTGGGAGTGCCGAACGAAGCAATTCGTTTGGCATTTTCCATGTTGACAAAATTAACTTTCGCCCTTGGGAAGATGTCGAAGAATCAGCGCATACTCCCTCTCTTTACGATACGCTGATCCCCAAAACGTCCAAATAAGGAGGAATACTCTTGGTAGAGTTGAAAAATGTACACGTCAAATACGAAAGCACCGGCGTCGAGGCGCTGTCTGATGTCAGTCTGAGAGTCGATGACGGCGAATTTGCTTTTGTAATTGGCCGTTCCGGAGCAGGTAAAAGTACGCTGATTAAGCTGCTTCTGAAAGAGCTTGACGCAAACAGCGGCGAAGTCTATGTCAATGGTTATAATCTGACCAAGCTGAAAAAGCGCAAGGTTCCGGAATTCCGCAGAACCATCGGCGTTGTATTTCAGGATTACCGCCTGATTGATACCATGACCGTATATGAGAATATTGCGTTTGTTCTGCGCGTCATCGACGCACCAAAAAAGCAGATTCGGAAGCGCGTTCCCTATGTCATGTCGCTTGTCGGCTTGCAGGATAAGGCTGACTGCTATCCGAGTGAGCTTTCGGGTGGTGAGCAGCAGCGCTGTGCGTTGGCGCGCGCACTTGTAAACGATCCGGCACTGCTGATTGCCGATGAGCCGACCGGAAATGTCGATCCGGAGCTTGCCTATGAGCTGGTTGAGCTGCTGCAGGGCATCAATGCCTGTGGCACGACGATCCTGATGGTCACGCACGCACATGAAATGGTACGTCATTTCGGCGGCAGAATCATCAATATCAGCGAGGGTGAGGTCGTATTTGACGAGGTGATAGGAGGCGCAGAAATTGAAGCTCAGTAGTCTTAAATATTTAATCGGGCAGGGCTTTGACAATGTCTGGAAAAACCGCGTCATGGCGTTTGCATCGTTCTGTGTTCTTCTGGTCAGCCTTTTGCTTGTCGGCATCGCGGTATTGTTTTATGTCAATATCAATTCGATTATCGGCGGCATTGAAGATAAAAACGAGGTCATTATTTACCTCAGTGAAACGATTACCGATGAACGAATCAACGAGCTTGGCGAAGAGCTGCTCACGATAGATAATATCGCAAGCGTACAGCTTTATACCAAGGAAGAAGCCTTTGAGGACCTCAAGGCGGATATGAGCGATCAGGCGATTGTCTTTGAATCGCTCGGTGACGATAATCCCCTCTTGGACGCGTATCGCATCCGTATTTCCGATATTTCAAAAATGGATGAGACACTTTCTGTTACAAGAGAACTCGCGGATGTTGATTCTGTACGTTCGCCGGATTCATTTGTCGAGCTTCTGACCGAGATCCGGCGTGTTGTAACAATCGTAGCGATAGCAATTATCATTGCACTGCTCATTGTCTCAATGGTCATTATCTCCAATACAACCCGTGCCAGCGTGTACTCCAGACGCCGTGAGATCAGCATCATGCAGAGCGTTGGCGCAACCAAGTCCTTTATCCGCTTCCCGTTTTTCATCGAGGGTATGATAAACGGCTTTATGGCGGGTGTATTTGCGACAATCCTGACATGGTTTGCGTATGACAGTGTTGTTGATCTGCTCGGCCGCTTTGATGTTCTGGGCACGATTGGTCTGGGCAATGTGATTCCGTTCAGCAGAATCTATTTGCTCGTGATGCTTTCCTATATTATTGCCGGCTCCCTGATTGGTGCGTTCGGAAGCGTGCTTTCTACGCGCGTACACCTGCGTCACCGTGCCGCCAATATGTAATGCGTATTTACGAAAGGTAGGTTTATGATGAATAAGCAATGCAGAAAAGCGCTGGCTGTACTGTCTGCCGTGATTCTTGCGGCGGCGTCACTTTCGCTGGAAGCAAAGCAGAATCCCGATCATCTTGCTTATGCCAAAACGCTCAAGGAAATTGAACAGGAAAAGAAAGAAAAACAAGATCAGATTGATCAGAAAAAGCTTGAGCTGGAAGCACTTTCTAAGGATTTAACCAACAAATCTACATACGAACAAACGCTGAAGGATCAGATTCAGCTGATCAATGGCAAAATGGTTCTCATTGATTCGCAAATGACCAATCTCATCGGTGAAATCACGGAAAAGGAACTCGAAATCGCACAGCTTGAAACTGAAATTCAAGCGGAAGAACAGGCTGTTCAAGAGGGTCTAAAGAATTTTAAGGCACGAATTCGTGCGCTCTATGTGCATGGCAATGACAGCTTCTTTTCTGCACTCGTCGGTGCATCCAGTTTTTATGATGTTCTTGCGCGTATCGACCTGATTAAACGCATCTCAAAGCATGACGACCAGATGATTACCGAGCTGCGTGAGAATATTCAAACGCTGACCAATCATAAGCAGGACCTCACCGTCAGCTTGCAGGCGCTCAATATTAAGCAGACCGAAATTGATGTACTGAAAGATGAATTTAACGTGTCAAAGCAAGAGCTGGATACGGCACTTTCCGATACGCACGTAGAAATTGAAATGATCGAAAACAAGCAACTCACTGCAAACGATGAACTCAAAACCCAGCAGGAGGATCTCGAAAAAATTGAGCAGGAAGAACTGGATCTAATCGCGGAAGCAATTCGCAAGGCGATGGAGGAGGAAGCAAAGCGCACCTCCACCACTACGACCACCACAACAACCACAACGACCACCACCACTACTACGACAACCACCAAAGTCCGCACCACAACTACGACCACTGCAAAGCCAATCCAGACAACCGTTGCACCGGCTGTCACAGATGCACAGGCTACTACAATGCAGCCGGCCGTCACGGAGCCTACCACTGAGAAAACGACTGCTCCGACAACCGCGCCTACCACTGCCCCCCCGAAAACCACCACCAAAGTAACGACCACACAGGCACCGCCACCGCCATCCGGCAGTATGTTTGCATGGCCGACACCCGGTCATTATCGGATCTCCAGTCCGTTTGGCTACCGTAAAGACCCCTTTACCGGTGCAAAGAAAGGTCATAGCGGTATTGATATCATCGGCAATGTCAGCTCGATTAACGGTGCATCCTGCATTGCGGTCGGAAACGGTACCGTCATTAAGGTCTGTAACGATGGCTGGGGCGGCGGCTACGGCAATAATGTCGTCATCTATCACGGCAACGGTTACTCTACTCTCTATGCGCATTTACAGCGTACAACGGTGAGTGTCGGTCAGCAGGTTACTGTCGGTCAGCAGATCGGCCTTGTCGGCTCTACCGGCAGATCTACAGGTCCGCATCTCCATTTTGAGGTTCGTGTCAATGACACCCCTGTCAACCCGACCCAGTACCTCCCGTAATCTATGCTTACTGAATAAATGAACGGCAGGAGACAGGCAAATTGTCTCTTGCCGTTTGCGGTATTGTCTCAATCAGAAAGGCGGTGCCTTTTATGCGAAAATTTTCATTCGGTACGGTTCTCAGTCTCCTGACGCTGACCGCTGCTGCAACCTTTGTCATTACGCTTTCTGTCAGTGAACGCGTCTTTAATCGCAAAATCACACAAGTAGAGCGACTCGCTGAGAAATATGAACGGCTCGATGAGCTTGACGCAAAGATACGTGATAATTTCTATCGGGAGGTTCCGGATGACGCTGTGCTTGAGGGAATGCTTGCCGGCTATGTCAGCGGTCTTGGCGATAAATACAGCGTATATCGCAGCAACGAAGCCTTTACCGCCTATCAGGACAATACCTCCGGCGTCTATACCGGCATCGGTATCTCGATTCGTCAGAATGAGGAGGGCTTTGCTGAAATTGTCGATGTGACAGAGAATAGTCCTGCTGAGAAAAAAGGAATCGAAATCGGTGATATCCTGCTTGAAGTCGAGGGTATTTCGCTCAAAGCAAGCTATCAGGAGGCAATCAGCCTCATTGCCGGCGAGGTCGGTACATCCGTAAAGCTGCGAATCCGCAAATCGGATTCCAATACCGAAAAAAAACTCACGCTGGTGCGTGCACAGCTCGATGAAATTACCGTGCAGTCCGCATACCTTGCAGATGAACAAATCGGTTATATCTATATTTCCAAATTCCGCAGCGTGAGCGTTTCTCAATTTGAGACTGCGCGTCAGGATTTGCTGAAACAAGGCGCAAAAGCCTTTATATTTGATGTTCGGAACAATGGCGGCGGCGTGCTTTCCGCACTTGAACGCATGACTGATCCCATTCTGCCTGAGGGTGAGCTTGCTTTTTCCTACGATAAAGACGGAAATGCAAACCCAATCCTGACCTCGGATGCAAATTTTGAGCAAATGCCCTATGTTGTTCTGATCAATGGCAATACCGCCAGTGCTGCAGAGCTATTTGCCTGCGCGCTTCGCGATTATGCGGAAGCGGTTCTGGTCGGTGAGAAAACCTTTGGCAAGGGCATCATGCAGTCTACCTTTGACCTTGCAGGCGGCGGCGTTACACTCACGACCGCAACCTATTCAACCGGTAAAACCGAATGCTATCACGAAATCGGTTTAGAACCGGATGTTCCGGCAGCACTGGAGCCGGAAGCAAAAGAAGATTATCAGCTCGCTGCTGCAATCAAAACCGCTGTGGAATTGATGCAGAAATCCGCAGACTGATTCTTACACCCATCATATCAGAAAGGAGGCGGAAGTTTCATGAATTCTGAGACTGTTCCGACAGGTGCGTATTGCCTGAAATGCGTTTGAATCAAAGACCCCATCTGAACGGCGCATTTCGTTATCTTGTGCTTATTATCAGCGTTTGTGTTGTATCAGTCTGCTTTTTATTTCTTCCGTTTCCGAATCATCAGCAAACGCAGCCGAAATACAGTTACTATCAGAAATTATCCGGTTCTGCGGATGACCATGGCTCTCTTGCTGCGGACGAGCTGAATCCCGATCAGTATCAGCTCAATCTGCCGGAGGTCAATCAGTCGCATTTCCGACGAAAAATTGAAGCTGAAGCCTTGAAGCTGCCGCAAAATACGGCGGTGCTTCTGAAGCGCAGTGGCTATTCCGGCAAGGGCTATGTCGGAAAACTCCCTGCCGATACCGAATCCGCGATGGTGTTCTCGCTCTCTCTCCCGCAGACGCAGCACTACCGCATCACGGTCTGTGTCGCCGCACCGGAAACCGGAATCGGCGCACTCCGCGTCAATGACGAAAGAGTTGGTCAATTTACAATCGAAGATACCGATTGCTTTACAAAAATTACATTCTACGGCATCTTCATTGAAAAGGGCAAAACCACCATTGCGATTGATACCATCGACACAAAGGTCGATATTGACTATATCGAAATTTCCGATGACGCATCGGTGTATCAGACAGATTCCAAGGTACATCAAACGCTCTGTAATCCGAATGCCTCCCCCGAAGCCCAGCGGTTATATTCGTTTCTCGTCAACAACTGGGAATCCAAAACTGTCATCGGACAATATGTATCCGATGAAACCGATCGGGAAATGCAGCTCATCTACCAATTAACCGGTCAGCTCCCTGCAATCCGCTTTAGTATGCTCGGTACGGGTGATAACAGAGACGCGATTGACGCTGCGATTGACTGGAATGTTTACATGAACGGCATTGTCGGTCTGATGTGGCAGTGGAATGCGCCCGAAACCAATTCCGTATACGCAGAAAATGTTGACTTTGATCTGAAACGCGCATTTCGGAATAAGGATATCCGAAAGCTCGCGCTCCTATCCGCAGAGGATCTCGGAACAGCTGCCGAGAGAGGGGCGATTCAAGAAGAAGTCAGGCTGCTGCTTCAGGATATTGACGCGCTTGCAGAAGCATTGCTGCCGCTCAAAAATATGGATATCCCTGTACTCTGGCGGCCGCTGCATGAGGCTGGCGGCGGTTGGTATTGGTGGGGTGCAAACGGAAGCATCGCCTATGGAAAGCTCTGGCAGCTTCTCTATTACCGACTCACCGAATATCACCATATCGACAATCTCATCTGGATTTGGAACGGACAAAGCGCAGCGTATCTCGTACCGGAGCGTATGTATGATATTGCTTCTGTGGATATTTATTTGCAGCCGCAGATGCAATACGGCAGCCGCTTTGAGCAGTTCCTCGCTCTGAAAAAAATCACAGGCGGTCGAAAACTACTCGCAATCAGCGAATGCAGTGCGCTTCCCGATCCGGAGATGATGCAGATTGACCGTTCGGTCTGGTCGTTCTTCGGGCTGTGGTACGGGCAATATCTCATGAATCCCGATGGTTCCTTTAATGATACCTATTATTCAAGTAATGATTTGTATAATCTATACAACGCAGAGCAAGCTCTGACGCTCAATGATTTTCAGTTATTATACCAATAATCTATTGAACTTCATGCGAATTTGTGTTATAATAGCACTATAGAAATACAGTGTTCCACATAAACAGAAAGGCATGATTTGTATGAAGGTTCAGGTTCTCAATGGTACGGCAATCCCCCATCTCCCATGGCAGGATAAGCCCTGCGGCTGTAAGGATGTCATCTGGCGTTATGCGCAAAATCCAATCATCCAAAGAAATCATCTGGAAATGTCCAACAGCATTTTCAATAGCGCGGTCGTTCCTTATGAAAATGGATTCGCCGGCGTATTCCGTGTTGACGATAAGGCGCGCAATATGCAGCTGCACGCAGGCTTCTCTCAGGACGGGCTTCACTGGGATATTTCGGAATCCCCGATTGCATTCTGCAAAACCAATCCGGAGATTCAGGATTTTCAATATGGCTATGATCCCAGAGTTTGCTTCATCGAGGATCGCTACTATATCACCTGGTGCAATGCCATTCACTATCAGCCGACCATCGGTTGTGCGTATACATTTGATTTTCAGAATTTCTATCAGATGGAAAACGCGTTTCTGCCGTTTAATCGGAATGGCGTTCTGTTTCCGCGAAAAATCGGCGGCAGCTATATGATGCTGAGTCGTCCATCCGATAACGGGCATACGCCGTTTGGGGATATTTTTCTCTCGCATTCGCCGGATCTGGTGTTCTGGGGAAAGCATCGTCATGTCATGAGCCCGAACATGAGCTGGGAATCGACCAAAATCGGCGCCGGTCCCATCCCCATTGAAACCGAACGCGGCTGGCTGCTTTTTTACCACGGCGTCCTCACCTCCTGCAACGGCTTTGTATACAGCTTTTCGGCAGCGCTGCTTGACCGGGACCAGCCATGGAAGACATTGAAGCGCGGCAGAGAATATCTGCTCAGTCCGCAGCAGCCCTATGAATGCGTCGGTGATGTGCCAAATGTCGTGTTCCCCTGCGCAAGTCTTGTGGACGCCGATACCGGCCGCATCGCCATCTACTACGGCTGCGCCGATACCTGCACAAGCCTTTGCTTTACAACGGTCGATGATGTCATCGAGTGGCTTGACGCCAATTCGCAGGAATAATCAAAATCCAAGCAGTGAAGTCCGGTTGCTTCACTGCTTTTTTGTACGATTCTCCGATTGACAAATCACGTAAAATGGAGTATAATGGCAATGTCTATATACTTCCGAAAAGGAGTAATCTATCATGAAATCAGAGTGTTATGAAAATCGGGAACTGTCTTGGCTTCGATTCAATCAACGCGTACTGGAAGAAGCGCAGCTGGAAACCAATCCGCTGCTCGAACGGCTGTGCTTTACTGCAATTTTTCAAAGCAATCTGGATGAATTCTATCGTGTCCGTGTCGGAAATCTTCTGAGAAAACACAAGGAAAATCCGAAGAAAAAAGATGAATTCGGCAAAATGAAGCCGAAGGAACAGCTTCGTGCAATTTATGATAAAACAAGATTTCTTACCTCGGTGAGAGACACCGCATTCTATGAAATCATGAACGCACTGCGTTCCGAGGGCTTGGAGCGCGTCACCATCCACTCCGCATCCCCACAGGAGCAGACCATGCTCGCTGAATGGTTCAAACGCGAAATCCGCCCGCTTTCGATGCCGGTCATTGTCGATAAAGGCAAACCCGTTCCGTTTCTGCGTGACCGCGTGCTTTACGCGGTTTTGCGGCTGGAATCCAAATCCGGCGTGCGGATGGGCATACTCCCCATCTCCGATCAATGTCAGCGCATCATCCGACTCGGAAGCACCGGCAGATTCATTCTTGCTGAGGACGTCATCCTCGCTTATGCGCATACGGTATTCGGCAATTCCCGCGTCGTTGACCGCACAATTCTCCGCGTGACTCGTTCCGCAAGCATTACGCCGGAGGATATCGGTGTGCTTCGTACCGGCGATACCAGAGCCGATATGGAATTGATGCTCGCAGAACGCAAACGCTTGCCAATCGTTCGTGTTGAGCTTTCGGAAACCTTCAATCAGCCTGCGCTCGAATATCTTTGCAAGAAAATTGACGTCTCTATGGAGCAGGTTTTCTACGCAAAAGCGCCGCTTGACCTTTCCTTTGCCTTTGAATGCAAGGATATTGCGACAAATCCTAAGCTGCAATATGATCGCATTGTTCCGCAAAAATCCGACATGGTTGCAGAAAACCGCGCGATGTTTACCCAAATCCGCAAAAAGGATATCCTACTCAATTATCCCTACGAGAGCATTCGACCGTTCCTGCGTCTGCTTGATGAAGCCGCAGACGACCCTGCCGTTGTCAGCATCCGCATCACGCTCTATCGTATGGCGCGTGACAGCCGCGTGATTGCCGCGCTCTGTGAAGCTGCCGGCCGTGGCAAACAGGTTACCGCTTTGACAGAGCTTCGCGCAAGATTTGACGAGCAAGGCAATATCGAATGGTCTAAGGTTTTGGAGCGCGCCGGTGTTCATGTGCTTTATGGTCCGGAAAATTATAAGGTTCACTCCAAGCTCATGCTCATTGAACGCAAATATCGCGGCAAAATCGAACGCTTTACCCAGATTGGCACAGGTAATTACAACGAAAAAACTGCCGCAATTTATACCGATTATTGCCTGATGACCGCCGACCCGCAGATCGGTGAGGAGGCTGTGAATGTATTTGCAGCCCTAGAGCAAAATCAACTGCCGAAGCCGCAGACCGATTTGCTTGTTGCGCCATATGGCTTGCGGCCTGCTGTGCTCAATATGATTGATGCTGAAATCAATCATGCCAATCACGGTGAGCCTGCTTACATCGGCTTGCGTATGAACGGTCTTTGCGATAAGACAATCATTGACAAGCTGATTGAAGCCTCCTGTGCAGGGGTACGGATCAAGCTTCTGATACGCGGCATTTGCGCTCTGATTCCGCAAGTTCCCGGTCTGACTGAGCATATCGAGGTGCGCAGCATCGTCGGTCGATATCTGGAACACGCTCGCGTTTATATTTTCGGTACGCCGGAGCGTATGAAAATTTATCTCGGCTCGGCAGACTTTATGCCGCGCAATACCGAAAAACGCGTTGAAATCTGCACACCGATCAAGGACGCGGCATTGAAACAGCGTTTATATGATGAATTCCGTTTGCAATTCGAAGATCCATTCAAAGCAAGAATCCGTTCGGCAGATGGTGACTACCATCTCCCCGAAAACAGCAATGGTTCGCAAGGCTCGCAGGAAATCCTGCATCGAATCGCTTCTGCCCGTGCCTTAAAACTTTTAGATAATACGAAAGAGACATGACTATGAAAAATTCACCTGATAAAGAACGCAACCCCATTACAAAATTGCATTTCATCCTTGTTACATACGGCATTTTGCTGTATATAGGACTCCAGAACTTCTCAGCGCTCAAAAGCATTTTGGTCTGGTTTGTTGCGATTTTGGAGCCTGTTGCTTACGGCGTCTGCATCGCATTCGTCATCAATCTGTTTTTGAAGCTGTTTCAAGAGAAAATCTTCCATAATATGGCAAATTCCAAGCATGAATGGGAACGCAAGCTGAATCCGATTCTCAGCGCCATCTGCACCGGCTTGGTTGCCCTGATTCTCATTGCGCTCATTGTGTTCATGATCATTCCGCAGTTCACAACGGCAATCAATATGCTGATTGAGAAAATGCCAAGGAGTGAGGAACAAATACTCTCCATGCTCGAAACGCAGCTCACTGCTTGGAAAATGCCGCCTGTGATCATGGAGCAAATCCAAGAATTTAAGATTGATTGGAGCATGATCACCTCATTCCTCACCAATCTAATGGATGGCAAATTTGAATCCGTCCTCGGCACGGCGTTCAGCGCAACGAGATCTGTCGTCTCTACCGCGACCAATCTCGTCCTTGGCTTGATCATTGCAATCTATCTGCTCAGTGCGAAAACGCGTGTGATGCACGTGGTACATAAGATCATTCAGCTCGTAACACCCAAGCAATATCAGCATCGTGTGTTCCGCGTTCTGCATCTGACCAATACCTCGTTTGCAAACTTCCTGACCGGTCAATTTGTCGAATCCATTATCATCGGCTCGCTCTGTACGCTCGGTTTGTATATTTTCCAGTTCCCCTATGCGGCGACCATCGGTATTCTGACCGGCTTGACCGCCATGCTCCCGATCATCGGTGCATGGATTGGCGGCGGCATCGGCGTATTGCTGATTGCTGTCGAAGCGCCTGACCGCATCATTTGGTTTTTGGTGTTCATCCTCGTCTTGCAGCAGCTTGAGGGTCAGTTTATCTATCCGCGCGTCGTCGGTAATTCAATCGGACTGCCCGGCTTGCTCGTGCTGATTGCTGTCATCCTCGGCGGTGGACTCGGCGGTATTTTCGGTATCATTTTCACGGTACCTGTGTTTGCGATTATCTATCAGCTGCTCAAGGAAGCGATTGACAATATGCCGGATGACGATGACCCCGCACCACAGCCCGAAGTCGTGACAACTGTTCCGGTCTCCATACCGGAAGCGGAGATTCTCACAACTGCTGAAACGGTATCCGTATCCGAGCCAATCGCACCACTGCAGACAACACAGCCGAATCAAAATACCACCAAAACACGCAAAAAGAAAAAGCGCAGATGAACCCAATCCAGTTAAAATATTTGCCTTCATAGATGGGATTTCTTGACAAAAGCTCGTATTTATGTTATAATTATAAACAGTGAATCTTGTTTGAAAGCGGATGGAGCTTCAAAAAGAACGCCCAAAACTTTCAGCAATTTCGCTATCATTTTCCATTTTTCTAAGGAGGCATTTCTATGTCAAAAAAAACAAATGTGCAGACCATTGTCGGAATGGGTATTCTGACTGCAATCGTCATTGTTCTGCAAAGCCTTGGCAGCTTTATTCGATTCGGTACGTTTAGTATCACGCTTGTACTTGCTCCGATTATCATTGGTGCGGCGCTGTACGGCTGGAAAGCAGGCGCATGGCTCGGCTTAGTATTTGGCGGAACCGTACTTGCAACCGACGCAGGTGTATTTCTCGCAATCAATGTCCCCGGAACCATAATCTGCTGTCTTTTGAAAGGTATGCTCGCCGGTATAGCTGCCGGCTTGATATATAAGCTGTTTGAAAAGAAAAATCAGTGGCTCAGCGTCATTGCTGCCGGCATCGCGTGTCCGGTTGTCAATACGGGCGTCTTTCTGCTCGGCTGTGTCGTGTTCTTCCTCGATACCATCAAGGAGTGGAGTGCCGCCGCTGCTTATCCGAATGTCGGCGCATACTTCCTCTTTGGCTTTGTCGGTTTGAACTTCCTTGTGGAATTGGCTATCAATCTCGTTCTGAGCACGGCAATCGTCAGAATTCTGAAAATCGTCAAAAAACCCGACGCGGAATCGGCTGCATCGTGAAAGGATAATTACATGAAAATTCTCACAGTTGATATCGGAAATTCCAATATTTGTATCGGATGCGTCAACGATCATCAGGTCGAATTTGTCGAGCGTCTGCACTCAGACCGCAATCAGACAGATCTGGAATTTGCTGTTCTTGTGAAGATGATTCTCGATCTGCATCATGTGGATATGTCTGCACTGGACGGCTCCATTGTATCGAGCGTTGTGCCGCCGCTGACCGATTTGCTCTGTAAGGCGGTCGAAAAGCTGACCGGTATTCAATCGCTGGTGGTTGGTCCGGAGCTGAAAACAGGCATCCAAACTCTGCCAGAGGGTGTTGGTGCTGATTTGGTGGTCGGCGCAGTTGCTGCAATCGAGCATTACAGCGCACCTGCCATTATCATTGATCTCGGCACGGCAACCACAATGACCGTCCTTGACCGTGACAAGCAGTTTATCGGCGGTATCATCTATCCGGGTGTTTCAATCGCGTTGCAATCACTCGCGTCCGGTACGGCACAGCTTCCGCATATTCAACTGATTGCACCGAAAAAGGTGATCAATATGCAGACGATTGATTCCATGCAGGCTGGTGTGATCTATGGCAATGCCGGTGCGATGGACTCGCTCATCGACCGGATGCAGGCAGAGCTTGGCTATGAAACCACAGTCATTGCAACCGGTGGACTTGCACCGCTGATTATCCCCTATTGCCGGCATGAAATTATCATTGATGATGAATTGCTGCTCAAGGGACTCGATTCTCTGTTCTACATGAATTTAACATAAAAGCAATGGCAGATACTGTAATTTCAGTATCTGCCATCTTTTTATCGTATCATCTGATATAGCAAGCCGCATTTCGTGCAATACCATATCAGCTTGCCTGAACGGTAAAGCGGAATGTTCGCCTGCAAATTCCATTCCGGATATTGTTTGCAGATGATTGCGGTGCTGTCGTTGACGAATGCGACAAAGGATATATAATGCTCCTTTGTCATGGAATGCTCGGATGAAATATACCACATATCATCCACTTCTTCGCAGTTGAGCATCTCATGCGCTTCTGCTTTGCACGGCTCTAATGCGGCGAGCGGACTGCCGCAGCAGGTCACAACTGCCTCGGATGTCGCAGTGATGACATTTCCGCAATTCGGACAGACATAAAATTTCAGCTTCTTCATATTTCCTTGATCACTTTCCCTTTCCTCGATTTCACCGTTCAGCAAAACACGCGCGTCTACATTGAAAATCTCAGCAAGGGCAGTCAGTATCGAAATATCCGGACAGCCCTTTCCGCATTCCCATTTCGACACCGCCTTATCGCTGACATTGAGCAGCTGCGCAAGCCGGCTCTGCGTCATTTGCTTCCTTATTCGGAATTGTTTGATTAACGCGCCTGTTTTGATTTGATCCATACTATGCCTCCCAGATGTTATCTGATATTTGTATCATAGCAGAAAACGTCGCTTTCGTCAACCTACGATTCGTAGAGAGAAAAGGGCTGCACCATACACCGTGGCGCAGCCCTGCTTATCATTCGGAAATCACTGCCTGATACAGCACACGCTTCGGATACCCGGTCTCGCTTGCAAGCTGCTTGCAGACATCCGCAGCACGTTCGCCGCCGGCAATCCGCTCTCTCGCAATCGCCAATACGGCTTCCAATGCAGGTTTTTCGGATTCCTCTGTACGCTGTTCACCTGCAATCACCAAAACAAATTCACCCCTCGGCGGATTCGTTTCATAAAAGCGCACCGCCTCGGCAAGTGTTGTTTTCGTCATTTCTTCGTGAATCTTCGTCAGTTCTCGACAAATGGAAATCGAGCGATCTCCAAAATATGTCAGCATATCCTTTAATGTATTCAGCAATTTATGCGGCGCTTCATAAAACACCATCGTGCGCGTTTCATGCTGTAACGCTTCCAGATGCGAATACCGTTGTTTTTTGGTGACCGATAAAAATCCCTCAAAACAAAACCGCGTCGTATCCTGACCGGAAATCGCAAGTGCCGAGATGACCGCACTCGGTCCCGGAATCACCTGCATCGAAAGATGCTCCGCAATACAGTTCTGCACCAGAATCGCGCCCGGATCGGAAATACACGGCATACCGGCATCCGTCACCACCGCGCAGCATTCGCCCGTCGCAATGCGCTCGACAATCTGCCGAATGACCGCCTCCGAGCTATGCTCATGATAACTGACAAGCGGTGTATGAATATCAAAATGCGAGAGCAGCTTTCTGGTCACGCGCGTATCCTCAGCCGCAATAAAATCGACCTTTGAAAGAATATCAAGCTGCCGTTCGGTCATATCTCCGAGATTTCCAATCGGCGTGCCAACAATATATAGTATTCCACTCATAAATATTGTTCTCCAAAATGGCAGATTTGCGCCGCCTCGGAAGTGAGTCCTTCGCCGGAGCGCACAAATAAAGTCGGTTCAATTTGCAAAAACGGCTTTGCGCCTTTCTTTCCCTCAATCAAAAACAGCCACGGAGCAGATTCCGGCGTTTTGCAGACAAGCCGCAGACGTTTTGGCTCAATTTTATTTGCGCGCATGGCGCACATGATATCCGCAAGGCGCTCCGGCCGGCAGCATAGACACAATCTGCCGTGATAATTCAGCAGCTTTGCAGCCACCGCGCAGATATCCATAATATCACCTGCGATTTCATGCCGCGCAATCTGTTTTTGCGCATCCGCAGACAAAATGCCGCTGTTTGCCGCTTTATATGGCGGATTGCAGGTCACCAAATCAAACTGCCCAAACGGCATATCGCTGAGTGCTCGCAAATCCGAGCATACCGGCACGATTGCCGGCGCAGCATCGCATTGTTCCATGCCGAGCCTGAGCTGCATGATCGCATCCTGCTGGATATCCACAGCGTAAATCTGTTTCGGTGGATCATGCCGCTGCATCAAAAGCGGAATGATGCCGCAGCCGGTGCCAAGGTCACAGACCAAATCGCGCCTGCGATACGCAGAAAATCCCGTCAGCAAAAACGCGTCCGTTCCAAAGCTGTGCGTCTGGCTTCGGCAAACATAGATGCCTGCTTTCAGTTCTTCATATTCGTAATTCATGCAGATTCACCGCGCAGTTCTTTTGATGCAACTGCATTCAGCGTTTCATTCGCTGTGATGCCTGCAAGATAATTATAATATCCCTGTGCCGCAATCATCGCAGCATTGTCGCCGCAGAGTGCAAGCGGCGGCATACAAAGTGTAAAGCCATTCTTTTCACAAGCAACAGCCAGCGTATTCCGAACACCGGAATTTGCAGAAACACCGCCTGATAGCGCAATCTGCGTATATCCAAGTTCTTTCGCAGCCGCAATCGTTTTATCCGTGACGGTTTCCGCAATCGCCTTTTGGAGTGCTGCGGATAAATCATCGGTATTGACAGTTTCACCGCACTGGTCTGCATGGTGCAATAAATTCACAATATATGTTTTCAAGCCGGAAAAGCTGAAATCATAGGGGTTGCCGTCCATTTTTGTTTTGGGCAGCTTGAACGCGTCTGCATTGCCCCTCTGTGCAGCCTTGTCAACATGAACGCCGCCGGGATACGGAAATCCCATCGCACGCGCACATTTATCAAAGCACTCGCCTGCTGCGTCATCACGCGTTTTACCAACTGTCCGAAATTGCGTATAATCCAGAACCTCCGCGATTCTCGTATGACCGCCGCTGACAATCAGACCCAAATACGGCGGCTTCAGCTCCGGATGCGCCAGATAATTCGCAGCCGCATGACCTTCGGTATGATGAACCGGAATCAGCGGCTTACCCGTCATCATCGCAAGCCCCTTTGCAAAGCTAACGCCAACCAGTAATGCGCCAATCAAACCAGGCGCATACGCTACCGCAATGCCGTCGATTTCATCTATCGTCATATCGGCATCACTGAGCGCTTTTTTGACAACATTCAAAATATTTTCGCAATGTCTGCGCGAGGCAAGCTCCGGCACAACGCCGCCATATTGCTTATGCTCCTCTGCCTGCGATGCGATCACATTCGATAGAATTCTGCGTCCGTCCTCAACAATCGACGCAGCGGTTTCATCACAAGAGCTTTCAATTCCGAGAATCCGCATATTGTCCCTCCTTGAGCCTTCTTGCGATTTCTGCCTCCAGCATATGAAATCGCTCCGGTTTTCCATTGGTTTCCGGATTATCCATGGATAAATCACGGATATACGTTTTGCCGCCCCAGCCATCGACATTTGCACGGCGCATCGCACCAAACACTCTTGTTTTAAAGCCGGAGTTAGCGCGTTCCTGTTCTCTGATGAAATTCTTCATCGTCTCGCGCGTGGTATGACCGTCTACCGGACATCTCGACTTCACAATCTCAGGTATCTTATTTCTCGCGGCATGAATGATATCCGCTTCCGGCGCAAAGCTCAGCGGTCGGATGAGCGTGAGGTCCTTGCGCGACAGATATGATTTCGGCGCATAGCAGCCAATTCTGCCCTCTATAAACAGATTCATCAGAAAGGTTTCAATCGCATCGTCATTGTGATGACCGAGCGCCAGCTTATTGCAGCCAAACGCCTTTGCCTGATCGTGCAGCGCACCGCGGCGCATCTTTGCACACAAGCTGCATGGATGCGTTTCTTTTCGATGGTCAAATACAATCTGTCCGATTTGCGTCCGAATGATATGATATTCAATGCCGAGCCGGTCGCAGAATTCCTGTGTCTGCGTAAAATCGGTTTGGACGCCTTCAAATTGCGGATCCAGCGTAATCCCGACAATCGTATAGTCATACAAACCAAATCGTTGGAAATCACGCAAGGCATTCAACAAAACAAGACTGTCTTTTCCACCCGATACGCCGACTGCAATTCTGTCGCCGTTCTGAATCAGGTCAAATTCCTGTACTGCACGGCGCAGATAACCGAGGATTCGCTGCATAATCATACCCCTATCTTACAACATAAAAAACGGGATGCGCAGCATTTGCCGCATCCCGTTTTGGTTTCCAGTTCCGATACAGAATCAGTCGAGCTTGTCCTTGATCTCATCGACAGCGTCTTTTGCTGCATCGACAGCATCATTTGCCTGATCTGCAATTTCCTCTGCGGCGTCCTCTACCTTATCAGCGAGTTCTTCCGCTGCATCTTCTGCCTTTTCAGCAACTTCTTCCGCAGCGTCCTTCAACTCTTCACCGCAAATGCCGCAATCCTCACAAAAGAGCTCATCATCGTCATCAAACTCATCGGCATCATAGCGGCAACTTGCCTCATCCTGACGGCGTTTCGCAATCATAATTGCAACAGCAGCACCAGCCGCCGCAGCTGCGAACAATGCAAGAGCAGTCGTTTTCTTCATAGTCATTCCTCTTTCTCCGCAAGGTGTTTTTTGCGGCTATCGCCGAAGATCGCTGCCCAAGCGGCTGCACCGATCTTAATAATGCTATTATACCACAGTTTTGTGAATATTTCAAGCACTTTTTGTGATTTATCAGAAAAAACTTATAAAACTGTAATCGTATGCGTATGATTCTGATATTTCGCGCATTCTAGGGTATATTGGTTATTTTCAAGCGGCGTCATCCCCATGGTTTCATAGAAATTTGCAACCATTTTGTTCTTTGCAGTCGGGATATATTCCGCAGCAAGATACCGGTAGCCTGCGTCCGCAGCCATCTTCACGATTGCATCAAACAGGCATTCCTCAACGCCGCGCCGCAAAACACGGCAGCTCATCAGCCATGTGTCAATGAACAAGGTATCCTCGTCCTGTTTTTTGCAAATGACCACGCTGATCAGCCCATGCTCGCCGTATTTATCGGTCAGCGTCATATAACGCGTCAGATATGCCGGGTCATTGGCAATCGCTGTAATATCGGATTCCGAGTAGCGCACAGTACGCAGATTAAACTGATTGGAACGCTGCGTCAGCTGCGCAATACGCGGACAATGGAACGAATCAAACGACAAAATCTCCGCTTTCATTTCCAGTGCCTTGAGGTAATCCTCATACGAACCAAACGCTGCCTGCGCTGCGGTACGGCTGGCTTCAGCCTGATACTGCGCAGTACGCGCCGCATCCTCCTCGGAATAATTCACTGCCTCAAACAGATGCAGCGATGTCAGATATGCCGGCACCTCCGCAGGATCCTCCGGCAGCTCCGGAACTGTGACCTCCGGCAGCATCTCACGCACCAGATTCCGTTCAAACGGATTATCGTCAAGAAATACAAGGCTGTCCATTCCAATATTCAGCGTTTTCTGAATATTGCGAATATTCTCCGCCTTATTCTCCCAGTTCGCGACAAACATTGCAATATCATCGAGGCGCAGAATCATTTCCGGATGCTTCTCGAACGGCTCTCTTGCGGTATCATCATTGTTCTTACTGCATACTGCAAGCAAAATGCCGCGCCGTTTCAGTTCCAGCAGCCAGTGCTGCAATGCAGCAAACGCGGGGCCATCGCCAAGCTCGCCAAGCTGAATGCCGTCGATGCCATCATCACCGATGATGCCGCCCCAAATCGTATTATCCAGATCGACTACAACGCATTTTTTGACATTACCGGCAAGTGCGGTAATCGTATCCATCAATCTGGAAGCAACCGCCGGTAAAGCGTCGGTACATACTGCCATTTTTGCAAGGAACCATGTGCGCTCGTCAAAGAACACATCGTTTCCGAGTGCGTTTCGGATATTGCTCAGGGCAATCGGATACACATTCGGGAAATCGGCTGCAATCGTTTCGGAAAAGAGCAGATTCAGCTTGCGCACCTGAAATCCAAGAGAATTCGGCGTGCGCAGTGCAAAGTTGCCAAATACAGCGTCCTCAAATTCCGGAAAATCAAACATCAGAATCTTTGCTTTGCTATTGGCACCAATCGCCTGCCACAATCCGGTAAAACGTTCCATCTCTCTTGCTGCAAACGCGCAGCGCTCGGACGGTACGGTATCATGAAACCGTTTTTTCAGTTTTTCATAGGACGCAAACAGCAAAATATAATCCGGCTCAAAGCTGTAAACCTCGGAATTCGGGTCTAAGAGCTGCGCCTCCATCTGGTCATAATCGGCATCCAGAACAGCAAGCGGAAAACCGCGCCGAATGGATTCTCCTCGTATGGCAGTTGCAAGCTGCTGTGTCGCACAATCGCCGATAATGGCAATTCGTTTTTTCGGCTCTGCCGTTTCCTTTGCACGTTTTTTCAGCAAGGTATAGCTGACTGTTTCCAATTTTTGTTCCTCTTTTCTCTTTTTACTGCAAGGTTGTTGTCGGGTAAATATCCTTATCTGCCATCAGCTCCATGACTGCGCTCACGATGGCATCCGCATAATCATCCAGATTATCGTCAAAATACCGGTTGTCCTCATCCGAAGTCATGAAGCCCATTTCAATCAGACAGCTCGGCATATTGGTATAGCGGTTTACAACATAGTTGTTGCTTTCCACATTCTTCTCGTTGTTGCGGAAGCCGGTCTGGATACCGCGGCGTTCCGAAATACCAACCTGATCCAGCCAGTCCATAATGTATTCGGCAAGCAGCTTGTCCCATTTATTGTCACCGACAGATTCATTGTTGATCCAGATTTCTACGCCTTTTCCGGATGTCGATGAATTTCTGTGCAGTGAGATGAAAAAGTCTGCATTTGCATTATTCGCAATATTGCAGCGTTCTTGCAGCTCGATAAACACATCCGTTTCGCGCGTCATAACGATCTCCACATCCGGATACCGTTCACGGAATGCGTCGCGCACAGCAAGTGCTAAATGGAGGTTATCGTCTTTTTCATATCGTATCTTTTCTTCATCGGTCGCACCGCCGTCATATCCGCCATGACCGGCATCAATGCAGATGATCGGATTTTTCTTGACCGCTTCCACCGGAATTTCCACAGACTGCGTTTCGGTCGGCGCAGTCGTTTCAGTTGTAACCGTCGTGACGCTATGCAAATCAGCTTCATCTGACACGGACGGCTCCTTGTGGCTGCATCCGACCCAGATAATCAGCAGAAGCAGCAGCAGCGGACCAAACACAATAGCCACTCGATCCCAACGAATCCTTCTTTTTTTCGCCATTTTTGATTCTCCTATTATATTTCTGTACATTCTTTTCAATTATACCATATTTAAGCGAAAATTGCAAGTCATAACAAATAATTTCCCTTTTTTACCGCAAATGCAGAAAGTCTTGTGAAATACTTGCAAAATCACACAAAATATGATATACTATTTCTGTATGAATGATAATCCTGAAAAGGGGTGAAAATACGATGCTGGAATCAGCCTTGCCAACGCCATGTTACCTGATTGATCAGGCAAAGCTCAAAGAAAATCTCATATCGCTTGATGCACTCCGTCAACGCTCCGGATGCCGCATCCTTTACGCGCAAAAGGCTTTTTCATCGTTTCCCTTTTATTCTATGATTGCACGGTATCTCGATGGCGCATCGTCCTGCTCGGCATATGAAGCACAGCTTGCGCATCTGTTTTTCCATGGTGAAAACCACGTGTATCAGACAGCATTTTTGCCCGATGAGGTCGATCAGCTTGTTGAAATCTGTGACCATATGACGTTCAATTCGCCCTCACAGCTTGCAAAATACGGTGTGTTTGCCAGAACGCATAATGTCTCGGTCGGAATCCGTGTCAATCCCGAATTCAAATCGCAGCAAATCGAAGAATTTGACCCATGTGCGCAATTTTCGCGTTTGGGCACAACAATTTCCGAATTTCCGATGCCGCAGCGCAGAAATATCAATGGTCTGCTCGTTCATGCACTGTTTGAGCAAAACGCAGACGCGCTTGTTCGGCTGACGGATGCGTTTATTGATAAATTCGGCGCACTTCTGCCCGACCTCGAATGGGTCAACCTCGGCGGCGGCCATCACCTGACCCGTGAGGGCTACAAAATCGAACAATTCGAGGAAACCATTGCGATGCTTCAGCGAAAATACGGCTTAAAGGTCTATATTGAACCGGGTGAAGCGATCGTCTGGGAAGCCGGCTATTTCGTCACATCGGTGGTCGATATCATCAAAAATGAAATTCCGATTGCGATTCTGGATTCATCTGCCGTGTGTCACGCTTCGGATATCACAGAATTTCATTATCGTCCGCCGCTCATCGGTGCAGATAAGCCCTCGGTTCTTCCACATACGTATCGGCTGGGCGGCAGAAGCTGTCTGCCGGAGGATATTTTCGGTGACTATTCCTTCGATCATCCGCTTGAAATCGGAGAACGCCTCGTATTTAAAGATATGGCAATCAACACGCTGACGAAAGCAAGAATGTATACCGGTATGCCGATGCCGGCGGTTGCTGTCCGTGAAATGGATGGAAATTGCAAGCTCCTGCGTAGTTTTGCATTCAGTGATTTCAAAAATCGCTTCTAATCGCATTCACAGATTCACATAAAACGAATCCCCTTCATATTCTGACAATAACCAGAATATGAAGGGGTGATTTTTTGAATGAACTCGTACCGTTATCTGCACTGCCGGCACACACGCGCGCAATCGTTACAGAAATACGGGATACAGCGGAAATTCGGGAACGTCTGTCTGAACTGGGGCTGATTGCCGGCACCGAAATCAGTATAAAAATGCGCGGCAGCGGCGGCTCACCCATTGCGTTTTCGCTGCATGGCGTAACGCTTGCGCTTCGAAAATCAGATTGTGAACGCATTTTCGTGCGTGTCAGTGAGCATGAAACCACATATTTGCTCGCCGGAAATCCGAACACCGGAAAAAGCACGGTTTTCAATTCGCTGACAGGCTTACATCAGCATACCGGAAATTGGTGCGGAAAAACCGTTTCCGGCGCGGAGGGGTGGTTTCGGCATCACGGTCAGCGGATTCACTGCATTGATACGCCCGGCGCATACTCCATACACGCTGCAACTGCCGAGGAAGCCGTGACCGGTCAAATGCTGCGTGAAATTCGGCATGACCTTGTAATCTGCGTATGTGACGCAACCTGTCCGGTTCGCGGTCTGGCACTGGCAATCGAGCTGATTGCTGCCGGCGAACACGTCATACTCTGCATGAATCTCATGGACGAGGCAAAGCGCAGACATATTACACCCGACCTCAATATCATTGCGGAGCACTTGAAAATACCGGTCGTAGGCGTTATCGGAAAGAAAAAGCGTACCCTCATCCCCTTGTTGGATGCGGCTGAACAGGATATGCACAATCCGCCTGCATTTGAAAAGCTATCACATTCGGATGCCGTTCGAATTGCCAGTGAAATCTATCAAGACGCAGCAAATATCAGTGAAAATACAGATTCATGCAGTACGCGCATCGACCGCATTGTGGCCGGCAAATACTTGAAATATCCACTCATGCTCGCGATGCTGCTGATCGTGTTCTGGCTCACGATGGTCGGTGCAAATGTCCCCTCGGCGTTACTATCCGCGCTGTTTTCTACGCTTTGTGAAAATCTTCATATTGTTTTGGATTGGCTTCAATGTCCGAATTGGTTATCCGGCGCGCTTGTTGACGGTGTTCTGCACGGAACAGGCTGGGTCATATCCGTCATGCTGCCGCCCATGGCAATCTTTTTCCCGATGTTTACCTTGCTGGAGGATATCGGACTGCTGCCGCGTATCGCGTTCAATCTGGATACCTGCTGTGCCAAGTGCAAGGCGTGCGGAAAACAAGCATTGACCATGACAATGGGCTTTGGCTGCAACGCAGTCGGCGTCACGGAATGCAGAATCATCCAAAGCAAACGTGAACGCTTGATCGCAATTTTAACCAACTCGCTCGTCCCCTGCAATGGCAGATTCCCGACATTGCTCGTCATCGTTACGATATTTTTTGCCGGAAATGATGCAATGTCCTCGCTGCGCGCCGCATTCGTCATGACGCTTCTGATTTTGCTGAGCGTTGGTATGACCTTTGCTGCCTCGCGATTTTTAGGGAAAACGATTCTGCGTGGGCAGCCATCCTCATTCATATTGGAGCTGCCGCCCTACCGCAAGCCGCAAATCGGTCAGATTATCCTGCGCTCTGTTTTGGATCGGACAATATTCGTTCTCGGTCGTGCGATTATGACCGCAGCGCCGGTGAGTCTGCTCATTTGGATTTTTGCAAATATCACAGTCTCCAGTCAGTCGATTCTGCAATGGATATCTGGATTTTGTCATCCAATCGGCACACTGATCGGACTCGACGGTGTTATCATACTGGCGTTCCTGCTCGGACTTCCGGCAAATGAAATCGTTCTGCCGGTTGCTCTGACAGCGTATCTCGGTGCGGCAGCATTGACAGATTACAATTCGTGCAATGACCTGTATAATCTACTCCTCGCACACGGCTGGACGCTGCAAACTGCCGCTTGCTTCCTGATTTTTACACTGTTTCACGCGCCCTGTGCAACCACGCTCCTGACAATCTATAAGGAAACAGGCAGCAAACGCTGGACATTTCTTGCATTTCTCTTGCCGACTTTGATTGGCGTGACCCTCTGCGCATTGATAAACGGTATTTCACATTTGCTGTAACATCACTGTTTGAATCATCAAAACGAATTTCCGAAAATCTACACAAAAAGGCACTTCTGACCGCAATCAAAAGTGCCTTTCTCATTTTTCATAAACGATGCCCAATCAATCGGGCTGTTCGCATTCAATCATTACTTAACGGCTGCTACAATGAAACCGCCAACGTTATCGCCGGAAATCATCGGAGTAGAGCCATCCGGTGCCAACGGGTACTTGACCTCAGTCGTGGTGCCGGTTCCAGCAGTAACATAATACATCTCATAATTCACACCATTTACGGTCGTTTCAAGATGCTCTGTGCCAACTGTATGATTCTTGATCTCCTCAAGATATTCCTCAAGGCAAAGATTGTTGTCATACATATACTTTGCGTGCGGAACACCGACATAACGGAAGTGCCACGGCATTGCATCGTGACCGGTCTTATCCGCTTTGTCAGCCGGATAACGGACGATGAAGCCGTATTCTGCTGCGTGCTCGGTCAGCCAAGCGTAGTTGCCATCCGGTGCATACGGAGAATGGCTCTTTGCAGCTTCATTCAGAATTGCAAGATCAAGCGTCAAACCGGACGCACGCTCCGGAATTGCAGTCGAATAAGGCGCATAGCCCGGTGTGCCGGTCGTGTTGTAAACCATCACATTACCAAGACCGGTTGCAGCAAAGAAATCCTTGAACCAATTCGTAATCGGCATTGCAAGCGAAGCATCAACGGTCATTTCTGTGCTGACCAGACGCAGATGCTGCGGGCTGAAGCTCGCAAAGGTCACAAGGCTCGGTACAGCTGTCATCTGATGTGCGCCATCGAGAAGAATGAGGCTTCCGCTGTGCATGGTATCATTGGCAACCTCGATGGTCTGCGTTGCTCTGTCATCGGCAAAGGCTTCTGTCGTAGTCGTTGTCGTGGTGGTTTCGGACAGAAGCGTGGTCGTAACTTCGGTTGCAAGTGTTGCGGAGGTTGAGGTTGTGGACGCAACATCATCGACACCGCTGGAATCTGCCATCGAATCGACCTTGGATGCCTGATTGGTAAGTTCAAGCTGTCCCTGCGTATTTTTATAATCGTTATACAGTCTCACCGCAAAATCAACCGCAAAGATGCCGAGGATTACAAATGTCAGAATCAGCGCGATTTTTCCGTAATCAATGCGCTTTCCTGCGCCTTCCTCATAATCATCCTCGTAGTCGTCATCATCATAGTCATCGTTCTCGTCGATGTCCTCGTTGAAATCATCATCGAAATCATCGAAATCGTCCTTGCTCTTTTTCTTGAACGGATTCTTCAAGGAAAATCCGCTGAACAGACCCGGCTTCTCATCCAAATCAAAGTCCTCGTCAAAATCTTCTTCCTCAAAGAACTTTTCCTCGTCCGAATCCTTCTGCTTGGATTTTTCTTCCTTTTTGCTGGATTTCTTCTCATCCTCAAAGAAATCGTCCTCGTCAAGGAAGATTTCCTCTTCGGGCTCGGTATCCTTGATTCGCTTCTTGAACGAATCGGACGCCTTCATTGCGGAAGCGGCGCGCTTTGCAGCCTTTTCTTCCTTTTCATCCAGCTCGTCAATCGCATCAGAAGCGTCCTCAACAACCTTTTTGGACGGTTTCTTTTTCGTATCAGCTGTTTCGACTTCTTCAGCAATTTCTTCGATTTCCTCGGAAATCTCGTCCTCGATTTCTTTCAGGATATCCTTTTCGACTTCCGGCTTGTCTGCGCGATTCTTTTCGTTCTGATTTTCTTTACTCATTGTATTTTCTTTTCCCTCCGATTCCAGATTTTCATCCGAAGATTGTTTGGTTCTGATGTTCTCAGGCTTCTCTTCATCCGAATTCGCAGTCTGTTTCATTGCAATTACATCTTGTTTTTTGTCAAAATCGTCATCCATTGTGAGGAGTGCGGAGACGTTCTGGGTCATTTGCTGACGAACCTGCTTTAAAATTGTCGGTGACGGATTCCGTCCATCCGTTTTGGGAATCTTGAACGGTTCGCCGTAGCGGATATGAATTGTACTGCGGAAATGCAGCTCATCGTCATCAAAGTAAATGCCAACCGGTACGACCGGTGCACCGGACTGTGCAGCAATCAGTGCCGCGCCGGTTTTAAATTTTCCGAGCTTACCGTCCTTGGAACGCGTGCCCTCCGGAAAAATCAGTGCATTCTGACCATTTTGCAGACGGAATTCCATTTCCTCCAGCGGGTCAGTGTCTCCCGTGCCGCGATCAATCGCGATTGCACCCAGCTTTTTCAGAAGCCATCCGACAAAGCCCGATTCAAACAGCTCCTGCTTTGCAAGAAAGCAGAACTGCGTCTGCGGATTTTGTATTCCAATCAGAATGGGATCCGCCATACTGCGGTGATTGCTGACAAAGAGATATCCACCATCTTCCGGAAGATTCTCCAAGCCATCAGCGTCAATCCGGTACCATAACGGCATAACCAGCTTCATGACGCCAATGGCAAATTTATAAAACCCGTTCATTTCTGTAGGTTCTCCTTACATACTTTCAGAAGCAGCGCCTCTGATTCGTCCAGATTTAACTCTGTCGTATCTACTAATATTGCGTCCTCTGCTTGTTTCAGCGGAGCGATCTCGCGGTTCATATCCTGCTCATCGCGGCGAATGACGTCTGCAAGAACCTCCTCGTATGTCTGTCCAACCATTTGTTTTTCCTGCATCTCAAGGAAACGCCGCATCGCACGCTTTTCCGGCGACGCTGTCAGGAAGATTTTCACATCGGCATTCGGCAGTACAACCGTTCCGATATCGCGTCCATCCATCACAACCGAGTGCTCGCGTGCAAGATTCTGCTGCAACGCAAACAGATACGCCCGCACGCGCGGAATGGCAGAAACCCGCGACGCCTCCATCGTGACCTCCGGCGTCCGAATCAAATCGGATACATCCTCGCCATTGACGAACACGTGCTGCTCGTCATTCATATGACGAAGCGTTACCTCCAAATCCGGCAGGCAATCAATGATCTGCTGTTCCGTCTCCGCATTTCTGCGCAGCATATAGAGCGCAATCGCACGGTAAAGCGCACCGGTATCCACATAGATGAATCCCAGCTTTCCGGCAAGGCGGCGCGCAAGCGTACTTTTTCCGGCTCCGGAAGGCCCGTCTATCGCAATATTCACAGACAATGAGCAAGTCCCTCCTCACAAACAGCATTGATATTCCCTTATAGTATATCATATTTATTTGATTTTTGCAAGTGATTTCTGCCGATTTTCAGCGATTTCTTTTTCAAATCAACAATTTATATTAGTTTATGACGATAATGCGAATGATTCAATGCGTATTTTTATGACGAATTGCGCATATTTTCGCTTCAATTACGATATCGAAACAGCAAACAGAAAGCCGATCCCATATTCGGAATCGGCTGCTGTATCATTCTGCTGTGGCTGCACGATATAGACAAATCCGCTGAAAACCGTCCTCGCCCAGTACCGAAACCGCCGTCTCAATTTCGGTTTCGGACATCTGTTCAATCCGGAGAATCGGAATCACCTCATGCGAACCGGCTGCTGTCCGTGCCGCCTCCGCAAGCATTTCAATCTGCTCCGGCAGCGCCAGCGCAGCAGGGTCAAAGCGCTGTTCTCCGATTGTAAACGCTTCTGTCATCTGTGCTGGATTGATTTCCATGTAGATTGGCGTCATTTGCAGCTCTGCTGGCTGGAACGCTTCTACTTCTCCCTGCGAAACGCCATACAGATCAGCATATAAACCTGCTGTCGGCGCAACATCCGCAATTCGGTTCAGAACCGACATCAACGCTTCTTTCCGCAGTTCTTCATCCTGAATATGGTTGCCGAGCAGCTCTGCATCGGAACGGAAAAAGTGCGGGAATATGGTTCCGGTACAGATAATCTCCGTAAATCCACCCTTTTGAATCTCGGCTGCGATACCGGCAAGATAATCTGCGGATGCCGCGTCAAATGGGTTGAGCCAAGGTTTACCGCCCTCTGCCGGCTTGTCATCCAGCCAGCGAGTCGTGCCCTCCTTGAATACATACGAGCCTTCCATGAAGAAATTCGGGAAGGTATGATCTTCCAGTGTAGAAATCTGTCCGATGCAGTTCACATCATAACGATTTGCAGCATTGACGATTTCACGCAGCGTCAGCATTTCGTCATTCGACGCACCACACGCCACCGCCTTGTCTACACTCGACGCATATTGGAGCATTCCGGAACTGAGCTTCAGCGGCAGAATCATCGAGCGATAGCCATTTTCACGGCATTCCTTTGCCGCTGCTTCGACACTATCCAAATCCTTCAGCGTGTCCTCTGCAACAAAATATGCAACGTCAATATCCGACGGGAATCTGCTCGGAAACTGCTCTGTAGTCGTAGTGACAGTGGTTTCGGTTGTTGCATCGGTGGTGACGGTCGTTTGCTGCGTGGTTGTCGCCTGTGTCTGCGAGGAGGTTGTCACATCACCCTCGGACGCCACCTCAAAATACGGGTCCTCTGTCTTGGTGGGATTGAGCTGCTCCTGCTGCATTCGCGTCACAATCGGACCTACCACATTGTATCCGACAAATCCAAGCACAACAACCATAATTAGTGTGGCTACGGTTCCGATTGCAGAACGCAGCGGATGATAGTCACTGAATACTCTGCGGTTCCGCGCACGGTAGGTATAGATTTTCCGTCCTTTTACTTTATGTTTCACGGAAGATATGCTCCTTTCTTTTTATATGATTACGGGAACAAACAGGCTGCTGCCATGGAAAGCATTGCGCCATAGAGCAGCATACCTTTCCAGCCGCGTACCGATTGCGGCATATGATTGCTGAACAGCATCGGAACAGCCAATTTCAGCATCAGACACGCCGCCAAATATCCAAGCCCGGTACGGAAGCCATACCGAAATGCGATCCAGATATCATGCGTATATTCTGTGCTGAACAGCACGGTTCCAAGCACTGCGGACGAAAATGCCGCGTTATAAATCCACGGTATCACATATCGCTTGATACGCGGAAATTTCTTTACAGCAAACGCCGCAAGCAGACAGATGCCTCCGCAAATCAGCGCATTGACCAGCGGATAGAACAGCTTTTGATACTGTGTCGGGATGATCAATCTGCTGCACGCCGTTAAGCCGGAACTAACCGTACATAGCAGCATCGTCAGCAAGCCGAGCCGAAATAAACCGCGTCCATGCCGGACGGTTCTGGCAGCCGAGGAAAGTCCAAGCGCATTTTGAAATACAATATTCTGAAACAGAATCAAAATCAAATCAGCCGCGATCTGCATATTGCTTCTCTCCTCTGCCAAGCGTCTCTATCACAGTCAACATCAGGATCAAAAGGATCAGTCCTCCGGCAGGCTCCAGAAGCATCGGAAGCGGCGGCGAAAAATCGAGCGATTTCCCTGCAAATGCCGCGCTGCCCAACAGCTCGCGGACGCTGCCTGTGATCAAAACTGCAAATATTACCGGAATCAGATTCCGGAACAGCGCTTTCAATAAGCCCTTGCGCGGAAAAATTTTGTCATGTGCGGCAGTCAGATACAGTGCCGTACTGAGAATCGGGATATAGATTCCACCGCCGATTTTCGGAAAGAGCCATGCGGTCAAAATCGCCACCGGCATATACACCAAACTGCCGATGACAGAATACAATACAATACGAAATAAAATCGGCACCTTGCGCGGAATCAGCGCGGAGAGCAGCACCGTGCAGACCGTCATGCAGAAAAAGGCAAAGCACATTGCAAGTGCCTCTCCGACCGACGCGGAAAATACTGCAATCGGTGCAATCATCAAGCCGCTGCGGAGTATGGATTCGGTGGAAGCAGACTTCATGCAGCAGTCCCCCTCTCCGGTTCCTCTGGTATATCATCGAAACATAACATGATTCTGGTGAGCCAGATTCGAATTGGAGACAGCAGCACCGCAAGCAGAATCGGCGCATCATAGATATATAAAAACCGAGTTGCAAATACCGTTGCAAAGCCAATCAGAAAACCATAGGCAGCACCGGCAAGCGTCGGCGGCGTATAGTCCGAATCAGCATGAAGAAATATGATGGCAAATAACGCCTGATTCGTCAAGCAGCTCCCGACAATATCCGCATCAAAATGCTGTAAATTCGAGAGCGCCAGATTTCCGACAATCAGTGACGCAGCCGCCGGTATCGTCACCCATACGGACGACGCACGGCGCGCGCATAATACAATCAATACCGCCATCAGCAGGACGATCGAGCCTGTCCCGATCGGCTGCTTCGGAAGTCCTGTCAGCCATTCCATCACCGATACGGAAAATTCACCGCTTCGATTCCATATTGCGGAAACGCCGTCTTCAAGTAGCGTACTATCTATATAAAACAGCGGCAGCGCTTCCTTTTCAGCCGGAAACATCGTGACCTGCAAGCGGCTGTTCAAGAGACAAAAACAATATCCGAGCGCCGCCGGTGGAATTACCGGATTTTCCTTGCCGCCAAACATCGCCCTGCCAATGATAATTGTAAAAATACAGGACATGATAAGCAGAGAAATCGGAACTGTCGGCGGCAGCATCATCAAAAGAATCAGTCCAATCACGCCGGCATCCAGATTTGCAATGGAAAACGGCTTTTTTTGAATCAGCGTACAAAAATATTCCGATATCACCGAAACCGCCACGGCAATTCCTGCAAGCAGCCAGATTCGCATCCCATAATCATAGGACGCCGCCGCGAGAATTGCAAGCACCGCTGCGAAGCGGTCAAACAAAATGCGATTGGAACTTGGTTTGTGCATATACTGCACCTGCCTTTGCTGGACAATCAAATCACATACGGCAGCAAAGCCGTGAGAAAGGATACGTTTCGTATGACAGTAGAACGGCTTTCCGAAAGCTCGGTAAAGGTTCAGATTTCTGCCGATGAACTGCGCATATTTCTGCCGGATGAACCTCGTACACCGGATTCACCGCAAATGCTGCGAATGCTTTCGTTTATGCTCGAAAAAGCCGAAGCCGTCAGCGGAATCGCATTCTCTGCGCTGCCTGTCACGGTGGAGCTGCTCAAAAATCAGGATGGCGGTCTTGCGGTATATTTTTCCATCCGGGAAAATCAGCAGCAGTCTCAGCGCACCGCAAAGCCCCATATCATCCGTTTGGCTGCACAGTTTGACGAGCCGGATATGCTGCGGCAATGCTGTATTCTGTTAAAACAGGAGCTGGAGCATATCCGCAGCAGCGTATTGTATCAATATCAGGCAAACTGGGTTCTGACCATGAAGCTCAAGCAAGCCCGTGCCTCGGCAATTCACCATATTTTGCTGGAATATGGGAAGCCCTTTCGTCTGTCTGCACTCAATCGGGCGCGCCTTGCCGAATACGGCACATTGATTTTCGAGCAGAATGCCGTATTACACGCAATCGCCGCAAAACTGCCTTAATCGAAGGGACGGTTCAGCGACCTGACCGCTTCCGCAGGGTCGGCTGCACCCAGCACATAGGAGCCTGCAACCAGATAATCTGCGCCGGCTTTTCTGACCAGCATACCGGTTTCCGCATTGATGCCGCCGTCCACCTCGATATGGAACGGAAGCTGTTCACGGCGCAGCAGCTCGGAAAGCGTCTGAATCTTCGGGAGCATCTGCGGCATAAAGGCTTGACCGCCAAGCCCCGGATATACAGTCATAATCAATATAAAATCGTCCTTCTGCATCTTGGAAAGATACGGAAATACTGCCGAAATCGGCGTATCCGGTGAAACAACAATACCGGCAGGGATTCCGCAATCATGGATGCAGCGGAGTGTTTCGATCGGATCGGAATTGCTTTCGATATGAAAAGACAATAAATCCGCGCCTGCTTTCACAAAGCGTTCCACAAATCGAAGCGGATCGGTGATCATCAAATGCACATCAATCGGCTGCTTGGTATAGGGACGAAGTGATGAGAGCACCGGCAGTCCAAATGAAATATTATCGACAAATCTGCCATCCATGACATCGTAATGCAGCGCATCCGCACCGGACGCTGCAACCGTATCCGCAACTTGCGACAAATTCAGCAGATTGCTGTTCAAAATTGAAGCGAGTACCATATCTATCCCTCCGAATCCGATATTTCACACATATTTATATTATATCGCAATTTTCGTATTTCGTCAAGCATTCGACCGTATCCGAATCCGAATTCATGCTTTTCGTAGAAGCACCTAAAATATAAAAATCCGACTGGACAATCCTGTGAAAATAGTGTATAATAAATCAATCGCATGTTTATATAGTATTCGTCATCGAACGACACGGAGGAGATATGACTCATTTTGGAAAGCATCTGCTTCAAAGCGGCATCTGGCTGCTCGCATCCGAATTATTATGCCTGATTCTCGCATTCTCATTCGCCATTCTCGGCAGTCATCCCGTTATTCAAGGGATTCGCCTGATGTTCGGTATCACCGCCCACAGCTTGCTCATCGGAAGCTGTGCCGCAAAAGCTGCCGCGGACGACGTCGCACGATTCCGCAGTGCCAATATCAGCGTGAAGCCCATCAAGCCGCTGTCTATCGCAATCATCCTGACAATCCCTGCCGCCGTTACCTACATTGTCTTATGCGCAAACAGCGAGAGCATTCTGATGCTGAATCTCTTTCCGCTGCTCAACGCGCCGTTTATCGGCATCTATCAGTTTCTCATCGGCGGCACAGAACCGTTTTCGGCAATTTCTTTTGTAAATCGAGTGCTGATGGCAGTTCCGCCGCTTCTGACTGCCGCGGCCTATCTGCTCGGATATTACAGCCGCTATCTTCCTGCACGCGCCGCCATCTCTGCCAGATCAAACCGTACATAACAACGCATTCGCCGCATATCCTATGGATGCAGGCTCGCCCTGCATTCGGAAAGGATGATTGCATGAAAATACGTTTGTTTTTAAGTGCCATACTATCCGCGGCGCTTCTGCTGCCAAGTATTTATGCAGATGCCATCGGATATGGTCAGGGAAAGGAATGCGACGCGCAGAACCGACCCATTGGCGCAACTGCGTTTCAGACATCGTTCGGACAATACGGTGCCTATGCGCTGACTCCGGATGAACACAGAATCATTCTGACATTCGATCAAGGCTACGAGAACGGCTACACCGCAGGCATTCTTGATACACTGCGTGAAAAAAATGTATCTGCTGTATTTTTTCTGACTGGCGACTATGCAAAGCGCGAATCGGAGCTTGTTCAGCGCATGATTTCCGAGGGGCATACCATCGGCAATCACGGCATGACGCACGCTGCACTGCCGCAGCTTGATGATGACGCGATTGAGACAGAGATTATGTCTTTGCATGAATATGTTCTGGCGCAATACGGCGTAGAGATGCAGTATTTCCGACCGCCCTGCGGGGAATATGACGCACGCGCCCTCGAAAAAATCCAATCGCTTGGCTATCAAACCCTGTTTTGGAGCGCGGCACACGTGGATTGGCTTACAGACGCACAGCCCGACCCCGATTCTGCGTTGCGCCAGCTCTCCGATGCCGCACACGGCGGCGCAATTTATCTGCTGCACTCGGTTTCCTCCACAAATGCGCAAATCCTCGGTGATTTGATTGACGAAATGCGTGCTGCCGGCTACACGGTTTAATCGCAAAAACGCTGCTGTATCATACTCGGTACAGCAGCGTTTTCATTTATAAGCCGGTGCGGAGAAACAGGATCGCTGCTGCCAGCAAAATCGCAAAGATAATGGAAAACAGATTTCCAATCACGATAATCACCAGACTATGCCGGTCATATGCGCTCCGCTTTTCCGAATTTCGGGAAATCAAAAGCAATTCCTGCTTATTTTCATGGTAAATGTTTTTTCGTCCAAAGGATTCTGCCGGAAAAATACAGGTATATTCCTGCTTATCTACGCTGTATACCGCATTGGCAAACCGATCCGTCTCGTCAATCCGAAGAAAAATCCCCGTCACACGCTTGCGAAACAGCAGCGATATATCCGTAATCAAAAAAAACAGTGCAAACAATGCCATTGCAATCGCGATTAAGCCCAGTATCACAACGGCGCCGATGACAAAAATGGTTTCTGCGGATACGCCGATAAACAACAGCAGCGCAACAACAATCACCACTGTGATCACAATCTCAAGCATTGCGCTCCCTCCATTTAAAAGGTTTCGCTTTCTTCCGGCAATACAGGACAGATGCCGAGGATTTCAAACGCCTGCGCCTGCTGCCACATCTGCGGATTGATCTGGATTTCAAAGCCCTCGCCCGGTGCGGTCTGAATCTGCTTCGGGTCGAGCTTCGGGATGCCAAAGCAAGCCATTGCATTCGCGATCACGCCGCCATGCGTCACAATCGCCACGTGCGTAAGCTCCTCCTGCATCATCTCCAGCAAAATCCGATGAAAGCCCTGAAATGTCCGGATACAAAGCTCGGAAACGCTCTCACCCTCCGGCGGCTTTGCGTCCATGCCGCCGCGAATCCATGTCAGATATTCCGGATCCTCCAGCAATTCTTCTGCCGTTTTGCCCTCAAATTTTCCGAAATGAAGCTCCCGAAATTCCTCCGCAACAACAGTTTCCCGATCCGGAAACAGAATTTCCGCACTCTCCGTACAGCGCAGCAGCGGACTCGTATAAACGCGCTGCACCTTGGGATAAACATATTTGTCGGTCAAATCATACAGCTCCGACCTGCCGCGGTCGTTCAGCGGAAAATCGGTTGTTCCGATATATTGTCCGCGGTCGTTGGCATTCGTTCTGCCGTGCCGATACAGATAAATGTGATAATTTTTCATAATTTCTTCCTTTCAGGCGGATTTCGTCGGATATAGGCGAAATCCACAAAAAAATATGTAAAACTTTGTCAGTATTTTTTTGATATTGGGGCTTTACAATTTATACTATGTGTTATATAATTGTAGAGTATGAAAGACTGTATTGCAGTCTCAAGGAACGAAGGGAGTATGATTTGCAATGAATGACGATTTTCCGCGCATTATTACGCTACAGCGAAAAGAACGTAAGATTAGCCAGAAAAAGGCTGCCACCGATCTCGGCATTTCACAAGCGCTGCTCTCCCATTACGAAAAAGGCATTCGGGAATGCGGTTTGGATTTCCTCGTCCGAATTGCAGATTACTACAATGTATCCTGCGATTATCTGCTCGGCAGAACGCCTGAGCCGGGCGGTAAAACCCTGACGCTCGAAGAAATCCCGGACGACGACGGCAACAACGAAATGCCATCCAACGAAGCCATTCGCTTCTATCGTAAAATCATCAATAATTCCATCAGTCTGCTGTTTTCGTTTTCACAGCGTGCCAATTCCGTCACGCTGATTCGCGAGGTTTCGTCCTATCTGATGCTCTCGGTTTATAAGCTGTTCCGCATCATCTATAATGCCTGTGCGCGAAATGACCAGAAGCTGTTCCGCGTACCCAAGGTTGTCGCAAACGACAGCGCCAATGCAATCATCTCATTAAATGAATCCAATATCAAGGCGGCATCCAGCGGAATTGTCCTCGGCATGAATGACGCGGTTGTGGACGCAGAAACGCTCTATGTCACAACGGCAACGCTGTCTAAGGATTTCTCGGAATATGCCTCCTCCTTACTGAACCTGATTCAGATCAGCGAGGACAGCATCGCCCGAACCAGAGATACACTCCAGACACAGCACAGACCGTAATACATTTTTATTATACCATATTTTTAAAAAAAAGAAAAGACCCTGCAAAAAAAACATACAAAAGAAAGGTCCGTACATATGAAACGCTTAAACGGCATCCGATTGCTTCAGAGCAAACGTGCGCAAAATAAACAGATTACGTCGCTCCCGCTGCCGAAGTGCGTCCGTATCCCGATGCTGATGCACATGGGCGTACCATGCGAAACGGCTGTTGAGCCAGGCGATTATGTCTATGTCGGACAGGTCATCGGCAATGCGGAATCGGAGCAGTCTGTCCCGATTCACGCGAGCGTATCCGGCACAGTTACCGAGATTTCCGATTATACGCTGACCGATGGCAGACAAGTTCCCTGTGTGGAAATTGAGCCGGACGGCTTGCAGGTGATTCATCCCGACTGCATCCCACCAACCATCACCACAAAGCAGGAGCTTGCAGACGCTGCGCGTGCATCCGGCTGTGTCGGGCTTGGCGGTTCCGGCGACCTGACCTATCAGAAATTCAGCCGTCAGGAGAAAATGACCGTTCTGGTTCTCAACGGCGCAGAATGCGAAAAGCATCTCGCCTCTGACCTGCGCCAAATGGTCGAAAATCCCGAACAGATTATTTCCGGCGCGGCGATGATTCAGAAAATCCTCAAAATCAAAGAGGTTCTGATCGGCGTGCAGTCAAACCGTCCTGCCGCTATTCAAGCGCTGTCGCAAGCCGCCGAATCCCATCCAAATATCACAATCTGTCCCCTGCCGCCCGTATATCCGCAGGGCGAAAAGAAAGTCCTCGTCCACCACACAACCGGTATGGTCGTACCGGAGGGCAAGGAGCCGGAGGATATCGGCGTACTTGTGCTGAACGTCAGCACCTGCGCCTTTTTATATCAGTATACCCAGACCGGTATTCCGATGGTGGAGCGTGTTGTCACGGTTGACGGCAATGCTGTTCCAAAGGCGCGGAATCTGCTCGTTCCGATCGGAACACCCATTACCGATGTGCTCAATCATGTTTTCTGTGAGCCGGAACAAGTCAAGCAGGTCTATTCAGGCGACACCATGATGGGCATGAGTTATCCATCCTTGGACGCTTCGATTCTAAAACCGCAGAACGGCTTGATTGCCATGAAAACACTCCCGAAAGAAAAAAAGCCATCTGACTGCATTCGCTGCGGCAGATGTATCCACGCCTGTCCGATGCAGCTGAATCCGACCGACATAGACCGTGCATATGCACTGCGCGATGTCCGGACGCTTACAGAGCTGCATACCGGTCTTTGCATGAGCTGCGGCTGCTGCACGTATATTTGTCCATCCAACAGACCGCTGACCGAAACCATCCGACAGGCGAAAACCCTGCTCTCAAATGAATGAAAGGAGATTTGATTTGCAAAAGCTATCTCTCGAATCAACTCCGCATATCCACAGTAAATCGTCATCCACGGTGATTATGCTTCTGGTGATTCTGGCACTGCTCCCGTCCGCAGTAAACGGCTATCTCCACTACGGCAGACGCGCTTGCCTCATCATCCTGAGCACCGTCATCAGCGCAATCGTATTTGAAGCGATCAGCAGCGTGATTTTGCGCCATCGGCTGACCGTCAAGGATATGAGCGCGGCAGTGACCGGCTTGATGCTCGGTATGCTTCTGCCGCCGGATATCTCGCTCTGGAAAGCGGCGCTCGGCAGCTTCATTGCAATCGTCATTGTGAAGCAGCTCTTTGGCGGTATCGGCAAAAACATCGCAAATCCTGCCGGAACTGCCTGGATTGTACTGTATTTGCTCTTTACAAAGGATATGACAACTTGGCGGATTCCGAATACCGGTGAAATCACGCGCATAACGCCGATGCTGACCGGAAACGCACCCTATTGGGATTTACTCCTCGGAAATTACGCTTCGTATATCGGCACAGGCTGTGCAATCGCACTTGCGCTCGGCGCGGTATTCCTCTGCTTTGCAGGTATCATGTCACCGGCTGCACCGCTTGGTTTTCTTGGTACATTCGCGGTTTTATCATTCGCCTTTGGCTCCGATCCATTTGCGGAGGTTCTCACCGGCAGTGTGATTCTCGCGGCCTGCTTTATGGCTTCGGATTATACCACAACGCCGTTTTCTACATTCGGTAAATTATTATTCGGCATCGGATGCGGCATCCTAGCTTGTCTGATCCGACAGGTCGGCGGCTTTGCTGACAGTGCGATTTTCGCAGTCGTTACGATGAATTTGTTCACGCCTTGGCTCAATCGCATCACCGGAACCCGTCCGTTCGGCATGGAAATTCCGCAAAAACAAAGCAAACGAAAGCAAAAAAATCCACAAGAAATTACAACTTAATTACAAATCCTCTAATTTGCAATTTTGCACTTGACAAAATTGCAAATTTGTTTTATACTGATGCCATCAGACACCAATGCGAACAGAACGGAGGTACTCATATGAAACAAATCACATTCAATCTGCCGGATGAACTGGCACAGAAATTTGAGCTTGCAATCCAGCTGACCGGTGCAAACCGCGACGCACTCGGCGAGGAATTTGTCCGCAGCTATCTTGCAAGAGCCTTGCAGTCTGCCGCCGATGAATTTCGCGTACCGGAAGCACCCAAGCCGCATCCTGTACCGCAGCCCACACCGCTGAACACCAATGCCGCTGCGCAAAATACTACTTCGCAGCCGCATTCTAATGTGCGCGCAGACAGTGCTGCACAGGCGCAAAATCGTGCTGCCGCAAATCAGTCCCAATCGACCCGTACCGCATGGCCGGAATGGGGCAAAGCAATCAACCGCATTCCGCGCTGGGCAAGAAATCCGCAGCAGAATAATCATAAGATTCTCAGGGCATTCTTTGAATTGAAGCATGAGCTTGGCAATGTCACGCTCGAAGCGCTTCGCCGCCGCTGCTCTGAACCCAATGAGCATCCGAACACCTATGTTCCGCATTTCGACAACAATTTTTCGCAGATGAAATTCGACAATGGCAACTCCCACGGCAAGGTGTTTGAAGAGCATAACGGCTATATCACCATCTGGGATCGCATCAGCGACACGCTCCAGAAATACCGTGATTTTTTTGAATAAATCGCATCAGGAAGCGGAGTTTTCTTCGCTTCCTTATGTCGTTTGGAAAGGCGGCGTTTGAAATGAGACGCTTATTCCTCCTTTGCGTTTGTCCGATACTTGCACTCATCTGCTGCGGCTGTTCGTCTGCATCCGAAAACACCGCAGAATCTCACAACAGCTCGCAAATCACCACCACTACAACCTCGCGTTCCGAGACAACCGCCCAATTCACCACTGCATCCTCTGAAACGCATACAACAACAGTTGTAACGGATCCACCCGAACAGCTGCAAGGTGGAATCGGCGGCGAACAGGCTGCAAATACGCCAAAACCCGAATTTTTTTCGTATCGCTTTCAGCCTGATTCGTTTTCTGTAAGACTTGCAGGAGGAACCTATCAGACTGTTTCATATCCGATTTCGGAACCGCTGCTCCAAACTATCGACCAAGATTATTTCTTGCAGGATTATGACAATGACGGCGATTACGACCTCTATCTCCCTGCTGTTTATGACGATCAGAATATCGCCAAATACGTGGTTTTTCTTTGGGATTCCGTGGATGAATCATTCTCCACAGAACCGCTGTCCGACATTATCGCGAACTGATTTTCCATTCTGAAAGGGGCTTATCATGAATATCAAACGCGTATATTCTCTGCTCATGCTTTCCGTACTGCTGCTGACCGGATGCGCTTCCTCCGCTGATGACTCCACACCGGATTCTGTCGCGGAGACATCTGCGGTTGCAATCGAAAAAAGCATGGTTACACTCGGAGACTCGATCTCGATCGGCTATGGACTGGACGACCCGTTGAACGAGCGATATTCCACACTGTTACAGCAAAACCTAGAAGCACGTGATCAGGTAACATGGCATGATTATAACTATGCCGTAACCGGTGATGACAGCAGCGATCTGCTGAAAAAACTCAATAACGGCAGAGCGCTCCATGCCCCCACCGCAGATACGATTCTTCTCTATATCGGCGCAAATAATCTGCTGGGCGCTTATCAGGATTATATGACCGAAAAAGCCGAGGAGAAAAATATTGATTTGTCTGCGATCGCGTCCATGACAGACGAGGAACTCGAAGAATTACAGGAAAAATTTACCGAGGAACTGGAAGACCCCGATGTCATCATGGAAAATGTGCAAGCGAAAATCGACCAGAACCTTACAAATCTTGTCAGCGATCTGGAAACCATCTATCAATGGATTCGTGATCGAAATGCGGATGCAGATATTTACGTCTTAAATATCTATAATCCCTATACCGAGGACGTTGATTCCGAGATGACACCGGAAGAAACCGAGTTTTCGGACTATGCGCAGACGCAGATTGATCGCGCAAATACGATTATTTCGGATTTCATCGGCAAACATGACGACCTCATTCCGGTTGATATTGCTGCCGCATATGCAGCAAGCGACCCGATTCCGGTCATCGGAACCATGAACGGAACGGTCATCTCCGAATCCACTGAAGCACAGGACGCCATCGAAGCCTATGACCCGCATCCGACTGCGGAGGGGCAAAAGCTCATTGCCGATACCGTCTGGAAGGTCATGGAATCGAGAACATGAAACATCCATACTACACGATGAACACCTATATGCACGAACGGTTCGGGCAGAAAATGCGCAAAATCTGCATAGACGGTGGCTTTACCTGTCCCAATCGTGACGGCAAATGCGGTGTCGGCGGCTGCACTTTCTGCGGCGAACGCGGTGCCGGTGAACAGCTCGACGCATCCAAATCCATCCGTCAGCAGGCAGAAGCCGTTCTCCAAAACGCCGCACCTGATTCTGCTTGGATTCTGTATTTCCAGAATTTTACCAACACCTATGCGCCCGTTGACGTTCTCCGGAAACGCTATGACGAAGCCCTCATTGACCCGCGAATCAAGGTGCTCGATATCGGTACGCGTCCGGACTGCATCACAGAGGAAATCGCGGATTTGCTCGCAGAATATGCCCAAACCTACGAGGTCTGGACGGAGCTTGGTCTGCAAACCGCAAACGATCACACCGCTGCGGCAATCAATCGCGGCTATGACCTCGAATACTTTTTGCGCGCCGTCAAAATCCTCAAGTCACGCGGTCTGCCTGTTATCGTGCATATCATTCTCGGTCTGCCGAATGAAACGCTCGATGATATCCGCCATACCGTCTCGGTGCTCAATCAATGCGGCATTGACGGCATCAAAATCCACAGTCTGTTTATCATGAAGGATACGCAGCTTGCTGAGCAATATATAAAGGGCGAATTTACGCCGATTTCCATGAAAACTTATATTGATTGGACGGTCGAGGTGCTCACGCATATTTCGCCGGATACCGTTGTCCATCGGATCACCGGAAACTGTCTCAGAGATCGTCTGCTTGCACCGGATTGGATTATGCAGCGCGACCTGATGATCTGCACCGTTGACCGGATCATGCTGCAAAACGGCTGGACGCAAGGCTGTTTTTATGAAGCGCCACTGTTTCATATGGAACAGCGAAACATGGAATGATATGCCGAAAGGATGCAGATACATGAATATCAAGCAAAACAAAGCAATTATTTTTGATCTGGACGGTACGCTGCTCGATACGCTGCAAGACCTCAGAGACAGTCTGAACGCTGTCCTTGCACAAAATAACCTGCCGGAGCGCACCACAGAGGAGGTGCGGCAATTTGTCGGGAACGGACTTGGCAATCTCATTGCGCGTGCAATTCCGGATGGAAAGCAAAATCCGCTTTATCAAACAGTGCTCGATGAAATGCGGCAGCACTATGCTGAAAATTCCAACCGCATGACCGCGCCATATGACGGTATCCCCGAACTGATCAACGCGCTGCTTGCACGCGGTTATCGGCTGGCGGTCGTATCCAATAAGCCCGATGAGCAGGTAAAAAGCCTGTGTCAGCTTTATTTTCCGTCGATACCGATTGCCGTTGGACAGCGCGAGGATGTCCGTCTGAAGCCTGCACCGGATTCGGTACTCGAAGCAATCCGACAGCTTGAATGCACCACCGCAGACGCTGTTTACGTCGGGGATTCCGAGGTGGACATCCAGACGGCACAAAATGCACATATTCCTTGCATCAGCGTACTCTGGGGCTTCCGCGATGCGGCACAGCTTCTTGCTGCGGGTGCTGCACACTTTGTAAAATCTCCGGCAGAAATGCTGGGTCTGTTTGAATCGTTTTTTGTATATTGAGATGAAACCGCTGCGTTAGCATTGACTTTCCGCAGCGGTTTTGCTATAATATAAAAATAGATATTTCACATTATTACGGGTATTTTGAAGATTATGAGAGATTGGAGGAACCGGTATGTGGAACCATCAGACTGACCGAATGTTTCTGGAAATGCGCGAAGACGCGGTTCTGATTTTTGAACAGGATTCACATAAGCTGCTTTATCTCAATCCGGCAGCTGCGCAATTATTCCCGAACACCGACAGCAGCACTGTGTTTTCTGATTTGATTCAGCATGAAAAAATTGAAAATATGTTGACAGCTGCGGCGGCATCCGGCAGACTGATTGCACTCCCTATGGAGGAATCCATCTGGTTTCCCGAACACGCCATGCTCCACTGCGTCTGTGCAGAATGGGATGCGCAGAATGCCTTTATCCTGACGATTGACCGGCGCGATTACAGCACACCGCCCGAAGCCATGCAGATGATGAAAGCGGTTCTGACCTCCGCGTATTTTATCTCCGTTCGAATTGATACGGAATCCAAGTGCGCCGCGATCATCAACGATAAAAATATCCTGATGAACACGCAGGCAAGATTTCCGTCCTACAGCCAATATCTCGATAAATATGCCGAAACAGTCATTCATCCGGAGGATCGCGAGCAATTCCGTTCTTGCTTTTCCGAGGCACAGATCCGACTGTTTTTGGAGGCAAATACTGCTCCCTCCTGCACGATTCGCCGCGCGGTCGATGAAGAATACCGCTGGGCGAGCTTTACACTCGCAGCGCTCGACCAAAATGTAATCATGCTGTTTGGAAAGGACAATAACGAGCAGCATCTTGTTCAGGAACGCTCCGACCGTTATCGCTCAAAGCTGGAATCCGTTTCACTCCGCAATCGCTATATTCTCAGCAGCGTCAAGGATATTTTCCGTCTGATGATTCACGTGAATTTATCGACGCATGAAGCTGTCGTATGCTCGATTCATCCGGAGCTGGAGCCATTTTTCTCGATTGATCAGGTGTATCGATATGAGGATATCGTTGCGAGACTCATGCACTTTGTGCATCCGGAGGATCGTGAAAGCCTCAAAATTTTCCATGATCTCAACAGTCTCCCCTGCTACCTCGAGCCCAACGAAACCGCCTTTAATCTGACCTACCGCCGAATCTCTGCACAGCAGGAACCGGATCCCAATTATAAATGGACGCGCTCGGTGTTCACCATCATCCAAACCGAAAACGGTACGCCGACAGAGGCGATCTATGCCGTTCAGGATGTTGATAAGCAGACGCGCAAGGAGATTGCCGTCCAACGTGCGCAGCAATCACTCTCCGAACAGTTTTATACCCTGATTCAAAATCGTTATATCTGGTTTATCGACAACGATTACGGCACGAGAATCTCAAAATACTATCGTATTGAAAATCAAAATGTTCAGCCGCCAATCGAATATCCGTTCGGACAATTCTTTGAGCGCATCATCATGCCCAATGTCCATCCGGAGGACTTCAAAAAGGTTGCGCTTGCACTCCTCCCCATCACGGCAGAGGACAATTATCAAGCCGGAAAACGACAGATCACCATTGATTTCCGCAGTAAAATCAACAACAACTGGCGGTTTGTCCGCGGTGAAATGTATCTCCAAAAGAATGAAGACGGTGTTCTGCACACCATGATCTATGTCTCCGATATCAATGACGAGGTGACAAGCAGAAATAATCTGACGCGCTCCGAGCATGAGCAGCTTGAAATGCACCGAAAGGTTGACCATATTCTCACGGATACCTTTATTCATGTGGGAGAGGTCGATCTTGACGCGGACACCATCCGGCACTACCGCCTTGAGAATGAATCTCTTGTGCCGGAGGACGAATGCTGCAGCTTCCGCGATTACATCGAACACTATGCCGAACGCTTTATTCATCCGGATCAGCAAATCGAATTTAACCGATTCTTTTCCTATCAGAGTATTTTACGTGCCGCACGCGAACATGGCAGGGAAATCAAAAAATTATTCCTTGTTTCACCCGAAGAAAATCAGACCTATCTCTGGTGCAATATCGGAATCAAGTTTTTGACCAATGAAAGCGGCAAGAGCTTTGCACTGACCTATGTGGAAAACGTCAACGATGAGATCAAAAACCGTGACGAGCATCTGCATATGCTGCAGCAGAAAAAAAAGCAGCTGCTTGAAAATCTCAGAAACACCGAGCGTGCAAAAATCCGCCGCGCACACGTGTTCATGAATATCGCAAGCCAATTCCAGCTTGCTTTGAACCGGATTTACGGTGCCTTGGATCGCCTTGAACGCGAGCTGCCGGAGGATGCAAGACGGCATCATGACACCGGCTTGATTTTCACCGCCTGTGAGCAGCTCTCCGCTATGACATCCTGCTCCAGAGATTTGCTCCTGATGGAAAATAATCAGCTGCCGCTTTTGCGTGAGCCGACAAATCTCCTGCAAACGACGCGCAAGATTCTTGTAAATTTCAAAGACCTGTTTATCAAGAAGAATATCCGTCTGCACTCCTATACCACGCAGCTGCAGGATGAAATCATCCTTGGCGATTCGCGGCGATTCTCATTCATTATCGAAAATATTTTCTTTAATGTACTGCGCTCATTGCCGGACAACTCCGAAATCACATTCCACCTTGCAGAAACGCCGATTCCCGGCGAGGATAAGGCTTGGTATGAGCTGACCCTGATGATGCAGGGAGACAGTGTATCGTTTGATATGCAAAAGGGCTTGCTCTCCCCCATTCCGCAGAACGACCCCATGAACTCCGTGGAAGCGGAATTTTTCCTCAACAATCCCGACTATCATCAGTTCCACATTTATCTGAGCAAACGGCTTATTTCAATTATGGGCGGTACGCTGGAGCTTGTTGCGCTGCCCAATCATGCAAGCGCGGTTGTCCTGCGGATTCCGTTTGACATCCGGAAGAATCCCATCGTCTTTCCGCTGCGCATGACATTTGGCAAGCGTGCGCTGGTTTGGGATTCTCACCAAGCAGCTGCGATCGCGACCATCAAAATGCTGCGCGAATCCGGAATCGACTGCGATTTGCATTCTGATTTTGAGGGAATCTGCGCACATCTCAAATCCGCAGCGGCACAGAATACGCCCTATGACCTGCTTGTGATTCGACAATCCCACCTCGGTATGCAAAAGGAAATCTGCATCCCGAAGCTCCGTGTGATCTCACCATCGTCCAGAATCATTCTGATTGATGATGTTCATATGGAACAGCAAATGGATTCCATCGAGGCAGAGGGCATCTTTGAGCTGAAAGCACCTGTTTTCCGTTCGGAAATGGCAGCTGCTCTGCGCTCCGCTTTCTCCGACCCATCCGCAAAAGATTCTTGATACATAAAAACCGGACGCAAGGTTATGCTGCCTCGCGTCCGGTATTTTCTTGTTCATTTGTATCTTCGAGCATTGGTTCCAGACGTTCTGCAAGAGAACCAATCGTCATCGGCGCAAAATAATCCGTAAAACCACATTGCGTCATCACATCCCGATAGGAACTTTCGCCGGATAAACAGGAATAACTGCTGAGCGTATCATATATCGCAAGCGCCTTTTGATGATCCGTGCCTGACAGCACATACATTTCCAGCGCCGACAACGCGGAAACACCATAGCTGATATAGTATCCAGGCTGCTCAAACAAATGAGAAACCTGATACAGTTCCAGACAAACGCCGCATTCCTCCATGATTTCTTCAAACAACGCCGTGGCTTCTGAGGGCGTCATCGTTTCAAGCTGCTGCATCACGCGATACTCAAATTCTCCGACCGCAAAGCCGGATATGACCGAATCCAGCAGATCCAGCAGCATCAGCAAACGCTTTTGCTCCGCATCCGCGCCAAACATTTCGTCATAATACGGCAGAAACAGCGTCACCATGCTCTGCGACTGCATTTCGGCTATATCCATATTCGCGTTTTGCAGGAATATCGGCGTTTCATCACGCCAATCAGAATGAAAATGACCGAATTCGTGCGCAACCGTAATGAAATCATAAAAACTGCCGTTAAGATATGTATACATCAAGCCAAGCCGTTCATTGGGCAGGTTCATGGTAAAGCTGCCATCGTAGCAGGCTTCGCCCTCCGCCTTCGTATACAGCTTCTCCGAAAACAGTTTCTCTGCCGACGCTGCAACACGCGGTGTAAGCTGCTTTGCATATTCTTCCAGCAGCGCATATGGGTCTGCTTCCAAATCACCGGCTATGATCGAGCCATCCTCCGCAAGCAGCAGTGACTCTGCCGCCCTGCGAATCGGAACCAGATGCGCCTTGATTTCCTGATACGCTGCCGATGTCTCCTCCGCGGAATAATCCCGATGATACAGGTCGAACAACGCCTCCGACACATCCATTTCTTTCAGCATATCCAAGTAAATCTTCGCACAGCGCTTGTTGGTCGCATCAAGGTCAATCTCCGCTTCATCCGAAAGCGCATAGTAATCATGGATACGTTCGGACTCCATTGCCGCATCGGAACGAGCATACGCCATCACCCGACTCAGATTATTTGCCAGATAATACGGAATATGCTCCTCCTCGATATATGCCGCAAACAGCTCCTTGTCATTGGAATGCTTGCTGCCGTTTGCAAAAAACCACGACGCAATTTCCTCCGAAACATAAAAATCTTCCAGACAGGCATTGCTCAGCTCATAGAGCGCGTCATTCTCCCAATCAGAATAGGATTCGATCTGCACACGGCAGTATATCGCATAGGCTTTGTCTACCTCTGCGAGTACCGAGTCAATCTGGTTCTGCAAATCTATCTCAATTTCCGACCACGAATCCTTGTACATCTGAACCTGCTGCTTCAATGCGGCAATATCATACCGTCGTTCATCCTGTTTGCTTGATTCGACCGAATCTGCCGAGAACTCCGAGCTCATCGGTACTTGACAGCCGCATAACGATATACAGAATATTATGCTAAGAAACAATGCAATCAGCTTACGTTGTCGCATAAAATTTCCTTTCTGTTCAGGTATCTTTCATACGGATTGCAAGAATCGTGACAGTCGTGCAAATCAGATGGTACAGCAATAAAATACCACCGCGAACCTCTCCGTATGCACCCATCAGAATAAAGATCAGGATAAACAAAAAGCCGAGACAGGCTGTTACCGCCTGTAAAATCATGCCGAGATTCGCTGCGATCCGGATACGCTTTGCACCAATGACGGTCTGAATAAATCCGGCGAGTCTGCCTGCACAGAGCATGGACGGACTTCCCTTTTCCACCGGCTTGATTTCCTCGTTGTAGTCCTCCTCGCAGCGCGCCGAAATAATTTTTACGCAATCCTCCCGAATGCCGAACAGCTTTGAGATTCTGCGCTGTGAAAGCATCGCATCATTGCTACGCAGCAATAAAAGCATATTTTCACGTTCCAGTTCTTTCAACCAGTGGCGAATGGATTTGCTTGCCTCCAGCCGCACGATGAATAGTGCCGCAACGCTTCCGGAAATCGACAGATATAAGACATCCTGCCCATCCGAAACCATTTCGCGAACCTTTGCAGTCGCAGGAATGCCCTCAATGCTGTGCTCAATCATCATGTCACGTGTTCCGAGCAGAACGCGCTTGTTATCAAGCCAGCCGCCGATGCCCTTGCCCTCGTCATAGACATAATTCTCAACCGATTGCAGGGTTTGTTCATCTGTCAGAATCGCGCCGGCAAAAATATCTTTCAGGATACTGCCTGCGTGTTCGGTCAATCGCGCCGCATAGCGCAGTGCTTCTTCGGTATGCGCCTCACCGATGACCTGAATGGATTCAAGCTTTGTGGTACCGGCAGGAAACAGTGACGCTGCATCCGCCATGACCGTATTCACATCAAAGAAATCATCTACGCTCTGGTACCCAAGCAAAATGCCGCTGTTTCTAATATAATCCTTTGCGCCCGAAAGCATCGGGAGATTGGAAATCAAGGTAATCGCCGTACAGGCACAGGCAGAATAGCAAAGTGCAAAAATAGACGTACCATAGCACACTGCGCTCTCTACCTGATCGCGGCGCAGTAATGCAATACCCAGCGCAAACAAACCGCCGAGCAGTGCAATCAGCGGAACGGCTGTCCGACAGAATTTATCCGCAATATCGGTCGAAAACGTATATTTCAGGAAATCCTCCGGACTCTCAATCGGCTGCATTGCCGCAAGAATCGGAAATTCTCCGGATGTTCCGCGCGTCAGATTCTCCGCGCGCTTTTCATCTTCAACATATCGAATTGCGTATTTCGGATTGCCGTCTGTCAGACGTTCAAAATTATGCAGCGCACGTGCCGCAATCATTTTCTTTCCGATCGCATTCATCAGAAGCGAGAACAATCCAATCGAAATATAGACCGAAACAACGCCGGTACGCAGCATATTCGGACTCGGAAGAATCAAAAATGCGGCAATTTCAGCGGTCATCATGGACATTGCAGCCAGAGAATCACAGTCTGCGCGCAGACGCAGCAGCTTGAGATAGCCGTTTTTCAACAAACTTCCCACAAACGGAAGCGCTGCCATGCCAAGCAAAAGCTGTATCGTCAGGAATGCAATCGGCGCTTCCTTACTGCTCAGAAACGCAGGCATCGGGAATGACGGCAGCCAATCAAACAAGGTGATCAAGCCGCTGCAAAGCGTCAAAAAGCCGAGGATGAAGATTCTGAGCGACAGATTCAGATTCAGCTCGTTCAGATCATTCCGAATGGCTTCTCTGTTGTCCCTCTGCTGCTTTGCTTCCTTGGGCAAATCGGTGCGCTCGCGGCGTTCATTCTGATAACGCACATCAATATCAATATGCTTCCGCGCCTCCGAATTGCTGGTCGAAAGATTTAATTGCGTATGCTCTGCCTGCCCGATAAACCGAATCGAACGTGCGGCTTCTCGCGGATGCTGCTTTAGATTGTCCGGTATACGTTCCAGAACCTCCGGCGCATCGGCAGCCCCACGGCGCTTGCGCAGCTTGGATGCCGGCAAGGTCTGAATCGTGGAAACAGGCGTGATTTTTTCATACGGCTGACCATTGGACGAAAGCTGTCTGCGGCGCAGTTCCTTTGCGCGTGTGGAATCGTTCATTCTGCGAATCCGCGGCTTATATTCACCGCCGTCCTCATCCGAAACCATAACCGCATGGTCATACGCCTGCGCTGTTTTGGCAACACGACCCTCGCGCCGCACAAGCGTTTCCGGCTCTACGTTGGCAATCGAATTCATAAAGGAAACCTGCGGCTTCTTGATATCGGCAGGTGTGACCGTGCGGACAGACTCTCGTTTACGCGCCTGACCGGTTTTCGGCTCTGTCGAATCACTGTTCACGACGCGGCGTTCGGTCTGATGCAGGGGCTGAAGCGGCTTCGCGGTATCGGTCTGCGGCTTCTCAGCCTCATGATTTTGAGGATTTTGCTTTGCGGCAGCAGACGTTTCAGCATTCTGAGCCGCTGTGGATTGTACGCCGGTTGCTTGTTCTTTATTTGCGGCGTCGTTTATATTTTCAGCTTGATTTTGCTTTTTGTTGCGTTTTTTGGACGACATCCCATAGCATCCTTTCTTTAGGCACCACTGCACAAAAGCCCGCCTTACGGCTTGGCGGCACATCTGCTCTGTACGGTGTTGCCTTTACTATTTCTATCTCATTCTCTATTTTTATCCTTCAGTGCGCTGCCGTACTGCTTCATACATCAAAATTCCGGCAGCAACAGAGGCGTTCAGTGAATTCACCTTGCCAAACATCGGCAGCGAAATAATCGCGTCACACTGCGCCTTGACCGGTTCGCTCAGTCCGAAGCCCTCGGAACCAATCACAAGACCAATCGCGCCTTTCAAATCCGTTTTGGTCGCAGGCGCACCGTTCATATCCGCGCCATAGAACCAAAGACCTTGCTTTTTCAACGCAATCATTTCTGTCGCAAGATTGCCGACTCTCGCAACCGGCAGCCAGCTTGCCGCGCCGGCAGAGGTCTTGAAAACGGTCTGTGTCAAAGATGCGCTTCTGCGTTTGGGCAGAATAATCCCGTCTGCACCCGATGCCTCGGCAGTCCGAATAATCGCACCGAGATTATGCGGGTCCTCAATTCCATCGCATAAAACCAAAAATGGCTTTGTGCCTTTCTGTTCACAAATAGACAAAATCTCTGCGACCGATACATACCGTGCGCACGCACCCTCGGCACATACGCCCTGATGATTGCCGCCGCCTGCCATGCTGTCGAGCTTTCGGGCATCCGTCACCTTGACAGGAATCCCCTGTTTTTTTGCCAGACTGCAAATCGCACCAAGACTGTCGTGCATGGATGCGACAAAAATCTGATTGATCGGATTTCCGGCTTTCAGCGCCTCTGTAACGGCGTTTCTGCCGTAAATATAATCGTTATTTTCTTCATACATTTGTTTCATAATAATCCCTCTAACGCATATCATTCCTATTTTATCATTATATCACATTACGCAGAAAATTTCAATGGTAGAACATGAATTATTTTTGAAATCTATTCCATATTTGAATCCCAATGTGAGTCATTTCAAATTCGATATGTTAGCGCAATCGTAATCTGTTCAGCCGATACCCGAATCATTGAAACATACTTCCGATAATTGATTTCCTGTGCCGCAATTCCATCCTTATTCAGTACGCTATTGACTGCGTTTATCAGTTCATGGCATGACAGGGATGGCAAACTACAGCTCCGAAAGCGCTTGCGCATACTGCAAATCGCTCTGCCCTCGGCGGCATTGCCGGAAATGTGCATCCGCAAACCGCATTCCGCACAGAAAACGAGTCCGGCAAGCGCGTGCTTCCTGTATTTGCTATGACTATTTTCCGCGAGCTTCCCCTGTACGATCTCAAAAAGCTGCTCCGATATAATCGGCTGAACCGGAAATGTGATGTACTCCGATTCCGGCAATCGGATTCTGCGGTCGCTTTTATAGTTGTATTTTTCGGTTTTGTGAAGCTGCAAACGTCCTATATATACAGGATTCATGAGGATTCTTCTGACGGTTGCATCGTTCCAGTTCCATATTCTTGCAATTTCAAGACAGGATTTACCGGACGCATATGCTTCAAAAATTCGTTTTACAGTTTCTGCCTGTGCAGAATCAACCACAATTTCTTCTGCATTACGATAATATCCGTATGGCAGTGTCGCACAGGTACAGAAGCCGGCGCGCTGTTTTGTGCGAATCGCAGCACGCACCTTACGTGAAATGTCTCTTGCATACCAATCGTCCATGACCGCGCGAATCGCAAAAATATCGTTACTCGGCGATACGATACTTGTATCTACACCGTCCGCGACAGAAATCAGCCGTACACCATGCTTTGGGAACCACTCCTCTACCAGTTCTCCGGTATGGATAAAATTCCGGCTCAGCCGCGACAAGTCCTTGACGAGAACGGTTCCGATGTAGCCATCTTCAATAGCACGATACATTTTTTGCAGCGATTTTCTGTTTTGTGTTGTACCCGAAATTCCGTCGTCCACGAACTCATAGGCAATCGGTATCCCATGATTTTGCGCAAATTGCAGCAGCAGTCTCCGCTGATTGGAGATACTTTCGGACTCGTTCTCCTTGCTGTCTTCCCTGGAAAGACGAAGGTAAATTGCACCGTTTTTCATTCTATCCAAGCATACCACCTTAACCACAAAATATTCGAAAACAAATACTTTTATGTGTATTATCACATTTTTATTTTTCACACTTGACTTTTATCCATTCTTATGATATAATAGCATTGTTGAGAACGCGGAGTGGAGCAGCCTGGTAGCTCGTCGGGCTCATAACCCGAAGGTCGGTGGTTCAAATCCGCCCTCCGCAACCATATTAGCACCCCAATTTTGATACAATCGAAGTTGGGGTGCATTATTATGTCTGAATGTAGATAATACGCTGTTTTTGAGGGCAATAAGAAACGGTAGGGAATAGGATAGAGCGTTATATGCCCCTAAAAATGGTCGAAATAGGTCAAAAATGAGTAGACTGACCTCAAAAGTCAACGATTACCCAAGCTATCGTTGATTTTTGCGAAAAATCGAAAATCATTTAGGGTGCATTTTGAGCTGTTTTTGGGGTTATCGTTGACTTTTGTAACGAAACTCGGAAATGGCTGTAAATAGGCACTTTAAGACGCATGAAACCTGTGGAGTACTATCAGATAGTATGTATCTCCATAGGCTTTTATGCCAGACATAAAAAAATAGGGGCTGCAAAGCTGTGTGATTACCGTTACCACACAAGCCTTGCAGCCCCTTAAAATCTTATTTTACACTTCGATTTCCATACCGTTCCTGAGTGTGAACGTCAGCTTACCGTCAACTCTCACAACTACCTTCTCTACCATCAGCCGCCAGAGCTTTTCATCGAACTCGTGAATCATCATGTCAGTTTTTTCAAGTTCTGAAATCATACCAAGCAGTAGTTCCTTCCGTGAGAGCCGTTCAGCTTTTTTATGCTGCAAGCTCTGAAGATTACTCTCGACCTCGTTCATCTGCTTCTCATATTCAGCAAATCTCTGACTGTAGAGTTTCTGATCCTGTGCGTTTTCTGCGTTTTCCTTGATAAACGCCTGCATGACCGCTGTTAGTTCATCTGCCCTGATTTGCAGAGTGTTGATTTGTTTGTCATATGTTGAACAATCAGAAAGCATATCCACGATTTGCCGGCAGGAAAGTAGAAAGTCTTCTTTGTACTCACCTACCATACCGCAGATCTGGACGAACTTCTCTTTAATTACATCTTCATACAAATGTGGCGTTGTGCATTTCTCTCCGTTTTTGAACTTGTGGTTGCACTGCCAGATCACACGGCGGTATTTGGAAGTTGAATGCCAGACTTTTGAGCCGAAGAACCCACCACAGCAGGAGCAGATGATTTTCGCAGAAAAGATGCTGCCACCACTATAGGCTTTTCCCAGTTCCTTCCGCCGTTCGATTTCAGCCTGCACAAGCTCGAATTCTTCCGGTTCTATAATCGCTTCATGGCTATCTTCCACATAATACTGCGGAACTTCGCCCTCATTGACTTTCTGCTTCTTTGTCAGGAAGTCCACAGTGAACTTCTTTTGAAGCAATGCCGCACCCTTGTATTTTTCGTTCGTCAGAATACTTTTAATAGTATGTGTATACCATTTATCTCCGCCGCCGGGTGCAGGGACACCTTGCTCCATCAGCATTTTTACGATCATGCCCGGTGTCATCCCCTCCATGAAGGATTTGTAGATGAGCCTGACTGTTTCGGCTTCCTCCGGAATGATCTCAGGCAGTCCGTTTTCACCTTTGCGGTATCCAAGGAATCGGGCATAGGGAATTGTGACCTTGCCGTCTGCCATGCGCTTCCGCTGTCCCCATGTTACGTTTTCAGAGATGGAACGTGATTCTTCCTGTGCTAATGAACTCATGATTGTTATCAGAAGTTCGCCTTTCGCATCAAGGGTGTAGATATTCTCTTTCTCGAAATATACCTCTATGCCTTTCTCTTTCAGCTTCCTGACGGTTGTCAGGCTGTCCACAGTATTGCGGGCAAAACGGGATACTGATTTTGTTACGATCAGGTCGATTTTTCCTGCCAGAGCATCATCAATCATGGTATTGAAGCCGTCACGGTGTCTTGTATTGGTCGCTGAGATTCCCTCATCCGTATACACATTAACGAACTCCCAGTCTGACCGGCTTTTGATGTAATTCGTGTAGTATTCTACCTGTGCGGTGTATGATGTCCGCTGTTCCTCAGAGTCGGTTGACACACGGGCGTATCCTGCCACTCTCCGCTTTACAGACTGATTTAGCGGCATGAAAGTTGCCTTATTCAGTTTCTGCGGGATAATCGTTATTTTCGGCATTTCTTGCTCCTTTCTCTTGTCTGCTGACCTGTTCTCGCTCTCATCTCGGGTGTCCAGCTCTCCGAGCGTGAACGGTCCTGCCATGTGACAGTGCGCTCCAAGCCGTCTGAAAACAGAAAGCGGATGTTATTCGGTTTCGGAATAATGATCTGCTCGACCTTGCTGTGAAATACTTCCTCATCAAACGAGGCAGTGTTCAGCACCTCACAGCAGGCTGCAATCAGCTTTTCCTCCGGTATCTGCTTGGCTGTCGGGCAGAATCGTTTTCCTTTTTTGTTGTAAGTGTTACATATCCATACAATACCCGTCACAGTCGTTTTGCGTCTGTAGGACTTTCCGCAGCATCCGCATTTTATCATACCCGAAAACGGATATATGCTGGTTGTAGGTATTTTTGCGGCAAACCGCTGATGCTCCTGCATAATTTCCTGCACACGAAGAAATGTCTCCTTATCAATGATTGCAGGATGTGCGTCCTCAACCTGAATCATTCGGAGAACACCGTTGTTTACCATCTTAAGCTTCGTGATGTGGTTTTCGCTGTAAAACTTTTGCAGCATAAGATCACCGCAGTATTTTTCGTTGTTCAGTATCCTGCGAATGGCTTCAGAAGTCCACTGACAGCCGTTTTTCGTCAGGATATTCAGTTCGTTCAGCTTGTTCGCAATCGACTGTCTGCCGATTCCGTTGAGAAAATCTGCAAAAATCATGCGAACGGTTTCTGCTTCCTCCGGTATGATCTCCAGTACGCCCTCCGAGTTTCTCTTGTAGCCCAACATGATGACTGTACTCACCTTTCCGAACTCAAAATCCTTGCGGATGCGCCATTTCTGGTTTTCACTTGCCGAGTAGCTTTCTTCCTGTGCGTAAGATGCTAAAATGGTAAGCATAAGTTCACCGTCCGGGCTGATTGAGTGGATATTCTGCTCATCAAAATAGACATCCACACCCAGTTCTTTCAGCTCACGGACAGTCTCCAGCAGCGTGACGGTATTTCGGGCGAAACGGGAAATCGACTTTGTTATGATAAGGTCGATGTTTCCGGCTCGGCATTCCGAGATAAGTTTCTGAAAGTTCTCACGGGTATCCTTGGTACCAGTCAGCGCTTCGTCTGCGTACACGCCGCAGAACAGCCATTCAGGATTGCTTTGTATTAAAGAATTGTAGTAGCTGACCTGCGCCGACAGGGAATGCAGCATCGCATCCTTGCCGCTGGATACTCTGGCGTAAGCCGCTGTTCTCAGCAGCTTTATTTTCGGTGCGTTGGGGAACTGAACCCTCTCAACGATTCTTTCCCTATTCTCCACACAGCACCACCTCCTTCGCTTACCATGTTACCGTCTATCGAGCGATAAGTCAACGATTTTACGCGGTTTTCAGCGTAATATGCTGCACGAAGATACGCCGTATTTTTCTGCCATCATTGTATCAATTCTGGTATACTCTTTCTTGCTGATAAGAGACTGTTTCAGCAAAGATCGTACCCACGACATAACCATCTGATAACGGAACATCTTATCATACAATTCACTTTTTGTCATGATAGACCTCCTTCGATTTGCCGTAACAGGTACGGGAACAGTAAATTCGGTGCTTGCTTTTGTAGGATAAGAAATGCTCCTTGCAAACAGGACAGATACGCTCAATCTGTGAATCTCTCGGAATCAAAGCAGTGTTTTCAGCCCACCACAGTTGGCGGCACTTATCGGAGCAGAATTTCTTTTCTTTGCGGTGAGGTTGCTGTTCGATTCTTTTATGACAGTGCAGGCAGAACAGGATTTTTTCATTTGTAGTTTTGCATGACAGGACGTTGTTTCTCTTGCAGAAGGATTTGATCGTATTTACGGAAAGGCCGAGCTGTTGTGCAATAGAAGTAATTGGTACTCCTGCATCACGCATAGAACAAATCGCTTGTTTTTGCTCATTTGTCATCGCATACCTCCTTGCAGATGATAAGGGGTCACCGTATATGAAAAAAGAAGGGCAGAGAATAATCCCTGCCCCTCATGCGGATCACGCTTTCACGAGCGTACCCTTGTAAGTGTCATCGCCGATTTTGATTGTTGCGGTCACGATGGTATCGGGCTTATCCTCGGACTTGTCATCGGCAGGCGTAGGAGTCGGATCTGCCTTGCCCCAGCCGTTCAGCCCCTTGCCCTTGATGATAGTCGGGAAATCCTTGTAGCAGATGTCCAGATCGACATTGCCGCTGATGCCGTCCACATGACCCTTCTCGCTGTACTGCCAGATACCGTATGCGCCGCTGTAATTGGTCTGATCGACCCAGTGAGCCAGCCAAATTGTAAACCACGACTTGATGTCATCGGCGGTATGTGTCGTGAGAGAAGAAGCGGAGCCGTATAGTCCGACAAAATAGCCGGCGCTCTCAACCTTTTTGAGAAACGCACGCATGATTGCAGAGACCTGTTCCTTGCCGAGGTCGAACTGCTTCTTTTCCTCAAGGTCGAAGTACACAGGCATCTCGAACTGCTTTCCTTTGATGACCGAGAGAAACACATCTGCTTCAAGTTCTGCCTCCTCCGGTGTCATAGCATAGGAGTACCAGTATGCGCCGACCGGGATACCGGCTGTTTTTGCGCCGGCATAGTTCTGCTCGAACTTCTCGTCCTTCTGCTTTTCCAGTCTGCCGAAGCCTGCACGAAGGATGGCAAACTCGATGCCTGCACTTTTCACCTTGCCCCAGTCAATATTGCCGTTGTGAACGCTCACATCAATACCCTTCATATCCTCACCTCCGAAGTATTTGTAGAAATCCTCCGTCACAGAGCTGTTGCCGTGGACTTCATCACCGTACCATTTCTTTCCTGTGCGGACATCCACATGAGTGTACTGGTAGGCTGCGGTGATATTCGCAATGCCTTTGAAACCGATGTCCTGTGCCTTACAGCAAACGATTTTAGAAGAAATCGGCTGTCCGTCCTGACCGTAACAGCAGATATCCGCGGCATTGCCGAGGGTGTGCTGACCGGTACCGCTGCCGCCGACATTCTTATCGTGCTGTTCGCATCGATAACCGCTTGTCACGATGATTTTGGAGCAGTTGAGGGCTGTGAACAGTTTTTCGAGCTTTTCAATGAGTTCCGGGCTGTTCAGTGTCTCATGCTCCTTGCCGCACTTACAGCGAAACTCAGAGATATTGAAGTGCGGGGAAAGCTGTGTATTATCCGAATACTCGTAGGTCTTGCTCATTTCTTATCATCCTCCATGTTATCGATCATTTCCTGAATCTCGTCATCAATATGCGCGGCTCGTTTCTGAAGCACTTCGATTGCTTTTTTAATTGCAGGCGGATACGGGATTCCCATCAGAGAAGTATTTTCGATAATTGAAAGCAGCTCATTCACACAGAAACCGATACAGGTTGCATCACGAATGTAGGTCGTGCCGATAAGAATGTCCATGCGGACAGCGACCACAACCATGAGCAGAATGCAGAACTTCTTTGCAAGACCAACCCAGCCCGCTTTTGAACTGAGTCTGCCAGTCTTGCTGTGTTTGCTTCTGCCCATAGATGCAGCAATTAAACCTGTGGTGAAGTCGATTGCCATGAACAGCACAAGTGTAATGAGAGCCGAATCCCAGCCGCCGAGCAGTGCCGCAAAAAAGCCGCCGATCACTCCGGCGGCAGTACAGATATTTTCTTTCATTTCAACATCCTCCTCAAATTGTCACATCCACGATCTTGACCGAACGGATCATCGGACTTGTATTATCCGTCACCGCTTTCCACGCAAGATAATACTCGCCAACACTGATACCGCTGCATTCATGCAGTACATTGATATAGTTGCCGACTGAGCCGAGCCAGCCGAACGGCACAGAGACAGCCTGATTATTCAGGATTGCCTCGTAGATATATCTTGCAGTATCCGCTTCAGACATCTGCTGACTGCTCTTCGGCACGAGCCACATCTCACCGATATCCGTAGCTCCCGACTTATAACTCAGCATTATCTTGTTGGAAGAACTGATGTGAACGGGCTCAACACACATCGTATAAATGGTCTGTCCCCAGTTGAAGTCGGGTTGATTGTAGTAGATTGCGTACCCGTTTTCCTCGCAGCAGAAATGCGGATAATTCTCAGTGAATCCGGCAAGAGAGCGATAACCGTCATTGTAGAAGGTGTACAGCTTCTCTCCGTAGTCGTGGAGCGTGTCGATGGATGCCTTGAACAGCGTGATATCCGGCTTTGTCTGCGGAATTTGCAGCACCTTCGGCACGAGCGTATTCAGCTTTTCAGACTCCGAAGCCTGCACACCCATCGTCACCAGATTACGAGCTAAAGCATCCCTCTGCTCATCCAGTGCCGTCAGATAATTTGCAATGCTCATTCACTCACCTCCACGATAGCCGCCAGTGCCGTTTCTACGCCCGCAAGAGCTTCCTCAACAGCAGCAAGTCTTGTGTTGATATCCGTAATAGATGTCTTTGCACCCTGCATATCATAGAGAATCTCTGTCTTGAATCGCTCGAAAACGCCCTCGTTCACGCCCACACGCTCATTCAGGTTCATTGCTGCGGTGTACGCCTCGTTCCAACGGGAAACATGGGATTCTGTGATGCCGTTCAGGGTTGTGAGATTATGATGCCAGTGTGCCTGTCCGACCACAGTAGAGATGGATGCGATGTCATCGAGCATTTCCTGCGTGATACTGTCCAGTACTGCTTTATTGGCATGAGAATGTGCCTGTGCAGATACTTCACTCAACCCGGTAGACAGTCCATGCAGTGCATTGGCGGTCGATGCCTGAAATGCTGTCAGATCGCGCATATACTGTTCTGTGATGGTATCCAGAACATCCTTGTTGTCATGGGTATGTCGCTGTGCATTCAGCGTCAGCAGTTCCTCGTTGATGGTCTGAATATCATATTGCGTACTGTCCTCGAATTGCTGAAGTCCTTGCAATTCAGCCAGCAATTCCGCAGTCAGGGCATTCAGCACAGTCAGGTTATTATGCGTGTGGGTACTCGGTCTGAGATTCTCCACAGCTTCGTTCAGCGTTTGGATCTCATAGGTCGTACTATCTTCAAACTGCTGAAGCCCATCAAGCTCCTGTAAGAGTTCCGGTGTGATTGCATCGAGCGTTGCCTTGTTATCGTGGTTGTGCGCCTCCTCTGCAACAGGTGCGATCTCACGCTCAATGATAGTCGTAACCTCGGTTTTTTTGGGATACTCGGACATATCCGGTGTCACGCCGTCCTTGCCCTTCAAACTTTCGAGCCATTCCTCCTCTGTACCGACATAGCCATGCTCACACGCAATCTCATAGGCAGATTTGCCATCGAGCCCGTGTTCTGCATCTTCGATGCGCTTCAGAAGCTGTGTATACAGATCCGGTGTCGGCGGGATGGGCGGTTCTTCGCCTTCAAATCCGGATTCACGGATATTCAGTGTGACCGGAACAGTCGTTGCTCTCACCGTGGTATCCGATGCGGTATCATAACCGTAGACGCCCATTTTGACTGCGCCCACATGAAGCTCCGCAGGCAGATAACAGCTTGTGCCGTCCACACCGAGAACAACGGAATACACCTCATCGCACTGCGAGAACTGCACTACCTTATGAAACCGCTTCCAGTCACCGTCAAAGGTGAACTTGAACTGCACATACTGAATTTGGTGATCCGCCAATACTTCTCTTTCGAGAATCTCAATGCTCTGGTTCTTTACAAGAAATTTCCACATTAATCACGCACCTCCACCCAGTTGTTGTTATCAGAATCCCATTCAAGATGCCCATCAAGACAATTGATTCTTGTCAAACCGGACACTCCAATACCCTGGCCGCCTTTGCCTGCCCAGTTTGTACCCTTTGTAATGGCAGCCCAAGCATCCAGTCCGCCTTCATAAGTGATTGTTTCGAGATTACTGCAGTAATTGAAGCAGTGTTCTCCAATTGATGTGACCGTGCTTGCCATTGTAAAGCTGTTCAGAGATGTACAGCCGACAAACATAAAACCGCCGATGACGGAGCCTTCATAGCGAACTGTGGTCAATCTTGAACAGTCACGACATACATATTTTTCGACATTTGCCACATTAGGCGGAATTGTAAGAGAAGTGAGCGCTGCACCCCAGAAAGCGCCTCCCTCGATTGTGGTCACACTCTGCGGAATGATAATACTTGTCAGTTTTCCAGATGCCCCCGGTGTTGTATCATCGGGCATAAAGGAAATACTGCCGATTTTGATCAGTGTTGTTGGTAGAGACACGGATTCCAGATTCATGCAGCTCTGAAAGCTGTGGGAGCCAACCGTAGTCACGCCTTCAGAAATAACAACATTTTTGACCGTATCTTTTCCAAACAACGGTGGGCGCTGCGGCAGCTCGATTTCATACATCTCGCCGATACCTTTAATAAGAACCTTTCCAGTAGAATACAGGGCATAGAAGATATTGTCACCGAGTTTTCCAGCTTCGATAATATCCCCGATATCTTCAACCTCTGCTTCAAGCTCCTCGACCTTATTGGTCAGTTCTTCGATGGTCTCGTTGTTTTCCTGCACCTCTGCGATAAGCTGTGCCATCTGAGCCATCAAATCAGTGACCTTGCATTTGCCGAGGATGCACTTGCAGTAGCCGCAGACATTTGCGTCCTCGCGGTAATCGTACCAGTCATGCTCTGTCAAAGATGTTGCACCCGGATTCAGGCGAACAGCATACAAGAGCAGTCGCACATGATCCTCGTCCTGCGGAATAGACGGAAGTGAAGGATTCTCAGCCGGAGTGCCGGGAAAGAGCTTTAGCGTGACGCTGCGGACGGATTCTGTGGTGTCCAGATAAATCGCAATGCCGACATAGCGCGGCAGCGATTCGTCCATATAGTCGGAAAGATCAATAGAATAGCGTGCATCATTTACGAAATAATGCCCATCGATCCATGCCTTGCCGGTGCCGAGAATAACACCGAGACCGCTGCTTGCAGGAGTCAGTTTGAAATTCTGCCCATAGGTGTCAAGAATGCCGTTGCAGATGATAGACGAAAGATACGATGTGAAATCCTCTGCTGTGTAGGTGCGGTCAAGCCCCTTTGAATTGAAAAATCCGCTTGAAAAAGCCATAAAATCACCCCTCTTTGAATGTGGGCGTAAGACTGCGCCCGTTCTGGTCAAAAGCCTCTATCATGCCGATGAGCTGAATTTTCGGCTGAATCATACCGAACCGCTTATGCTCTACGGTCACATAATCACCGACATAATAATCACGGTTGTAGACATATTGCGAGTTATTCGCAGCGATTTCTGACTCCGATGCTGTCTTGGGATCGACTAGTTTTTCCGAGCCTCTTGTCTTCAGCAGGTCGATATATTTCTCTTCCGGAATCGGCACAGTTTCTCCTTCGACCTGTTCAGTCTCAGATATATCATCAGCGTCCACATACAGCTCGTAGCGGTCAAGATATGTCGGCTCCGTATCAATGAAGTATGTGGTGCGTTTTCGCTCCTCACCTTTGCCCTGACCGAAGATATATGCGAAATTGCGCTGCACAGAAGCATCGGCGGCATAGCTGAAGGACAGCAGATTGCTGTATGCGTCAGAGAAGATGATGTGGGGATTATCCTCCTGCATCAGGCTTCGGTCAGTACCTTCGGAGAGATCAAACACCATGCGGTACTGCTCACCGATATCTTTCACAAGCCGGATATTTGCTGTTCCGCCGATCTTCTCGCAGATGGTGTACACCCATTCCATGAGATTGGCATAGGAAATTTGCAGCGTTGTGGTCTGCTCCCAGCAAGTACCAGAGACGGTGCCGAGGGATAGTCCGGGAATGCGCCGATTATCTGAGAGCAGTGCATTCTGTGTTACAACCTCTCGGATGATCTCCGAATATACCTTTTCTGCGGTCACATTATAGGTCGGATGGATGATTCGCCGTTCCAGCAGACACATAAGAAATCTGCCTTTGACCGTCAGATAGTCGCCGTTCTCGACATCGGTGTTGATTAGCACAGACTCGATAATGCCGAAATGATGACTGTCGTCATCTCTGCCGACAATGCGTCCGGGCTGGAATATGTCCACATTCTGCGGATTGGCGGCAATATACACCTCAAAGCTACCGCATTTGTAGTATTCGATGTCCCACAGCAGACTTGAAAATGTGTCGCATATCGCTTCGAGTGTGATCGTGAGGGCATCGTTCTCCGCTGTCATCTTGTAAACTTCTATCTGCAAAATTACACCCCCAGATACGCATTGGTGTGAATGATCTTTACCTTGAGATTATACAGATTAATGCCCCGGAGATAGAAACGGTTTTTGCCCTCACGCAGAGTCAGCCATGTCGAGCCGGACACAAGGCGGTTGATGATGTTTGTTTTGACACCGCCCCTGTCGAGTGTCACTGTTTTGTTGCCCGTCTTTGTTGTGATCGTCACAATATCTCCGGCAAGAAGGTCGCCTGTGATCTGCAAATACTCGTCCGTATCGGCATTATACAGTGTCGGAGAACGGACATCTTCAAGGGCTTCAATTTCAAGCGTGAAGCCCGTTTCATCACCATCGTTGATGATTTCCATGATGTTCTGAGTATTGTACTTGCCGAGGACGAACGGCTCCGGATTGCTTTCCGTCGGGAACGGGAATGTGAATGCGCCTGTGATCTGGCTGTAATACGCCATGACAGATTCAGTTGAGTACCAGTAGATGTCAGGACACAGGATAGATATCTGCCCGGTAGTGAGCATCTCGAAGTTCTGCACCTCACAGGTCTCGACATAGCCGGTTGTGAATACATCAATGCCAGCGGTATTGTAGTAGACCTTGATAAACCGGCTCGGTTTCACCACCTTGTAGAGCTGATGGCGGCGTTTTTCTATACCGATACCGCGCATCTCAAAGGAAATAACCACATTCCGCTTCTCGATGAAGGCATTGTTCAGATAGCTGCCGTCCATTCCCGCATAGGAGGAGGTGCTGATCGTGCCGAGCGGCGGGGAAAGTCCCTCGATCTTTGAGGTCATATACTGGTTTGCGGTCGCTGTCATGTCGATTTGGTCTCCGGCTTCATTTTCTAAGATTAAGCTGAAAAACATAGCATCGCCTCCTTGCAATTTCAAAATATGTATGATATAATAATAGTAATAAACTGTAAGGAGGGCTAACTAGTGATGAAAAAATGCATTTTTTGTGGTAGAACGGAAGAAGAATTAGGAGAAAATAATTATTGGAGCGTTGAGCACATCATACCATTATCGCTTGGTAATATTACCCTTACAACAACTACTGTTTGTGCTGATTGTAATAACAAGCTTGGTAGCAATGTAGATAAATACTTTGTAGACAGTGTTTTAATTGAAATGAAAAGGAAAGAGTTAGGCCTTAAAGGTGAAAGCGGAAAAATACCTAATCCTTTCAAGCAGGGAAACGACCAATTCGGAAGAATGGTAAGAATTGATGATTCTTTTAATGCAACACTTGTTCCAAAATTATCTGTCGAATCCGTTGAAGGAGGATTACATTTTAAAGGCACCGCTAATTCTAAGGACGAGGCCAAAAAGATGATAAAACAGAGTTTAAAGAGAAAGGGATATAAGTCCGAAGATATAGATCACATCCTTCATCAGATTGACAGTGCAAAAACGGAATCATACCAACCAGCTGTTTCATTTCCTTTTGAAATTGAACCAAATAGAATTGCGCTATTCTTTTTGAAAATAGCTTATGAATATACTTGTTTAAAACTCGGCGAAAGATACTGGGATGATCCATCCTCTATCGAAATTCGAGATATGCTTTATAAAGCAATCTGTGGTGAAACGAAAGAAACATGCAGCAATTGTCGATGCGTTTGTTCAACACCAAAAGAAATAAGTGATAATTTTTCAATTGCCCAAGGAAAATTAAAAATCCATATTGTTTTCCTTCACCCAGATAAAGAGGGAAAACTAATTTGTGAGGTGTTCTTGTTTTTGGAAAGAGCAACTTCATTTAGCGTAATTGTCTCTGAAAATGCTGAAAAATACATGCCTTTACCTAATATGGACATTATCGAAATACATACTTCGTAATGAACCTAAAATGATTATCGCTTTATATGATTTTTGAGAATTAGGGCAGGCATAAAGCCCACCCCATTACTCATTCACACATTCAGCGCATTCCGCGTCTGACGATAGATTTCCAGCCGTGACAGCGATTTCGGACTATTGTTTGTCTGATTCACTGTGCGGCTGTTGTCATTGTTGTAGTAGTTGTTGACAACACCACCGCTGCCGCCGTCCAGCATTGCACCCGAAATGCCGTCAAACTTCATATCAAAGCCCGACTGCATGGTAAGCGACATCGCATCGGCTACAGAGGACACAGCCTTTTCCACATACTTCCTGCTTTTGTTGATGCCCTGTGCAAGCCCCTTCATGAAGTCCGGCATCCAGCTCTCAAACTCGGAAAGAGGCCCCTTGTCTGGAACTGAGAAGTGCAGATAATCGCTGATCGCTCGTGCCACATCCGCAACAGTATTGATGAGATTGCCGAGCATATAGTTCAGACCGTTGATCAGGTTCTGCATGAGGTCGCGTCCCCAAGACCACGAACTGTTGACCTTCTCCATGACTGTCTGATAAACAGCATTCATAGCACCGGATACTGCATCCCGCACACCGCCGAGCCTGTCATTGATGCCGCCTTTGATATTGTCCCAGATCGACAGCACAGCCTCTTTCACCTGATTCATCGGCTGCCGCACGATATCCGGCATTGCGTTCCAGACAGTAGTAACAACAGACTTGATGCCGTTCAGCGCTATATTCACAACATCCTTTGCGGCACTCCATGTTGTAGAGATCACATTTTTGATGTCGAGCTGCCCGGTCTGGATCAGGTTTTTTAGTGCAGTCCATACCGCTGTGACAATCTTTTTAATGCCGTTCAGAGCAGAATTGATAATGTCAGATACAGCCTTCCATGTGGTCGTGATAACACTCTTGATATTGTCCAGAGCCTTGCTGATCTCAGTAGCAATGCTGTTCCAGCACTTTTCGATGCCGCTGCGAATTTTATCCATGACGGCAAGTGTTCCGGATTTCACTTTCTCCCAGACATTCTGCACCGTGTCCTTGATGCTGTTCATCGCATTCCGCACACTTGCGAGCATTGCGCCCCACACTGTCTGTACGGTTGTTCCGATTGCACCTAGAACATTTTTCACGCCATCGGAGATCGCATTCCATGTGGAAGAAATGACTGTTTTCAGGTCAGTTTGTCTGCCGGAAATCAGAGCATGAATGCCGTTCCATACCGTAGAAATCACATTCTGAACTGCGTTCATCGCTGTAGAGATTACAGTTGCAACGCCGTCCCACGAAGCAATAATGACATTTCGGATATTGTCAATTGCGGCTTTGACAGACTCATTGACTTTTCCCCATGCGGCACCGATGTCAATCCCAAGCTGTCCGAGCAGATCAGTGATAGAAGCCTTGATTTGTGTCCATGTCTCAGTAACTGTTGTCATGACTGCCTGCATCACTGTGCGGACAATGCCCACAACAGAATCCAGCGCATTCTGCACAACCGTCTTGACCGATTCTGCAACTTTGCCGCCGAAATTCGCTACAGTGTCTGTCACAACGCTGCTGTTTTCGCTGATTCCTTCCGCCAAGCCCTGCATAAAGTCCGGCATCCACGATTCAAAATCAGCCAGAGGACCTTCATCCGGAACGGAGAAGTGCAGGAATGATCTGATCTTATTTGCAACGCCCTTGACTGCATCTGCAACCTTGCCGATACAGTTCTTGATACCGCCGACAATACCGTTGATGATGTCAGCGCCCCACTGAAATGCCTGCGATGCCAGATTCTTAATGAAGCTGACTGCCGCATTGAAGCCGTTGACGATGGTCTCTTTGATTGCAGTGATTTTCTGAGATACAGCGGATTTCACATTCTCCCAGATGGTTGAGATTGTGGTCTTGATGGCGTTCATCACATTGGAAACTGTATTTTTGATGCCGTTCCAGATGTTGCTGACCGTAGAGGAAATCGTATTCAGGATACTGCTGACAAATCCACTGATAGCGTTCCATACAGAAGAAACGACAGCATGAATTGCATTCAGCACAGCCGAGATGTGTGCGCTGATGCTGTTCCAGATGCTGGATACCACAGACCAGATCGCATTGAGAATACCGGAAATAAAGCCGGAGATCGCATTCCAGACTGTAGAGATCACACTGCTGATTGCATCCATCACTGTGGTGATAGTCGTAGAAATCGCATTCCAGATCGTTTCAAAAAAAGACCGGATAGCTTCGAGAATAGTTGAAACCACAGTTTTGATGGTTTCCCATGTGGTAGTGATCTTCTCATAGATCCAGTCGATCACACGGGAAATGATAATGTGAATCGCTTCAAAAATGGTCTCGAACAGATACTTGAAAGCATCCAGCAGCGGAGAAATGAAATCGTAGATTGTCTGCCATACTGTAGAAATGACGGCCCAGATGGCATTCAGCACCGTGCTGATCGCTGTATGAATCGCTTTCCATACGGTTGTGATGACCGTTTTGATGAGGTTGATCTTCTCCGATACACTGTTGTAGATTGCCGCCCAGATACCGACAAAGAAGTTCTTTATGCCTGTCCACACGGATACAAAAAAGTTCCTGATGCCGTTGACAACACCTGTGAAGAAGTTTTTGATACCGTTCCAGATATTCACGAAAAAGTTCTTGATCGCCGTCCAGAGATTTACCCAGAACTCTTTCACTTCGTCAAGGCTTGTGCCGAAAATGTTGCACAGCACATTCATATAGTTTTTGAGCGTATCTTTCAGGAAATTCCAGACCGCTACAAAAATACCCTTGATTCCGTTCCAGACCTTTTCCCAGTCACCGGTGAAGATACCGATGAAAATATCCAGCACATTCAGAATAGTGTCTGTCACAAACTTGAAGATGTTAGCGATCTGCTGAAAAACGCCCTCAAATACAGGTGCAAGGAATTTGCAGAGTCCGTCCCATACAGCCTTGATGACCTCGCCGATGTTTTTGAAGTCGAAGCCCAGTGCATTGACTCGGTCAACGATGCCCTGACAGAAGCCCTCAAAAATGCTCTTGATCTGATTCCAGATCGCAGTAATCTTATTGCGGAAGTCCTCATTTGTTTTCCATAGATGCACAAAAGCCGCCACCAAAGCAGCAATAACCGCAATGACAGCGACCACAGGCGCACTGATCCCGCCGATAGCAGCACCGAAAGACGAGAATGCCGCCTTTGCGCCGGAAATAATCGTAGGAAGGTTCGATACAAGCTGCATCAGCTTGCCGACACCGATCATGGTTTTGCCGACCACAACGAGCAATGGCCCAAGTGCTGCCGCAATCAGAGCAATTTTTACAATCGTTTCTTTTGCCGCCGGAGACATGGCATTGAGCTTGTCGATAAATCCTTGAATCTTGCTGACAATCGCACGTATAGTCGGCATGAGGATCTCACCGAAAGAGATAGCAAGCTCCTGTAGCTGAGATTTCAGAATGGTGATCTGCCCTGCAAGGTTGTCCTGCATGGTGTCTGCCATGCCTTTTGCAGAGCCTTCGCAGCCGTAGATCGCATCGGTCAGTTTGTTGTAGTCCTCCTCGCTGGCGTTGATGATTGCCAACATACCGGACATATTCTGCTTGCCGAAAATGGCTGCCGCAGCCTGCATCTGCTCTGCCTGTGCAAGTCCCTCTGTGGTCGTGGACAGCTCCGCGACAATATCATCGAAATCGCGGGCATTGCCCTCTGCATCTGTCAGTTTCACATTGACCTTGCCCATCTTCTCACGGAGCGTTGCCATGATGTCACCGAGCGACCGCATATTGCCGTCCGCATCGGTCATGAGCGTATTGGCACCCATGATCTCTTTTGAGACACCTTCCTGCTCTTTGGCAAGAGTCTCCTGCGCCCGCGCAAGTTTTAACTGTGCTTTTTCGTAGTTATTACTTGCAATCTGTGCCTGTGAGCTGCCTTCGCCGTATTTGCTGATTGCATCATTCAGCTTGATCTGTGCATTGTCAAGGGAGAGCGTTGCGTCCTCGACAACCTGTTCCGCCTTTTCGACCTTGGTAAAGTCAATTTTCTGAATGGTCTCGGTGCTGATAAAGCCGAGCTGCTGCATCGCCGCCGCCTGCTGTTTGGTAGGCTTGGTGAGATTTACCAGAGCGTTTTTCAAGCTGTTACCAGCCTGACTGCCCTTGATACCGCTGTTTGCCATCAGACCGAGGGCGATAGACAAATCTTCGGCACTTGCACCCATCGCACCCGCAACAGGCGCACAATACTTGAAGGATTCGCCCATGAGAGACACATTGGTATTGGCGTTGCTCGATGCCGCCGCAAGAATGTCTGCGAAATGTGCAGAGTCACTTGCACTCATTCCGAGTGCTGTCAGAGCGTCCGTGACAATATCCGATGTGGTAGCCAAGTCCTCACCAGATGCGGCAGCAAGGTTCATGATACCCTCGACACCGCCGAGCATATCCTCCGTTTTCCAGCCTGCCATCGCCATATAGTTCATGGCATCTGCGGCTTCCGAAGCGGAGAATTTTGTCTGACTGCCCATCTCACGGGCCTTTGCACGGAGCGCGTCCAGATCCTCACCGGTTGCACCGGATACAGCAGAAACCTTGCTCATGGATGCATCGAAATCCGCTGTTGTTTTGACTGCGGCAGTTCCGAGTCCAAGAATCGGCACAGTGACGTATTTCGTAAGGTTCTGTCCGACATTGGTGATCTTACCGCCGACCTCTTCCAGTTTTTCTCCGACAGCACCGATCTTTGCAAGCGCCGCTTCCGACTTTGCTGCCTCCGTTTGCAGATTCTGAAGCTCATGCTCAGTCTCCACGATCTCACGCTGAAGGGAGTCGTACTGCTCCGGGCTGATCGGATTTCCGAATTCATCGGATACATCCTTTGCCTGCTGTTTCAGACCGGTCAGATCATCGGTGGTTTCCTTGATCTCACGCTGCAAAGCATCGTATTTCTCCTGCGAAATTTCACCCTTTGCAAGCTGCTCATCGGCGGTTTTCGCCTTTTCCTTGAGGTCACTGAGCTTTGTCTCTGTCTCGCTGATTTTCTGTTTCAGCGGATCGTACTTTGCCTTCCAAGCATCGTAGTTGTCTTTGGTTTTTGCCGCCTGTTCACTGGCTTTTTTCAGTGTATCCAGACGGGTTTTGGTATCCTGCACTGCCTGACCGAGCAATTTCTGTTTCTGAGCAAGCAGTTCCGTATTGGTCGGATCGAGCTTCAGCAGCTTTTCGACATCCTTGAGCTGTGTCTGCGTGTTTTTGATGTTCTTATCGACATTTTGCAGAGCTTTGGATAATTTCGTAGTATCGCCGTTTATTTCAACGGTAATGCCCTTGATTCTGCCTGCCATATGGTATCACCCCCAGTCAAACAGAATTGAAATTGTGTCTTTGATACTCCTATGTCGTAGTTTCCTCGGCTCGAAATGAATTGTATTGTAAAACAGATGCAACACAGCACCCGCGCCGAAAGTAGAAATGAGTGTACCGATTCCGACAGTTCCGCCGAGCAGCCAGCCGACCAGTGTGACAAATGCAAACAGCAGTATTTCAACCACACCTATCGGGATTTTCGGCAGCCGTTTGCCAATTGCAATCAGCAGACCGTCTTTCGGGCCGCAGCCTTGTTCCGCTTTCATATACAAATACATCCCCAGTGCGATAAACAGGAAACCGAACAGCATATATGGGATGCCGAGCAACAGACTGTGGTTTTCGGGATAGGGAGATATATCGGTCAGAAGCTGTGTCAGATTTCCGGTGATAACGGCATCAAACAGCGTTGCAAATCCGATACGTTCACGCAAGAGTAGCTGTAATATGATCGCCGTGAGAGATATCGCCACCATAGCACTGCCATAATTCAGCGGTGCATGACGGGATATCCCCACAGCGAGACAGTCCCACGGCGCAAGACCGATGTTTGCATATATCGTCAGATATACTCCGAAAGAATATATCAATAGCCCGATCAGAATCCGCAGCCAGCCTGTAACAATGCTCTTTTTTGACTCAGAATGAGTCAAAGTCGGACTGCTGCGCTTTGTAGCTATAAGTCGCTTCATCGTTATCCTTTTCAATGAACATTTCGTTGACCATTCCGATGGTGAGCAGATCAAGGTCGGTAAGACTCAGCCCTATCTGCACACATCGGAGAAGGAACAACGGCGTTGTCATCTCGCGGTCAACTGGACGAGATTTTTTTTTGACTCTGCCTGTGTCTCCAGATTCATGCCCCAAAGCTCGAAGAGCTGCGGCAGCACCTCGTAGATTGAGAAGCAGTTGAACTGTTCGAGCCATTCATCCGGGCTGTCGGGAACATTCTCCGGGTCAGCGTGCTTTGCCATTGTCCAGGCGATATTCTCGAAAACCTCAAGGCTTTCGATGCCGAGACCGGAATCCTGCTCATCGCTCTCGTCCACGGAGTCTTTCAGGGCGGCGAAATCCTTGAAGATATCCTTGCGGAACTTGGCACGGTAGAGGCGAGGCAGTGTTGCGCTCGCCTTGAAAGGAACCTCGATACCGTCAACGGTGATGATCTTTTTAATTGCCATATTCTTTACCCTCCGAATCAGTCAGTAGTGGTTGCTGCGGCAGTACTGCTCTTGCTTGCAGATGCAGAGCGTGTGCCGGTGCTGTTGTTGGTTGCCGCAGTCGGGATATACACAGCGCCGTACCAGTTATCATAAGTCGTCTGGTCGGTGCTTTCACAGGTCTTGCCCTTCACCAGACCGGAGGGCAGCGCCGTAGCCTTCAGCGAAAGCGTCTCAGTCTTGACCTCGGTAGACTCTTCCGTAGTGGAACTCTCGGTCGAAGGACGGGATGCCGAGCAGCAGTACAGCACATGACGGATGTGATTCTTGTCGCCGTTAAACTCGAAAAGCAGCGCAAACTGCGAGGTTTCGGCATCGTTGCGCTCCACAAGCACACCCTTGCTGTCGAGCTGCTCGCCGAGGATCGTAGTAGCGAAATCGGTGGTGATGAGTGCCACCTCCAGATCGCCCTCGTAGCCAGCGTTGTTGTTGATGACGTAGTACACGCCGTTATCGGCAAAAAAATTCTCGCTTTCGCCGTTTGCATCGATAGAAAGCGATACCGCACCGGGCAGACGCACCGGCGTTGCGAAGGTCGGCACACCGTCTTCAGACCATGCCGTGATCTTCGCCCAGTGAACCTTATTCAGACCGAACTTGACTTTGTTTTTCTGAAGTGCCATTTTTCATACCTCCATGATATAGAGAACTTCATAGAGCCGTTCCGACTCAATCCATACCTCAGATTTTGTGTAATAAATGTTGTGCTGGAGTAACACCTCTTCCACCCGCTCCTCCGTATCCGGCGATTTTTCATCGGTGTATAATTCGATGTGAAGCTCTTTGAAGCTGTGATACATCAGATTATCTGCGGAAAAGGTATCCTCGCCGGGAGACAGGAACAATGCGAAGGGCGGATCAGGGCTTTCACCCTCTGCGAAATGGTGATACGCAAAAGGCAGCCCGATCTCCTGCATCATTTCATTGATTTCCTCGTAGGTCACGAATGCCCCTCCTTATGACAGTGCCTTTTCGATGAGGGATTCCAGCATTTCCTCACCATGCGTTTCTGCCGGTGCAATATGCGGGATAGCTGCTACACGACCACCACCTCGTTTCGCATGACCGTGTTCCAGCAAATGTGCGATCTGGTAGCGGTTTTTGGAATGCACCGTCATTTCGAGCGTATGGCTGTTCTCCTTCACCTTTTTTGCTGCCCAGCTCTTTTTGTAGCGTCCGGACTTTTTCGGGGCATTGGCGGAAATTTCATTCTTGACTGCGGTCGCTGTCTTTCGCACAGCTTTTTTCATCGCTGTATCGGCAAGCTCCGCATATTCCGTCAAGCCTTTCATGACTTCCGATGCCAGATCATCAATAGATGTCATCTTTCGCACCTGCCTTTCGGGATTCGCATATCAGCTTCATATAGTCCTGCGTCTGGTAATTCGGCACAATGCCCTTGATATCATAATCCAGACCGTCAAACCGAATGCGATAAACCGTAGAGGACATTCTTTTCGTCTGCGTAGTCTGCCGGATGATGACCTCAATTTTCTGGATTGCTCTGGTCACGCCGGTATTCGTTTCCTTGTCAGCACCGCCGACCGTGTTGGATACAGTCACAGAAGCCCAGAGGGAGAAAACCTCCTCCCACTGAGCCTTGTGATTGCCGATAGCGTCCTTTTTGACATGGTTTTCGAGGACAGCGATCCGCTGATTCAGTTTTCCGATCTCCATCAGACGATGCCCTCCCTTTGTGCAAACAACAGCGCTCTGAGTGTCAGCGTCAGTGCGTGATAATCCGCAGTGTTGCGTTTTTCATAGAGGTAAGAAACAGTATACAGCATAGCCTGCCGGGAGGTTTCCTCATTTTCCGCGAGCTGCTTTTCATTCATGCGCCCCACATCCATCACGAGCCGCTGCGCCGTATCGATCAGAGTGAGGATGAGCTTGTCATCCTCTGTGTGATCGACCCGGAGGTAGTTTTTTGTTTCAGGCAGTGAGATCAGATTCATTGATCTGCCCTCCGTTCTTATCAGCCGTTGCCGCCGGTGTTACCGCCAGTCGTGCCGCCGCCCGTGGTGTTGGATTTCGTACCTGCCATCTTGAGGACCTTGACGGACTCGGGAAGAATCAGTCTACCGTCCACACGCTGAGTAGTAAGGAAGCCGACCTGATCGGTGCGGGCATACAGCTCGTTGAGACGGCGGAAGGTGCGGTTCTGACGGTCAGCCACCCAGTAATTCTTCATGTCGCCGAAGAGGAGAACACGCTCGCCCTTGGCGATACCGGGCATGAAAGAGCTGGTGCGGATCGGTCTGCCGAGCAGAGTGTCCGGCTTTGCGATGTCGAGGGACGGCTTCCAGAGGTAGTTGTCGTTCTTGTCCTTCAGCTTCATGAGCTGAAGCAGGATGGTCTCGTTGCAGACAAACTGTGCGTTTCTGCGGTAGGGAGACTTGAGGCTGTAGTACAGGTCAAACACCTCATCGAAGGTGATCGCCGTCTGGGATGCCGCAGTCACGCCCAGCTCTGCGCCGCCGGTCTCATCGAGGATACCGAGGGGCTTCTTGTCGCCGTCACCGGTGAAGAACGCACGCTCCTCGGCATTGCCCATTGCCACACCGAAACGTGCAGCGATATAGCTTGCGAGGTCGAAGGCGGAGTCGTGCAGAAGCTCGTTGCTGATCTTGATCATCGTGCCGAGCTTGTATGCAGAGAGCGTGGTCTGACCGAAACGGGTATCGGTCTCCGGGATCTCCTCACCCTCATCGATCCACTGCGCCTCCATCGTATCGTTGGCGATAGGGATCTTGCGGGTGCCACTGTTTGTCTTGATGACCGTTGCCATCTGGCGGAAGATGTTATTCTCCTCCAGCGCCTGAATGAGACGGCGCTCGAACTCGTCCGGCACGGTATAGCCGCCCTCGGTGTCCTCACCGACAGACAGGGCATTGCGGACTGCAAGCTGATCGCCCTTGTTGCGGATCATATCCCAGAAGGCGGACTTGTACTCGTCGGTTGCGGTCGGGTTGGTGTGCGGTGTATTCTTTGTGCCGGGAGCGTTGGTGACGGGCTTGGAGGTCGGTGCGGAAAGAGCCGCATCGAGGGCTGCCTGCTGCTCGAGACGCTCGATCTCTGCGCCCAGTGCCTGCACCTCACCGGCCATTTTGTTGTACTGCTCGACTGCGGAAGCCTCCACGAGACCGTTCTCACCACGGTGCTTTTCGAGGAATGCCTTTGTCTGCTCCCACAGGGTATTACGCTTGCTGCGAAGTTCCATGATCTTGCTCATATCTTTTCTCCGTTTCTGCCGGATATCTCCGGCGGTCATAAAAATACAGCCTGCTTATCTCAGAAAAGCAAGCTGCTGTTTCAAAATTTCATACGGCATAGAGCCGTCTGCGGTTTTACCGTCCATGCCGATCACAGGCATATCCGGCACTGTAACTGTCGGTGCGGTCAGCCCTTCCTCGGAAGGTTTCTGTGCATCATCTGCCTTGCCGATATTGGACGGCTCTGTACCTTCGGGTTCAGCGGCAGCGGTGATCTTTCCCAGAATGGTCTGCCCCATGATACGGGTACTGTACTGCCAAAGGGCATCGCCGGAGTCCAGCTTAAACGGCTTCTTTTCGGTTTCCTTCTTTTCATCCCCGTCCTCGTCACCGCCTTCCTCATCGGGCTTGTCGGGCTCGTCCGGATTCTCAGGCTCATCCTCCTTCTTTTCCGGTTCGGGCTTCTCGTCAAAGAGGATCACATCGGCAAATCCAAGCTCCACTGCCTTTTTCGCATTGATCCATGTCTCATCGGACATGAGCTTCGAGATCTTGCTGCGGGAAAGTCCCGTCTTTGCGGCATAGGCGTTGATGATGCTCTCCTTGACCTCGTTCAGCGTTGCAATTGCCTTCTCCATATCCTTCGCATTGCCCATAGCAATTGTGGACGGGTAGAGTAGGAAAGTGCCGCCTTATCACATTCCTGTGACAGGTTTGCACAGTCCCCTCCCGGAACCGGACTTACCTCTCTCAAGGTATCCGGCTCCCCATTTACACTAATTACGCATCAAAAGTTCTGCCATGAATTTT
>JAZNTW010000096.1:0-153820 GCA_045591925.1 Oscillospiraceae bacterium
CCCTTCGCTGGGGGCGTGGATTGAAATAAATGTGCTAGGTCGTGGAAATGGGTTGACATAGTCGCCCCCTTCGCTGGGGGCGTGGATTGAAATGCGACAGAAAACTGCTATACTCTATACAAAGACCGTCGCCCCCTTCGCTGGGGGCGTGGATTGAAATAACAACGCCATTGTCTCCACTATAACTGTAAAATGTCGCCCCCTTCGCTGGGGGCGTGGATTGAAATAGAAGCGATGCTCTGTGCAAAATCTGCATGGGATGTCGCCCCCTTCGCTGGGGGCGTGGATTGAAATTGAACAAGAGATTTCAAGCAGAATATCTGGTGATGTCGCCCCCTTCGCTGGGGGCGTGGATTGAAATTGTATATGCTGGGAATGTTTCCGGTACTCCTTTACGTCGCCCCCTTCGCTGGGGGCGTGGATTGAAATTTTACAATTCCAGTCTATTGATAATTATAATGTGTCGTCGCCCCCTTCGCTGGGGGCGTGGATTGAAATTTGACTATGACTGCGCCGTATTGCCGCCGCAAGCAGTCGCCCCCTTCGCTGGGGGCGTGGATTGAAATATCCGCGATATTCGGATTGAACGGGCATCCGCAGGTCGCCCCCTTCGCTGGGGGCGTGGATTGAAATTTCGACCGCGGCAAAAAGGTGCAGACGATCAACTGTCGCCCCCTTCGCTGGGGGCGTGGATTGAAATTGCAAAACGGTCTTGATTCTGGTGCGTACAACCTGTCGCCCCCTTCGCTGGGGGCGTGGATTGAAATTCTTCATAGCCCACCCCATTGTAAATACTGCCATCGTGGCCCCCTTCGCTGGGGGCGTGGATTGAAATACAGACGAAACCACAATAGACGGTAGTTTGTCAGTCGCCCCCTTCGCTGGGGGCGTGGATTGAAATCTCATATGGCGGCGCACCGTCCTCCAACTTATCGTCGCCCCCTTCGCTGGGGGCGTGGATTGAAATAATCACTATGTATGGGAATGTGCGTGCGGTGAAGGTCGCCCCCTTCGCTGGGGGCGTGGATTGAAATTTGATGTTTTGCTTCGATATGGATTCCCGGCAGTCGTCGCCCCCTTCGCTGGGGGCGTGGATTGAAATTTTTCGCTCTCCTTTAACGCACGTTTAACGCACGTCGCCCCCTTCGCTGGGGGCGTGGATTGAAATCATCTCCTCCTTAGTGCCGCCATAGCCTAATTTGAGTCGCCCCCTTCGCTGGGGGCGTGGATTGAAATGCAAATGGGTAAAATCGTAATTGATACCCGCGCTTGTCGCCCCCTTCGCTGGGGGCGTGGATTGAAATATCGTCCATGCCGTCAATCACTGATGGGATTTCCAAATCGTAAACATCCGGTTCATATTCTACGATCGTGACACTCATTCCGTCCTCATTGACCATACACCAGAACTCGCCCCACTTCAGCGATTCCGCTGAGGCTTTCGGTACAAGCATTTCCGGCAGCATCGCACATAACAGCGAACACAGCACTGTCGCTGCTGTAATCAGTGCTTTACATCGTTTCATATTTCTCATCCTTTCTCTTATTGTAGCAGGATACCGTCCTGATTTTTATATTTTATCACAATCTCAATATAAAATCAATAGATATTCGATAATTCAAAAGCGAAATAACAAGAGCCATATTGTGAGTAACGGCGTAAATCTTCCGTGCTCAACTCCGAACCGTCCCAAAGGCAATGTACTCTGAATCACTCTAAGGGTGTCTGGCTTGGGGCGTATCGAAACAAGAAGTGATACGAAGATCTTTTTTCGTTGTCTGCTTGGCAGATAGGCTTGTCATTGCCCCAGACGGCGCCCCTTTTTACTGCACACAAAATCGCACACGCCGCAAAAGCAGTGCTGTGAAAGACACGATTTTACAATGATTTTGAATCGAACTAGAGAGTTTTCGAATCCCTCTCTTTCCGTTTCAAAGAACGACGATGATGCGTAATTTTACGTGTTATCGTCGTTCTTTTTTGTTTCAATGAATAATCGTCTGCTGCAATCACGACAGTATCACTTTAAATGACATTGGCACAGCATAGGTGAATTGAGTCCCCCTGCCAATCAAAACGTGATACGCCTATTGAATTAGAGCACAGAATGTGTTATAATGTAAGCAACATAATACAAGGCACACAACATATCAACAAATTTTACCTTCTAAATAACAAAGAGATTTACTATTACGTTTCCGGAATCATTGATGCGTAAAATCACAGAATAGGAGGCAGTACAATGTATCAAATCAACGAAAAGCAAGTACCGGGACAAAAAACACTCATCATACCAGCCATGTTCGACCACCATTTCCCACTCATGAAATACGCATTCTGCTCGGAGGAATACTACCCTGTCATACTGGACATTGATGATCACATCATCGAAACCGGTCTGAAATATGTCAACAACGATATGTGCAACCCCTGCATCATCAACATCGGTCAGATCATCCGCGCACTGCAAAGCGGACAGTATGACTTAAAAAATACGCTGCTGCTGATGCCGACCTTCGGCGACCGCTGCCTTGGCTCCAATTATACGGAAATCCTCAAAAAGGCGCTGCAAAAGGCGGATATTCCGGATGTCCGCGTCATAACATTCAGCGTAAAACAAGGCGAGGACAACAAGATTCATATGCAGTATTTCATGTTTATGCGCGCTTTTTTCTCGATGCAGTACGGTGATCTTCTGCTCTACCTCTCACAGCAGATTCGTCCGTACGAAGTGAAAAAAGGTGCAACAAACAGATGTATGCAGAAATGGATCGAAACGCTGTCTCAGGATTTCCGAACCGGAACAAATCTGAATCCCCTGCTTCTGAAAAAGCAATTCCGCAGGATCATAGCGGATTTCAAAGCGATTGAACAAACCGGTGAAAAAAAACAGCGGATCGGTATTGTCGGTGAGCTTTTCACAAGATATTGCAAATTCGGGAACCGCGACCTCGTAAAATATCTGGAGGATGCTGACTGTGAGGTCTTCATGAACGGACTTTCCTCCTATTTTCTGTATTATATTGACAGTCACAAAAAGGAATCAGCCGGCGCAATGCGGCTTGGCTACAATGTGATCTATCGGATGATCATTACATTCCAGAAGCTCATGATGCGCTCACTGAAAGAAGCCGGTCTGTTTTCGTTTTATGATTACGGCACACTGAAAAAGCAGTTCGGCAAGGAGAAAGCAGAACTCGACAGTGTCGGAGACGGCTGGCTCATCGGCATGGATACCTGCGGATGCTTTCAGAAAGGCATCAAAAAAATCCTCGGTGTCCAGGCATTTCGATGTATTCCAAGCCATATTTACGGCAAAGGACAGTATGCCGCCATGGTCAGAAAATATCATGGCAATATTGTCGCGCTGGATTATGACTCAAGCGTGTCGGAAGTCTATATCCAGAATCGCATTCATTTGCTGATTGACGAAGTTAGTGTGTAAACGCACATTCGAATGATAACTGCATACAATCAAAGCGTAAACCTCTGAAAGGGTACAGATATACTGTCCTTTCAGAGGTCATTTTTTGTTCAGCCTGCTTCAAACACTCCAGACTGTGTTCCAACTGTAATGGTATAGCTTTCGCCTTTGACAATGTCTGGGCTTGACAGGATTACAAGCGCATAATCAAGTGCAGGTGTGTGGGTGAGTATGGTTTTCCCTGCGTCATCCTTTAGAACAATTTCAGTACCGGCAGATACGCCGCCAACATCGACTGCGATAATGCCTTGCTCCGATTCGCTGAAGTTCTGTGCCATTCCACCCGAAGCACCTGTTCCAATAAACGTACCGCCCGAAATGGTTGCGGAGCGATCATAATCCAGCGTTGCGGTATCGCCGCGGGTAGGGCCGCAAACAGTTGTATGTCCGCCTGTGATTTCAAGCGTGCCATTGGCATCAATACCGTCGCCGGAAGCCGTAATATTCAGTGTGCCACCCGATATGACAATGCTGCCATTACCGGTAGGCATTCCACCGCCCATTCCACCCGGACGACCACCGAAGTTTCCGTTATCACGACCGCCAAAGCCGCTGTTATCGGTACCGCCTGCGACATTTAAGCCATCATCACTTGCGGTAAGTGTGATTTCACCGCCGAACACTTTCATGTGCTGTGCTTCCAAGCCCTCATAGCTTTCGCTGATATTGATTGTCCCTCCGCTAAGCTCTAAGGTTTCTTCGGCATGAACGCCGTCGTCTCCTGTAGCAATATCTATCGTTCCTCCTTGGATATATGCAGCGGCATTGGAATGAACCGCATCATCAGCCGAATTTATCTTAAATGTACCGCCTGAAATTGTGAAATCTCCTGTGGATTTCAGTCCTTTCATGCTTGTGCTTTCTGTTTCGGCAGCAGTCTGATTATCCGGCTCAACTCCGGGCATTTGCGGCATTTCACCGCGTCTGCCGGGTCTGCCGCCCATTCCACCGGGACGACCGCCCATGAAATCACCATAATTGTCAGAGCTTTGTTTCGTACCATTCTCGCTGCCGCCACCTGCGATAATATCAAAATTGCCACCGTCAATCTGCAAATAGCTTCCTGCGCTGATACCGTCACCCTCGGATTCAAAATTGTAATTGCCGCTGCCGATATAGACATAGCCTAGAGAAGCGTCCTCGATGTTTTCGGCGTGAATGCAGTCCTTGCCCGAATCGGCTGTAATGGTGGTGTTCATTGAACGAATGCTGTTATTTGCATCAATGGCGTGAGAAGATGAATTGATGGTATAGGTTCCACCCGTAAACACCAAATCATCCTTGCAGACGATTCCGTGTCCTGCCGGAGCAGTAATCGTAAGTTTACCCGTACCGTTAAAGGTCAAATCCTGCTTGGAAAAAATCGTTCCGTCAATGTTGTTATCATCAATCGCTGTAAAACTACCGCCGTTTGCAAGAACATTTTCGGTATTTTCCGCAAGTGTTACAACCACCTTGTCGGCTTCCTTGATATACAATGGTGCAGAGGTACTATTTGTGATATTTGCACCGTTCAGAACAATCTGTAGTTTTGCGGTGTTGGGCGCGTTTACGACGATCATACCATCCTCAAGAGTACCGCTGATGATATAGGTTGCTTCCTCTGAGATTTGAATGGTAGAGCCTGATATTTTTACCGAATCTGAAGAAGCATCCGCGCTCGTGCCGCTCAGCTGAATGGTTACAGCAGAGGATACGTCATATTCTGCATTTTTATCTCTGGCGGTAAACATTTCTTCATTGTTCCGTGAAATTTCCGTATCAGAAGAATCGGTTTTGGAATTGTCCGAATCGGAAGAAACTGCGTCAGAAGATGCTTCGGCTGAATCCGTTATTTGCATTTCGTTTGCTGTGGATGAACTACTGCTGTCATTGCCTTTATCCTTATTTGTGCAGCCTGCAAGCGTACTGCATATCAGCGATATCATCAGAAATATGGATATATACTTTTTCATAAAACACCTCATTTCGTACCTCAGTTCATGTTTTATTATAGAATAAAATTATGAAGATAAAGTGAAAAGTTTGAAAAAAGTTTGATCAAAACTTTCGATTTAAGGCAATACCGCACAGAGTTGGCAGTGCAGATACGCAGTCAGATTGTATAGAAATGGCGCCGTTGGGCTGACGTCCAGCAAGGAATTTCTGTGCAAGATGGCGGAAAATATGCAAGTAGATGTGCCGCCAAGCCGTAAGGCGGACTTTGCGCAGTGTTGCCTTAATGAAGGCGGTCTACCACCTGTGGCATTCAGAACTTCAAAGCAGCGCTCTCATCACGCTGCCTGATATCTGCCTATTTTAGATTTTGGGTATTTTACGACTGCACTTTTCTTGACAATTCCAAAGAACATTTCGCATACCGCATCGAAAAACGTCATCCTTTTTCGAGAACAACTTTGTTTCTATAAAAAACGAGCGTCAACAACGCAAATTCGTTATCAACACTCGATGTTTCAATCCGCAATGAAATGATTCACTCAATATTTATCTATTGCTCGACATCTATACTTAGATAACACAAGTCCTCCCGTATTCTGAATATACAAAGCAAAAACCTTGCAGAAAAATCTGCAAGGTTTTTCATGTGGTCGAGGTGACAGGACTTGAACCTGCGGCCTCTGCGTCCCGAACGCAGCGCTCTACCAAACTGAGCCACACCTCGATTTGAACTTTCCAGCAGTCGTCTGTCTCATGACTGCTCTGCTATTATAGCACAAAGTTACGAAAATGTCAAGAGGAAATTCCGCAAATTGCAAAAATTATCAAAAAACACAATTTACCCCTTGAAATTCACAAAGAAATGTGGTATAATGATATCAGATTGAGGCTGACGCCTCTTTCGAACCGAAATATCTGGGGAATTCCGGATTATAGGTGTGCGGGCCCTGTGCAGCTAAGCACCGTGAACCATGTCAGGCGGGGAACCGAGCAGCATTAAGCGGATCGCTGGGCGTGCCGCAGTCAGCCTGCACACCTATGCTCCGGAATTTTTTTTCTATCAGGCTCTATGCCGGATCGGAGGCGCATATGGGCGACAGGCTCCGAAAATACACAAAGCAGCTTGGGAAGCTGGCTGCTCGAGCAGGACTGCCCGGTTTGCTGATATACGGCATTCTGCTCGGCTCTTTTTCCTTGCGCGACCCCTCGCAGTACGGCGAGCTTCAGCCGATCATCTATCTGCGCATCCTAATCGTTTGCTATCTGATTGTATTCGCCGTCACCTGCGCACTGCATTACAAGGATATGGTTCACGCAATTCTACGTGCAGACGAGCATTTGATCGGAAAGAACTTCGGTGGATTCCGCAAACAGGACAAGCTCTTTTGCGCCGGTATGGAGGCCTATGCCGCGGATCGTCCACGGGAAGCGCTGGAATATTTTCTTTCGGTACAAAACGATTTTGAATTAACGCAGACAGAAAGCGGTGTTCTTTCCTTTTATCTCGGACGCTGCTATCAGATGCTCGACTGTCCATCCAATGCGATCACCTATTATCAATCCGCGCGCGAAAACGGTTTTTCCGAACCATTCGCAAAGCTGTTCGAAGCACGCAGCTACGCCGAATGCGGTGATTTTACAAACAGTCTTTCCTGCTTTCAGGATTTGCTTGACAATGATCCGCCGGCAGAATTTTACTTTTTATATACCGATATCGGGTATCTCTACATCAAGCAAAATCAGCCGGAGCAAGCGGAGGAATGGTTCCGCAAATCCATCGAACACAAACAGAATTACGCATTCGCACTCGGCGGACTGGCGATTGCTGCGCTGCAAAATGGAAATTTCTCGAAAGCGCAAGAATATCACTATCAAGCGTTGATCAATCATCTTGAAAACGCGGTCGGGTTCCGCAAATATTATGAGGAAACGAAGCGTCTGATGCTTGACGCGCATCCGGAATGGGCTGAGAAATCCAGCATTTCCCCGGAGACAGCACCCGTAAAATCTGAAACCTAAAGGAGCGTGAGAGGCTTGACTGCGTATGAAGCGCTCTATCGCAAATGGCGGCCGCAGACATTCGATGACATCGTTGCGCAGCCGCATATCACACGCACATTAAAAAATCAGATCATGCACGAAAAAACCGCCCACGCCTATCTGTTTACAGGCTCGCGCGGTACCGGTAAGACAACCTGCGCACGTATCTTTGCGAAAGCCGTCAACTGTCTGCACCCCAAAGACGGCAACCCCTGCCTCGAATGCGAGATTTGCCGGGACGTCGAAGACGGTGCGCTGACAGATATCATTGAAATCGACGGCGCTTCCAACAACGGTGTTGAGGAAGTGCGTAGTCTGCGCGAAAATGCAGTCTATCTGCCGGTTCGCTGCAAATATAAGGTCTATATCATCGACGAGGTTCACATGATGTCGGCAGGCGCATTCAACGCCCTGCTGAAAATCATCGAAGAACCGCCTGCATACGTCAAATTCGTTTTTGCAACCACGGAGATTCACAAGGTTCCTGCGACCATTCTTTCACGCTGTCAGCGTTTTGATTTTCGCAGAATTCTGCCTGCTGACATTGCGGATCGCATCCGGTATATCTCAGAGCATGAATCATTTGGCATCTCCAATGCTGCCGCACACCGGATCGCAATGCTTTCCGATGGCGGTATGCGCGACGCATTGAGTCTGCTTGACCAGTGTGCCGGCATTTCCGATGATATTGATACACAAACTGTCGAAGACGCGGTCGGTGTTGCAAGCACGGAATCTGTCTTTTTGATTCTCCGTGCAATCGCATCCAAAAACGCCGCCAGCGCATTGGAACGCATTGACCTGCTCTATCAGCAATCGAAGGACATGACGCGCTTTGCTGACGATCTTTCCCAGCAGCTTCGCAGCATGATGCTATTGAAAACTGCACCGAAAGACCCCTCGCTGGTTGATGCCATGCCGGATGAGCTGGCAGAGCTACAAGATATTTCCGCGATGTTTACGCTCCCTGCCGTACTGGAGGCGCTCTCTGCCATCCGACATTGCTGCGACCGCATGACGCGTGCCGGCAATCGCCGTATGGAGCTTGAAATGACGCTGATTCGTCTTTGCACAGACCAACAGCAGACCAATCAGGAAATCAAAGCGCTGAACAACCGCATTGCCGCGCTAGAACAGCAGCTTCAAGCGCTTCGGCAAAACGGCGTCCCTGCAATGGCTCCGCTTCCGCAAGCACCGCGTCAGAAATCAACCGCATCCGCAAACATTCCTGCGCAGAATCTGCAAATGGAGGGCAAACAGGATACGAAACAGTTCCTGCCGCTGAAAAATTGGGCGGCGGTGCTGGAACGGTTCTACGACATTGCGCCGTCAATCGCAGGACTGCTGGAAAATTCCAATGCCTATACCTTTGAAGAAAAAGGCTTGCTCCTGATTATGGTGCGCAATTCCCTTTTCAAACGGCTGTTCCGTCAGCAGGATTCCGATATGCTGCTGGACGCCGCCGAGCAGGTGCTTGGAAAACGCTATCAGCTTCGCTATAAGACCATCGAAGCCGAATCCGAGCAGACCTCGCCTGCCGACCTGCTGTTACAGCGTGCGCGTGAGCAAGGCATCCGCACAGGCGAACAGGAATACAGCAGCATTTAATCGCATGATATTGCCGCAAATCGTGGCTTGTCATATATGAAATTTTAGAAAATGATAGGAGAATTCTTATGAGATCCAGAGTACCGAAGCAGTTTCAGGGCGGTGGCCAGGACATGAATTCCATGATCCATCAGGCACGCAAAATGCAAGATCAAATCACAGCACTTCAGGAAGATATCGAGCAGCGCACATTTTCTGCGTCTGCAGGCGGCGGCGCAGTTTCCGTCACGCTGACCGGTAAAAAGACACTTCAGTCCATCGAGCTGAAGAAAGAGGTTGTTGATCCGGAAGATATCGAAATGCTGCAGGATCTGATCATCAGCGCAGTCAATGAGGCTGTCAACAACATCGAGGATACCACCGAGAACGAGATGAGCAAGATCACCGGCGGTGTTGCACTCCCCGGTCTGTTCTGATTTTCCATGGAAGATTTCAGCGCATTGCCGCTTGTTGTCTTAGCAGAAAAATTCGCAGCGCTGCCGGGTATCGGAATGAAAACCGCGCAGCGCCTTGCTTATGCAGTCATGGAGATGCCCGAAACGGAAGCGGCAGCTTTTGCGGAGGCGATACTCAATGCAAAGCATCAGATTCACGACTGCCCTATCTGTCAAAATCTGACAGAGCAGCCGGTTTGCAGCATCTGCGACAATCCAAAACGCGATACTGCGACAATTTGCGTTGTGGAGGGACCTAAGGATGTTGCGGCAATCGAGCGCACCCATGAGTATCACGGGCTGTATCATGTGCTGCATGGGCTGATTTCTCCGCTGGATGGCATTGGTGCCGACCAGCTCCGTGTTGCGGAACTGCTCAAGCGAATTCGTGAGGGCGGCGTCGAGGAGCTGATCATGGCAACCAATCCAAGCGTTGAGGGCGAGGCAACTGCCATGTATCTTTCCCGTCTTTGCAAACCGCTTGGCGTTCGCGTCACTCGATTGGCATTTGGCTTGCCGGTCGGCGGCGTGATTGAGTATACGGATGAGGTCACACTCTACCGCGCACTCTCGAACCGCAGCGAAATGTAAAACGGCAAACAGATTGATCATTCATAAAACCGGACGTTCTGACATGAAAATGCCAATGTCCGGTTTTTCGTTTAAGGAGCGAATGTTACATGAAGCGTTACAAGAGCATGATTTTCGATATGGACGGCACCCTGCTCGATTCCATGGAGATGTGGTCGCAGCTCGACCGCAGATTTCTGCTGGAAAACGGCATTGAACCGCCGCCGGATATTTCCGATATTGTCAAAAAAATGACCATAGATGTCTCCTCTGCCTATTTCGTGGAGCGCTTCGCGCTGCCGATGACGCCGCAGCAGGTCAAACAGCGCGTCGAACAGCTTGCCGCAGAAGCATATCTGCATGATCTACCGCTGAAAACCGGTGCAGCAGCGTTCCTGCAAGCAGCCGCCGAACGAGGCATCCCATGTGCGATCGCGAGCGTGACCTATCCGGAGCTGTTAGAGGCGGCACTCACCCGGCTCAATATCCGGCAGTATTTTCGCTGCATCCTGACACCGGAATCCGGTACCGCAGGCAAGCATGATCCTGAAATTTATCTGAAAACCGCCGAACGGCTCGGCACTGCGCCTGCGGAAACCATCGTCATTGAGGATGCACTCTATGCCGCTGAAACTGCCGCGGCTGCCGGATTCTGCACAATCGGATTCCGTGACGCTGCAAGTCAAAGCGATTGGTCTGCACTGGAAGCCGTATGCAGCAGAACGATCGGCAGCTGGACAGAGCTGAACACCGCAGAATTTTTCTCCGCATTCCAATAATCAACACATAGAAAAAGCCGCGAAACACAGCATTTGCTTGTATTTCGCGGCTGATTTCATCAATCCTCAAAGGTAATCATTTTGGCAATATATCGAAGAATCATCAGCATATCCGGATTGGTAATTGTACCGTCGCCATCGCAATCGGCATTCAGCTTGCCAATCTGCGTCATACTCGCATTCGCATCCTCTGCAAGAAACCGTGCCAGCAGAACAGCATCCGATACGTCCACAGCGCCGCTGCAATTTACATCGCCGGTCATCGTTTTCTGTTCGGGCTGTGTGGAAACGGTGGTCGTGGTAGTAGTGGTAGTTGTCGTGGTAGTGGTTGTCGTTGTCGTTGTTGTGGTGGTCGTGGTTTCTTCGGGCTTCGGGATCGCAAATGCAACGTAATTGACGCAGCTTGCAGAGGTACCGTTTGCGCCGAGAATCATCGTTTCATTAGCATCCAAATCCTTCGTATAACAGACAAAATGCTCGCCGTTGCTGCTGTCCACCGTCATTGGAGACTGCGCCCAGCCGCTCAGCCACGCCGGTGCCGGATCGACGCGCACATCCAGTGCGACACAGATTGTCACAGGCTTTGCAGCGGTAATCTCCGCAAGATCGGTTTTGACGGTTTTTGCGTCACAGGCAGTCCTTATCAGCTCTGCATTCGACAGCTCTGCCGGCAGATTCATGATCGTATACGCACGGTCGCCAAACAATTCGATACCGTTTGCCGCCGGATAAACCAGATCCCAGCTTTCGATATGCGCCGTATCCAAAATGCTCATCATACGAATCAGCGTGCCCTTGCGCGGACGCTGTACTTCCTCCAGCTCCCATTGCTGATCGGCTTCGCCATTGCACGACCATTGCAGCACATTCACACCGTCATCCTTTTTTCCGCTGTCTACGCCAAGACAGCTTTTGGCATCAGATACATTTGTACGAAGCTCATAGGTGCCGTTTCCTGCGCCATAGAACGCGAACAAATCGCCCTTTGCCTCCTTGCGGATAGAAATATTTGCGCCATTTTCCGCACTGCCATCGTCTACGTCCAAGAGATAATAGCTCTCATTGAACATATCACCCTCTAAATTATCCGCATAGAGCATATAATATGTTTCATTGACAGGCTCTAAAACCCAGATCAGGGCGTTGCCCTTTGCAGTCTGAACGACATTTGCATTGTCGGTCACTTCACCGGCAGTACCGAGATACAGCCCACTGTTGACATTGCGGATATAATAAGCCTTGCCAGCATCAATTTTTGTCGGCTTGCGTTCGAGCACACCGTTATAGTTCATGTAAAATGGCGTCCAGCCGCCGAGATACTGTTCTCTTGTGGCATCGCAGAAATACAGCACCGTGCCGCTTGTTCTGCCGCCGGTATTGACATTGCCGCCATTCATCGTCTTGGTGTTATATTCGCGAAATGTTGCCTGCTCCGGGCCAACGCCGCTCATGCTCGTCCAGCCGGCAGATGAGATGATGCTCTCATATTGCAGCTTTGTGTTATAAAACAAAACGTGCGCGGTATTGCTCCACGGTCTGCCGAAGCAGCCGGAGCCGACCTTCATGCCGCTTGCCGCAGTCACATTGCAATTCCAGAACAAATAGCCGTTTGTCTGCTGACGCGCCGCGGTAATATAGCCGCCGACCGCATTATCCGTATAGCCTGCAAAGCTCAGCTCACAGTTATCAAATACGACATCGCCGCTGCCGAAAATATAATCAGTATTGCCTTGAATCTTGCATTCCTTAAAATATGCGCGCGACTGCGTATAAAGCGTATCCTGACTGCTCAGAAACTGGCATTTGTAAAATTCGCAGTTATCTGCCTCCACGCACAATGCAGCAGCACGCTCCGTTGCAGATTTCGCTTTTACGTCCAAGCCGTTTCGCCGCTGAACGGTCAGCGTCTCGCCGGTCGGTTCTACACCGTCTATAAGCTCTTCATTTGTGATATAGCGATTGAAGCTGTTTTCAAATGTGATATTCTCCGCGCGGAAATGCTTGGCATTGCTTTGCAAACGAACCGCCGTACCCCATCGCGAAGCAATGTTTTTGGTCGTCTTTGCCGCCGCAGACTGCGCATTGTAATAGCCGCCGCTGTCCGCAGAATAATACTTATATCCGATGCCGTAATACCATGTCAGGCAAACCTGACCGCCTGCCGGGTTGCTGTTTGTAAAGGTCAGATAGGGCGTATTGATAAGCACCTGCTCACGATACATACCCGGCTCAATGGCAATGGTGACACGGCTGCCCTCGCTGCTCGGATTCAGCTGTGCCGCTGCTCTGACTGCCTCGTTTACGGTCTTATAGGTACCGTTTGCACCAACTGTCAGCGTTGTTGCGGCGTGAACCGGCATTGTCGGCAGCGAGACCGCAAACAATACCACCGAGATGCCGGCAGCGATTTGCTTTTTTCCAATTTTTTGTTGAACCATACAGAATTCTCCTTTTCTCATTCTTCGGATTCAATCGAAACGTTACTCTGCGTCCCCCACGCAGTACACCCATTATAGCATATGCCGTTACCCTTGTATAGTCAATTTTTCACATCATTATGCAGGATTGTCGCCGCTTGTCGTACACTATTGAGAAGAAAAAAATTTTTTGAAAAAAGGCTTGACATTTTTTCGGGAATATGATATAATATCAGAGTTGACGGTTCAAACCGCAATATGCGCCGGTAGCTCAGCTGGATAGAGTAACTGGCTACGAACCAGTAGGTCGGGGGTTCGAATCCCTTCCGGCGCATTCAAAACCACTCCAATCGGGGTGGTTTTTTTGTTTTTTATCGGTGCTGATTGATTTTTCAAGATACCTATGCTATAATAATACAAAGAAAGTGATCGGAGGCGTCCTTATGCAATTTTTCAAAAAAGTGCTTTCTCTTGCAGCCGGATTGACGCTGCTAACCTATGGTACAGTCCTCGAACTTCCACAGCCTGACGATTACGGCAGCGACATCGCTCAGATGCAGCAATTCATGACCGCACTCTCTGCCCTGACTGCGCCGGACGAGCCGTTTGAAACACTTCGGTATGATGCCAAGGAACAGCAGCTCTACTGTGACGATCAGCCCGTTGGGCAGAGTTACGGCGGCTTTTCCGTGCAGGACGGCAAGGTTACGGTTTCGGCACAGTCGCTCGGCATCGAGGAACAAGCCGAATTATCACCGGAGCAGGCGGCTGCACAAGCCGGTATCACCTATACCGAGAACGCCGATGGTCTGACGCTCCGTGCGCCGTTTCACAGCAGCCGTCTGATTCTGCGCTGCAAGGGCGAACCGGAGCAGAGTATGCTTGCTGAATCTGTTGCCGATTATCGGGATTTGCACATACTCCAGTATAACACCTCGGCAGAAGCCTATGCCGCGTATCAGCGCTATCAGGCAGACAGCAATGTGTTACAGGTTCAGCCCGATCAGATTTATCGTACCGACACGCAATGCGCTGCCGTTCCGGATGTGGAAATGGACCTCGCAGTCGGCTATATCGGTGCAGATGTATTTTGTAAACAGCTGAATGCGCAAACGCAGTCATTGCCGGAAATCACCGTTGCCATTCTGGATACCGGTTTATATGCCGAACACAGCTGGTTTTCGGGTCGTATCGCAGACGGCGGCATCACGATGATGACAAATGATTCCAATGATTTTGACGATGAATATGGGCACGGAACGCATTGTGCAGGCATTGTCGCACAGTCTACGCCCAATAATGTCAAAATTCTGCCAATCAAGGTTCTGAATAACCGCGGCTACGGCTACGATTCCAGCATCTATTGCGGAATGCTCTATGCAATGGAGCAGGGTGCAGACGTTGTCAGCATGAGTCTCGGCGGCATCGGTGAAAGCTGGCTCCTGGATGAGGGAATCGCCGCGCTGACCGCTGCCGGAGTCTCCTGCATTGTCGCCGCAGGCAATGAGAATGAAAATGCAAAATATCACCATCCGGCACGCAATCCCGAATGTGTCACAGTTTCGGCGGTCAGCCCCAACCCCAATGATACCGATATGCCCGATTTTCAGCTTGCGAGCTTCAGCAATTACGGCGCGTGCATTGACTTCTGTGCACCGGGCTATCAGATTCAAAGTGCCTCCAATTCCGATCCCGACGAGCAGGTGATCATGAGCGGAACCAGTATGGCAGCGCCGTTTGTTGCGGCTGCCTATGCAAATCTGCTCTCCTGCGACCCAACGCTCTCCCCTGTACAAATCTACGAATGTCTCAAAGCGAATGCAATAGACCTCGGTGAGGAGGGCTTCGATGCGAAATTCGGCTGGGGACTGATCAATCTGAACGGGATTTTGCTTCCGGACAGCAGCACCCCTGTGATCCCCGATGTTTCGCCGGAGCACACCACGCCAAATCCCGATGACACCAAGTATTCCGAGGAACTGCCCGATATCGAGCCGCCGGATATCAATGGAGCCCGCGCCATAATTCAGCCGGATATTCCCTTTGTCCATCAAAGCGAGCAATACTATTTTGTAGTCGAACAGGATGCCTATTATTCCCTGCAAACACTGTCCGGCGAAGCTGTTTCCGGTTTCATTCAAAGCACCTATGATTATTTTTCGCATTCGATTTCCGATACAGAAATGGCATATCTCGAAGTCGGCAACTACATTCTGATACCGGATACAGAAATTTCCGAGCTGCCGAGTCAGCAGGCAATCTTCACACTGCAAACAGAAAAGCAATCCATCTACATGGCAGAGGTCGAACCGGTAGATGCCTTTTATACCGGCAGCGCTGTCACACCGCAGGTACAGGTTCGCCTGAATGACATACTGCTGGAAGAAAATATTGATTATATCATCTCTGAGCATACGCCGCTGCGCGAAATTGGCAGCTACCGTCTGCGCATCGAGGGCATCGGCAAATACACTGACGAACGGTTCTTTACATTCCGGATTCTGCCGGCGATACAGTCTGCTGCGCCGCTGCTCACCGAGGGCAGCCACTCTGCCGAAATCAGCACACCCGGCTCGCAGGCTATCTATCGCTGGATTCCACAAAACACAAAATATTGTTTCACATGGTCAGACAATCGTCCCGGCAGCCTTCGGATTCTGGACGCGTCCGGTAATCTGACAGCAGCACTCTCCGGATTGGGCAGTCAGGAGCTTGCAGTCGATGTGACGCCCGATGCGTTGTATTATGTCACCGTATCGCTCGAATCTCCGACAATTACCGGTGCTGTTCCATTTTCGCTGACCTCTGATTTCCGTTTACTGACAGACTGTACGGTTCAAATGCCGAAACGTCTTGCGGCAAAATCCGGTGTGCCGAAATATGAAATCTATGATGGAAATACGCTTTTAACCGAGGGAACTGATTTTGAAGTATTCGCAAACGGCGGCGAAACGCAATACGGCACGGCAGTGATCGTATTCCGCGGCATCGGCAAATATTACGGTATGCTGGAGCAATACTACGAAATTTGTCCGGAAACGCTGAATCCCCTGCCGGAAAATATGCCGGAAGCCTTTGAGATTGCAGCAGACCAGCGCGTGACAGCCCGGCGAGCCCTCCCAGGCACCCTGCAATTATTCCGATTCGCTGCACCATCTGACGGCGTTTACCGTCTGACGCTGCCGAATCCCGAATCATCCGGCGTCAGCGCCTTTGTTTATGATACCAACGGCATACTGCTTGCAGCAGACCAGACCGAGTATCCCTTGCAATATGGTGAGGCACTGCAAATCCTTTGCGTTACCTCCACACTTGGCACGATGTTCATGAACGAGGACATTTTTGCGCTGAGTGTCACGCCGCTGTCAAATGATACCGTCTGGGAAGCGGATGGCATTCGCTACCGCATTATGGAAAACGGGACTGCCTGCGTCATAGATGCAACGTGCGGCGAAGCAGGCGGCATCCATATTCCGGAGCGCATCCTCTATCCGACAACCGGCGAAACCGTTTCCGTTCGCTTTATCGACCCGGAACTGTGCATCAGAATTTCCGATACGCATACCATCTACGGCGAACACGGCGGCAATATCGAAGCCTATTGCGCCGAACGGTCACTGTGCTTTGCCGCAGAAATTCTGCCCGAACGCATCCTCGGTGACCTGACCGGCGATGGAATCGTCACAGAATTCGATTTGCTGACATTGAACCGAATCCTGACTGAATGCAGCGGCATGATTCTGAACGAATCAGTCATGACGTGTGCCGATTGCAATGCAGACGGTATTCTCGATCTGAGCGATATACAGAGTATGCAGCGGCTTTTGCAAACTTCAAACACATAAAACGAACGCGAACCCATCGTACAGACGGGTTCGCGTTTTTTATCAGAGATTTGCAAATTTGTTTGCAATGGAAAAAATCAGCTTGACCGGTGCCGGAAGCAGGGCTTTCTCCGCATTCTTCAATTCCTTTCGGATTTCAATATGCTGCGGACAATGCCGTTCACACTTGCCGCATCCGATGCACTGCGTCATATCGCTGCGCTTCTTTTTGAATGAGGTAACCTGAAAATACTCTCTGCGCACGGAATTCTTTTTCTCCAAAAACATCTTATTATAGCAGCTGAATGTTACGGGAATGTCAACGCCGCGCGGACAAGGCATACAGTAGCCGCATCCGGTACAGCCGACCTTTGCCGCACGCCGAATCGCCTCGCGCACCTTATGAATCAGCGCATGATCCTGCTCGGTAAATTCCCCTACCTGCACCGTATGCGCGATGCGGACATTCTCCTTGAGCATTTTCAGCGAATTCATGCCGGAAAGCACACAGGTAACCTCCGGCTGCTCCCAGAGCCAGCGAAGTCCCCATTCCGCAGGAGAATGCTTGACCGGATGCGTCTCCATCACCTGCAATGCCTCTGCCGGCAGACTATTGACCAATCTGCCGCCACGCAGCGGCTCCATGATAATCACCGGAATGCCTTTTTTTGCCGCATATTGCAGACCGCGTCTGCCTGCCTGCGAATGCTCATCCAGATAATTATACTGAATCTGACAGAAATCCCAGTCATAAGCATCTATCAAAGCCTCAAAGGTTTCCGTATCGCCATGAAACGAGAAACCGATCTGCCGGATGCTGCCCTCTTTCTTCCGCGCGGCGATCCATTCTTCAATGCCAAAGGCTTTCATGCGCTCCCACGACTGCAAATCACTGAGCATATGAATCAGATAGCAGTCGATATAATCCGTGCGCAAACGTGCAAGCTGCTCCTTGAAAAAGCCGTCGATCGCATCCGGCGTTTTCACAAGATAATAGGGCAGCTTTGTCGCGAGCATGATTTTTTCGCGGCAATGATTCTTCTCCAGAATTTTGCCGAGTGCCTCCTCGTTTCCGGGATATACATACGCGGTATCAAAATAATTCACGCCGCAGCGCATCGCCTGCATAACCTCGCGCTCTGCCTTATCCATGATGACCTTGCCATTGTTCTTGGTAAAGCGCATACAGCCATAGCCGAGCAGGGAAATTTTTTCGCCATTCCGCAGCTTCCGATATTGCATGATAACACACGCCCTTTCCTGCGATATTACATCGCTTATGATGCTAAATTTCGGTGGAATGCTCATCCTCCCGAAATATAGTTTGCTGATTTATCCAACGATGCCGGAACGCTCAATGCCCTCCGTAAAATGCTTTTGCAGCAGCGCATAGAGAATCAGCATCGGTGTAATGGAAATGAGACAGCCGGCTTCCAGCCAGACAATCTTTTCTCGTGCGCTGACATCCGCATTGGCATTATGAAAAACTGCGATATTCAGCGTATCATCAAGATTTTTCAGTACAAGCGAGATGGTCTTGGTGTTGGTGAAGAATGCGCCTGCAACATAGGAATCATTCCAATACCACACGATCGAAAAGAGAAACACCGTCAAAATCGACGCGCCTGCATTCGGTACCATCACGCGCAAAAATGTCATAAACGGGCCGCAGCCGTCCAGATATGCAGCGTCCTCCAGCTCCTTCGGAAGTCCGCGGAAGAACTGTCGGAAAATGAAAATCATCAGTCCGGCGCGAATGCCGTTTGCGGTCAAAGCCGGCAGATACATCACAAGCATATTGTCGATCAGATTCACTGTCCCGAACAGAAAGTTCCGAAACGTACTGTAAAGCGGAATCGAGATAATCTGCGTCGGAACCAGAATCATCAGAATCACGATACCAAACAGCAGTTTTTTTCCCTTGAATCGAAAGCGCGCAAAGCCGTATCCGGTAATCGCACAGGTCACAACCTGACAGACGGAGCAGCCGACATTGAGCACCAAGGTATTGACCAGCGGATTGTTTTTCACCTGCGTCAAGCCCATCGCGTCAATCGTCTGCTTCATGACACGCAACGTCAGATGCCGCGGAATCCAGATGATCGTTGGATCATTCATGTCGATATTATCGCGGAAACCATAGGAAATCATGAACATCAAAGGCGTCAGAATGACAAATCCAAGCCCGAATAAAATCAAAAAACGGAAAAACGGCCAGCACATTTCAACAAGCTGTTTTCTGCGAAGATACGAGAGTTCCTGCCGATTCATATGCTGCATCCGAAGCGCCATCGCTTGCTTTTTGCTCATGGCGTTCCCGACCTCGTGGGGTTCATGCACATCAGGAATTGCACTTACCGGAATCCGAGGCGCTGACGCCGTATTGGGGACGGAATGTTCAGCCGGTTCGGAGATATTTTTCTTTTCTGTATCCATATCCGCCCTCCTCACTCGACCTCGTAGAAGATGAACCGATTGATCAACGCGGTCACAATGCCGACAACAATCATCACGATTGCAAAATAGCTCCAGACCATCGACGCAGCGTGCGCATAGTCCCAATCAAGCTGCTTGGAAAGCACGCGCTCCATCACAAGATTATTGGACTTTGTAAACGAATCGATCACCGTATAAATGAAATTTGCAAGAATCATCGGGCTGACATAGGGCAGCGTAATCTTCCAGAAATACTCCCAAGCCGTTGCACCCTCCATGGCAGCCGCTTCCTTTGCGGATACCGGAATATTCTGGAGCGCCGCAAGAAAAATCAAAATCTGAATGCCGCTGCTCCAAATCAAATCGAAAATATGCGTCACAACTGCATTGATCACATCGCTCAGATGCGAGTTGATTGTCATGACACCCAGAAATTCAAGCAGCTCACCGACAATATCCGTCTCAAATAGCGTCGAAAACTGTGCGCTGCTGTCTGCGCCGGTGCTTGAAATATTGCCGCTGATGATATGATACACAGGCCCTGTCGCAATGATCACCGGCAGAAAAAAGATTGCACGTGCAAAGCCTCTGCCCTTGAATTTCTGATTCAGAATCACCGCAATGAACAATGAAAAAACCAGAATCAACGGCGTTGTGAGCACAGTATCCTTTAATACGATCAGCAAATCCTGCTTATATTCCGGATCGCCTGCAAAGACATATTTGAAATTATCAAACACACTCTGACCGGCATCCCAGAGCCAGACCTTGTGCATCCCGCCGACATCCGGTTTCAGCTGCGCATTGTCCATGAAGCAATAGCAGAGGGATTCAAACAGCGGCACCAGAAACCAAAGCAGCGTGCCGACCAGCCAGACCGAGATGAACCCATAACCATAGAGTGCTTTTCTGCGTTCATATGAGATTTTCATGTCAGCCTCGCCGTCCCTTCCTCGATATAGTCTTTGAGATATCTGGTCTGACCGTTCACCGTCACGGCGCATTCGTTCAAATCGACAACCGTTTCCGTGCCATTTACATAGGTTGTCACAATTTTGTCATCCTCTCGCACATAGCTGATGATTTCGGAGTCGCTGACCTGTGCAAGAATATCCTTTGTAAATTGATAATACTGCGCGGCATTTTCAATCCAGTGATCCGCATTTGCATAGTAATACACATCAAAATCGGTATCTTTCAATTCACTGGATTCCGCACCGAGCAGATCAAAGCGCAGATTGCTGCCGGACGCCAGTGCAAGCATGACCAACTGCTCTGCATCGGAGCTGCCGTTGACCGCCTTGGTCGAATATGGCATCACGCCGTGCATCACAAGCTGATACAGCGGAATGTCGCCGTCAAACAAATGGAAGCCGGATGAAAACAGCGGCATATCCGTAATCGTGTCGGTATAGGGCAGCACATAGGCGTTCGGGTCTTTGGACAGCACCGCCCCGACCTCGGATTGCAGCAGCTTCAAGCTATCCGCAACATATTCCTTTGTCCGGTCACGCGAGGTGCCCGTCTTTTTGCCGTAGTCGCCATACAGCACCGAGGATAGCCCGCCGATGCTCACGCGCGTATAGCCGGCGTCCGCATAGTTGTCCGCGAGCTTCTGATACAGTTCCGGAAACGCATTCGGTGAAAGCAGCGACATCGTTTTTTTCTCGGAATATGGCACGCCGTATGCACGCTCATAATCCACAATTCTTGCAAAGGAACCGGAGACGCGGATTGCCGTATCATGCAGCGTCCGATAGCCGTTTCCGGAGTAATAGGCGGTATTGGTGACGGTCGGATACCATGCGATCTCGTTTTGCTCCATGAATGCGGTCAGCTTCTTGAAGTCAGATGCGCCGCCGAGTGTTCCGGACGCCTTTGCCTTAAAATCCACCTTTCCGCTGATACCGGCATCCGTCCAGCGGTTCATGGACACTGTCATATTTTCAGCGCCTGCATCCCGAAGCCGCTGCAAAATATCCTGCATCTCCGAATAGGAGGTCACTGCCGTTTTCATAAACACAGGAAATCCAAGCACATTCCGCTGCTTCATACAGCCACCGTAGAGGTCGATATACAGCGATGTCTGATTTGCCTCTGCCGTTTTCGGAACCTGCTTTTCTTCCAGCAAATATTGCCGATAGCGCGCCGCAATATCAACATAATCAAGCGCTTTTCCGCCATCTGCATTGACTGTGTCCGAAGCCGTCAGCGGATAATACCGAACCTGTAGCTTTCGATTCGTCAGCTTTTGTTCATATACATCCAGCGAATTCAGCTGGTCGCCGCCAAGATAATACTGGTCGGAAGCGCGAAGCACAAATTCAAAATAACAGCGATTATATTCCGTATTCGACTGACCCGTGCCGCTGACATCGGCGCAGAGCATACAGCTCCCGTCGCCCTCTGCCGCAACCGCTAGCATCGCATTCTCGCCCTTGCAGATGCCATACATCGGAAGTGAAACGCCCTCCACAACAGGTCCTTTTGTTTTCGGAACCGCCGTCACATCGGTATCATAAACCATCTGCTGATAGGTTTTCGCGGAATTTTTTTGATTATTAAAGTGGATGATCGCGCCGCTGCCGTCCGGAATGACAAAATAGCCATCCTCCTGACTGTCAGCCGCGCCAAACGCATTGAGCAGGGAAACGGATTGTGCAAGCACGGTTTTTTCATCAGCATCTTCGTATTTTTCCTTGATATCGGCAGTATCCACGCTGACTGAAAGGCAATCGTCCTCCAGCACATAGGAAACCGGTATCCGAATACCGACCTTCCGGAAGAAATAGGTCACCTTGACGCCGTTTTTGATATCGTCAAAGGTGATATCGGTTTTCAGCGTGTCACCGGAGCGAACGTGGGTAACGGAGCGCTTCATAATCTGTGCCGCAGTCAGCACCATACCGGAGCGCAGCTCCGAGCGCAGAACCGGTGACGCAATGGAATCACCGCCTGCATTGATCGGTGAGGACCACCAGATATAGCCATTTGCTTTGTTGATCAGCGCAAACAAATCCTCCGGCTTTTCATCGTTTTCCGTATCAAGCTGCGTATCATCCCAGACCCATAGTTCCAGCTTATCATTCTCCGCAGCTTTCCGCATCCGCGCAAGGACATCCTGTTCCGAACGCTCGTGCCAGATTTCTTCTTCCTGCGTATCCGAATCTGTCTCCGTATCCGCAGAAATTTCCGATTCCGTTTCTGCCCCTGTCGGAAGCACAGCAATCGGAAGCGTCAATACAGCCGCAAGAATCCCGCACAATATCCGATGTTTTTTCAGCAATCCGACCACCGCCTCTCAAACCCGTACACGGTACAAAATCTCCGTATACAGCGAATAAAAAAATACATACACCTTCTGGAACAGCGACAGGAACAGCACCGCAAGAAACAGAATAATCAGCATCGCGCAGATTGTCAGAATGATTGCGGCAATCGTTTTGGTAAATGTATACTGATGCACCGCCTTGACTGCCTGAAACAGCAGCAAAACCGTCCATATCACACCGATATAATATACCGCATCAAAAAATACAATCTCATCCCGCACCAGAATATGTGAAAGAATCACCTGCACAAACATCTGCACAATATACGGAATCAGCGCATAGGAGCTGTATATGGCGATATTTTTCATGGTACCCTCGCCGTCAAGCAGCGTACAGACCGCCCAGTTTCCGATCACCCATGCAAGAAAATATACGACAGACCGCATAATATACGGCACAACGGAGAACATCGCATCGGGCAGCGGACGAAACTGAAAGCCGCACCAGCGATCATTCGCAATCAATGCAAGAAACAGTGCTGCAATGATGACTGCAGTATATCTGAGCGTACCGCCCTTTTTCCAGCGCAAGTCCTCAAAGCCCTCAAAGGGATGCAGAAGCACGTGCTTTACCCACTGCGGCTGCGTCAGATCCATCATGATGCTTCTCCCCCTTTCTCTGTCTGTGCGTTTATCGGTGCAGACTTGCGTTTCTTTCGCAGAACACGAATCCCGTGAATGCTCACCGCCAGCACGGCAATTCCAATCAGAATCACGGTCAGATGCTCTCGCAGCCATTGCGAACGATAGCGTTCAAAAGCGCGGTTATAGCGGCCGGAGGCGTCTGCTTTTTTTGCATATTCCATCGAATCACGATATCTGCCCATATTGTAATACGCACTGGAAATACCGAGATAGGCGCGGCGATAATTGCCGTCACGCTTCAGAACATCAAGCCAAGGTTCAAGCGCTTCCTCATAGTAGCCGGCATTATAGAGCCGCGTTGCTTCATGAACAATGCCGCCGAAGCCGGTCTGCTCAAATACCGTAACAGTACCCTGTCCGGCATCCAGAACATATATATTTTCGCAATTTTCACCCTGCGTTTCAACCGCGGTCACACTGCCCTGCATAAATGCGCCAACCTGATCTCCGAGCGTTCCCATGATAAATAGCAGCTCCGCTTCCTCATCATATTGGAACACTCTGCCGGTTGCCGCATCCAGACAGTTGATCGAGCCGTCGTTTCCGATATCAATATCGACAATCTTCGCGCTGTAATTCGTACCGGAATACCATGTGGAGAATAGATCGCCCCACGTATAATTTGACATATGGCTGAACAGATTATAGCCCTCCGGATTCACCTTTTTGACAATATCGGTATCGGATGAGCCGGACGAGGTCGAGGTGTAGATGAAGCCCTTATCGGGGGCAATATCAAAATTATCAAAGGCAGTCGGCACGCTTCTGGCACGATACCGCTTTTCCTCCTCGGATGCAATCGCATTCCAGAAATAATTCGCAATCACAGCAGCCGTTTTTGCAACCGTATTTGCGCCGAAATAGCCGATGAAGTCACCGTTTGCGTCAAACATTGCCGCGCCCTTGGTGGTATTATTCAGCACAATATAGACATTGCCTGCGTTATCGCAAAGGATCTTTTGCGGAAGAAATGCAAGCTCCTGATCGTAGGCGGTCGATTCGGGCTTTGTAATCTCCATCACAACCTGCCCGTCCTGACGACAGACCAGCGCACGCATATTCTCCCGATCGGCAATATACATCAAACCGCTGTCCGGCGAAACATAGACGCCCTGCGGATGATTGAGCGCTGTTTCCGAGCCGTCCGGCATGGTAAAGGTATCATAAACCTGTAACACCGCATCAAAGGCGCGATTGATTTTCAGAATCCGGTGATTGCCGGAATCCACAAGATAAAAATTATCATTTTCATCCTTGAACAAATCACTCGGCGTATCAAGCGCCGTTGTCCCAAGATCAATTCCGGAAATGGTACGTTCGGCAAGATAGCCTGCCTGCGAGGGCACCGCTTCTCCAAGATAATTATAATTATATACATCATACGGTTCATCTGCCGATGCCGGCAGCATCAGCGCCGAAGCCGTACACAGCAGTGCGCATACCGCAGCCGTATGGTGCAGCAGTCTGCGCTTTGCTTTTTGTTTCACGAAACTCGCCCCCTTTCTGCATAGCTTTGCAGTCGTTCACTCCTTGATGCCGGAATGCGCCATTGTTTCCATAACCTGACTCTGCGCGAGAAGAAAGAACAGTACCGGCGGTACAAACAGAATCACCGCAGCAGCCATCGTCACACCCTGCCGCGAGATACCGGCAGACGCTGCCTGCTGAATCACCGTCGGAAGCGTTTTGAGCGATTCATCATAGACGACGCTGCCGCCCGTGATATTCCATGCGCTCTGAAACGCAAAAATCGCCATTGTCATCAGTGCCGGCTTCTGATTCGGAATCACAATGCGCCAGCAGATCGTAAAGAGATTTGCACCATCCACCTTTGCCGACTCAATCATTGCATCCGGCACGGACATCATGGACTGCCGCATCAGATACAGCCCCATCGAGGATGCAACCGCCGGCAGAATCAGCGCAGCCATCCGGTTGATCAGATTCAGCTCTGCCATGACCATATACTGCATCAGATAAATCACATTGCTGTTGTAAAGCAAGGAAAGCACAATCAAGGTATTGATGAGCTTATTGCCGGGGAAATTGACCTTTGCAAGGCAAAACGCCGCCATTGACGCAAATACGCACTGCAAGCCCGTAACGGCTGCCGTGACAAAGATACTGTTGAACACATAGCGCGAAAACGGCACCCACATTTGTCCGAGCACACGATAGGTATCCTTGAAATGATCGAGCGTCGGATTCAGCGTATACCACTTCGGCGGAAAAATAAACATCTCGTTGATTGGCTTCACGGAATTGACAAGCATCAGCCAGATCGGCAATGCCATGAAAATCCCAAGAATCAGCAGAAACAGAACAATCGCAATCGAGCCGCCGATTTTTCTGCCTGCGCGCCGATTGGAGGCTTTGAGCTTCCGGATATCCGGCTTCTGCTTTGCCTGTACGGAAGATTGCCGCATATTCAGCCTCCCTCCTCAGTCCATATATTTGCCGAGCAAACTGCTGATAAGCTTATTTGCAAGATACATCGCTATAAACAAAATCATGCAGATTGCAGAGGCGTAGCCCATTTCGTAGCGAATCCAGCCATAATCAAAGGCATGGGTCATAATCGTATGCGCGGCATAATCGGTGCTTGGGAAGCCGACCAGATTGCGTGCAACGATATCTGCCGTAAAAGCCGACACAATCTGCATCACTGCCGCAAACATCAGCGAGGGTCCCATGCCGGGAATCGTAATGTAAATCAATTCCTGCCAGCGATTCCGGATGCCCTCAATCGCACCGGCTTCATACTGCGCCTTGTCGATATTCTGAAAGCCTGCGCGCATGGCAAGAAAGCCTGCACCCATGGAAACCCAGAGCTGCACGATAATCACAATCGTGAGAATATATCTGGAATCGGTCAGCCATTGAATCGCAGAGGTCGTAATACCGAGATTCATGAGCGCAGAATTGGCGATGCCGTAGCTGTCGCCGGAGAAAATCAGCTGCCAGACAGCATAGACACCCGACGCCATCGAGGGCGCATAGAAAATCAGTGTGAAAATCACTCTGAGCGTCTGATTCAGCTCATTGATCAGCCATGCCAGCAAAAAGCTCAGAATATAACTCAGCGGGCCGGTAAATATCGAAAATACCAGCGTCACGCGAATCGACTTGATAAAAATACTGTCATTGAGAAACAGATTATAGAAATTGCTCAGTCCCACCCATGTCGGGGGATATGTCACCATATCAAAATCCGTCAGACCGATCGGCAAGGACATCACAACAGGAATGACTGTAAACACCGTGAATAATATCATAAAGGGCGCAAGCATCAGGTATGCTTCCTTATTCTGCTTGATGCGAAGCCATAGCTGCCGCCGCTGCTCCCGTTTGGTTCTGATGCCAATCTGATCCGGCTGCATAAGCAAAACCTCCCTTCAGCCTTACATATCGTCAATCCAGTCCGAGATTTTCTCGTTTTCTGTTAATTTCATCGTTCATATCGCTATTGTAGTACATCAGCGTATCGCGTGGATTCTCATTGGAATTGACAGTCTCACGAAATGCGTTCATGATATTTCTGGTCACAGCATAGGAGGACGGCAGCACGGGAATCTCACGCAAGGACTCCCATTGTGCAAGCAATACGTCCAGCTCCGCAGCCGACCAGTTCAACTGTCGGAGCGCCTCGACATTGGCTGCCTCATAGCGACCCATTTGTCCGAGCAGACCCTCCAGACTCGCGCCGTATTCCGTCTGCACCTCCGTCGAGCAGAACCACTTGACAAATTCCCATGCGGCTTGCTTATCCTCGACCTGATTGAAAATGATCGCACCGGAGCCGCCGGAATTGGAAGCATGATTGACAGCACCATCCGGCTGCGCAGTTCCGGGCATAACCGTGAAGTCCCAGAGTCCCTTGATCTCCGGTGCAGCAACGGAAAGCTGATTTGCAAAGCTGTAGTTTGCAATCACAATCGGATACTGCCCCGTCCGGAAATAGCTGTATGCGTCATAGGTCTGTGAAAATTTGTAGTCGCGGTAAAAATCCGTCCATGTTTCAAAGCACTGAATTGCCGGAACCGTATCAAACTGCGTTTTCTTCTGTTCGGCATCGTAGTAGTTCAAGCCCTGCTGCAACAGCAATGAAGCATAGGTATGACCTGCTTCCGTTGCAGCCGCAACATTGGTCGTTGGCAGAATCAGTCCGACACCCAGATGCTTGCGCTGTAAACTCGGCAACACATCAATCAGCTGTTCCCATGTCCGCGGCAGCTCGGTCAAGCCAAGCTCTGTCAGAATATCGGTGCGGTAAAACATCATCGTCCAGTTCTGCGTCAGCGGCATTCCATAGCAGCCGCCCTCATAGCTGTACTGCACAGTTGCTTCCGGATGATAATTGCTGACAACTTCATCAAAATCCGGAAACTGCTTCATATCGGCAAGCAAGCCGCGGCAAGCGAGATTCACCGGAAATTCACCGCCGAGAAACAGTGCAACATCGGGGCCCTTCTCTGCAAGCGAAGCCTCCACCACGCCGCCGACCACGAGATTCACCGAAACGGGAATATCGGGATGCTGCTGCGCAAATTCGTTCTCCACAAGCTCCTTGATAACAAGTGCCTGATCTCTGCCGAGATTCACCCAGACATCTATGACATCCTCATCATCCGGGTCAATATCGGAAAGCGTTGTGTAGTCCTCGGTAAACGAACCGAGAAACGCCTTGCAGCGGAATCCAAGCTGCTGAAAGAAATTGGATTTCAGCGAAGAAAATTCCCTGTCGCAGGAGGCGATTTCGAGATAATCTATTTCCAGCGGCTGATCGCGGTAATCACAGATAAAGCTGGAAATTGTAGAGATATTATCCTTGATCTGCGTCACATACTTCGGAATACGGCTCGGCTTTTCCACGCATTTATCCAGAATGACATACATTCTTTGCAGCGCTGCCGCCTCAGAGCCGAGCGTACCGGAAAGCTGTTCAATCCCATGCTGCGCGTCCTTGAGCTGCTGCGAGAGCCGTTCAAAATCCGAAAGCAGGGTCGGAATGCTTTCTTCGACATAATAATCATTGTACTTATCCGGATTCGGGCCGGTAATCATCAGAATCTGCTGGTAGCAGGCATTCAGCTCTTTTACGTTGCTTTCCAGTCGCCGCATATATTCACCGATCTCGCCCGGCATCGCTTCCAGCGTAATGGTATGCGCCTGACCGGCTGTGAGATAGACATAGGCATCATCGTCACCGGCGGTCACAGGCGTCAAGCTCCAATCATTGTCATAATAAAACCGAATCTGTCTGAACGCTTCATTGGGAATTTTCCCGTCAATATACAGGCTGCGGTTGGAATAAAATCCGCGCATCACATTCTGCCGCGCTTTCATTCCGATTCGATACCAGCCGTCACCCTTGAGCGCGTCCGCAGGAATCTTCCATGTAATCGTCTGCCCTGCGCGATCCCAGTTTGCGCCGCCGATTGTGTTATAGACCATTTTGACCGGGTCGGACGGGGAAACGGTATAGGAGCTGTTGTCATATGCAGGATAGAGCGTTGCAGACGATTTCCGCACCGCTGCTTCCCCCTCTATGCGGTAAAGCAGCGAGGGTGTTTGCTCCAGTTCACGCTGTGAGGGTGCATGGTACGCTTCGATTGCTTCCGGCTGACAGAGCCGCAGATATTCAATGCCAATCGACGCCTTGATGCCGGAAAACGTCAGAATATGCGTACCTTTTTCCAGTGAAAACAGCAGCGGCTCACAAAACAAGCCATCCGAATCATAGAGATATTTCAGCTGCCAGTCCGGATATTCTATCTGCGAGGGTCGGATCTGATTGCCGCGTGAATCAACCTTGATATCGGTGCGATTGACAAAAATTTTATTGAGACAAATGCGCGATGCAGACGCAAAGGGCAGCTCCCCGTCAATTTCCAGCTGTAGTTCCACCTGATTCGAGGGCGATTCCATTGCGTAATACGAAAGCTGTAACGCATAGATACCGCTTTCCGGCACATCGACCGTATACGAAACAGTACCCTCTGCACTGTCCCAGATCAGGACATCCTCTTTGCCGCCAAGCGCCCCGACCGAAAAGCTGCCGTCCACTGCATCGGAAAAATCTGCGCCGGCAATCCGGATATCCGCCAAAGGGCGCGGCTCGCTGTAATGCGCGTCGCAGTAGTCGCTATAGCTGATTTGGTGTTCAAAATCGAGTGTATAAAGCGCGTCCGCTTCGGATACAGCTTGTTCTGCCGACACACAAAGCGGCAGGCAGAATATCCCCGTCAGCAAAACGCCAAGCACCGCAGCCGCAGTGCGAAACATCAGATTCACCCTATGCACAGTATCGCCGCCTTTCTGCCGGCAAACGCCGCAGCGCCGCCAAGCGTTTTCGATTGCAGCAGCAAAATGCCGCAATATCCGATTATAGATACTATAATTATATCAAATTTGCCGATACTTGTCAAGAAGCTGCACCGACTATTCATACGGAATGCGCATCTGCAATCTGATACAGAGCTTCTGCATTTCCAATCTCCATCAAAACCATTTTTTCTCGATAGAAATTGAAGCAAATGTTATTTCCAAGTTAATTTGACGGCGTTTTGCTGTGCATTTTGCCAAAGAATCCGCAAAAAACAGAGCGTATATACGTGAATACTATATTTTTTTGCAAAACCTCTTGATTTTTTCCTGAAATATGATACAATATGAGTTGGAACAGTGTAATCATCGTTCCAAAACATATATCAACAGGAGGTAACAGCCATGGCATATGTAATCAATGATGCTTGCATCCAGTGCGGTGCTTGTGCAGACGCTTGCCCGGCAGGTGCAATTTCCGAGGGCGACGGCAAGTACGTCATCGACGCCGATGCTTGTCTGGACTGCGGCGCTTGCGCAGATGCTTGTCCCGTCGGTGCGCCTGAGCAGGCATAATCACCGAACTACACAACATGAGACGGCGGCTCCGGAATCCGGAGTCGCTGTGCTTATTTCCGGCGCATTGGCAAAAACCGCAGCCGGAATTCCCCATTTTTTGCGTAATTTGAAAAAAATAGATGGAAACGCTTGCTTTTTCCAGAAAGATATGATATAATAATACAGCATTTGAATATCCGCCTGTACTTGTAGGGCGAGGTCAAAATGCCATGTTCATCCGGAATATACGCGTTTGCTTTTGTTTCGGGATGAACAAAACATTCTGACAAATGGGTGGTCCGCTGCATTTGCCTCTCAGAAAAAGCGCTGAGCGGCGTTCCAAAACCGGTTTTTTCCGGTGCTATTTATGTGCATGAACATCCGTAAACAATTCAAGGAGGAATCCAAATTATGAACGCTTTACAGCAAATCAGCAAGTCCAGCATGAAGGAAAATGTTCCGGAGATCAATGTCGGTGATACCGTTAAGGTTCACGTCCGCATTCAGGAAGCCGCTGACAAGTTCCGTATCCAGGTTTTTGAGGGTACCGTCATTGCGAAGAAGCACGGTGGTATCAGCGAGACCTTCACCGTCCGCAGAGTTGCGCACGGCGTCGGCATCGAGCGTGTTTTTCCGGTTCATTCCCCGTCTGTTGACAAGGTCGAGATCGTCCGCAGAGGCGTTGTACGCAGAGCGAAGCTCTACTATCTGCGTGACAGAGTCGGAAAAGCGGCAAAGATCAAGGGACTGGTTCGTTGATTGCAAACAAGCGAAAGGGGACTCTTGCAGTCCCCTTTTGTTTTTATCCGGATATTCAAAGAAAAGAGGGATGAGCCTTGTCTGAACAGCAAACAAAGAAGCCGTATACGATCGGTACTTTCTTTGGCGATATACTGGATATTCTCGAAACCGGCGCGATTTCAATTTTCGTATTCGTGCTGTTATTTGCATTCGTCACGCGCCCTGTTACGGTTGACGGCAACTCCATGAACCCAACGCTCTATAATTTAGATAAGCTGCTGATTCTGACACCCATCAAGAATATTGATAACGGCGATATTGTAGTCGTCAACAATCATGAGGGCGGCGGCTTCACCGATGCAGCGCAAACCGTCGTTGCCCGTCACGCAGGTCTTGACCGCGTGCTGGTCAAGCGCGTCATTGCGTGTCCCGGACAGGAAATTGATATTGATACAACGGCAGGTACGGTTTCTGTTGACGGCGTGGTGCTCGATGAACCGTATATTGCAGACCCGACCTATCGCGAGGACGGTGCTTTCACCTACCCGATGACAGTTCCGGAGGGATATCTGTTTGTCATGGGCGATAATCGTCTCAACAGCACCGATAGCCGCAGTCCCGTCGTCGGACTCATTCCGATCGAAAGCGTCTACGGCACCGCGTTCCTGCGCTATGACCGCGATTCATCACTGTTGGATAAATGGACCGACCGCTTTGCAATTCTGTTCTGAAACAGAATCCGTCATAAAAAGGAGAGATACCATGCAGACCGAACAACAAACCGAACAAACAATCCAAAAACCGGAAGAAGAATATACGGTCAAGCAATTTGTGTCCGATGCACTTGATATTATTGAATGTGTTGCAAGTGCTGTCTTTTTTGTTTTTATCCTGTTTACTTTTGTCATCTGCGTTGCAAGAGTAGACGGCACATCCATGCTGCCAACTCTGGAACACGAGGATCGGCTTGCTGTTTCGCGCCTTTCCAACACCTACGAAAACGGCGATATCCTGATCATCAACAACTGGGAAGGACACCCCATGGACGCCGAAGGCAATATTCAAACCACAATCGGATATGGAAAACGCATCGTCAAACGCCTGATCGCACAGGAAGGTCAGACCGTCGATATTGATTTTGCAGCCGGCATCGTTTATGTGGACGGCGTTGCTCTGGATGAGCCCTATATCAAGGAACCAACGTACTCGACGCTCGACAATGCCGTACAGTATCCGCTGACCGTTCCGGAGGGTTATGTATATGTACTGGGCGATAACCGCAACGGTTCTATGGACAGCCGCAGCACCCTTGTCGGACTGATTGATCGAAAAGATATCCTCGGTAAGGTGCTGTTCCGCATTCTGCCGATTGACAAATTCGGAAAAATCGACCACGCGTAAACTGACAGACTGTACCGCATAATCCGGAAGAATCGAGGTGAAGCTGTATGGAATCCACCGGAAATCCACAGGAATTCAAACCGGAAGCCGCGCAGACTGTGGGGAATTCCCCTGCTGCACCGGCACATATGAAAGCATCGGCAGTGTCGGACGACACAGTTCCCCTGCCCGTACCGGAAATACTGGAAGCCGCAGCCTTGCCCAATCCAATAGCGTCGCCACAAGCAGAATGCGAACCGGAACCGGAGCCGAATACGGCAAAAAAATCTTCGCGGTTCAAATCTGCGCTGGGCAGCTTATTCTGCGATATCCTAGACCTTGCGGAATCTGTTCTCGCAGCTATTTTCACGGTGCTTTTGGTTTTCACATATCTGCTCTGTACTGCAAATGTTGAGGGTGACTCCATGCTGCCGACGATGGCAGATGGGGAACGTCTGCTCGTTTTGCGGCCGAATAAGCAGTATGAAAACGGTGACATTCTGATTCTGGATACCGAATCGGCGTATCTGTTTGACAAGGACAATACGCTGACCGCTGCCCCCGGACTCGGTAAAACCATTGTCAAGCGCCTGATTGCGCAGTCGGGGCAGGAAGTTGATATTGATTTTGACGAGGGCATTGTCTATGTGGACGGCGTTGCACTCGATGAACCGTATACCAATACGCTGACAAAACGCGATAATCGTGCATTCACCTATCCGCTGACGATTCCGGACGGCTATATCTTTGTGCTGGGCGATAACCGCCACCTCTCTAAGGACAGCCGTCACCCCGAAATCGGTCTGATTTCCGAGGATGCAATCATCGGAAAGGTGCTGATCAGGATTTCGCCGTTTTCAAAGTTTGGCGCGATCCATCACGCCGACAGTCAGTAATCTGAAATTCAGAGGGATTCAATGGAAGATATGAAAGATATCCAGTGGTTTCCCGGTCATATGGCGAAAACACGCCGCATGATCGCAAAAAGTCTGCCGCTGGTTGATGCCGTCGCAGAGCTTCTGGATGCAAGACTGCCCCAAAGCAGCCGCAATCCGGAGTTCAACCGCTTGACCGGCAAAAAACCGCGTCTTGTCATTCTCAACAAGGCGGATATGGCAGACCCGGACATCACAAATCAATGGATGCAATTCTATAAGAAAAAAGGCTATGCCGTCATAACCGCAGATTCCAAAAATGGAAAAGGCGTAAAGCAATTTGCACCGGCACTGCGCGAGCTTCTGAAAGAACAGCTCCAGCGCTATGCCGACAAAGGCATGAAAGGCAGACCCATTCGCGTCATGATTCTCGGCATTCCGAATGTCGGAAAATCCTCCTTGATCAACCGACTGGCAGGCGGCAAGCGTGCCAAGGCAGAGGACAGAGCCGGTGTGACGCGTACCCAGCAATGGATCAAAACCGCAGACAGCGTTGAGCTTCTCGATACGCCGGGCGTTCTCTGGCCGAAGCTCGATGATCAGGAGGTCGCGGTGCGGCTTGCCATGACCGGTGCAATCCGAGATGATATTCTCGATAAGGAAGCACTGGCGGCACGTTTGCTGACGCTGCTGCATCGCGAATATCCGCAAGCAATCGCTGACCGCTACAAAATTCCCCCCGAACAAGAGGGCGAGGGCTTTGAACTGCTCGAAATCATGGCGAAAAACCGCGGTATGCTGCTGTCCGGCGGCGTACCCAATACCGAACGTGCGGCAATCACGCTGCTCGATGAGTTCCGCAGCACAAAGCTCGGACGTATCTCTCTTGAAAAGCCGCTTTGATTTTATCACGATATAAAAAAGGAGTATTCCGATGCCGCGTGCATTAAAGGTATATACAGAGCTGTTTGAATTTGATTCTGCAATCCGGACACAGTATCCGATATTCTGCGGCGTGGACGAAGCAGGCAGAGGGCCGCTTGCCGGCGATGTCTATGCGGCGGCGGTGATTCTGCCGGATGGCTTGGAAATCCCCGGTCTCAACGACAGCAAAAAGCTCTCGGAGAAACGCCGTGAGGAGCTTGCCCCGATCATCAAGGAGCAGGCGGCGGCATGGTGCATTGCAAGTGCATCGGTCGCAGAAATCGAAGAACTGAACATTTTACAGGCAGCATTGCTTGCGATGCAGAGAGCCGTTGCAGGTCTGAACATCCAGCCGGAATTTGTCATTACAGACGGCAATCAGGCACCCAATCTCCCGATGACGGTACAGGCGTTGATCGGCGGCGACGCAAAATCCGCAAGTATTGCCGCAGCATCCGTACTTGCAAAAACTGCCCGTGATGCGGCACTCCGCGAACTGGATGCACAATATCCGCAATACGGCTTCGCAGCACATAAGGGCTACGGCACAAAGGCGCATTATGCCGCAATCGACGAATACGGCATCTGTCCGGCACACCGTCCGTCCTTTCTGAAAAAGTATTATGAGCGAAAAGAAAAATAAACGGCAAACCGGCAATCTCGGTGAGGATGCGGTCTGTGCCTATCTGGAACGGCAGGGCGCAAAAATCCTCTGCCGGAATTATACCATCCGCGGCGGTGAGATTGACATTCTCGCACAGCAGGACGATTTTCTGCTGATTGTCGAGGTCAAAACGCGCCGTCCGGGTGCATTGCAATCGGGCGCAGCAGCCGTGGATCTGAAAAAGCAGCAGCATATCATTCGTACAGCCGAACGGTATCTGCTCGAACATCCGATTGATTTGCAGCCGCGCTTTGATGTGGCTGAGGTGGAATACGCCGGTGCATTTGTCCGGCATATCGAGTATCTCGAAAACGCATTCGATGCAACAGGATATGGAGGAATACGTTATGGCAGTTAAAAAGCTAAAAAATCTGAGCTGCCCGTTCTGCGGCGGCACGGAATTTGTCAAGGGCAGAGCAATCGACCAGGGAAGGGCAAGTTCATCTGTGTTCATTGCGCCGGTTCGCAGTAAGTATTATGATTTCGGCGTAACTACGCAGATGGAAATCCGCGTTTACTGCAAAAACTGCGGCAGTCTTGTCCGAACATATATCCAGCGCCCTGAAATGCTGGATCACAATCAGGAATAATATGCGGTACGGCAAAACCGTATCCGTAGTATCATAAGCAGGAGGATTCACTATGATCTACCACAGCACAAGAAACAAGGCGCTGACAGTCAGCAGCGCAGAGGCGATCGCTCAGGGTATCGCCGCAGACGGCGGTCTGTTTGTTCCGGGCTTCATTCCGGAGCTGACCGCGGCAGATTTCAATTCCCTGAAAGATTTGAGCTACGCAGAACGTGCAGCGCGTCTGTTCAAGCTCTATCTGACCGATTTTACCGATGAGGAGCTGCGCGAATGCACAAAGGCAGCCTACGAATCCGGCAGCTTTGAAACACCGAATGTGCAGGAGATCACCACGCTTGCAGACGGCTCTATGCTGCTTGAGCTTTGGCATGGCCCGACCTGTGCATTCAAGGACATGGCTTTGCAGATTCTCCCCCACTTCCTGACGCGCTCCATCAAGAAAACAGGCATTGACAACGAAGTCGTTATCCTGACTGCAACCTCCGGCGATACCGGAAAGGCTGCGCTCGCAGGCTTCAAGGATGTTCCCGGTACCAGAATCATGGTGTTCTATCCGGAGGATGGCGTCAGCTCGATGCAGAAGCGTCAGATGCAGACACAGGAGGGAAAAAACGTCCGTGTCTGCGCGGTCAAGGGTAACTTTGACGACTGCCAGAACGGCGTCAAGGCAATTTTCACCGATCCTGCTATGCAGGAGGCACTCGCCGCAAACGGAATGCAGTTCTCCAGCGCAAACTCCATCAACTGGGGCCGCCTCGTTCCGCAGATTGTCTACTATGTTTCTGCCTATATCACCATGCTCGAACAGGGTATCCTCAAGGACGGCGACCGCTTCAGCATCACCGTTCCGACTGGTAACTTCGGCAACATCCTTGCCGCATGGTATGCAAAACAGATGGGCGTGCCGATTCAGCATCTGGTCTGCGCTTCCAATATCAATAAGGTTCTGACGGACTTCATCGACAACGGCATCTATGACCGCAAGCGTGATTTCCATGCAACAGTCTCCCCGTCTATGGATATTCTGATTTCCAGCAATCTGGAGCGTCTGCTCTATCACATGACCGGTGAGGATGACGCACAGATCCGCGAATGGTTCGGCGCACTGAAATCCGATGGCAAATATCAGATTTCCGTTGAGCTGATGCACCGCATTCAGGCTGAATTCTCCGGCAGCTTCTGGGATGATGCCGCGACCAAGGCAATGATCGGCAAGGTCTTTTCCGAAAACCAGTATCTCAGCGATACGCATACCGCAGTCGGCATCTGCGCCGCACGCGAGCATCAGGCAAAGGCTGTCGATCAGTACCCGATGCTGATTGCATCTACTGCAAATCCCTATAAATTCGGAAATGCCGTACTGGAAGCAATCGGCGGCGATACCAATGCCGATGAATACGAGATTCTCGACCGTCTTGCTGAAAAATCCGGCATGAAGATCCCGACCGCACTCGCGGAGCTGAAAACAAAAACCGTCCGCTTCACCGATGTTGTCGCACAGGATGAAATGCCGGCGTTTGTCAAGGGCGCACTCGGCATCCAATGAGTCTGTATGTAATCGGAGATACGCATCTTTCGTTCGGAACGTCAAAGCCGATGGATATTTTCGCCGGTTGGGAGCATCATACCGAAATTCTAGCTAACGCTTGGCGCAGCCATATCACACCGGAGGATACCGTTGTGATTGCCGGCGATATCTCATGGGGTATGAGCTTACAGGAGGCACTGCCGGATTTCGAGTGGCTCAACGCGCTGCCGGCAAAGGAAAAAATCATCCTCAAGGGCAACCACGATTACTGGTGGACAACCATGAAAAAGATGCAAGCCTTTTTCACCGACAACCATCTCGACACCCTGCGGATTCTGCACAATAACTGTTATGCCTACGGCGAATACGGTATCTGCGGAACACGCGGCTGGGTCAATATGGAGCCGGATACTGCCGACCCGAACGATGCAAAGGTCAGCGCAAGAGAAGCACAGCGGCTGGAAGTCTCTATCAAGGCTGCCGTCGAGCAAAGCCTGAAACCGATCGTGTTTCTGCATTATCCGCCGGTTTACGGCGCAAGCTGCAATTATCCGATATTAGATGTACTGTGGAAATATTCGGTCACCGATTGCTGGTATGGGCATATCCACGGCAGATCGCAGCATCGTTATGCCATCAATGGAGAACGCGATGACGTCTGTTACCACCTGATATCCGGTGATTTTGTGCAGTTTATACCACAAAAAGTATTGTAAACTATTAAAAAGGAAGAAAGAGGGAAAACCTCTGGAAATAATCCCCTGTTTATGCTATAATAAAGTGTATCTGTCAATACGCAGAATTCAGCGGCAGGCAATCATCTGCCGCATCATAAGAAAACGAAATTTGGAGGAACTATTATGAGCCTGATTTCCGATGTCAAAACCGATGTAAATATGCGGGAAGTTACATTCTCGATTTCCGCTGAAGACCTTGAGGCAGCTTGCGAGCGCGTTTATCAGCGCCAGAAGAAGGATATTGCAATCAAAGGCTTCCGTAAGGGCAAGGCACCTCGTAAGATGGTAGAAAAGCTCTACGGCGAGGATGTATTCTTTGAGGATGCTGTCAACGCAATCATTCCCGGCGAGCTGGACACTATTCTGCGTGAAAAAGAGATCACCATTATTGATCGTCCGTCCGTTGAGCTGGTTTCCTGCACCAAGGCTGATGGCGCTGTCTGCAAGGCAACCCTCATCACCAAGCCGGAGGTTACCGTTGCTGCATACAAGGGCGTTCACGCACCGATGAAGGTTCGTGAGGTCACAGAGGCAGACGTTGATCAGCAGATCGAAATGCTCCGTCAGCGTCAGGCTCGCATGATCGACGTTGAGGGTCGTGCAGCTGAGAACGGCGATGAGGTTAAGATCAATTTCGAGGGCTTCATTGATGATGTCGCATTTGAAGGCGGCAAGGGCGAGGAGTATCCGCTTCGTCTCGGCAGCGGTCAGTTCATTCCGGGCTTTGAGGATCAGATCGTCGGCAAGAACATCGGCGACAAGTTCGATGTCAATGTCACATTCCCTGAGGAGTACGGCGATGAGCGTTATGCCGGCAAGGCTGCTGTCTTTAAGACCGAGCTGCTTGCAATCTCCACACAGGAGCTTCCGGAAATCGACGATGAGCTGGCAAAGGATATCTCTGAGTTTGATACCATTGCAGAGCTTCGCGCTGATATCGAAAAGAAGCTGAAGGAGTCCGCAGAGCAGTCTGCACAGGTACAGTTTGAGAACGCTGTGTTCGATACCATCGTTGCAGGTACGGACGCTGTCATTCCGCAGATTCTCTACGATCGCCGCATTGACCAGCGCGTTCGTGAGTTTGAGGGTCAGCTCCAGCAGCAGTATGGCGAGCTGAAGCTGGACGAGTATCTCCAGCTCACCGGCATGACCATGGAGCAGCTGCGCGATGAATACGAGCCGCAGGCAAAGAAGGAGGTCACACTCCGTCTCGCACTCGAAAAGATTGCAGATACTGAGGATATTCAGGTTTCTGATGAAGAACTGGATGAGGCACTGGCACAGTTCGCTGCAGAGATTAAGGCTCCGGTTGAATTTGTCAAGTCCCGTATGCCGATCGAGGATTATCGTACCGATCTGCGCGTTCAGAAGGCAGTTGAGCTGATTAAGAACAATGCAGTTGTAGACAATGGAACTGCTGAGGAAGAAAAGGCTGACGATACAGCCGCAGATGCAGAATAAACAGGATGAACAAATAACCGGTTCCCATTCGCAGGCTAATTTTCTGCGATATGGGAACCGGAAATCTGCTTTATTGATATGTACACAAAAATACGTGATTTCTGCAAATAAACGCCGAAAGGATGGTACCCTATATGAACAATTTGCATATGAGTCTGGTTCCAACTGTCATCGAACAAACAAATCGCGGCGAACGTGCCTACGATATCTACTCCAGACTGCTGAACGACCGTATCATCATGCTCTCTGAGGATGTCAATGACGTCACTGCGAGTCTGGTTGTTGCACAGCTTTTGTTCCTCGAAAGTCAGGATCCGGAAAAGGATATCTCGCTTTATATCAATAGCCCCGGCGGCTCCGTGACAGCCGGTATGGCAATTTATGATACCATGCAGTATATTAAATGCGATGTGGCAACCATCTGCATCGGTCTTGCAGCGTCCATGGGTGCACTGCTGCTTTCTTCCGGCGCAAAGGGTAAGCGTATGGCGTTGCCGAACAGCGAAATTATGATTCATCAGCCGCTGATTATGGGCGGCGGTTTATCCGGTCAGGCAACCGATATCAAAATCCGTACAGATAATCTTCTGCGTACCAAGAGCAATCTGAACCGCATTCTTTCCGAGAACACCGGAAAAGACCTTGCGCAGATTGAGCGCGATGTTGAGCGCGATTACTTTATGACAGCCGAGGAAGCCATGAGCTATGGTCTGATTGACAAGGTCGTTTCCAAGCGCTGAGCGCCGCTCCGAAACACAGACCACAATCCGGATATCCGCTGTGGAAATCCGGTTCATTCCATGCAATAGACAGGAGAAAGAGCTATGCCAGAAAAAGAATTGAGAACCTGTAATTTCTGCGGCAAGCCGGAATTTAAGGTGCAGAGTATGTTTTCTGCCGGCAAAAACAATATCTGTGATGAATGCGTCACATATTGCTATGAGCTGCTCTATGTAGACCGCGAACCTAAACCGCAGTCCGCAAAAGCAAAAAGCGGAAAACCTGCTGCCAACAAAATCAATCTGCTGAAACCCTCCGAGATCAAAAAGGTGCTCGATGAATACGTCATCGGTCAGGATAGTGCCAAAATCTCTCTTGCCGTTTCGGTATATAATCACTATAAACGAATCCTCAGCGTCGATGATGGCGACGATGTGGAAATCCAAAAGAGCAATGTGCTGCTGCTCGGTCCAACCGGCGTCGGTAAAACCTATCTCGCACAGACGCTTGCCAAGATTCTCGATGTACCGTTTACCATCGCGGATGCAACGACAATCACTGAGGCAGGCTATGTCGGTGACGATGTAGAGAATGTTCTGCTGCGTCTGATTCAGGCAGCAAAATTCGACGTCGAAGCAGCTGAACGCGGCATCATCTATATTGACGAGATTGACAAGATCGCTCGTAAATCCGAGAACACCTCGCTGACGCGTGATGTCAGCGGCGAGGGCGTTCAGCAGTCCCTCCTGAAAATCATTGAGGGCACTGTCTCGAACGTACCGCCGCAGGGCGGCAGAAAGCACCCGAATCAGGAATTTATTCATATCAATACAAAGAATATCCTGTTTATTTGCGGCGGTGCATTTGACGGACTCGAAAAGCATATTGTCAGCCGCACTGAGTCCTCTGCACTCGGCTTCGGTGCGCCGGTTCTCTCCAAAAAAGAAAAATCCGAGAATATTTTCCGCAAAGTCATTCCGCAGGACCTGGTCAAATTCGGCATCGTGCCGGAGCTGGTCGGCAGACTCCCCATCATCACTACACTCGATGAAATGGATGAGTATTCCCTCGTCCGGATTCTGACCGAGCCGAAAAATGCCTTGGTGAAGCAGTACGCAAAGCTGTTCCACTATGACGATATTGAACTGGAAATCGCGGATGACGCCCTGATTGCCATTGCCAAGCGCGCATTGGAGCAGAAAACCGGCGCGCGTGGTCTCAGAGCAATTCTGGAAAATACATTGATGCAGACAATGTTTGATGCACCGTCATGCAAAAACGTCAAAAAGGTCTTTGTCACAGCGGATTGTGTTGAAAATCAGACAGCGCCGCTGCTGCTGGATGAAAACGGACAGGAAATTCCCGCTGCATAATCCTTTACGCAAGGTCTATGACAAATCTCCTGCGGTCATCCACCGTGGGAGATTCTGTTGTTTTATCTGGCATAAATTTTCATGTTGTTTTCACAAATTTCCGCAATTTACAACTTGATTCTTTGCGCATTATCATGTATAATAATACTTAATGTATCGCATTCCCTCTCCCGATCGGCTGCGCACGATCCGGAGAACGTTCTTCGCCGCGCAGGGCAGATTGGAAAAGACAATGCAAGAGAAAGATCGCACAGACGAAATGATTGAAATACAGGAAAATGAGGAAAGCATGATTCCGGTCGTTGCATTGCGCGGATTGGTCGCGTTTCCGCACATGGTCATTGATTTTGAGGTCGGCAGAGCTGAATCCCGAAAAGCTGTCGAAGCCGCTCTCGACCGTGACCGGAAAATCATGCTGATCGCACAGCGCGACCAGACCATCTTAGAACCAAAGCCGCGCGACCTCTATCGAATCGGTGTCATCTGCGAAATCCGTCAGGTCATGCGCAGCCGTGAAAGCACACGCGTATTGGTCGAGGGCATGGCACGTGCAAAAGCACTCCGGATTCTTGCACCCGATGAAAATATTGCGTTTTGGCGCGCTGATTTCAAGCCGCTTCCGGCATATTCCCGCAGCAAAACCGATCCGATCGAGCTGCAGGCAATCATCAATTCCGTGAAATCGCAGTATTCGATCAACTGTAAGCTCTCGCACCGTACACCGCGTGAATTTGCAGAAATGGTGCTTGCAGAGGAAGATGCAAAGCAGCTCTTTGAGGCAATTTGGTCAAATCTCGAAATGGATTATCACGACCGCCAGATGATGCTGGAGGAGGCAAATCTCTTTCTGCGCCTGACAATGCTCTATGCGGTATTGATGCGCGAAAATGAAATCCTGAAGGTCGAGACAGAATTGCAAAACGGCGTTCAGATGCGGATTGACCAGAGCCAGCGTGAAATGTATCTGCGCGAACAACAGCGCATGATCAGCGAGGAGCTTGGCGATAACAGCGAATCCGATGTCGCCTCCTATCAAAAAGCGATTGACAAGCTGAACGCAAGCGATGAAGTCAAGCAAAAGCTGCGGCATGAAGCACAGCAGCTGACCAGAATGCCATCCGGCTCGCAGGAAGCATATGTCATCAGCAATTATCTCGATGTTGCACTCTCGCTGCCGTGGGGTACTACCACAAAGGAAAAACTTGATATTACCAAAGCGGCTGCGCTGCTCGATAAAGAGCATTACGGACTGAAGCGCGTCAAGGAACGCGTACTGGAAGCCATGAGCGTACACGTTCTTCAGCCAAAGCTGACCGGTCAGATTATTTGTCTTGTCGGCCCCCCCGGCGTTGGTAAGACCTCGATTGCACAGTCGGTCGCAAAGGCGCTCGGCAGAAGCTATGTCCGTGTATCGCTTGGCGGCGTGCGCGATGAAAGCGAAATCCGCGGTCACCGCAAAACCTATGTCGCTGCAATGCCCGGCAGAATCATTGAAGCCATGCGGCAGGCAAAAAGCATGAATCCGCTGATTCTGCTCGATGAAATCGACAAGCTCTCCAATGATTTTAAGGGCGATCCGGCAGCCGCGCTTCTTGAGGTGCTCGACAGCGCACAGAACCATTCTTTCCGCGACCATTTCCTTGAAGTGCCGTTTGACCTTTCACAGGTGATGTTCCTGACTACAGCGAACAATCCGGAAATGATTCCGGCACCGCTTTTTGACCGTATGGACGTCATTGAGATCAATTCGTACACCCGTGAAGAAAAATTCCACATTGCCAAGGAACATCTCGTCAAAAAGCAAATCAAAGCAAATGGTCTGAAAGCGTCACAGATCAGATTGACAGATGACGCCATCTATGATTTGATTGACTATTACACACGTGAGGCAGGCGTTCGTACCTTGGAGCGCACCATCGCCTCTCTCTGCCGCAAATGCGCAAAAGCATTGCTGACGAACGATGTGAAAAAGGTACTATATACACCGGAAACCGTGGAGGCTGCACTCGGTCCGCACAAATATACCGGTGATTATTACGCAAAAACCGATGATGTCGGCATGGTCAACGGACTTGCGTGGACAAGTGTTGGCGGCGTCCTGATGCCGCTGGAGGTTCTTACAATGGCAGGCAAGGGCGAGATTCAGGTTACCGGCTCGCTCGGTGACGTCATGAAGGAAAGCGCAAAGCTCGCCATTTCCTATGCACGCGCAAATGCGAAGAAATACGACATCAACCCCGAAGTATTTAAAAACAAGGACATCCATATTCATGCACCGGAAGGCGCTGTCCCCAAGGATGGCCCCAGCGCAGGTGTGACCATGCTGACAGCGTTGATTTCGGCACTGTCCGGCATTCCGGTTCGCCATGATATAGCTATGACGGGCGAAATTACGCTGCACGGCAAGGTTTTGCCCATCGGCGGACTCGTCGAAAAATCCATGGCTGCCTATAAAAACGGAATCCGCACTGTCCTTATCCCCGAAGCAAATCTGCCTGATCTTGCGGAGCTGGATGAAACCGTGCGTGATGCAATTCGTTTTATTCCCTGCGAAAATGTGGAAACTGTGCTCGAAACCGCGCTGATTCCACCGCAGTATGATACAATTCTGGAACCGCTTCACGAGGATGATCTGCAAATGCTGACGCTTCCGCCGATGCCGACACCGCGCAAACGTCCGTCCAAGACGGCGCAGTAAGGAGGCAGCAATGAACTGGAATATCGCAGAATTCTCTGCCGCCTATGGTACGGCATCGCAGCTTCCAAAGTGTCAAACGCCTGAAATTGCATTTGCCGGCAAATCCAATGTTGGCAAATCCACGCTCATCAACAAGCTGTTTCAGCGCAAAAATCTCGCGCGTGTCAGTGCAGTTCCGGGTAAAACCGCAACCATCAATTTTTATCATTGTGACGGTATCACCTTTGCCGACCTGCCCGGCTACGGCTATGCAAAGCGTTCCAAGTCGGAGCTTGTTCGTTGGCAGGAGCTGATCAACGGCTACTTACAGGATGATCGTGACCTGCGCGCGGTGTTGCTGCTGCTCGATATGCGGCATCCGCCAACCAAAAATGATCTGCAAATGGTGAATTTTCTGATTGATACCGAAATGCCGTTTGCGATTGTGATGACCAAGGCAGACAAGCTCAATAAATCCGAGCGCACGGCGCGGCTTGCCGCCTTGCCAAAAGAACTGCCGCAATTTGAAGATCTGAACGTCACGATTTTCTCCTCTGTGACCGGAGAGGGTCTACAATCTCTCCGTGGATTGATCGAAGAAATCACCGTTGACGACTCGGAAACAACCGAGTAAACCAAACCGCCTGTCCGTATGCTCTAGCCGGACAGGCGGTTTTTTATTACTGTTCTTTTACAGGGTTGAGCAATTCTTCCCAAGTTGTCTTGGTCTGCGCGAGTGTATTCATTGAATAGTATTGCAGGATGAGCTGTGCATCAGCAGCAGTGGTCATACCATCCTGGTCTACGTCCGCAGCCGCGTCTGCTTCCTGCGTCAACGGATTCTGCGCATCGACAAGGAACGCAGTATATGCCAGTAACACGAACTGTGCGTCACCGCTGGTAACGGCACTGTCACCGTCTGCATCGCCTCTGCTTCGTACAACCGGGTTTGCATTCGCAGTTGTTGTCGTGGTTACAGTTTCAGTCGCTGCGGTCGTATCGGTGGTCGTTGTCGTGGTTTCGGTGGTTGTAGTCGTTTCGGTTGTAGTTGTGGTCGTTTCGGTCGTAGTAGTTGTTGTTTCAGTCGTTGTGGTGGTCGTTTCGGTCGTAGTTGTCGTTGTTTCGGTTGTTGTGGTGGTTTCAGGCGCGGTTGTCGTCTCAGGCTCTTCAACGTCTTTCAGATATTTAATCTGATAGCCATATCGCTTCGCAAACTGGTCTGCGGTCGAGCCCTCATAGCCAAATACGATCGTATCATAGACATCATAGCTGTTGCTGAACAGCTCCGGATCACTGGCAATCGTGCAGGATGTATTCGGAATGGTCACCGAAGCCAGCTTCGTGCAATTCCGGAATGTTCCCTCGCCAATCGAGGCAATGCTTTCCGGCAGCTTGACTGCGGTCAGAGACTTGCAGCCCCAGAAAACCTGCTTGTTGATTGTCTCCAAGGATTGTGAAAACAGAATATCTTTCAGCGCAATACAGCCGCTAAAGGCATTGTCGCCAATTTCCTTTACGCCATCCGGAAGCGATACGGATTCCAGTGCAGTACATTCACGGAATACGTGCGAACCGATTCTCGTCAAACCGGAGCCAAAAGAAAGCGTCCGGAGCGAATCGCAATTCTGGAATGCAGAATCACAAATCTGCTTGACACCGTTTCCGATTTTTGCGCTGTTCAGATTGGTGCAATGATAAAACGCATAGTTTTCGATGGAATCTACGCGATCCGGAATGTCAATGGCTTCAAGCTGACCGCATCCCGAAAAAGCGGAAAACGGAATGCTTTCAAGATTTGCAGACAGCTTTGCAGTTTTCAAATTGGAACAGCTAAAGAAGCTCTCGCTGCCAATTTGCCGAACCGTATCCGGCAGCACAATCTCGGTCAGCGCCTTGCATTCAGAGAAGCAGCTTGCGCCTATTTCGGTCAGCGCATCCGGCAACTGAACGGTTGTAAGCTGCTGACACATTGCAAAGGTCTGATTGCCGAGCTTCTTGACGCCGGAGCCGATTGTCACCTTCTTCAGCGCACTGCATTTGCGGAATGCAGCAGAATCCAGAGAAACAACAGCGTCCGGAATCGCAATCTCTTTGAGGCTCACGCAGCCATCGAACGCATAGGCATTGATAGCAGTCAGAGAATCCGGCAGCGCGATTGTTTCGAGTGCGGTACAGTTCTCAAAGACCTTTGACGGCAGCGATGTCAGCTTCTTGGAAAGATGTACCTTTTTGAGCTTCGTACAGCCGGACATTGCGCCGGAATTGATATACTGAACGGAATCCGGCATCACAAGCTCTGTCAGCTCCGTGCAGCCCTTGAACACTTCCTTGCCGACGACCGTAACCGGAAGACCCTCCAGCTTTGCAGGGATTTCAACTCTGCCATTCAGAACCGTATTCACGGATTCAATCTGAATATACTTCGGATATTTCAAATAGGTAAAGATGCCGGAATGTCCGCGGACAGGCTCTGCTTCCTCTTTGACAGCGGCGGCAGATACCGAAATCGGGTTGTAAACCGGCAGAACAACACCGCTGACTGCTGACAGTGCAACAGTGGCGGCAAGCATGGCTGTGAATGTATTTTTTTTCATTTCTATCTTTTCCCTTCCCACTTTTTCCCAAAAATCAGGACAGTTGTTATTATACCATATTATATGCGAAATTTGCAAGCGGTTCTGAATTCTTTAGGATGCTTGCATAAAAATCAAGCAGTAACGCCGCGGATTCCTTACTACTAAATCAATATCTTTTGGCTCAGATGCGTAGAAACTCCCGTTACAGGCGGTTTTCTCATGCTTGCGCGATCCTGCGCATTCTGAATTTATTTTTAAAATTGCACAACATTTTAGCATAATACACAAAATATTTATTCAGTTTTCAGCACATTTCATCTTTTCAATCGAGTTGATCTGTGTTATAATTAAGTTATCTGAAACCATGACACATAGCTTGATCCGCACATTGTTCAGGAGGAATCATTATGAAGTTCAAAACGACAAAAATTACAATCGGATTGCTCTCCGCAGCGCTGCTTTGCGGAACAGTCTCACCGCTGCTCTCCGCTTCCGCTGCAACGGTCGAAGCCACTGCTGAGGATACATTCCGTGCGCTGGTTCGCGAGGCTTGGGAAAATAAAGAAGAATCTGTCTCAATCAGATCCCTGCGGCTGTCCGAGGAGACTGTAGTTGATTGGTATTATGACTTGCTCTATACAGATGCCAAGTGGTTTTATGTCAGCTCCGGCTTTCAATATACGCAAATTCAGTCTTTCAGTGGATCATATGTCGCTTCCATCTACATACAATACACCTATGATCTCGATGATGTTCCGGAAATGCAGGCTGACTTTGACGCAGTCGTATCGAAAATTGTCAGCAAGGTGCAGCCGTCCTGGTCGGATGCCGAAAAGGTGCTCTATCTGCATGATAATCTGATTGAGAATTGCGAATATGACCGCGCGCTCGTCAACCGTGACGCATACACCGCGCTTGTCACCGGTAAATCAGTTTGTCAGGGCTACGGACTTGCCTTGACCTATCTATGCAGCCTGATAGATATCCCCTGCTACCCGATTACAAGCAGTTCCCTGTACCATATGTGGAATGTGGTTTGTGTCGATGGCGAGTGGTATCACTGCGACGTCACCTACGATGATGCCATTCCGGATAGACTCGGTCTTGGCGCACATAATTATGTGCTGCGCTCCGATGCTTACATGAAATCCGACCCCAGCCACGCCGCATCTGACTGGGATTACACAAACGGTGAACAAGTCTCTTGCAAATCCACCGCTTATGACAACGCATTTTGGATGAATGCCATTGATACGGTTCACCCGCTGCCGGATGGCTCATGGTATTACGCTCAGATCAACGACCCTTACAAAATCACCTCACAAGATCAGATCACTGCGACATTCAGCTGCAGCAGCCTCATGAACGGTACCAAAACCTTCGGTCAGATCGAAGCGGCTTGGATCACCCCGAACAATTCGGTATATACAACCTGTTATGTATCCACACAGGTTGTCGGTGATACCGTCTATTATTGTGATTCATACAATATTTATGAAATGCCGCTGACAGGCGGAGAAGCAAAGCTGATTTATACGCTCACCGCAGCAGAAAAAAAGCTCGGCATGATCTTTGGAATGCGCATTGATGAAGATCAGGTGCTGACCTATCAAATCATGGAAAGCCCGGTATTAGAGAGCGAAAGTGATACAATACCGATCACGTTCCATACATTGCAGCTTCCGAAGCAGTCCACCACCGAATCAACGACCACAACTACGACCACTACAACCACTACTACTACTACGACTACCACCACTACTACCACGACTACGACTACATCAACTACCAAACGTCCCACTACGACAACGACTACATCGACCACCAAGCGTCCAACCACCACAACGACTACATCGACCACCAAGCGTCCAACCACTACAACGACTACATCAACCACCAAGCGTCCAACCACTACAACCACGACATCGACCACTAAGCGTCCAACCACCACGACCACGACATCGACTACCAAACGTCCCACTACGACAACGACTACATCAACAACACCTACCACAACCGAATATACGACCACGACTACGACACCGACAACAACCATTTCTACGCAATCCTCCACCATCCCGACCGAGACAACAACGGTTCTGACTACCGAATCCGCAACAACCGTTGATACGACGACACCGCCGCCGGTTTCCACAACCACTACCACAACAACCGAAACAACGACCACCTCCGCAGAACCGGTCTCTACATTAAGCGGAGATGTCAATCTGGATGGCACGGTTGACGTATCCGATGCGGTTCTGCTCGCTCGATTTGTCGCGGAAGACCCCGATGTTCATATCCGTACACAGGGCATTGATAACGGCAGATGCAGCGGTGACGATCTCATCAATGGCGATGATGTCATCCATATCCTCCGAATTATTGCTCGTCTGATCTGATCGTTCAGCATAATAAAAGCCGCGGAATGCAGCCTCACAGCTTGCATTTCGCGGCTTCTTTATCTGATTTGATTATGCTTCCGGCTTTGTCGGATCAAACGGAAATGCCGGCATCATCTTGAGCTTAAAGAGATTCATCCGATGCTTCCGGTCAATCAATGCCTTGATCTCAGGCTCCGGCTCGATACCCTCGCGAAGATAGAGGTCGAGCGCGGCATAGGTAAAGCCGAGATTGTCTTCATCGGTTTTACCGCAAAGACCGTCAGATGGCGGCTTCTCCACAAGACGCTCCGGCAATCCAAGCGCGCGCCCGATTGCCTTGACCTCCGTAACAGTAAAATTGGCAAGCGGCGAAAAATCACCTACACTGTCGCCCCAGCGCGTCGAATAGCCGACCCAGTCCTCAGAAAAATTACAGGTATTGGCAACTCTACCGCCAACCGACTGCGATACGGCATACACGGTCGTCATGCGAATACGGGGCGGCAGGTTGATTTTCGCCTGCGTGCTGATTGGTGTGACCGCAGCCACCGCCTTTTCAACAGCGTCAATCGCCTCACCGACATTCACCGTAACAGACTTGATGCCAAGATGCTTGCAGAGCAGAAACGAATCGTCAATATCAGGCTGCTCGCCGCGCGGCATCAATACGCCAATCACGCGATGAACACCGAGCGCTCTGCACAGCAATGCCGCACAAACAGAGCTGTCCTTGCCGCCGGATACGCCCAGCACAGCCGGACAACCATCGCCGTTTTCCGCAAACCAATCCTGAATCCAACGGCAGCATTCTTCAATCGCGTTGTTCACATCAAAATGGTACATAGCAATCATCCTTTCAAATATGAATTTCAGGTTCTTCCTTTTCGTATGATTTCCTGTTCAACTCAGAGACACACCTGCAAACAGCGCAGCCGCAAGGTGTACGCCGACCACAAGCCAGAACAGCGGCGATGTCACCACAAGTCTTCCGGCACGCATACTTTGATGCGGCGTCTGGTCGGGCAGGCGTTCCGAAAACAGCAAATACAGCAGCGCAACAGCACCAATCAAAAATACGCCAAGCGTATAGCTGATATTCACAATTCGCATCGAGCCCTGCGAAAGAAAACGCTCACACAGCGAAATCATCACACCGGCAGTATTCACCGCCATATGCACAATGATTGCCGGTGTCAGGGAATTATGCCGAATGGTAATATAGGCAAGCAAAATGCCAAGCGGGAATGTAAACAGAAATTGCAGAAGATTCTCGTGCATCAAGCCAAATAAAAATGCCGAAAGGAAAATGCCGAGCCGCTGACTGACACGGCTGAGATTTTTCAGAACCAAGCCGCGCACCAGCAATTCCTCCGTCACAGGCGCAACAATGCAGGCATAAAGCACCAGCATCGCCACACGCATAAACGAACCGTTCATATTGGTATCCGGCACATAGAGCGATACACCGAGCTTTTCTGAAATGTGAATCAGCTGCTCCCCAATCAGACCGGACACCAGCTGAAGCCATAGTCCGATAAAAATATAGCAGAATGCACGCGGCACAGAAAATCTGCGGAGTCGGAAAAATTCCCGTAAATTCAAATTAGTCAGCTTACAGCCGATGAAAAACGCCGCCAGATTGCCGCAGAAAAATGCAATCAGATTGATCGCGTAGCTAATTGCGCTGTCGGTCATATATTGCTGTACAATATAGGGGTAATTCTGCGGAAGCTCCCCCAGCTTGCGCAGATCAACCTGCCGCAATATCACGCTTGCGACACCTTGCAGCGCAACATAAATCGTAGTCGCTGTCAGCATCGCAAACAACAGCGTCAGGAACGTCAATGCAAAATATCGCCGGATTGTCATTTTTTCGTGATGCGCAGGAAACAGTGACAGCTTGCTCTCCGGCAAATCAAGATCCGGTACAATCGCGCGATAATCCGGCGAATAGTCCGGCTCCTCTGTCGGATTGCAAAACGGATTCTTGAGATCAACCGGTGATATTTCGGAGTATTCACTGGAATTTTGCATAGCCCTTTCCTTTCATAAAGCGCATTATTTCAGCTTGACGATGGTGACGCCATCCTCGCCCTCGCCATACACGCCGAGACGATAGGATTTCACCTGCTTCATACGGCGCAGGTGGTCATGAATGCCCTTGCGAAGCACACCGGTTCCTTTGCCGTGAATGATTGTGACCGTTTCAAAGCCGGAAAGCAGTGAACCTGCGATAAAGTTTTCGACCATCATCACGCCCTCGTCAACCGTACAGCCGCGAATATCCACTTCATTTGCAGCAGAGCGGACACCGCCGGATTTCTTCTCGGAGCGAACCACTGTTGTATGAATCTTCTTCTGCTCCTGCTTCTGCTTTGTCTGCGCCGCTTTTTCAAGACGTAAATTTTCAATCGGCACGCGTGTTTTCATCGCGCCAATCTGAACTGTCACAACCTTTCCGTCCGGATCGGCAACGACCGTACCGCTTCTGCCCATCGACACAACCGTTACGGAATCTCCGATTTGCAGCGCACGCGGCAGCGTATAGTCGCTCTGGTCATCGGTATCGGAATTTTCATAGAGCCGGTTGATTGTCTGGTTGGATTGTGATTTTGCGGCAGCGATTTTCTGTGCAAAATCCGCTTGATCCTTTTGCTTTTTGAGGTCGCGGAGTTCCTCCAGCAGCGCATTCGATTCGGCAACGGTCTGCTCCACAATTCGTCTTGCCTGCAAGCGAATCTTATTCAGTTCTTCCTCACGGCGCTGTTCCAGCAGCTCTGCCTGTTCGCGGATTTCTTTTTCATATCTTGCTGTATTTTCACGCAGCTGCGTTAGTTCCGCAAGCTCCTTTTCATGCTCTGCTCTTGCACGGTCAAGCTGCTCGACCGCCTTTTCAAAGCGCTGATTCTCGGTGCTGACCAGTTTTCTGGCGTGTTCGATGACATCCTCCGGCATACCGAGCGAGCTGGAAATCGCAAACGCATTGGATTTACCGGGAGAACCAATCACAAGGCGATAGGTTGGCTTCAAGGTTTCCAGATCAAATTCACAGGAAGCGTTCTCGACATCGGGCGTTTCCAGCGCATAGCGTTTTAGTTCCTGATAATGCGTCGTTACGATCATTTCCGCACCCTGCATCCGCAGACGTTCAATCATCGCAACAGCAAGTGCCGCACCCTCAACCGGGTCGGTACCGGAACCAAGCTCGTCCATGAGAACAAGCGTGTGGTCGTCTGCCGTCTTGATAATCTCAATATCCTGCAAGGTATGCGCACTAAAGGTCGAGAGATTATACTCAATGCTCTGCCGGTCACCGATATCCACAAGAATCCGGTCAAAGCAGGCAATGCGGCTGCCATCGGCGGCAGGAATCATCAGTCCGCACATCGCCATTGCAGTGAGCAGTCCGACCGTTTTCAATGCAACCGTTTTACCGCCGGTATTCGGACCTGTGATAATCAGCGCATGGAAATCAATACCGAGATTGATGTCAATCGGCACAACAGTTTTCGGGTCAATCAGCGGATGCCGCGCTTTTTTCAGCAGCATGGAGCCATCGTCCGAAACCTGCGGAATCATGCCCTTTTGCTGTGCGCCGAGCGATGCCTTGGCAAAATATAGGTTCAGCTCTGCCGCAATGTCGTAGCCCTGAAGAAGCGGTTCTGCCGCCGCGCCGCACTCGGCACAGAGTTTTTGAATAATGCGCTCAATTTCCTCCTGCTCCTGCGTTTCGAGCAATCGGATATCGTTGTTCGCATCGACAATCGCCATCGGCTCAATGAAATAGGTCTGACCGGTCGCAGAGGTATCATGAATCAGACCTGCCACATCGCCGCGATGCTCTGCCTTGACGGGGATCACGTATCGACCGTCGCGAATGGTAATGATCTGCTCCTGCAAATAGGTCTGCATGGTCGAGGAGCGAATCATTTTTTCGAGTTTTTCACGCAGCCGCAGTCCTGCCTGCGTAATCTTTCGCCGGATGGACGCGAGCGCAGGGCTTGCAGCATCGGCAAGACGTTCCTCGTTTTCAATCGAACGCTCCAGAAGATCGGCAAGATACGGATTCGGCTGCAGCCGTGCAAACAAATCGGAAAGCGTTGTCTGCATGGATTCGCAGTGGTCATACCAATCCGTCAGCGAAGAAATCTGCCGCAGCAGTCTTGCGATTTCAAGCAGCTCCTTGAGCGACACACGCGCGCCGGATTGCGTTCTGCGGATTGCAGCACAGACATCGGTAAAGCTGTCAAAGGACGGCGTACCGAAGCGCACCGAGAGCTGAAACGCATCCTCGGTCTGCTGCAAGGCGTGACGCACACGCTCCGGATCGGTCTCCGGAATGAGCGCACGTGCAAGTGTTTTTGTTTTTTCATTGGCTGCTTCGGATGCCAGTTTTTCAAGCACCTTCTGTAATTCCAATGTTATATAATCTTGTGATAGTTGTGTATTCATATGAGATTGTCTCCAAATCATCTTCGGATTATCAGCAAAAAAACAGCAAATACCGGCAAGCGATTATTTCGGGCGTTTCCATTGCCGCATCAGGCTTCTATTGCAAAACATGGAGATTCTCAAGATACGGAATCAGCTCCATATTTTCATCATAGAGAAATTCGATCATCAAAATCAGATCATCGAGTACGCCGCCCGAGGCAAGATCATATTCTGCGGTAAAGCCGGAGCCGTCGTTATAAATATACACATTCAGCTGTTCAAATGGTGTGCTGCCGGAGTATGCCTGCGCGTTTACCGCCACGCCGTAATGATCGAAGCTGCGGAGATTCTGCTGCTTGAGATATGCCTCGCACCAGTTCCGAAGCTGCGATACGGTGATTCCCTCCGGAAACGCGGCGTATTCCGGAATGCGTTCATAGTCATGGTCTGCTAAGCAGTTCACTATGTTTTGCATAACCGGTATCGCAATGATACGTGCTTCCTGCTCGGTCATATTGATTCCTCTCTTATCCGGACAATCGGGTTTCGATGTCCAATCTGCAAGATATCGGCGCGAACGCGCGTTTCATCAATGACCGTTCGGGACATCTCCCCATTTCATCGAGATGTCAAATGCCTTAACGCTATGGGTGAGCGCACCGATCGAGATAATATCCACACCGGTTTCCGCAACGCCGCGCAGCGTTTCATGCGTAATGCCGCCGGACGCCTCCAGCAGCGCTCTGCCATCTGTGATACGAACAGCCTCTTTCATTGTTTCATTGTTCATGTTATCAAGCATAATGATATCGGCTTTTGCTTCAAGCGCCTGACGCAGCTCGTCAAGCGTGCGCACCTCAACCTCAATGCGCACCATATGTCCGATATGCTGCCGAAGCTGTGTGATTGCAGGCAAAATACCGCCGCAGGCGTCAATATGATTATCCTTGAGCATTGCGCCATCGGAGAGATTGAAGCGATGATTCTTACCGCCGCCGCAGCGTACCGCGTATTTCTGCATCGCGCGGATGCCGACCATACATTTGCGCGTATCGGCAATCGAAGCATTCGTTCCCGCAATGATATCCACGCATCTCCGTGTTTCGGTCGCAATGCCGGAGAGATGCTGGAGCAAATTGAGCGCGGTGCGTTCACCTTTCAGCAGCGTCCGCGTTTTGCTGTGCATGACAGCAAGAATATCGCCGTATTTGACCGAATCGCCGTCCTTTGCCATTGCTGTAAAGCTAACGCCGTCACCGACCAATGCAAAGACGCGTGCCGCAATATCCATGCCGCACAGCACGCCGCTGTCCTTTGCCATGAGATACGCGTCGGATTCGTGGCTTTCATCAAGCAGAAAATCGGTGGTTACGTCCATACCGGTGATATCCTCATGCAGCGCACGCAGGATCACCTCATCTACATAAGATTGCAGCAGTTCCATTATAATTGCTCCTCCAGAATTAAGTATGCGCAGGTTGCCTGCGACTTGGCTTCCAGATAATCCAGATCCATCTTCCAATCCTCGCAGGCGATGAGCTGAATCAGCTCCGTCACACGATCATAGGCTGCAAGGATATGCTCGGTATTGGGAATGACGAAATAATTTTCCTGTAGAATTTTGCGAAGCTCCGTGCGAATACCGTGCGGAATCGACTCTGTTGCAGTCACGGGCTTCAATTCTCCACGAACAAAGCGCGGCGTAATGGCATCGGCTTCTCTTGCAATTTCCTCGGCAGCTCTGCGTGAAAAGACCAGCGCCTCCAAGAGACTGTTGCTCGCAAGACGGTTGTTGCCGTGAACGCCGGTGTGTGCGCATTCACCGCAGGCATACAGCCGGTCTACACGCGTCTGCGCATTGGCATTGACATCAATACCGCCCATGAGATAATGCTGACAGGGATAAATCGGCACAGGCTCTTTCGTGAGATCATAGCCCTGTTCCAGCAGTTTATTGCAGATTTTCGGGAATCTTGCTCTGACGACTTCCGGTGCTTCATGCGAAATATCCAGCCAGAAATCCTTTGAACCGGTTCGCTGACTTTCCAGAATAATCGCATGGGATACCACATCGCGCGGTGCAAGCTCCAGACGGTCATCATATCGGTGCATGAAGCGTTCCATATGACAGTTGCGGAGATAAGCACCCTCGCCGCGTACCGCCTCGGAAATCAGGAAGCATTCACGCGTATGCTTGCTGTTGAACGCGGTCGGATGGAATTGAATCAGTGAAAGATTCTTGATTCGCGCACCGAGTTCATATGCGATGCGAATACCATCGCCGGTCGCAATCGCAGAGTTTGTGGTATATTCGTAGACGCGCCCGATTCCGCCGGTCGCCATGATCAGAAAATGGCAGTCCACGACAGAAAGCTCGTCTTTTCGCAGCAATTCCACGGAAAATCCCGTTTCGGTTTTCACAGCACGGCTCATGACGGTAAAATCCGAAATCGTGACATTCGGCAGCTTTTCAACCTGACCGAGCAGACCGGCAAGAATTTCAGCACCGGTCGAGTCACGATAGTGAAAAATACGTCTGCGGCAGTGACCACCCTCTAGTGTGCGGTCATAATCGCCGTCCTCATTTCGATCGAATTTTACGCCGTATTCCACAAGCTGTTCAATATCCCGTGCAGCCTCGGAAACAAGAATCTGCAAGGTGTTGGGATTATTGGTAAACGCGCCGGCAATCCGCGTGTCATTTGCGTGCAGTTCAATATTATCGTTTGGAGAATTCCAGACGCCGGCAATACCGCCCTGTGCCAGTGAAGAATTACAAAGCGTTGCCTCACGCTTGGCAAGCAGCAGCACGCGCAAGTGAGATGGCAGATGTAGCGCTGCATAACAACCGGCAGCGCCTGCGCCGGCAATGATAACATCATAATTTTGTGCAAACTCTATCATAGGAATCGCTCCTTTGAACGTTTAATACTTTTATTATACCACTTTCTGACAAAAAATTCAAGTTTATTCTGCACAGAAGCGTGTCCAATCAGGGTAATTATGCCAAAATATGGTATACAAAACGGCAAATCTCCTACAAGGAAAGCGCACGGATTCCGTTTCGAGCAAAACTGCCTCAATACGTTCTTCATAAAACAATAAAAAATCCGTCTGAACCGCAGGATTTGCAGATTCAGACGGACTATTATTTGATCAATGATTACAGTAATTCTGCAAGCTCCAGAATCAAACGCTCTGTTTTATCCCAGCCGAGGCAAGGGTCGGTGATCGACTTACCGTAGCAGCCACCGTCAACCGCCTGTGCGCCATCCTCAATATAGCTTTCAATCATGAAGCCCTTGACGAGCTTCTTGATCTCATTGTTATAACGACGCATATGAAGCACTTCCTTGCAGATACGCGGCTGCTCCAGCGGCTTCTTTCCGGAATTGGCATGGTTGGTGTCAATAATTGCTGCTGGATTTGCAAATTCACCGGAAGCATAGAGCGACGCCAGCATCTCAAGGTCTTCATAGTGATAATTCGGCAGCGACTGTCCATGCTTGTTGACATAGCCGCGCATGATGGCGTGTGCATACGGATTGCCCTCGGAATGCACTGCCCAGCCACGGTAAATAAAGGAATGTCCATGCTGTGCAGCCGTAATCGCATTCATCATGACCGAAAGATCACCGGCGGTCGGATTTTTCATGCCGACAGGAATATCCAAACCGCTCGATACCAGACGATGCTCCTGATTTTCAACCGAACGCGCACCGACTGCGACATATGCAAGCAAATCATCGAGATATCTGTAATTATCCGGATAGAGCATCTCGTCCGCACAGGAGAAGCCGGTCTCCTTGAGCGCACGCATATGCAGCTCACGCGTTGCAATAATGCCCTTGAATACATCAGGCTTTGCATTCGGGTCAGGCTGATGCAGCAGACCCTTATAGCCGGCACCGGTTGTACGCGGCTTATTGGTGTAAATACGCGGAATAATAAAGATTTCGTTCTTCACCTGCTCCTGCACCTTGCGCAGACGGGAAATATAATCCAGAACAGAATCAGCATGGTCTGCAGAGCAAGGGCCGATAATCAGAATCAGTCTGTCATCCTTGCCGGAAAAGATGTCCCGAATTTCCGCTGCACGCTTCTCTACAACCGCTGCCATTTCCGGGGTTATGGGATACATCTCCTTGGTTTCTTTCGGTATCGTCAGCTTTCGCTCAAACTCTAAATTCATCATGATTTCAGTTCCTCCATTTTATGATATGCCTTGCATCATCTGTATACAGTATAACGCTTTTCCCTCAAAATGTCAACCCTTTAACGCGTAAAAGTGTTAAAGTGATAAATTTCAAAGTGGAAATTCTGTGATTTCAATGCAATTTGCCATCATTCAATCTGCACCATCACGAACACACAGGCTGAAGCCGGATTACTTGTTCGCTGCTTGTTTCAGTGTACGAATAGATTCTCCGGCAACCGATGCAGCTTCCTTGCCATACTGCGCAATCTGCTCGACAATCGCAGAATTGACAATCACACCATCCGCAGCCTGCTCCGCATTGGAATCTCCGCATTCCACCGCGCACGGAATATCCGTGTATTTCCGGATTTCTGCGATCAATGCGCGAAAATCAGTCTGATTTCCGACAATCGGAGTGGAGGTGATATAGATGAAGCCCTCTGCTGCTTTTGCAATCTTCTCGATTCGGTTTGCCGAAGTCGGCGCAATCTGCGAAATAAATGCTACGCCATGGCTTCTGCAAATCGGTGCAAACTCCTCGGCTTCCTCAAACGGCACATCAGGCAGAATCACGCCGTCAATCCCGACCTCGGCGCATTTGCTTACAAAACGCTCGATGCCATACGAGAACACCACATTCGCATAGGTCATCACAACAAGCGGTATGGTAACATCACTGCGGAGTTCACGCACGAAGTCAAAGACGGAATCTGTTGTCGTGCCGCCGGCAAGCGCACGAATGCTTGCACTCTGAACAACCGGTCCCTCGGCTGTGGGATCAGAAAACGGAATGCCAAGCTCAATCAGGTCGGCGCCGGCGTCTGCCATGGCACGGATGATCGTTCCGGTCGCTGCGAGATCGGGATCGCCGCAGGTAATAAACGGAATGACCGCCTTCCCGTTCTGAAACGCATTGCGAATGTTACTCATGGATATTCTCCCCTCTGTAGCGTGCGATTGCTGCACAGTCCTTGTCGCCTCTGCCGGAAACCGTCACAACAATAATTTTGTCCCGATCCAGTTGCGGTGCGAGCTTCATTGCATATGCAATCGCGTGCGCGGATTCAATCGCCGGAATGATGCCCTCTGTCCGCGAGAGATACTCAAACGCTTCGACCGCCTCATCATCGGTGATCGCAACATATTCGGCTCTGCCGGTATCGTAAAGATTCGCGTGCTCCGGTCCGATGCCGGGATAATCAAGTCCTGCGGAAATCGAGTAAACCGGTGCAATCTGGCCGTATTCATCCTGACAGAAATAAGATTTCATGCCATGGAAAATACCGAGCTTGCCGGTATTGATGGTTGCAGCAGTTTCAAAGGTATCAATGCCTCTGCCTGCCGCCTCACAGCCAATCAGCCGAACGGAAGTGTCCGGAATAAAATGATAGAATGTACCGATTGCATTCGAGCCGCCGCCAACGCAAGCCATCACGACATCGGGAAGCCGTCCCTCTTTTTCGAGGATCTGCTGCTTGATCTCCTGCGAGATGACCGCCTGAAAATCGCGTACAATCGTAGGAAACGGATGCGGACCCATGACAGAGCCGAGACAATAATGCGTATCGTCAAGCCGATTTGCCCATTCGCGCATTGCCTCGGAAACAGCGTCCTTGAGCGTTGCCGTACCCGATGTCACCGGTATGACCTCCGCGCCAAGCAAGCGCATCCGATATACATTGAGCGCCTGCCGCTTGGTATCCTCCTCGCCCATATAGATGACACATTCCATGTCCATGAGCGCGGCAGCCGTTGCAGTCGCAACGCCATGCTGACCTGCACCGGTTTCCGCAAGCAGTCTGGTCTTGCCCATTTTCTTTGCAAGCAGCGCCTGTCCGAGCACATTGTTCACCTTATGTGCGCCGGTGTGGTTCAAATCCTCGCGCTTGAGATAGATTTTTGCGCCGCCGAGATCGCGCGTCATTTTCTCCGCATAATAGAGCAAGGACGGGCGGTTGGCATAGTCGTTGAACAGCGCCGACAGCTCCGCTTGAAACTGCGGATCATTTTTATAGGTCTGATATGCGCATTCCAGCTCTGCGACCGCATTCATCAAGGCTTCGGGAACATACTGTCCGCCATGTATTCCAAATCTTCCATCCGGATTTGCCATAGGAACCTCCTGTATTGAAACATATTGCATCTGAATAAACAAAGTGCCGGCTGATGTCAGGGAATCGTATCATAAAAAATCAAAACGCCCGTCCCTGAACTGTTCATCAGTCAAGGACGAGCGTATCATTTCATGCTCGCGGTGCCACCTTGATTCGCCGTTCCATGTCAGCAAGACACGGTTTCCGGCGCACTTTTTACGGGATACCGGCATATCCCTGACAACTTACGTATGTCTGCACGTCGCAGTTTTCCCGGAAATTCCGACTGCGCCCTCCGCGGGCCATTTGCGAAACTGTATCCCATCCGGCTCTCAGCTATCCGGACTCTCTGTAGGGGCATATGACGCTTTATCTCCGCATCAACGGTTTTTATGCGATTAGCTATCTTATTATTTATCATACCCGATTTTTACAGATTTGTCAAGTGTTTCCCAAAATAATTCTGATTTCAGTCCTTGGATGACTCCGCAGACTGCACGCAATGCAGCGTTTTTCCGTCACTGGTCACTGTGACAGCACCATCGTTGGTATAATATGTCTCAACGCCGCGCTTTTCCAGTGTCGCAACGGTTGCAGGGTCGGCATATTCCTTTTTCGAGCAGCATACGACACTGACCTTCGGCTGAAATGCGTCCAAAAACGCTTCTGTCTTAGAAAGATAATTCCCATGATACGGAAATTTCAGGAAATCCACACGCCCAAGCTCCAGACCAATTAACTCCTGCATCCGTTTATCCTCGGCGTCACCGGCAAACAGAAACGTATTTTCGCCATGCCGCATATGGAGCGCAAGCGAAAAATCATTTTCCTCATTTTGTCCGTAGCTCTTTTCCTCGGCGGCATAGAGCGTCATTGCAGCGTCGTCTGCCTGCCATTCGAGCATTTCCTTTGCCTGCAAAACCGTCAGCGTATTTCCGTTTTCCTGTGCTTTTTCGATGAAATTGGCATACGCGTCCGAATCCGTATCGTAATCCGGCACATAGATCGTGTGGATGTTCATGCGGTTGACCAGCCGCGCCGCACCGCCGACATGATCCTTGTCAAAATGCGTAATAATCAGCGTATCAATGGCTTCGATCCCCTGCTTTGTGAGAAACTTCTCTATTTTCTTGCCGTCGCTCTTTTCGCCGGTGTCAATCACAGTCACCGTATGCTCCGTCCGGACAATCAGCGCATCCGCTTTTCCGACATCCAGCGCGGTAATCGTCACATCACCGGTTACGGGAACGGATTGTTCTGATTTCTGACCGGATTTTGAGGTACAGGAAGAAGCGGTCAGCCATGTCAGCACGCCGAGTAACAGTGCGGTCAGTTTTTTCATCATCATTTCGCTCCTTTACCAAGCATTCCGGACAAATCTATCAAATGGTATTTACACTTTCTTTCTGAGGACAGTCATTGCCGCGTAATGCGGAATATCAAATGTATCCGGCGCAATGTCCGCAAGCATTTGCCGATGCGCATTGTCCCACAGCAGAAGCTGTTCGGGCGAAAGCGATGCCCCGACACCGCGGCAGGCGCGCATCCGTCCATGCCAGCTTTCACGCGTAAAACGCACACTCAAATCAAACATCGTCTGTTCCGACATCTCAAAATACTGCAAGGCTTGTTCCGGCGGCGAAATCAGATGCCGCGAATCGTTTGCACCTGTCCATTTTGGATGATATTGCAGGACGATTCGTTCGCTTTCATCCGCAATTTTGCTTTCGGAAGCAAGCCAGCCCATGTAGAGCAGAATCAACACGCCGTCGTCTTTGAGCATTCTTGCAATATTGGGATACGCAGTTTCGGAATCAAAATACCAATAGCACTGGCAGGCAGTCACAACGTCAAAGCATTCATCCGCATAATCTGTTGTTTCGGCAGAGGCGGTGCGGAAATCAATCTGCAAATGATTCGCAGCAGCAAGCATTTTCGCTTGTTCAATCTGCTCCGGCGAAATATCGGTGCCGCACCACTCCGCACCGGCGTGATATAAATTGCGCGGTAAAACGCCGGTGCCCGTTCCGAGATCCAGACATTTCTGCCCGTTTTGGCAGAAGCCGCGATTCAGAATCGCCGCATAGAATTCCTCCGGATAGATATCCCGAAATTTCGCATAATCGCCGGATGTACGTCCCCAATCGAACGCTTTTCCACCATCAATATTTTGAAGCTGAATATCCATATACCCTACCTTTCACAAGCAACGAATATAGCATCAGCCTGAAAGCACAAGGCTCTCAGGCTGACAGATTGTACTTTTCGATTCTTACATACTGCTCAGTGCGCTCGGACCAGCACTGTTCTGTGCCGCATCTTCTGCCGGAACAGGTTCCGGATTATATGCACCGGCTGCCTCAGCCATCGCCGCAAGCGATGCAAGGTCTTGTGCAGTGGTAGAATTCGCGTTCGGAACAGGCTTCTGTTCTGCCGGCTTTGTGTCTTTCGCTTCTGCCGGAGCAGGCTGTGCCGGTTGTGCAGGCTTCTGCTCTGCCGGCTTTGCGTCCTTCACTTCTGCCGGCTGCGCAGGCTTCTGCTCTGCCGGTTTTGCATCCTTCACCTCTGCCGGAGCAGGCTGTACAGGTTTTGTCTCAGCTGCCGGTTTCTGCTCTACCGCAGGCTTTGCATCCTTTCCGTTTGCCGGAGCAGACTTATCCTGTTTTGCCGGCTGTGCAGGTTTAGACGCTTTTGCGTTTTTGGAAGAAGATTTCTCTGCTTTCGCCGCTGCTTCTGCGGCTTTTGCTTCTTCTTCCTTTTTCTTTTGAATCGCAGCAAAGTCCTTTTCTTCGTAATCGCCCTCGAGCCAACCGACACGTTCGAGCTGCTTGACCGGTATACGCTTCAGCGGCGAATACAGGAACTTCGGACAATGGAATCCTGCATCTACCAAGCCTTTCTTCGTACACAGAACCTTATCTCCGTCACGGGCACGGTTGCCGTACTCACAATATTCACATTTCGGCTCGATTGCTTTACCAAAATACTTGCCACCTTTAGAGAATACATCAAAAAGTCCCATACTGGTCACCTCGTTTTAATCGGCTCGACCGCAGAATCCGGCTGATTCTACACGCTTTGCCACTGTGTTTTCTCCATTATAACATATTTTTTTCAATTTGTCTAGTCCTTTTTTATAAGAAATGGAAATCCGGTGCAAAAAATTAAAAAAGCCGGAAGCGGTGAACCGGTATGTGAAACCGTAGCCGAATGCCGAAACACCTGCGCAGCTTCCGAATCTCCAAGCATTCCGGATAGGGCAAATACAATCAGAAAGGTCAGACCGCCTGCTACCAGCCGAAACAGAAACAGATTCCGCAATCGAAGCTGCGTTCCGGAGAGCGCCGTACATTGCAGCTGCACACAAATTCCGCCAAATGAAAGCAATGCCGCAGAAAGTGCTGTCAGCATCCGATACGACAATCCGCATTCAAACAGCATCGGCAGTTGTGTGACATCGCAGAGCGCCGCCGTCCATGCACGAACAGTCTGTGCAGATAATCCCAGATTGCTGCCGAGTCGAACAAGTCCAGCTATCAGCCCGATTTGTTCACAGAGCAGTGTCAGGAGTCCAAACAGCATCACCATGCCGCAGATTGCCGCGAGGCTCCGCATGGCACCCGATACCGCGTCCGGCAGCGAGTGTGCCGTCAGACGAATCGCAAACGGTTTTTCGTCTAAAACGGTCATCTCCTTATTCGGCAGCAGCAACAGCAGTATCAAATTAGAAAGTACGCATCCACCGAGCATCAGCCAGCCAATCACCCGATTGCCAAACAATCTGCACCCTGCAAACCCAACCAGAAACGCAGGGCCGCCGCCAAAACAAATACAGGCATACCGATTTGCCATATCCGGAGAGAGCCGATTTGCTTTCACCATCTGGCAAAGCAGAAGCGTTCCGACCGGATATCCGGCGATCTGGCTGACCAGAAAGACCGTCAGCACCTCCGGCGATATCCGCAGCAGCCGCGCAATCCGGCGCAACCTTGTACCGAGCCACGCCGCCGTCCCCGATGCAATCAGTAAATTTGCCGCCGCCATACAGCCAAAGAGGGATGGTATGAGCGTATCTGTGCAAAGCCGCAGCCGTTCCGCAGTCACTGCCGCCGCATCATCTGCATTGGCGGCAAGCAGAAAAAACAGCAGCAGCAAAATCATCGCAATTCCTGCGCGCAAAAAATCTGTGCGGTGTACTGTCCGTATCATCGGGTCACTCCTTATGGAACCACTGAATCAATCACGCCTTGCGGCTTGGCACAGAATCTGCTTGCATCTTGCGCGCCAGATTGGTTCAGCGATTCCTTAGATTCTCTACACAAACGGCAGCAGTCTGTTCCTGCAATTTATATGTGCGAGCTTGTGAGAAGATACGTCGTTGCAATAAAATAACCCGCGAACTTGTCACGGGTCATCTCTCTATTCAATGATTATTCTGGGTCATCCGGTATGGAATCGCTTTCAGTTCGCCGTTTTCAAACATCGTGTTATATTTTCTGATTTCATCGACATTTAATTGCTCGGTTTCACTTGCGGTGCCCTGTTTTACGATTTCGCGTTCTCGATAGGTAAACGCAAACAGAATATCCGGTTCACAATGAAATTTCACAAAAATACGCCACTCATTATAACCTAAGAGCTTATTGAGAAATGCGTGCTTGACTTCGATATGTTCAATATCATCCTGCGTATAACCGAGCGTTTCCAGATGTGCATAGGTTCGTTCCCTGATCTGCTTTCCGGCAACCAGCTTATAGGATACGATCGCGGCTGTCAGGCATATGAGACATATCGCCAAAACAGCGAGTATCTTTTTTCCTTTCATCAGCGCCCTCCTTTTTGAAGCTGCATCTTAAGGCAACACCGCGCAAAGTCCGCCTTACGGCTTGGCGGCACATCTACTTGCATATTTTCCGCCATCTTGCACAGAAATTCCTTGCTGGGTGTCAGCCCAGCGGCATCATTTCTATACATTCTGACGAAAAATCTGACTGCGTATCTGCACCACCAACTCTGTGCGGTATTGCCTTAACCCTATTATAACAAACACCAATCAAAAAATCAATAGTAAACCGGTATGTTTCAGCAAAAAACGGAATACACTGTTTGAGAAAAGATTTTTTGTCAGAGAGGATGCGTTGATATGAAAAAGCCTGCATTGTTTGCAGATCGTATGGATCTGTGCGGCAACCATGATCTCTATGTCGATAAATGCCGCCGTCTGCTCGAATGCAGCGATATGCTGATGCTGCTGGAGCTAGGCGGTCATCGCGTATCAATCTGGGGCTACGGGCTGACCGCGTCCGATTACAGCAGCGATGGTCTGCATATCAGCGGCGAAATCCGCGCCATCGAATTTGACGGAGGGCTGTGAGAATAACATGGCATATATTCGGTTTACTGCGGAGGGCGACCGGCTCTCTGACTTTCGGGACGCACTTCACAGAAACGGCGTATCCTGCCGGAAACAGCAGGTCTGCAGCTCTGTTTACACAGCAGAAATCTCCGCTTATACGCAGCGTATGGTCACTGCATTGGCAGAACAATATGACATTCATATTGAAATTATGACTCGCCGCGGATTGCGCTTTCGGCTTGCTCCGTATCGGCATCGCTTCGGATTTCTTTTTGGAATGCTCTGTGGCGGCCTCTTTCTGTCATGGTGCAATAGCGCAGTCCGGAGCATCGAAATCACCGGAAATGAACGCATTTCCGATACTGAAATCGTCCGCGCACTCTCTGAACTGGGCGTCCGCTACGGCGTACCGTTTCACGATCTGCCTTATCAATATATCGAACAACAAATGCGGCTTGCTATCCATGATATCGAATGGATTACAATGCGGCACAGCGGCGGCAGGCTTATTGTCGATCTCACCGAGGAACGTCTGCCACCGGTGCTTCACGACGACCATATTCCGACCAATGTGATTGCCACGAAAACCGCACAAATTACCGGCATGGATGTCCGCGGCGGCTTTGCTGTCAGACAAATCGGAGATACCGTCAAAGCCGGAGAGCTGCTCATCACCGGCGCACAAACCGATTCCTTCGGAATCTGCCGCTATTATCACGCCGAGGGCATCGTCACCGGAACCTTTTTTGACACCTTTGAACAAACGCTGCCCTTTGTCTCCGAATTACCCGTGCGGGGCAATTCGCGCACGGAAACCGTATTCTCTGTCTTTGGCAAGCGCATTCCGCTGACGCTCGGCTTTATCCGTCCCGAAGCGTCCGAGCAAATCATCTACGAAGAAGATCGCGAACCGCTTATGCTGTTCGGCAGACAGCTTCCGCTTTCGCTCATCCGCTGCCGCTATACCAATCAGGAAACCGCAATTACCGTCTATTCCGAGGCAGAAATTCAAACAATGCTGGAAGAAGCTGCCGCCCGATATGAGCAGAATTTTCATGCCGATGACAAGGTTATCAGCAAAAGAACCGAAATTTCGCGTTCTGATTTAGGCATTTCGCTAAAAATCAACTATGTTTTTGAGGGAGTTATCGGAAAAAGCAGTGAATTTTTTGTGAAATTATCCTAAAACTATTCCATTTTTCTTCGGTTTGTGATATAATAGACATAGAATGTATCATGCGCTTTTTGCAGTCTTTCACCGACTGTGAAAAAGCAGCCTATGACAAAGGAGCAGATTCAAAAAAATACATGGCAGAATTGATTTGGAATGCAGCAAATCCCGACGAAATCGCCGCCGTGTTCGGCAGCTATGACTCGAATCTCAATCTGATTCAAAAGCAGTTTCAGGTTGTGATCGTCAACCGCGGTACCGGCGTCAAAATCAGCGGCTCGGAGGAAAATATCCGGAAAGCCGCCGAGGCAATGGATGTGCTGCTTGAAAACACGCGGAATGGAAACGGCATCAATGAGCAAAGCGTGCGCTATGTTGTCTCAATGGTTGCCGATGACGCCGCCGAGGAGGTCAGAACACTGACCGCAGACGCCGTCAGCGTCACGCTCTCCGGAAAACCGGTTCGTCCAAGAACGGTCGGACAGAAAAAATATCTCGATGCGATTGCCGCAAACACCATTGTGCTCGGAATCGGACCTGCCGGTACCGGCAAGACCTATCTCGCCGTCGCAATGGCAGTCAAGGCGCTCAAAAGCCATGAGATCAATCGCATCATCCTCACACGGCCTGCCGTGGAAGCCGGTGAAAAGCTCGGATTTTTGCCGGGTGATTTGCAGGACAAGGTCGATCCGTATCTGCGGCCGCTTTACGACGCACTGTTTGAAATGCTCGGCGCTGAAACCGTCGAACGCGACCTCGAAAAGAACATTATCGAAATTGCGCCGCTTGCCTATATGCGCGGACGGACGCTTGATCACGCATTCATTATTTTGGATGAAGCACAGAATACAACCTCGGAGCAAATCAAAATGTTTCTGACAAGACTCGGTGAGGGCAGTAAAATGGTCATCACAGGCGATATCACGCAGATAGACCTGCCCGACCCGCAGCGTTCCGGTTTGATTGAGGCGATGCGCGTCCTCAAATCGGTTGACGACATTGTGATTCACCAGTTCACGGAAAAGGATGTCGTGCGGCACAGACTCGTACAGGACATCATCAATGCTTATGCGAATTTCGAGCATAAAAATGCTCAAAATCATCATGAAAGGAAAAGATATAAAAATGGCTAAACTGAAAGTATATATTAAGGATACGCAGCATGAGGTAAAAATTCCGGTCGGAATCCGTCTGCTCATCCGCCGCTGCTGTCAGGCTGTTCTCTCTACAGAGGGCTTCCGTCACGATACCGAAGTCAGCGTTTCGTTCGTCAATAACGAGGAAATCCACAAACTCAATTTGCAGTATCGCAATAAGGATATGGAGACCGATGTGCTCTCGTTCCCACTCTGCGAGGGCGATCATCTGGAAATCAACACCGAGAACGGCTTTGTTCTGCTCGGTGACATTGTCATCTCCATGGAAATGGCAGTCAAGCAGGCAAAAATGTATGGACACGTTCTGGAGCGCGAGGTCGCATTCCTGACCGTTCATTCCATGCTGCATCTGCTCGGCTATGACCATGAAAAATCCTCGCTGGAGCAGAGACAGATGCGCGAAAAGGAAGAATCCGTCCTTGAAAAGCTCGGCTTCTCCAGAGATATCAGCTATGTAACACCGGAGGATCAGGAATAATTCATGCAGGAAACCAATAAAACGAAAATTCTGTTCGCAGCGATTGCCGGTCATACCAATGCCGGAAAATCCTCGCTGCTCAATACGCTGATTGGCGAGAAAATCGCATCCGTCAGCCCGAAGCCACAGACCACGCGTACACGCATTACCGGTATTCGCAATATCGAGCAGACACAGCTTGTCTTTACTGATACGCCCGGTCTGCATCGTTCCCGCACCAAGCTCGGTGACCAGATGCTCAAAGCCGCAAAGGAAGCGGTTTCCGAAATTGACTGCGTCATCTTTATGCAGGATTGCACCAAGCCCCTCGGTGAGCAGGAGCAGGTCATGCTCGATAATCTCACAAAGCAGGGAACACCGGTCATTTTCCTCTATAATAAAATTGACCTGCTGAAGGACAAGTCTGCGCTCGCACCGCTGCTCGTATCGGCAGAAGAACGCTGGCATCCGGCAGCAATTATTCCGATTTCAGTCATTCGAAATGACGGCATTCCGGAATTGATCGAGGAGCTGCTCAGCCGCGCCGTAGAGGGACCGCATTATTTCCCATCGGATATGATTACCGATCAGCCGGAGCGCGTGCTTGCGGCAGAGCTTGTTCGTGAACAGCTTCTCTATCTGTTACAGGATGAGGTGCCGCACGGAATCGCAGTTGTGACGGAATCCTTCTCCGAACGTGATGACAAGGATCTTCTCAATATATCCGTCCTGATTTACTGCGAAAAAGAGTCGCATAAACGCATGATTATCGGCAAAAACGGTACAATGCTGAAAAAGGTCGGTGCCAATGCAAGACGCGAGCTGGAAAAATTCTTCCGGATTCAGGTCAATCTCCAGACATGGGTAAAGGTCAAGGAGGATTGGCGCAATCGAAATATGATGCTCGAACAGTTCGGGCTGAATTTTGACCGGTGATGCCGAAACCGGCTGTCAGCGGACAATCAATACTATAATTAAAATTAAGGCAATACCGCACAGAGTTGGTGGTGCAGATACGCAGTCAGATTGTATAGAAATGACGCCCAGCAAGGAATTTCTGTGCAAGATGACGGAAAATATGCAAGTAGATGTGCCGCCAAGCCGTAAGGCGGACTTTGCGCGATGTTGCCTTAAAATAACACAACAGTTTTCCATTTTTTTCAATGACTACGAAACTTGATTCCGCATATGCTAACCACAAAAGGAGGCTTGCATATGCGGAATCAAAATGCTTATCTAACCGGCAGAATGCTGGAGAAACAGCAGCAGCAGCGTTGGGATACCTTTTGCCAAAGCGGAAAAATCTCGGATTATCTCGATTATCGTGCCTGCTGCACAAACGAGGATAAAATATATGCAGACGCATCTGACCATCAAGGGACTGGTGATTCAGGAAACGCCTCACGGGGATGCTGATAAAATCATCGACCTTTTTACCGAAAACGGCATTCGTACTGTATATGCAAAATCTGTACGCAAGCCGGGCAGCAAATATGCCGCCGTCACGCAGCTCTTTTCCTACGGCGAATTCTGTCTGCGGTGCAGAGGTGAAAAGCTGTATCTGGACAGCGCCGTTTCACTGGACCTGTTTTTCGGAATCCGAAATGACCTTGATTCACTGGCACTTGCTTCATATTTTGCAGAGCTTGCACGTAAAACCGCGACTTCGCAAAAGCAGCCGCAGATTCTGCGGCTGTTCCTGCTTTCGCTGCATCATCTCTCGGAGCGTTCCAGACCGCTTCTGCTTATTAAGGCCATCTTTGAACTGCGGTTCATGACAGAAATCGGCATGATGCCAAACCTGATCTGCTGCGAATCCTGTATGGAATATATGCCAGAGCATCCGGTTTTGCGCATCCGGTTTCCATGGTTAAACTGCCGTGAATGTATTGAAATCCGCGATAATCTTGATATGCAGGTCACACAAGCGGTACTGCTCGCAGCAAGACACGTTGTTTTTACCGATTTTGACCGACTGTTTCAGTTCCGCATCAAGGGAAAAAGTGCCGAGCTTTTCATGGCATATACAGAAAAATATTTGCAGCATAGGCTCGGTATGCGAATCCGGACGCTTGAATTTTTCAATGAGATTCAGCATTGGAATGATGAGGACGACGATATGTGGTGAAAGGAATGGTTGCCAGAATGAGAACAATTTTATTTGAAACCGAACGCCTGTCTGTCGGCAGATTCGTTCCGGAGGATCATGAAGCGCTCGCAGAGATTTTAACAGACCCCGAAGTGACCTTTTTTGAGCCGTATCCAACATTCACACGAGAGGAATGCGTACAAGAGGCAATTCATTTTTCCAAAAGCAATGAATTTTTTGCCGTCCTGTATAACGATACAGTCATCGGGAAAATCAGTTTTTCTAAGCAGCAGGCCGATTCCTATTCAATCTGCTGCACATTCGGCGCTGCCTATCAGAACAAAGGATTTGCTGCGGAGAGTATTCGCGGCTTTCTGGAATATGCGTTTTCGGAATGGAATGTACGCAGAGTGTTCGCTGAAATCAACACCGCAAACAGCAAATCCGTTCGCCTCGCAGAATGGCTCGGGATGCGGCGCGAAGCAGAACATTGGGCGCTCTATCCCGATAAGAATATCCCCTCGCTCTATCATAATTTTTACATCTATGCTATGTTAAAGCAAGAATTCATTCGGAATGCCGCCCCATCCATCAAGAAAAAGAATGTATCTCTGTCACCGGACGAGCTGCGCGCCGTCACATACTATGAGGGCGATATTGCCGAAGCTGACCGCAATGATCCATTCTGGGGCGACGAACGGGCGTATCTCACGCTAAACGCGTTGCTTTATGACAATCTTGCAACAGAGTATGTGCGTGTTCATGAGGGAAAACGGCTCAATCCGGAAATCTCCGCTGATCTCCCACGACTCATCCGGCTCTATGCCGCACTGCTCTCTGCTGCTGAAAAGGGCATCCAAACCTCGGATGAAAGCTGTTATCGCGTGGAGCGCGCCGTTGATTTTGCGATCTGTCTGGCGCGCGGCATGACAAATGCCTTTACCTCGACCTCACGCAGCGCCTTTCTTCCGGCTTATGGCGATAAGCAGAGGATTGTCCTGCTTCGCTATCATGCGCCTGCCGGTACGCCCCTGATCATCTTCTCAAAATTGCTCAATCAATATCTGAAAGCCGATGAGGATGAAATATTATTGCCGCCGTATCTGCGGTTCGATGCAAAAAAACGTCCGCTGACAGACGCCGATTGCCGCATCACCGACCAGAACGGCGCACCGCCGGTTGCCGCCTATGACCTTTTCATTCTGCCCAATCAGCATATTTCATTCTGCACGGAGCAAGCCGCCGCATTGCCAAACATTTATCCGGTAATTGCAAGACTCTACGCGCAAATCCAGCAGGATATTCCGGAAGAACAACTGGTCGCAGAGGATCGCGCAGCCTATCTGCAATTCAAGCACGCGCTTCGTTGCTGCTTCAAAAATTCCAACTGTACGACCAATATCTGAAGCTGTGCAGATATGACAACACCACCGTATCAAGCGAGATACGGTGGTGTTTTTTTGTAAAGCAAAACCGCTTTCCGAATGAAGAATATCTGCTGCATTTACGGCAGAATCAAAAACCTGTTCAGAGCCTATTCGTCATAATTTTCATACCCATCACGAATACGGTCAATGATACCTTTCAGCATCGCATTATCCCAATCGACTCTGTAATTCCTATAATCCCACTCAGGCGCATCTTCAACGTCGATACTCGAATAATAAACCGCAGAATGTCCGTCCTCATCGGTCTTTTTGATTGCTTCAAGCAATTCAAATGCCGGCATATCGTCAACAATGCCACGACCTGCGCCGTCAAGAATTTTCGGATAGGCACGACCATGACCTCTCGGCATATCGTTGATTTCAATCAGCTCAATCACAAAAGTCTGGCTGCATCCCAAATCGTAGATCATTTCGAGCGCATCTCCGATTTTCATATTCAGACTGCCGATTTTATGGAAACCGAGAATATCATATCTTTCATCCTCAGAATATGGCAAATCCTCAAAGCATTCTTCACTCAGAAAATATTTTGTAGCCTTGTATTTCATCTCAAAAAAATGATACGCCATTGTATCAAAGGTTGCAAGCACCATATAACCCAGTTCGGCGAGCGAATAATTGGAGGATACTGCGGCTGTTCGCCATATTCTATTGCCGCAGTCTGCGTATGTGATTTTGAATGTGTAAACCTGTGCTGACATATTGATAATTCCTTTCTATGCGGCTTTACAGCCCGTATTTTTTGTGGATACGCAGGAGCTTGTCGCCAATCGGCTTGCGCAAAACCAGTAGAAACAGCAGATTCGACAGCGCATACAGACAAGTCATCGGAAATGCTGCGAGCAGTGCCGCACGATAAGCAAGCCACGTAAATTCCCCGTATGTCCAAATTGTTGTCCAAATATCAAGCAGCATGGAATACGCAACGCCGGATAGGATTCCATAGGCATACAGCAAACACGGCGACTGCCGCAGCCACTTTGCCAGCATTCCGGCAAATAAGCCAATCATACCCCACGCAAGCATCTGGAACGGCGTCCACGGTCCCTGCCCCATGATTGCATTGGACAGCACCGCCGACAACGCGCCAACCAAAAATCCGCCTTCCGCACCCAGATACATCGCAGAGAGAACCGTCAGCGCCGTAATCGGCTTGAAAACCGGCAGCAGCCTCCCAAGCACCGAAAGCGCGGTCATCACCGAAACCAGTATCATTCTGCGCGTACCGATCTCTCGGCGCTCAAAGCCACTCAGAAACAACAGCAATGCCAGACAAACCATCAAAAAACTCACCAAAGCATAATGCTGCGACTGAATCCCCATCGGCAGCAGCAATACAAGCGCCGGCATTACCGCAAACGGCAGTACAATTCGCAGCAGTTTCCGAAGCCGTTCCGATCGAATCACAAGCATATGTACCTCCTTACGATCTCACGGCGTCATTTCGGCAGCTCTGCCAATCACATCTTCAATAGTGACAGTCTGATGATAAAACCCGCGCGTAATACGGCTCACCGCTGTCGTATAAAACGCATTTTCCGAGAAAAATCTGGATGGAATATCCGATGAAATCAATGCGCCACGCGACAAAAATCCGCAGCGATCTGCATGACAAGCCGCAAATTCAATATCATGCGTCACAAGCAAAATCGTCACGCCCTGCACCTGCAATTTGTGCAGCACATCCGCAAGACGCGCTTTCGACTGCGCATCCAAACCTTTTGTCGGCTCATCGAGCAGAAGCAGCCGCGGCTTCGTCAGCATCACCTTTGCAAGCGCCAAAAGCTGCTGCTCACCGCCGCTGAGGTCATAGGGATGCTGCTGCATCAGCGGCGACAGGTCAAACGGAAAAACTGCCAGAAGCTCCCGATAATTTTTATCCGTCTCCGCAAGCTCCTCCTCTGCCGTATTGCAGAGAAACACCGTTTGCACATCCTGCGGCAGCAGCGATACGCAATTCCGATGCAGACTGCGATGGTCGTAATCCGAAATTGGTTTTCCGAAGATGCTGACCTTGCCGGCATAGCAGCGCAAAATCCCCGATAATACTGATAATACGGTAGATTTGCCGACACCGTTTCCGCCTACCAGACAATAGAATTCCCGTTCCCGAACCGAAAAGCTCAGATCCTGCAATATATCTCTGCCCTTGCGCGCATACCGGAAATATGCGCCCGATACCGTCACAGCGTCTGCGCCCTGCGTTTGCGGCTCTGATACCGGCTCCGGCTGCGAATGCGCCGGCGGCAGCATCGGCATCATCCATGTCCGTGCCTCACAGACAGATAGCGGACAATCGCATTCCGGATGCAGCGCATGATACAATCGAACCGCTGCCGGCATTCCGGCAAGCACAGCCGCATCGGACGGCAGCTTTTTCAATAAACTGCGCGGTTCGCCCTGCATGACAACCGTTCCCTGCTCCATCCATATCATCTGCGAGCAAAGCGGAATCAGCTCCTCCAGACGATGCTCCGCAATCAAAATTGTCACGGAAAAATCCTGATTCAGGCGATAAAGCGTGGTCAGAAAATCGGATGCCGCAATCGGGTCAAGCTGCGCAGTCGGTTCATCGAGCAAAAGCAGACGCGGCTGCATGATCATCACACTTGCCAGATTCAAAAGCTGCTTCTGACCACCCGAAAGCGTTGCCGGATCGTTGTCAAGCAGTGACTCAATCCCGAAATAGGACGCGATTTCCGCAATGCGCCGCCGCATAATATCCGGTGGCGTCTGCATATTTTCCAAGCCGAATGCCAATTCATGCCACACTCTGTCCGTCACAATCTGCTGCTCCGGATGCTGCATCACAAAACCGATTTCCGCTGCGGCTGTCCGTGCATCCAAATCCGCAATCGGCGTTCCAAAAAATACAACGCTGCCCTGCTGCGTACAAAGCGGCGTCAATTCGCGCTTCAGCATTCGCAGAAGCGTTGTTTTTCCGCAGCCGGTCGCGCCGCATATCACCGCAAAATCGCCCTGTTCCAAATGAACGGAAATATCCGATAGTATCGGTGTACTGCATTCCGGAAATGTCACCGTCAGATTTCTGACCGCAAGCGCTTCCATGTGCATCTCTCCTTTCCCTCATACATCATAGGCATAGCCGCCAGAATGCCGCTTGCCGCAAGAACCAGATAATACGGAAGCTGCCGCGCTGCCGGTTCACAAATAGGATAATATTGCCAATCCATCACGCCTGCCGCCATGCCTGCTATGACCACCGTCGCAAGCAAAACCGATGCGCCCAGCAATGCAATATCCCTTGTATGCCATCGAAAATATGTGAAGCTGCTGCGTTTTCCGATTCCATAGCCACGCGCGGACATACTGTTTGCCGTGAGGATACCGTTTTCCAACGCCCATGTCAGCAAAATGGAGAAAACACGCAGCTCCGCACGAATATCGTCAATCAGATGGCCCTCCCGATATAAGCCGATGGCACGCTGTGACTGCCGTATTTTCCGCATCTGCTGCCGAAACAGGGTCAGATTCCGGATTGCCATCGAAAAAATCAGCGCTAGCTTCGGAGACAAATGCCGGAACAAATAGAATAATTTTTCACTGGTCATCAAATCCGAAAAGCATCGAAACCAGTAGATCACCGCTGAAAGCCGCACGCCTGTCACCGCGCCGTAAAACAGTGCTTCTGCCGTATAAGCACGCTGATTGATGAAGAACAAAACGGTTGTCCCGTGCTGATTCCATAGCGGATTGAGCAGCGCAAACAGCATTGGAAGCCCGATTGCGGCGATGTGAAACCCGATGTCCCTGCTGCCGTTTCGCATGATAAAAAATGCGGCTGCGCAGACCAGTGATAACAAAAGCAAAATCGGCTCCATGCAAAACATGGTGATGCACGCTGTCAGCAGCAGATGCGCCGTCACCGCTGCCGGATTCATATGTTCAAAGCTCCGCATTTGCCGCCGCCCTTCCATCAAATTTTATAAATCAAGTGTATAATACCAGACAATCCGGTCGCCGTCCTGCACCGGACACGCGCCGCAGCCAAGCGACATTCGCTCACCATTGACCGTATACGTCCAGCCGGACAAATCGCCGAAATCAAACTCATACAGCGACGAAATTCCGCGCACATACGCTGTATTCATTACTTCACCCGATACGCCGTCCACCTCAATTTGCAGTTCATACGCTTTCACTGCGTCATACAAAAGCTCCAGAACCGTTTCCTGCTCTGAAATTGCAAACGCTGTCAGCGGCATGATCACACCGTCAGACGGATAGCCCTCACTGCCGGACAAACCGCAAATCGCGTCACAGCGAATTTCCATTGTCACCGTACCGCCGCCCGAACGCGCTTCATTTTCATAAAACTGTTCCGGCGTTTCAATTTTGATAAACAGAATCAATGCCACCGTAATGACAAAGCCGCAAAGAATCGTCAGATAGGTCTTGGGACTCCGGCGCTTCCGAATCACGCATACCATCGTCATCGCGCCGAAGATAATGCCTGCCGCCGCAATCAAGGGCAATCGGTACGGATATTGTTCCATTTGAGATTTTGATTCGGCTGGCGTTGCTGTCGTCCGGATTTCTTCGGCTGTACTGCTTGCCGCAGTCGTCACGCTGGTTGTTTCCTGTTTTTGTGATGCTGAGGCAGGTTGCAGGACAAGCGGCGGCACATCCCCATGAAACAGCAGTAAATTTTGTCCGGATTGCTGCAATTCTGCCGCAGTCAGCGCTTCATACACCTGCATGGTTGCCATATCGCTGACTGCACCGCCAAGCGTATGGGAGAATCTGCCGTCCTCGGTGCGAAATTGCAGAATGCCATCCAGAAGCGTATTGCCGGATGCAATAAAACGCGCGTCCTCCAATGCGTCAATATCGAGCAAAGAAAGCGCGATCCAGACCTGCGCCGTACTCTCCGGATTTTCCACGCCAAAGCTCTGATACGCACCGCTTGGAAGCTGTACCGAGGATAAAAATGCAATGCCCTCCGAGATTGCAGCGGATACAGCTTCCGTATCGCGATACGGGGCAAGCGCCTGCATGACCATCGTGGTAACATCGACATCGCCAACGTCACCCTTGAACGACCATCCGCCGTCCGGGGCTTGCTTCGTGAGCAATTCGCTGACAGCATCCGCAGCCGTCACCGTTTCAGACGGCACACCGTTGTTGATGAGATGCAGTGCAAATACCCAGCTCATAATGCCCATTTTTCCGGCACTCTGTTCCAGCAGCTCGGTACAGACCGCAGGCGGTGTCGGCTCACAAGCTGCAAGCACGAGCGCCATGCGTTCACAGGTCACCGCAGCGGCAGGCTGTTCCGCGTCCAGATGCTTCTGCAACGCGGTACAATATGCGGAGAGATCATAGCCGCGCGCAGCAAGCAGCATTGCATACCAATCTGCCGTACCAAGCCCCGTTTGCGTAGGGAGCGTTTCATCCAGCCAGTTCTGCACATCTCCATCGCTGACCGTTTGCAGCAAATCCTCCGCATATTGTGACACAGACGCATCATATGATGCCGCATGAAGCGGAGCAAGCAGCCGGATACTGCACAATATCATGAACAATACGGTAAATCCGACTGCGTATACACACTTCCGCTTAATCATGACGGCGACGGAGTACATATGCTGTGCCGCCGGCAAACGCCATCGTCAAGGCAAGTGCCGGAATTGCCGCAGATTCGCCGGTTTTGGATGCCGCGGTCGTTGTGCCGGCAGTTTTCTTTGACGAAGCGGCAGTTGTTCCGGTTGTTTGAACTGCCGTGGTTTCCGCAGCGGAAACTACCACGCGCAATGCAGTCGGAACCAATATTTGCGTATCGGATACGGCACTGAGAATCTGCTCACCGGTTTGATCAAGCTTTACCTTGACTGTGCCGTTTTCATCGGTCTGATATGCGGTTTTTTCGCCGTCAATCGTAATCACTGCACCGGATGCCGGCACAACCGATGTCGAGCCGTCCGCACCAAAGCTGAACTGATTCAGCTTGAGCGTCACTTCGTCACCCTGCTTGACATCCTGCAAATCCGTCCGGTCGAAATAGCAATAGCTGTCGCTCCAGTTCTGAGAATCGGCATAGACAAATGCGGCAATGGTATCCCCGTCCTTGACCGTTTGGGATAGATCCATTGCAAATTGATGATTGGCATAATAGCCATATGCGCCATCCTCGACGCCCCAGAGCCGATACAGACTCAGACCGTAATCCGACAGCGCGGAATGATATCCCGATTCCGCGCCGCCCTCAAAATATGCCTCATGTGCAGCGTACAGGGCTTCATCGAGATCAAATTTGCCATCCTCATTTCGGTCGCTTACCTGAACGGGCTTTGCCGGAACAGTCAGCGTGCCTGCATTGCTGAGTGTGACATTTACTGTGATGGTGTCGGCAGCCGAAGCGGTCACAGCCGACAGTGCAAGCTGCGTCAGAACAGCAGCCGCAAACAGAATCCTTGTCTTTTTCGTTTTCATCATACGTTTCCTCCATGCGATTCGGACGAAATACAGCCATTATTTCGTCTTTGGATTTTTTCAGCAGTGCGTCTTTGTTTGCTGCGAATCCGCTTTTCAAGCTGCTTTTGTGCAGATGCCGGACTGCGCGGCGGCTTCAGACCAGCCGCTTCCAATGCGCGCGGAAATGCACCGAGATGCGCCTTGATCTGAACGATTTCCTGTTCGGAAAAATCACTGCGCTGCGGCAATCTATCCACGCCGTTTTCGCGCAGCATCGCTTGCTTTTCCCGAAGCAGACAAATTGCATATTCTTTTCCGGTTTGCTCCATGAGCAGCACTCCTTTCGGTAAATAAAAAATGCGCAGCTTTCTCACTCCGGCAGAGCAGAAAGACGCGCATCACAAGAAAGCCCTACCGATCCGACGCAAAACATCGAGCGTCTGATATCGTGGGGCTATCCGGCAGTGCATTTTTCATACCCAAAAATGTGAACGCGGTATTCCGCTGTTCCGACCGCTGACTGTATACAGTGAGTAATCCGGCTTTCACGGTAATGGCGGTTGCGGCGGATTTTCACCGCGCTTCCCTCTGATTCGCTGCTGCGAAACTGTATACCTCAATATAAAATTGTAAATCAATTATAGCATACCGCGAATGATTTGTCAAGCAATCACAGCATTGGCATCTCATAGTCATTTCCTGCGGTCAGTTCCTCGACAGAATCCATTTCGTCATCCGGTTCCGCATCCCATAGCCCTGTCCGGCTCTGCTGCAAGGCATATGGACTTGCGGTATTGCCAACGCCCATAAAGGACTGTTCTGCTGCCGGTTCGGATAACACAGACAACGGATTGCCGCTTGAATCGGAATACATTTCCTGCTGCATACCGCCGGTACCAAACAGCTCTGCCTGCAAATCAGCAATCGTATCATCCGGCATCGCGCCAAACAATTCTTCCGCAGACGGAACAGGCTTCGGCTCCAGGAAAGACGCCGCTTCACCATTCATCGGCAGCTGAGCCGCAATATCTCCGAAAAACGCTTCCTGTGATTCTTTCGTATACGTAGGTTCTTCCATAAACAGGTCATGCGCGTTTCCGGCATTCGGCATAGACGCAGCGGTTCTTTCTGCTATCTGCGGTATGTTATTGTCCGGCTCCCATTCGCTATGGTTTTCCCATTTTTCTTTTTGCTGCATAATAAAACTACACACATCCTTACACTGCGGAATATCTTTGATAATGATGCGATCTACGACATTCTCATAATTCACCCGATTTTGAAACGCAACCATAATTGAGCCGCTCTTCGTTCTTTCCCGATAGGCACACACAACTGCATTTTCTATTTTCCCCCAGTGAATATATTCGGTCTGTTCCTCACCGATTCCACCGGTTTCAATATAGATCCCTTTATTCGTCAGATAATATCTGCCAAGAAACTTTTTCTGTTTGGACAGAATGCTTCCGAACTTTATGAAAAATATCAAGCCCAGAAACAGCAGCGGCAGTATGTGCTGCACCAAAAATGAGCTGACCAAATTGCCCTGCTCTAAACCTGCATTTACACCGGAAGAATTCCGTACAACAAATGTAATGATAGCAAGCGCTGCAATCATCAAACCAAACCACGAGGCGTTCGATCGTTTGACATTCGGATTTTCTCCCTCACCACAATGCTCATATATGACGTTCTCGCCCTCGCTGAACATATCAACTGCTCTCACTGTTTTCTTCTCCTATTGATCCATGATATTCGATTGCACATATTTTTCTCTATCGCTCATAGTATATCATTTACGAATAGCATTTGTCAAGACGTATCGCACAATTTTGAAAACCCTGACTGTACCATCCGAAATCACCCCTTGTATGATACAATAAGCGAAACTGTCCAGCACGGCAAAAATTCAGGAAATGCAGTTGTATTTTCTGTGCAGTGCTCCCCTTGCAATCATTTGCATATTATGGTATAATAAATATTATATCCATCAGCACAAATCCGAAAGGAGCAAGCGATTCCCATGATTATGAATCTGCATACCCATACGCATAATTCTCCGGATGCACAGCAAACTGTCTCCGAGCGTGTGAAGGCGGCAAATCAGCTCGGTCTGCGCTATATGGCAATCACCGACCATGTCGAAATCAAGCGCTACTATCTGGCTGCGTACTACGGTGCAGAGGAAAATTCGGAGTTTTTTTATGACGGCGGCGGCGTTTTTGCACGCTCGGCTGCCGAAACCGTCGCTGCACAGGCAGAGGCTGCACCATTGAAGCTACTCTGCGGCGCAGAGGTCGGGCAAATTCCGCAGGATATCGAAAAATCTATGCTGATTTATCAGGACTCGCGTGTTGATCTGGTCATCGGCTCCGTTCATGAGCTGCCTGATAAGCCGGATTTCTATTTTCTCGATTATACCAAAGAAAACATTCCGGCGCTGATTTCTGCGTATTTTGAGGAGGTTCTGCGCCTCGCCCAAACAGATTGCTGGGATATTCTGGGGCATCTGACCTACGGGCTGCGATATCTCCCCAACCGCAGAGCCTATGACCTTACACCGCACCGTGCGCTGATTGACGAAATCCTGATGACAGTCATCCGAAAAAATAAGGCGATTGAGCTGAACGGTTCCGGATTGCGCAAGCCGCAGCCCTACATTGACCCCGACCTTGCAATCATTCGGCGGTATTATGATCTCGGCGGCAGAAATCTGACCATCAGCACCGATGCACATGATACGGACTATCTCGGCTTCGGGCTTGATTTGCTCGAAGATATGGCGCGCGCAGTCGGGTTCACTGCGCTGACATGGTTTGAAAAGCATGAACCCAGAAAAGAACCCCTATAAGTACATCCACAAACCGTCTGAATCGTGCAGCGAATCAGACGGCTCTTTCACCCGCTGCAATGCCCGAATCAACGCATTGTATGCAAATGAATTCAACAATAAAAGGAAGCAGATACCGTGAGCATATTTGATCTTTTCAAGCAAATCGAATCCAATACGCCAACCGTTACCGGTCCGCCGGAATATATCATCGCAGGACTTGGCAACATCGGTGACAAATATCAGAATACGCGCCATAATGCCGGCTTCATGATGCTGGATGCCTTCGCTGAAAAGCATGGCGCAAAATTCGGAAAGCATCAGTTCAAATCCAATACCGCAATGGCAGAATGCGGCGGCGTCCGCTGTCTGCTGCTGAAACCCGATACCTTTATGAATCTCAGCGGTCAGGCTGTGACCGAAGCCATGCAATTCTATCAGATTCCACCCGAACGCGTCATTGTGATATATGACGACATCAATCTCAATGTCGGTGAGCTGCGCATCCGCAAAAAAGGCAGCGATGGCGGTCACAACGGCATGAAGAATATCATCTATCTTTCCGGCGCAGATATCTTCCCCAGAATCCGTGTCGGCGTTGGACAGAAGCCGCATCCGGATTATGACCTTGCAGACTGGGTTCTTTCTGCATTCTCTCCGGCTGAGCGCGATACGCTTGCTGAAACTGCACAGACCGTCTGCGCAGCCCTGACGCTGATGCTCGATGGCAAAGTAGACCTCGCCATGAGCCGCTATAATGGTGGAAAACAGAAAAAGCAGAAAGCACCGAAGCCGGATGCTGCCGGACAACCAAACGAGGAGGGCAAGCAATGAAGCTGAAATCGCTTGCCACGATTCTGATTACAGCTGCTTCTATTCTCCTGACCGGATGTACGAATCAGTTCGGTGGAGACGAGAGCAGCGCTGCCGACCTCTGGCTGGGCATTGAACCGGCACTCGAAAATGAATTCGGCAAGGAAACCTATGAAGATGGCCTGTATCTCTCGCAAACCGTAAAAGAGCCGCAGCCCAACCCCTATGCAAAGGATAAAAAGCGCGTCCGCGAGGGCACGACAGATGACGGCATCCGCTATGTGCTATACCAGGAACACGCCGAAATCATCGGGCACAGCGCAAAGTTCAATGCCGAGGAGCTTGTCATTCCGGAAACCATCAGTGATAAACCGGTCACAAAAATTGTCTCTGTCGAATTTTCCGATACAAACCGCTTTGAAGCCGATAAATCCGGCGCGTTCTATAGCTGCTATACGCTCTCCAAGGTCACACTTCCGGATGGACTCTACGAGATCGGTGATTACGCCTTTTACGGCTGCAAAAATCTCCGCACCATCGAAATTCCGGAAAGCGTCATGCACATCGGAAAAAGTGCGTTTGCCATGTGCTCGAACCTCAGCTCGCTGACTGTCCCCTCCGGCATTGATACCATCGGAGACAACGCGTTTTTGCAGACACCGTGGTATAATGACCTGCTCTTACACCGCGATCTCATCATCTTTAACGGCAGACTCTATGACGCCGGCAATCGCTGCACCGGCGAAGTCATCGTTCCGGATCATGTCGTTTCCATCAGCAATTACGCGTTTTATTCCTGTGCGGATATCACAGCGGTCATTCTTCCGGAAAGCGTCCAATCTATCGGACAATGCGCATTCCGTGACTGTCCGATGCTGAGAGATGTTGTCATTCGGAATCCCGATTGCAAAATCTACAGCGATATGTCTACATTCAGTAATAAGAAAAAAATCGGTGATCTGGATTACTTCAGAGGCACAATTTACGGCGAAAAGGATTCCAAGGTGGAAAAGTTTGCCAAGAAGTTCGGTCATGACTTTGAGGAAACGTCAGAATATTCGCCGAAATCCGACAAGAAGAAGTAAAAATCAAATACATACGCAGGGGGTATCCGTCCGGATATCCCCTAAAACCGTTCTCTACCGAAAGCAAGGAGACTTATATGCAATTTTTCGCTGAAGCAGCCGCCAAGCTGCCCGTTATGAAAGAACTCCGCGCCGCGCGTGACAAACGGATTTCTCCGATTTCTCTGACCGGCGTTTCTCAGATTCATAAAGCACAGATTTTGTTTGCGCTCTCACTGGAGCAGCCACTCCTTGTTGTTCTGCCGGATGAATCTGCGGTTCGGCAGCTCTGTGAGGATGTCAATTTTATGGCAGGCTGCCGCATTGCCTATCCATATCCCTCCAAAGAACTGAATTTCCTTGAATCAGCCGGTATTTCCCGTGAATACGAGCATTTGCGACTCAGTGCGTTATCGGCACTGTGCAGCGGAGAATGCCGCGTACTTGCCGCCTCAGCCGAAGCTGCGATGCAGTATACGCTGCCGCAAGAGGTTCTCACTGCGCGCACGCTTCATATCAAGGTCGGTGAAAGCTACGACAGAACCGCCCTCACCGACGCACTCATCGCGCTCGGTTATCTGCGCTGTGAACAGGTTGACGCACCCGGACAGTTTTCCGTCCGCGGCTCCATCATCGACATCTTTTCACCGCAAAATCCATTGCCGATGCGTGCCGAATTCTGGGATGATGAAATTGACAGCATGGCATGGTTTGAGCCGGAAACACAGCGCCGTACCGATATCATAGACGAAGCGGCGGTGATTCCTGCCATGGAAGCGCTGCCGGATGCCGCTGTACTCGCAGAACGAATCCGACAGACCACCAAGCTCATTCGCGGAAAACACGCAGCCGAGCTGAAAGAAAAGCTTTCAGCCGATGCGGATAAACTCGAAAGCGGTGTCTCGCTGCTCCATATCGACCTGTATTTTTCATTGATTTATCAGAAGCCGTCTACGCTGTTTGAATATTTCAGCGGTGAGATTGTCCTCTGTGAAACAAGTGCGCTTCATGATGCACTGCAAGGCTTGCAGGCGCGTTACAGCGAGGATGTCAAGCTGATGCTGGCAGAGGGCAAAATCTGCCGTCAGCTAGCCGAATATTATCTGGACGCCGCGACCGTGCTCGCCGAAGCGCAATCGCATCCGCTGCTCTGCATGAACGCATTTTTGAGCAGTACAAGCACCTTTCAGTTCCAGAAAATGCTCTCCGTTGAGGCAACGCAGAATGCCCCATGGGGCGGCAGCACGCGCATTCTTGCCGACGATTTGCAGGAGCTGTGCAAGCGCGGCTATCGCGTGATGGTCTGCGGCGGCACCGAAAAAACGCTCCCGATTTTGATGCAGGATTTGCAGGAAAGCGGCATCGAATGCGCAATCGCGGATGCAGATACGTCTACCGAAGCCGGAAAGGTTCTGCTGATGTGCAGCGGACTCTCTGCCGGATTTGAATATCCCGCGATCAAATACGCCTGCATTGCGCAGAGCAAGGCGCAAAGCACCGTTCTCAAAAAGCGCAGATTCAAAAAGGGTCAGGAAATTCGCGCACTTTCCGAAATCTCCGAGGGTGATGTGGTCGTTCATGCCGCACATGGTATCGGACGGTTCAAGGGCATCAAAAAGCTCGATATGGATGGCATCACCAAGGATTATATCACGATCGAATATCAGGGCGGTGACGAGCTGTTTGTCCCGGTCACGCAGCTTGACCTGGTTTCACGCTATATCGGCGGCAAGGACGATGTCTCCGTGAAGCTGAACAAGCTCGGTTCACAGGAATGGCAGAAAACACGTACCAACGTCAAAAAAGCGGTAAAAGACATGGCGGCGCAGCTGATCCGTCTCTATGCCGCACGCGAAAAGGCAGTCGGTTTCCGATTTGACGCGGATGATGAGGTGCAGCGCGATTTTGAAGAGCGCTTCCCCTATATCGAGACTGCCGATCAGCTCCGCAGCATACAGGAAATCAAAAAGGATATGGAGCGCGATCGTCCGATGGATCGTCTGCTTTGCGGCGACGTTGGCTTTGGAAAAACGGAGGTCGCATTCCGTGCGGCACTCAAATGTATCCTTTCCGGCAAGCAATGCGTCATTCTCGCACCGACAACGGTGCTTGCAAATCAGCATTACGAAACCGCACTCCGGCGCTTCGAGTCCGTACCGGTCAATATTGAATTGCTCTCACGCTTCCGCACCGCAAAACAGCAAACCGAAATCCTCAAAAAAGCTGCCAACGGCACGATTGATTTGCTGATTGGTACGCACAGACTGCTCTCCAAGGATGTCAAATTTGCAGCGCTTGGTCTTGCAATCATTGACGAGGAACAGCGCTTCGGCGTTGCGCACAAGGAACGCTTCAAGGAGGTGTTCCACGGCATCGACATCCTGACGCTCTCTGCGACACCGATTCCGCGCACCCTGAATATGGCGCTCTCCGGCATCCGCGATATGAGCGTCATCGAAGAACCGCCGCAGGACAGATATCCGGTACAGAGCTTTGTGCTGGAATACGATGCAGGCTTGATCGTACAGGCAATTCAGCGTGAGCTGAAACGCGGCGGTCAGGTATACTATATTCATAATCGCGTGGAAACGATTCTGCAATGCGCCGGAAAATTACAGGATATGCTCCCCGACGCGCGCATCGGCTATGCACACGGTAAAATGTCCGAACTCGAAATCAGCGAGGTCTGGAGCCGATTGGTCGAGCATGAAATTGATATCCTCGTCTGCACGACCATCATCGAAACGGGCGTCGATATCCCGAATGCCAATACGCTTATTCTCGAACAGGCTGACCGCTTCGGACTTTCACAGCTCTATCAGCTCCGCGGCAGAGTCGGGCGTTCCAATCGTCGTGCCTACGCATATTTCACCTATCAGAAAAACCGCACGCTCACAGATGTCGCAGAAAAACGACTGGACGCTATGCGTGAATTCACACAGTTCGGCAGCGGCTTCCGTATCGCCATGCGCGACCTTGAAATCCGCGGCGCCGGCAGCATCCTCGGCGGTCAGCAGCATGGTCAGATGGAACAGGTCGGCTATGAAATGTATCTGAAAATGCTCAATGAGGCAATCGCGGAGGAAAAGGGTGAACCGGTCAAGCCGCCTGCCTGCACCGTTGATATTCAGGTGGAGGCGCATATTCCGGAGGACTATATCGTCAGCATGACCTCGCGCTTGGAAATCTACCGGCGAATCGCGCTGGTCGAAACGGAAGCCGATCAGACCGATCTCATTGACGAGCTGATCGACCGCTTCGGTGATCCGCCGAAAAGTCTGCTGAATCTGATTGGCGCATCGCTCCTCCGCAATACCGCAGGACGACTCGGCATTACAGAAATCTCGCAGAAGCGCGGCGCACTCTTTTTCTTTGTCACGCAGCCCAATGTCAAACAGCTTCAGGCGCTTATGGTGCAATACTATGACCGCATCGCATTCAACGATAAAAAAGCGCCGTATTATGTTGCAATCCGTATCAAACAGAATGAGCTTTCCGTTGATCTGATGCGAAATGTCATCGCAATATTTGAGAAGAATGCGTCATAACAACCGAATCATTTTCAGATAATTTTGTGCATTGTAACGAATACTATTCGATATATTTTCAACAAATTCAGCAATGCGCGAATGGACATTTCATGCAGAAACGTGCTATAATAACAATATGTAGAGCAGTACCGCACGCTCTGTACGGAGGATTGCCTGAAATTTCCGAATGCTCTCTGCACTGCGCAGGGGGCATTCGTTATCATCATAATACGGAGGAATGAATTATGAAAAAACTGCTTGCCATACTCTCCGCGTTCACAATGCTCGGCGCACTTGCTTCCTGCGGAAAGGATACCACCACCGACAGCTCCTCTGCCGCAGAATCATCCTCTGCACCGGAGAGCGTCGCTTCGGAAGCCTCAGAGGAAGAAAGCAGCACAGAGGAATCGTCTGTTCCCGATCCGCTGCCGAGAATTGCAGGTCCGATCGACGCAAATGCAATCACCTTTGAAGATGGCGAACTGTATACCTGTCGTCAGGTAGACGGCGGCGGCGATGAATGTGATATTGAGCTTTCGGTTGCCGATCTCGATGGCGACAAGAAGCTGAAAATCCATGCACTGCGCGATGACCCTGCCGAGGAATACGGCGTTGTGAAAATTGTGTTCAATCTGCCGGAGCTGCTCGGTGTGGAGAATGTCGGCAATATCGGACATATCAGCGTAGATTTCACCTGTCTTGCCAATGAGATGTGGCAGCACGAGGACGGTACCGAATCCATTGTCGTCGGAAACTTCCTTGGTGCGCTCGCCGGCAATCTCGCTTCCGAAAAAGCAATCGATGCCGATGGCAATGTCATTCAGAATGATTGGACGACACATTATGAATTTGAATATCAGGAATGGGTACATCCGGAGGGAACATGGCGCTGCGAAACTGACGTACCTGCGTTACTTCCGGTAAACGGCTATGCCGCAAACGATCCCGGCACCACGCTTGTCATCATGCGCTGGGGACAGGAAAACGATGTTGATCTCTATATCGACAACCTCACCTTCTTCGATAAGGACGGCAATTCCATGCCCATCGTATTCAGCAATACCGCTGCCGAGGGCGGCGCGGAATCCGCTGCCGAACCGGAATCTGCTCCCGAAGAAAGCAGCACAGAATCACAGGAAACTGCTGCAACATAATCCTAAAATACGAAAGCGATCCTTGCACTGCGCAGGGGTCGTTTCTTTTGTGCATCTTGCACATACCACTTGCATTTTCTGTGAAAATGTGGTATAATATAAAAGACCATCCCATATTATAAAAGGAGGCTTTTATCATGGCGGAACAATTTACCGTTACACTCAAACAAATCATTGACGAATTCCGGCTGGAAGTGCTTTATTGTCCGGGTAGTCCGGAGGATATTCTCATTTCCGAGAACGATATCACGCGTCCCGGCTTGCAGCTCATGGGCTTCTATGAATATTTTAATCCGGAGCGTATCCAGATCATCGGTAAAATGGAGTTTGCCTATCTCTCAACGCTTGGTGAAAAAGAACGCATCGAACATATCAGTGCGCTCTTTGCCGAACGCATCAAATGTCTCTGCCTCACCCGCGGTCTCCCCTGCTTTGCCGAAATGCTCACGCTTGCACAGAAACACAGCGTTCCGGTTTTGCGCACCTCCGAATCCACCTCGCATTTCACTTCGGATCTGCTCTCATTCCTCAATCTGCATCTGGCACCGCGTGTCACACGGCACGGTGTTCTGATCGAAATTTACGGCGAGGGCATCTTTATCACAGGCGAAAGCGGCGTTGGTAAATCCGAATGTGCCATCGAGCTTGTCAAGCGTGGCCACAGACTTGTCGCGGATGATGCTGTGGAGCTGCGTAAGGTCTCCAACACCAATCTGGTCGGTACATCGCCGGAAAATATCCGTCATTTCCTCGAACTTCGCGGCATCGGTATCATCAATGTCCGCAGACTGTTCGGTATGGGTGCTGTCAAGCTCCAGCAGGAAATTGACATGATCATCAAGCTGGAACCGTGGGACGCATCCAAAACCTATGACCGCATGGGTGTCGATGAGCAATATGCCAATATCCTCGGCGTCAAGATTCCGTCCATGACCATTCCGGTCAAGCCCGGAAGAAATACTGCGGTCATCATGGAGGTCGCTGCAATGAACAGCCGCCAGAAGAAAATGGGCTACAATGCAACCGAAGAACTGCTGCATAACCTTGGTCTGGAATCCATGCCGGGACAGGAAATCGTCACGGATTTCGACCAATTCTGAGGCGCTGCATGATAGATTTGTTGCAAATCCGTGCGGATGTGCATACGCATACCGTCGCATCCACGCACGGTTACTCTACCATACAAGAAAATGCCGCCGCTGCAAAAGCGCTCGGCCTCAAACTGCTTGCCATTACCGATCATGGACCGGCAATGCCCGATGCACCGCACGTATGGCATTTTCATAATTATAAGGTGCTGCCGCGCGAAATCGGCGGCGTCAAAATGCTCTACGGCGTAGAAGCCAATATCATCGACGAAAACGGTACGCTCGATATGGACGAGAGCGAGCTTTCGTTCTGTGAATGGGTCATTGCGTCCTATCATACACAGTGCGTGACATTTGACCGTTCGCCTGCGCTTGTTTCACAGGGCTATCGCAAAATCTGTGAAAATCCGCTGGTCGATGTCATCGGACATCCTACAACCGCAATGTTTCCATTTGATTATGAACCGATCCTCAAACTGTTCAAGGAAAGCGGAAAGCTCGTTGAGCTCAATGAAAGCTCATTGGCATGGAAACGCGGCGCAATGGAAAACGCCAAAACATTCTATGCAATCTGCAAGAAATATGAGATTCCGATTGTTGTGAATACGGATTCTCACTATGCAGGGCTGATCGGCAAAACACCGCTCGCTGCACAGCTTTTGCAGGAGCTTGATTTTCCGCGTCATCTGATTGTCAACCTCGACGCAGATGCCATCATGGATATGGCACAGAGAAATCATCAGATTTCCTGTAAAAGCATTCTGGAATCGTCATAAAACGCTTCAATAAGGAGATACAATATGCTAGATATGGAACAGCTCTCGGCTGTCTGCCGGTATACCGGTGCTGACATCACGCCTGCCGTCCCGCTTTCGGAACTCACGACATTCAAAATCGGCGGTGCCTGTGAAGCACTGGTCACGCTGCCCGATGCCAATGCTTGCCGCACAGTGATTCAATATCTGCGCGAGCAGGCGATTCCCTTTACGCTCATCGGGCGCGGCAGCAATCTGCTTGCATCGGATGCGGGCTATCGCGGCGTGATTCTGAAGCTCGGCGGCGCACTCGCTTCCGAAATCTCGGAGCAGGACGGCATGATTACCTGCGGTGCCGGTGAATCCCTCAAAAATCTCTGTCTCTTTGCATTGGAGCATTCCCTGACCGGACTCGAATTTGCATATGGCATTCCCGGCTCGGTCGGCGGTGCGGTATTCATGAATGCAGGCGCGTATGACGGTGAATTTTCGCAGGTGCTGCATAGTGTCACCATACTGGATGAAATGGGAGAAATCCGCACACTGGACGCCTCGGAACTGCATCTCGGCTATCGGCACAGCGTTTTCATGGAACAGCCTTGGATGATTCTGCAAGCATCGGTTCAGCTTAAAACCGGCGAACACAGTGCCATCCAAGAAAAAATGCAGGATCTTCTCGGCAGAAGAAAATCCAAGCAGCCGCTTGAATATCCAAGCGCAGGCAGTACATTTAAGCGTCCGGTCGGAAGCTATGCCTCCAAGCTGATTGACGAATGCGGACTCAAGGGCTATACGGTCGGCGGCGCACAGGTCAGCGAAAAGCACGCAGGCTTTGTCGTCAATCGCGGCGGCGCAACCTTTTCCGATGTCATGGCAGTCTGCCGTCATGTGCAGGAGACCGTTCAGGCACAGACCGGCTTTATCCTGGAACTCGAACCCGAAATTCTGGGGGAATGAGGACGCAACATGATTGTCAACGAAACAACGCTTTCGCAGAAAAACGCTGTATTCCTCACAAAATGTATCATCCGTCAAACGATGAAATCAAAGCATAAGCGATTCGCCGGATTAGTTCTGCTGACGAGCTCTATACTGGCAATTTTGTTTTTTGTGCTTTGCATCGTGTCGATCATCACAGCCGACAAATACGGGCTTGATATCCAGCCAATCATTTACGTGGAAACAGTTGTCAGCGGCGTCATTGGCTTCACCGGATTGTTCGGCTTCCTGTTCGCAAATGAGATCGCACTTTGGCGTGTGCAGCATTCCAAAGAATGGCCAACGATATTTGAGCAATCGGTTCGAACCGTGTTTGAACAGGATGCCATCACAACCTATCGCGCCGAAGCCGGAACGGATACGCAGTCTCGTTATGCCTATCAGTTGATTGAGGGCTATATCGAGCAGCATGACAGCCTGTATATTTTGATTTCATCGAAAAATCAGAAAAAAATGATTGTTCTGAGTGACCATGGATATACGGAGGGTACAAAAGAGGAAGTTCTCTTAATGCTTCGGGCAAAAGGCATCCCGATGATACAAATGCCGTAAAAGAAAAGGAACGAATAAACATGATGGAACTTGTGCTGATTACCGGCATGGCAGGTGCCGGAAAGACAAGCGCACTGGATGCGCTGGAGGATATCGGATTTTACGCGGTGGATAATCTGCCGCTTGCAATGCTGGAGCCATATCTCAAGCATTGTCTTGAAAAGGGCGGACGGTATTCACGTACCGCAGCTGTCATTGACCTGCGTTCCTGCCACCGGTATTCCGAGCTTGCAGAGGCATTTCGCACGATGCAGAACAAGTATCATCAGGATATCAAATTTACTATGCTTTGCATCGAGGCCTCGGAGGAGGTTTTGATGAAGCGTTTCCGGACGCAGCGCCGGAGCCATCCTGTTGCAGCACGGAAATTTGAGGGCGATCTTGATAAAGCAATCCGCTTTGAATATGATGAATTGCAGGTTCTTCGTGCAACAGCCGATTATCCGCTGGATTCCTCGCTGATTACCGCTGCACAGCTGAAAGAACAGGTCAAGACGTATTTTTTACAGCGCATCACCGACGCCATGCCCATTCAGATTCTCAGCTTCGGCTTCAAATACGGCTCGCCGATGGAAGCAGACCTTGTATTTGATATGCGCTGTCTGCCGAATCCATATTATGTCGATGAGCTGCGTTCGCATACCGGCGTTGAGAAATGCGTGCAGGATTATGTCATGAACGCACCGGAATCGGTAGAATATTTCCATAAGGTGATCGAGCTGTTGAAATTCCTCGTGCCGCTTTATATCCGCGAGGGCAGACCACAGCTTGTTGTCGGATTCGGCTGCACGGGCGGCAAGCATCGTTCCGTGACATTTGCAGAGCTGATTTCCGCAGAGCTGCGCAAAGCCGATATGCACATCATCACGCATCACCGCGACTATAAGAAAGAACGATAATTCTGTGGGATTCCGTCATGCGGAATCCCATTTTTCGGGAGAATCCAATGAATACACAAACAGAACGCGACATTTTATCCCGTCTGCCGGCAGATACACCGCCAATTCTGCTGCACGTATCGGAATCCGTGACATCCACCAATGACCTGCTGCGGAAAGCTGCGGCAGACGGTGCGCCGGAATTTACTGTATTTGCGGCAAAATCACAGACTGCCGGAAAGGGCAGACAGGGCAGACAGTTCTATTCGCCGCCGCAGACCGGACTCTATCTCAGTATCCTGCTGCGACCGAAGTGTACGCCTGCTCAATCGCTTGCATTGACGCCGATGGCAGCGGTTGCGGCTGCAAATGCCATTGAACGCTGTTCCGGTCAAAATGTGCAGATCAAATGGGTCAACGACCTGCTGCTGAACGGGAAGAAAATCTGCGGAATCCTTGCAGAATCGCAATTTTCGGATGCAGATACACTGGATTATGTTATTGTCGGCATCGGCATCAATCTCATGCCGCCAACACAGGGCTTTCCACAAGAGCTTGCACAGATTGCAGGCGCGGTTTATTCTGCGGATGCAAACGCAGAAGCCGTTTTCATCGACTGTGCCGCTGCACTGATTTCTGCACTGATCGAAGAATACCGCAGACTGCCCGAACAGCATTATCTGGCAGGATACCGCAGCCGGCTCTGTATGCTCGGAACGGAAATCACGGTTTGCGAAAACGGCGTGGAACGGCCTGCAACCGCGCTTGCTGTAGATGATGCACTGCGATTGCTTGTGCGCTATGCAGACGGCACAGAGCAATGGCGATCAACCGGCGAAATCCGAATCCGTCTTTGAAGAATACTTCACATCCGCACTTGACATCCCTGATTTTTTCAGCTATAATAAATTTATAGTCTATCTATTCAGAGGAATGGGGGGAGGAATATGGTTTCTGAGCAGGCATTACTTCGCTGCGCAAAATCGTTGTTTCCAACAGCGGCACTCAGTCTCGGCTCACTTTCGGACGGCCGCAGCACGGTAACAGAAGCAATCGCAGCCGCATTGCGCAATTCGCCGGATTCGTGGGAATCGGACGCTGTTCGCCAGATGATTCGCATCTGCCGATTCCGTACACCTACACGCGTTTCATCGTCCGGCTTTCCAAAGGACGACACGTTCCTTCCGCTGCTGCCGATTCTGAATCTCCCCGCAGACAGCCGGCGTGCAATCGCGCTTGCAGTCAGCGATATTCCGACCGAAGAAGCTGCCAAGGCTGCCGATTTGAGTACAGCGGAGCTCGAACAGAAAATTGAAAAGGCACTCAGGCAGCTCACATTCATGCAAATCGGAAAATCACCGGAGCTTGACGAGCTGCAAACCGCTACCAAGCAGCTACCGTGGAACGATACTGATACCGAGCTGCTGCTTGCCGGCATTGCGGAATCAAAGGAAGCGCAATACGAAGAATCCGATACCGAGAATATCCTTGAAATCAAACACACGACCACGCCCGTAAAAGCAGCCAAAAAGACCGTTTCCATCCCAATCTGGGGCATGATTCTCGGCATTGCTGTTTTCTTGGCGCTTGCAATCGCGGTCGTCATGCTCTGGAGTACGATACCGCATTCCAATGCAGCAGCACAAACCAATTCTCCCCATACGGAGGAGGTCAGTTCCCTGTTTTCCGCATCCTATATCAGCATGGAGCAGGTACAGAAAACTGCGGCGCAAGATATCGGCTCCAATGCAGACAAGGTTTGTTTTCTCAAGTCAAAGCTCATCACTGATGCAGAGTCGCCATACTATATTCTGAATTTCACGGTCAGTCCGGACAAGGAATACGAATATACGCTTGACGCCGTATCCGGCACCATTCTCTCACGTACAGAATTCAGCGCGAAAATGCTCCTTGATACGACAGGCTGGCTGCCGGCAAACGAAATCCGTGAAGCCATATACACGCAAACCGGTTTGCAGGATGTTCTGCTTTTAGAAGAAAAACGCACCTCCGACAGTGAGGCTGCGTACTATAAATTTGAATTGCTCGACGCGTTCGGGAAGCTGTATTCCGTGCAGATTGACGCGCGAAACGCCATACTGATGAAGTACAGCGTAGAGGAGCTTTCCTCCAAAGAACCCGAAAATATCATCTCCCTGCCGCAGGCAAAGGCACGTGCGCTGTCGCGTGTCGGTGACCTTGATATCACGCAGGTGATTTTCACAAAATGCAAACTCGATGGCGGCGTCTATCTGCTTGCATTCACGCTCGACGACGGAACGCAATACCTGATTGAACTGAATGCAGCAACAGGCAGCATCAATACGCTCGACGTCCATCCGGTTTCGGCAGATATCACGGAAGCAATCGGTCTGCTTACCGCAAAGGATGCCGCGCTCGGCATGGCGAACCTGACCGACAGCAATTTGATTGAATATACCAAGGCGAAAATTGACCGCAGCAACGGCGCTTATGTCTATGAACTGGAATTTCAAACGCCGGAATACGAATACGAGGTCTCTATCAACACCTCGGATGGTAGCATCAAAAAGTATCGCGCATGGCGCCGATAATCCATACAAAAAACGCTCTGAAACTGTTGTTCCAGAGCGTTTTTTCATGTTTATGCGTCTTTTTTCTTAGTATATAGCAATATTTTCCGCGCAAAGAAATTCCAGAGAAACGAAACTGCCGTTGCTGTGAGCTTTGCAATCACCTGAAACAGCGAGGTTTTATCACCAAGCCACAGCTCAAACAATTTCGTAATGCCAATCGTAATCAGCAGTCCAACCACGCCGATTGCGGCAAAGCTCAGAAACTCAATCAGCTTGTTTTCAACCTTTGCGCTTTTAAAAATCCAAAAGGTGCTGATGAAATAATTCACCACAAGTCCTGCAATAAACGACAGCGAATTTGCGACCCAGCCAAAGGCTTTCTGCTCGCCAAATGCAAATCGAAACAGCAAATAGGATACGCCAAAATCAACCAGAAAAGCCAGTCCGCCAACAAAACAATACCGAAAAAACTGTATCAGCGTATTGTCCGTATCACCAACAAACAGCTTTTTGAAGCTGCCGGTTTTGCAGATTTCGAGCACTTCTTTTTGTTCATCATTCATTTTGATTTTCCTCAATGCCAGAATACAAAAAAGGACTCTGCATACTGATAAAGCAGCGGATAGTTTTCGTGAATCGAACCCTCGCGCGTGCCAAACAGAATCAGCATGAACAACAGCACGGAGCAGAGCAGCGATATCCACATCACACGATACCGCAGTTCAGCCTCCGGTTTCGCGACCGTCAAGAAAATCACCACAGCACAAATGCACAGAATCGGTGCAATGTCAAAGACATACTGCGCACCATTTCCGGCAAGACAGAAATCAATCCACGTAACCGCAAAGGCTGTCGCAAAGCCGATCAGCAAAAATGCCTTCTTTTGTAAAGCCGTGACCTTCTGGTGGGGCGTTTCTGCATTGCTGCCGGTGCAGGCTGACCGCAGAAGCAATGCCCCCAATGCAAGCATCGGAATCCAGAAAGCACCGATATTTAAATATGTAAAACGATAGCGGTCATAATTCGGAAGAGTCTGCCATGAGTATGCGACAAACGGGAACGTTCCTTTGAAATCCGGCGGTTGCAGCATATAATGGTAGATGCTGTCCGGAATCGCATACAGCCGCAGCACGTTGGCATTGATATTGCTGACCGATAATTGATATGCCGCACCGAAATCCGTAATCGAACCAAAGCGCGCGTAATTATACGCAAACAATCCTGCCACAACCGCACACAACGGAATCGCAAATGCAGCCGCTTTCAGGAGCTTCTGCATCCATGCTTCTTTTCGGTTCATCAGAACACCAAGGAACAGCGGAATTAACACCGCAGCCGATATCGCAAGCGTCGGTCTGGAGCCGGCACAGAGTCCGAGTGCCAGTCCGGAACAGGCAAAATGCGCATACATTTTCCATTTTTTCTTCGCCATGTAAGCGACAGCTTCAAATGCCTGCCAGAGTGCAAGCATCAGGAAGCAAATCGCAGAAATCATCGGCAGCACATAGACGCTGATATTCTGCACAGCATAGAGCACACCGACCGTCACCACCGATGCAGGCAGACTCAGGCACAGCATCAGAAAATTCGGCTTCTTGACAAACAGCTTAACGCCGGAAATCACTGTCAGACAGGTAAAGGCAGAGGCGAGCATGGCAAAGAACGTGATTGCCCAGCACATGGTCGGAAGCCGCTTCGTAAACCAATACATCGGATAATACAGCGTCACAATCGGCGTAATGCCAAAATAGGAATAATATTTGCCGTCCTTGAACGCATGATCCCAGACATAGGGAATCTGTTCCCCTTCTCGCAGAGAGTTGTCATATACCTCCGATTCCGAAAGCGCCGCAAGCTCCGGACTGACATCCATGCGCAAATGCACCTGCCCATGCTGCAAGGCGTCAAAGGTCTTGATAAATACATCCTCGCCGGAGACATCCTTGGAAAGATCGTATTCAAAAAGATTCTGCGGCACCGCTAATAATAACGGCGACCAAATACAGAAAATTGATATCAATGCCAGCACGGTGCGGTGCGTTAGCTTTGTCGAGTCATACACAACGTGGTGCAGCGCAAAGCCGCACACAAAAATCAAGGCTACTACAAATAATAGCAGCAACAAAAACCGCGCCGTCATAAACCCGAACGGCTGTGCCGTGGATTCGATTACCTCATGAACTGTAATCGGCTCTCCGATATTGTCAAAGTTCAGCTTCAGGGAATGCAGCGTACCATATGGGTCTAAATTCAGCGTAAAAGTCTCACCGTTTCCAGCAACATACCGCTGATCGCATTGCTGATATGTCACTGAAAAATTATCATCTAAGATAAATGCTGACACCGAAATCATGCGGCTGATATCGGCTTTTTCCATACGGACACTGACCGCACGAGTCCCCTCGGACGGCACCCATTCTATATACGCATTTCCGCCGGTAAGCTGAATCGTTCCGGATTCGTTCGGCTCGGCATTTTCTCCGAATGCAAACAGGAAAACGCCCTGTGATTTCGGATTCGCAGTCAGGCTTTTTGCACCAAATACAAAACACTCCGCAAGCAGCAGCACAACAGCCGCGATTGCTGTTTTCCGGATACATTTGCCGCAGCGCTGTGCTGAATCCTGATACAGCGCAAACAGCAGCGCAGTAAATCCAAGCACGGAAACCAGCAGCATTGCTGCGAAATCCATACCACTGCCGGCGGCATCACTGACCGTGAAAGCCGTAATCACTGCATCCGAAATCAAAAATAGAATCATTTGCAGCGCAGCGGTAACGCCGATTGCTGTAAATGCAAGCGGATTCCCATTCAGCTTCCCGAAAATACGCTTCGGAAACCATTTGGACGATATCGTTGGAACGGTTTTCTTCGATAATTCGCCGGCTGTTGCCGCCGCCACGAGCATAGTACAAATCGGAATCAGAATATCCGCAAGAATTGTTCTCATAACAATTTTGTACTCCTTTGATTATTTAGATTCGTGATATTCTTTTTCCGTATTGACATTCCAAATAGTCGTCTTATCGGTGCTGCCCGTCTTGATTGCCGCTGCCGCATTGATCGCAGTCAGCATGGAGTGATCCATATTGTTGTATCTATGCTGACCGTTTCTGCCGACGCAGAACAAATTGTCATAGCCGTCGAGGAATTTGACGACCTGATCAAATTCACTGTATGTATCGAAATATGCCGGATACGCTTTCTTGACCTTTTCGCGGTGCGCATCGAGACAGACGCCCTTTTCGATCACACCCATTTTCCGAAGCTCCTTGACCGCAAATGCGATACATTGTTCATCGGTCATATTCCAGAATTCGTCGCCCTCATTGCAAAAATATTCCAAGCCAATCCAGATCGTATTCTCAGGCTTTTTGACCATATACGGCGACCAGTTATTGAAAATCTGGATTCTGCCGAGCTTCACGCCCTTATCCTGCACATAAATCCAGCAATCCGGAACAATATTTGCAAGCGTGCGCTGATTGGTCAGATTTTTGAGATTCAGCTTTTTCACAAGCAGTCCGACCGTCACAAAATCGCGGTAAGGCAGACCCGCTGCAATGCGCCGAATTTCCGCGTCCGCATCCTGCATACCGCCAACCAGATTCTGAATCGGCATTGAGGAAATAAACACATCACCGTCGATTTCAACCTCGCCATCCGCAGTCTTGCAGACAACGGAGGTCACCTTGCCGTTTTCGGTGTTGATGCGTTCGACGGCGTGGCCAAAGCGAATCTCGCCGCCCATTTCCTGCACCTTGCTGCCGACCAGCTCCCAGAGCTGACCCGGACCGTATTTCGGATACCAGAATTGCTCAATCAGCGAGGTTTCGGCTTTCTTGTTGTTCTTTTTACCGGTCAGCTTGCTGAGCATATCTTTCAGAATTGCCGTAATCGACAGACCCTTGACGCGCTGACTGCCCCAATCTGCGGATATTTCGCGCGGATGTCTGCCCCAGAGCTTTTCGGTATAGCCCTCAAAAAACATCGAGTACAGCACCTTGCCGAACCGATTGATATAGAAATTTTCCAGATTGTCCTCCGGCAGCTTTGAAAATGTTGATTTCAAATAGCTGAAGCCGGCTTTTATGGTCGTCAAAAAGCCCATGTTTTTGATGGTATTCATGTTCATGCTGACCGGATAATCAAAGAAGCATTTATTGTAGTAAATACGGGATACTCTGTCGCGCACGAGCATGACGACATCCTCTTTCTGAGGGTCGGGACCGCCCTTGACAAGCGGCTTTTCCCTGCCAAGCACCAGATCGTCAAACGCAGGCTCACCCTGCACCGGCATCAGCTCGCTCCACCATTTCATTACGGTATCATCCTTGGAAAAGAAACGGTGACCGCCAATATCCATGCGATTGCCATGATACCGAACCGTCTGCGAAATACCGCCCAAAACTGCACTTTCTTCCAGTATCGTCACGTGATATGCAGTATTGTCATCTTTGAGTAGCTCATATGCAGCGGTTAATCCGGCTGGGCCGCCTCCAATGATAATAATATTTTTCATTTCCCATTCCTCTTATATTTTATTTGAAACATCACTCAATGTGCTGCATGGACATCACAATCAACATTACAAAAAATGTCATTCCAATGAAAAAACGCAGCAAGTTTGTCTCCTACTATATATGAACGCGTTCAGAACAAAATGTTACACATAGCGAAAGACTTTGTCTGAAAATCTGCATATCGTCAAATCAAATCTGCATCCGAACAGCCGCTGCCGTCCAGGTCATCGGTTCTCCGCGATACTCAGCCGGCATGGGATACAAGCCCTGTCCGATCGGAACAAGTGCCGCGAGCCGCAGACCGTTATCTGCAAGCTCCTTTTCCAGTGCGTGCCGTGTCCAGAAAATATCATAAATCTGATACTGGCCCCAACCATTGCTCTGTCTGTGCGGAATCTCAAAACGCGCATTCGGCACATCAAACAGCAGCACGCCGTTTTCACCAATCAAACCACGCAGCTTCTTCCAAAGCATTCTGCGCGTTCCGTACTCGTAATGCCGAATAAATCGGAAAATTGATACTGCGTCATACTGTCCCTCCAGCTCGTCCGAGAGAATATCAATCTGACGAATATCCACATCATCAAATCGTGCCATCAGCTTTTCCAGCATCGCAGGTGAAGCGTCGCAAGAGGTGCATTCGCCAAAAGGCAGCAGCTCGCGCAGAATTCTGCCGGTTCCGCTTGCAAGGTCCAGCAGCTTCGGCGCCGTCTTATCGCGCAGAAAATGCTCCAATAAAACCGAAACGCTCTGCCGTTCCATCAGATCAAAGCAATTCTGCGGATATGCCGAGAACCGCGAATCATCATAATCCGCCGCAACATCCTGCCGCTGATAATATGCCCGAAGCGGCGCATTGCCTTTGATCAGATGCAGGTTGCGCAATTTAAGCTGACGATCCCATTCATAGAGCGTGTGCACACCCTGCGGAACCGCCTCTGCAATACATTCCTCCACATATCGTACAAAGTCCTTGCCGGACAGCAATGTACGCAGCTTTTCCGTCCGCCACGGCTCCTGAAACGCCGCCGCATACAGCGGCAGACTCCGGATTGCTTTTGCCAATGAAGCAGCGTCCGCGCCCTCTGCAACCAGACCGATTCCGCAGGTGTCAATCAGTTCGGACACACCGGAGCAGGGCGTCACAATCGCCGGAATCCCAAGCAGCATTCCCTCAACTGCCGAAAGCGAACAGGCATGATTGTAATTTTCTTCCGCATAGGGGATCAATACAGCGTCGATCTCGCCATAAAATGCGGTCATATCGCAGGAGCCTGTGCGAACCTCACAGTTATCCGCTTCACGCAGCGCATCGGGAACCGGTACGGTATCCGCGTCACGCCAAAGCACCAGAAACCGAATATCCGGATTCTGCTGTACCAATTCGCAGAGCGCAGGGATTCCTCTTGCGTTCGACTGCTCCTGTCCCATCGGAGAGGATGCAAAGCCGATCGTCAGATTTTCGGGCGTCAACGGGCGCGGTCTGCGTGTGAACATCGGCTTTTTCATGTTGACATAGGGATACATCACAGCCGGACGGCGGAACCCGTGCTGCTCCATGATATCTGCGGCGCGATTCGAGGCAACACAGTAATGCTGCACACCAAAATCACAGAGATGCAGAAGCTCCTGCATTTTGCTGCCGCCGAGCGATTGCGCAGGATTCTGCCCACTCAGGCGCAGAACGGCATTGCGCAGCAGCATACATTGATTGCCGGCTGTCAATATCGCCGTTGTACTCTCGCAAAAAACCAGCAGCGCAGGGTCATATTGCCGCATCCAGTTGGCAAGACATTCTTCCGGCACATAATGCACATCGCCGCTGACCGATGGCTCAAAGCCGGTTTTCTCGATTGACACAATACAAACCGGATGTCTGCTGGAATCGCGCAGCAGCGTGTAAATATCCCAGATTTCATTGCGGATCGCTTCCATACGCATTCCGCTTCCGAACGCATTGCATACAATCGCAATGGGCTTTACCGTTTTCGGGTCGGTCAGGCGCATCATGGATTCCGTCAGCAATCTGCGGTAATCGGCACTCAGATTTTCAAGTGCAGTCTCTGTTTCCACATCGGAGCGTGCTTTCTGTACTGCCTGAAAAGAATGAAACAGCGATTCTGTTCCGATCACGGATAGCTTTGTCAGTGGTGGCTGTCCCACGCCGCTGCGGCTTTCCGGCGCGGCAATACAAAGACTGCGCTCCAAATCGTCAGAGACAATCTTGATGGCTTCCTGTTCCTCATTGTGCGCACGCGTCAATGTCTGACGGGTTTCCTTCCGGAAATCGGAAAGACGCTGCTTGCTTTCCGCACGAACAACTGCGATTTCGCCCTCGAATTCCTCCACGCGCTGATACAGTGCCTCCAGAAGCTCTACGGCGGCATCATTAAACTGATTCTGCTTTTCACCAAACGGTGCAACATACCAGTATGTGAGCTTTCTGCCCAAGCGTTTTGCCAGCTTCAATTTTCCGTATGGAGCCTGCATCGCCGTAAAGCTCTCTCTTGCAGAGCGAACCGCCCGCAGCTTTTTATCCAGTACATCCTTTTCCATTGAATCATCCCTCCGCAATCACATCATTGTTCATTTTTTTCTGATGATATGATCTCCCATGTGTGATCGATCCTTGTGACGCCTGTTTCGTCTATCGGATCATAAACCGTAAATCGAACCGCCTGTGCGGCATAATCATATGCAAACATATCCATTCTGCGCAAGCCGCAATCAAACCAGTATGAACCGGCAATCAGATTCATCGGCGCAAATCTGCATCGGATCACGCCGTGATTTTGCAGTGAAATCGGCTGCATTCGTTCCCGCTGCGTATTCGTTCCATAACAAAGCGTGTTATCTGCACGATACAGCGCCAATCCAATGAGCGCTTCTTCGGCACGCGCAGCATCCGCTTCATACGTAAGCTGAAGAATCACCGTATCACCGGTACGAAATTTCTGAATGCGTTCTCCCTGCTCATTGAGCAGGCAAATATCCGTCCATTTTGCCGGAGAATCCGCAGGTACTTCGACTTTCGGTACAGTTGCAGCCGAAGCACTGAGCTGCCGCCGCTTGCCCATCTCCTCCAAATACAGCGGATGCACTTCATTCGGCGCACCCTCCATACAAATTTTTCCATCTGCAAGCCAGATCGTGCGATCGCAAATCCGTTCCAGCTGCGCCATGCTGTGCGACACAATTACAATGGTCGTGCCGGACGCCTTAATCTCCATCAGACGGTCAAAGCATTTCGCCTGAAACGCCGCGTCACCGACAGCCAAAATCTCGTCAATGAGCAGAATATCCGCGCCAACGTGAATTGCAACGGAAAATGCAAGCCGCATATACATTCCCGAAGAATATGTCCGCACGGGCGTATCAATAAACTCCTGCATCTCCGAAAACGCAATGATTTCATCCAGTCGTGCTTCGATTTCTTGATGTGTCAGACCAAAAATCGAGGCATTTGTAAAAATATTCTCCCGACCGGTCATATCGGGATGGAAGCCTGCGCCCAGCTCAATCAGAGAAGATACCCTGCCATGGAGCTTTACGCTGCCGCTGTCGGGATACAGAATCCGGCTCATCAGCTTCAGCAGCGTTGATTTCCCGCAGCCGTTTTTTCCGACTAAGCCAATCGCCTCGCCTGCTTCAACCGTCAGCGATACGCCGTCCAACACTTGACGCGTCTGATAACGCCGCCGGTCAGCCGAGAGCAGCTTCTCTTTCAGCGACTGTCCGCGATCGGCATAAATCCGAAAGGATTTTGTAAGATTCTGGATTTCGATTGCAGCCAATCCGCCGCCCCCTATTCTCCGACAGCAGACGGATTATCCAACCTCTGCCGGCGTATTCTCCACGCGCATGGACAAATCAAAAAAACGACCCTCCGGGAGCGTAAGCTGATTGCCATTGCGTATATTTGTATAATACAGCGTTTCGCCATTTGCGCCATACAGCGTAATATTGAAGCTATCCGGCACAAGCGTCCGGAACGTCAGCGTCTTTGCATGAAGCGCGCTGTCCACCTCACCAATTACCGCATAGGCATAATTCTCAGGCATCCGCATACAAATTGTCTGCTTGCTGCCGTCGAGTGCCGCCGAATCATTGATATATGCGATATCTTCCGGATTATATATTTTCAGATAATCCTGTGTATATGCGCGATCCAGATGAATTCCTTGATTATCCGGCGCGTAGAATTGCCAGCCGGAATCGCAATTTGCCAAAGATTTGGATACTGCATAATCAAAATTCCGGTAACGCAAAGAACGCATTTCAAAGGTCGGCTTCCACATATCCGTCACAGCGCTTGCCGTGATGCAGCAACCGAATACGCCAACACTCAGCAGCACACGCAAAACTTTCTTGCGATTCCCTATCGGAGCCGTTTGCCAGAGCCCCACCGCAGCCGTCAGCAGAAATCCGACAAGAAACAGATAGCTGTAAAAGGATGGCAGATAACCGTCCGTGCCGCGTCTTGCCCAGTCCATGTATTTTTCACTCATTGACGTCAGCAGACAGGGCATGAACACTCCGATACCGGATAAGATTAGCAGATTCCGCATTTTTTCCGGCTTCATCCGAATATGCGGCAGCCGCGTATAAAAGGCTGCGGTTGTCAGTGCTGCCGTCACCCAAGCAGCAGGATGCAGCATATGCGAACAGAAGCTCAGGATGGTAATCGGGTGGTCTTTTGCAAGCCGCAACAGTTCCCAAATCGGGAAAAATGACAGCGAATAGGTCATCAGTGCGCGCAGGCTCATAAACGGCTCACGAAGACTCAAGGATATCCCGTCATAGGCAGTCGGGTATATCATTTGCCATATCAAATAGACCACGCAGTATCCGACAACCGTCACGATTTGCGGCAGCATTCGTTTCACAGCGCGCCGCAGACATTGATACAAGGAACGCTGTCTGCGCGTCGGCAAGCAAAGCCCCCAGACCAGATACAGCAAAAGCATCGCCGTAAATGCTTCATAAATCATAATCGCAAGCAGCAGATACAGACAGCTCAAAGCCTCATCTTTTTTACGCTTATATTTCAGCCTGTTTCCGAAATGATACAGCGAAAGAAAACAAAGTCCAATCGGAATCTGATGACAGAACGCATAGGAAATGAGCAGATTATGATACGCGGAAATACAAGCCCATGACACGGCAAGCACCGCCGTCAAATCTGCAAAATGACGGTCTGTATGCGCGCGCAGCAGCTTCCATCCTGCATAGATATCAAATAACAATGCCGCATATTGTATCAGCTTATAAAACCAGACCTTATTTGCAAGAAACGGCAATGCCAGCAAATGATGATTCCAGAGATGCGAAATTCTGCCGGTTTTTGCAGCACGAATCGCATCCATGAAAACCATTCCGCGCCGCACCAGCGTATAATTTCGCATATCGTCATGCGTTGCAAATATAATCGGATAGATTTCATAGAATAGCCAGAGCACCGCTGCACAAAATGCGATCTGCGGAAGATATTTCCGTATTTTGTGTAAAATTGACGCCATTAGAGCACCTCTGCAAAACGCCGCTGCAGTTTTTCAAAGACCAGATATCCAATACCGAAAATCAGCAGACTGATGCCTGCTGCAATCGCCAGATTTTTAAGCTGCGGCGAACGCTGATAATATAAAATATCACGATAGGACAGCACCAGCGGCGCCATCGGATTCAGCAGATACCATGGATGCCATGCTTCCGGCACAAAGTCGATTCCATATACAACCGGAGATAAATACATCCATGCCATGCTGACAACTCCCATGATATGCTCCAGATCACGGATATATACCGTCACAGCCGAAATCATGAGGTTCATTCCAAGCACCAGCACAAACTGTATCGCCATCACCGGAATCAGATACAGCAGCGCCCCAAAGCTGACGCCAAGCCGCATCACCGCAATCACCAGAAAAATGATGAGAAACGAAAACAGCATATTGCAGAAGCTGCTGAGCGTATACGCAACCGGCAGTACCTCGCGCGGAAAATATATTTTTTTGATCATATTTTTCTGGTCAAGAACCAGCTTTGCGCCCGTTGTCAGCGAGGAGGCAAAGAATATCCATGGAACAAGCGCCACAAACAAATGCAGATAGTAATTTGGTATTCCGCTTTTCAAAATCACAGAAAATACCATCGTGTATACAAGCAGCTGCAAAAGCGGATTCAGAAACGTCCATAAGAATCCGAGCACACTGCCCTTATATCTGCCCTTGAGGTCTTTTCGGACAAGACTTGCGATCATTTCACGGTATTGATAGAGCTCACGCAGCTTCCCTATCATGCTTCTGATCTCTCCTTTAGTTCCTGCCGCCAATATGCAAGCGTATCGGAAATGGTCTGCGCGGTCGGAATTTCAGGCGTCCATCCCGTATCTTGTCGCAGCTTCTCGATATCCGCGACAAGATACGCCGTTTCTACCGGACGCAGCTTTTCGCGGTCAATTTCATGCCGAATCGGAACCCTACAGCACGACAAAATCTGTGACAGGATATCCGAAATCGCGGTCGCTTTGCCGCTGCCGACATTGTAGATTTCTCCGACGCTGCCCGATTCCAGCAGCAGCACATAGGCACGCACAATATCGCGCACATCGGTAAAATCGCGCTTTGCATCCAGATTGCCGGTTCGGATTACAGGCTCGCGCAGTCCATATTCAATTTCCGCAGCCTGTTTGCAAAAATCGGATACCACAAATATCTCGCGCTGTCCCGGTCCAAAATGGTTAAATGCGCGCACGCAAATCACCGGCAGCTGATATGCAGTCTCATACACGGCGGCAAGCTGCTCTGCGGCAGCCTTTGTCGCGGCATAAATATTCACAGGGTGCAGCGGCATGGCTTCATTGACAATCTGCAAGCCCTCGGTATGCGCTTGGCATCTGCCGTATTCCTCCGCAGAACCAACCAGCAAAATTCGCGGCAGCTGCGGCAATTTCCTTGCCGCCTCCAATAAATTGACCGTTCCCTTGATATTGAGGTCAACTGTCAGCTGCGGCTGCTGCCATGATACGGCAACCGAGCTTTGCGCCGCAAGATGCAGAATCCTGTGCGGCTGAACGGTTTGCAGCAGCGCGGTTACGGCATCTGCGTCCAGCAGATCAAAATGATGCACGGTACAAAGCGTCTGCAAATCTCCGGCAAGCTGCTCCTGCGGCAAAATCGCGGCATGAACCGCATATCCCTTTGCCGCAAGCTGCCGGATCGCATATGCACCGACAAAGCCTGCCGCGCCGGTAATCAATATTCTCATGCTGTTGCGCTCCTTAGTCCTCGTTCAGCAATACCCTTCGGGTTTTCTCCATGACAGATTGCAGCGAATATTCCCGCAAAACACGTTCTCTCGCCGCCTTGCCGTATTGCACGCGCAATGCGTCGTTTGTCAGAAGTGTTTCCATGGCTTTTGTCAGCGCAGCCGCATCTCTTGGCGGTACGGTCAAGCCGGTCTCACCGTCAATGCTCACAAGCGGTACGCCCGTCGGAAGCGCAGTGTTGATCACCGGTTTTCCGTTGACCATCGCTTCGAGCTGTACAATGCCAAACGCCTCGCTGTTTTCAACAGACGGCAAAACAAACAAATCGCATTCCGCAAACATATCGCGCAAATCCGGCGTCATACGTCTGCCAAGAAAATGCACACGCTCCTTGATTCCCAGCACCTCAGCACGCTGCTTCAGTTCATCCTCTAGCACGCCGCCTCCGGCAAAAAACAGCTCCGCATTTGTCTGCAAATTCGCAAACGCCTCCAGCAGCACATCCGCGCCCTTATAATACACAAGCCTACCTGCGAACAATATTTTTTTTGCTGATTTATCGTATAGCTGCAAGGCAAGCGGCGTCAGATGAGGGCGCAGCTCATATGCAGCAGGGTCAATTCCATATGGCACAATCACGCATTTTTCGCGAAATGGCCGCAAATACGGCGAGCTGTCAATATGCGCCTGCGTTGCAACAAGAATCGCATCCGCACGCTTCAACAGCCATTTCATCAGCGGACGATACAATTTGAGCATTGTTTTCTGCCGCACGACATCGCTATGCCATGCCACAACAACACGCCCCTTATACCCTGAAAGCAGAAGCGCCAGATCTGCAATCGGAAACGGCAAATGCAGTTCAACCGTATCCGCAAGCATGACCTTACGCTGAAATTCTCCTATAAACGAAAATGAAATCGGACAGGAAGCAGCCGTCCCCAGACTGCCGGCATAGGTCACCGGAACACGCCCGATCTTGTTACGCTCCGTCATGCCAAAATTATCGCGGCAGCACAGTACCTTGGTTTTTGCGTATCTGCTCATATATTCCGCAGTCTGCTGCATCACTGTCTCGATGCCGCCGATATGCGGCGTGTACGCTTTTCCTGCAATCAGCAAGCGCGGACGCGGCTTCCGATTATTCATGCTGCTTACGCTCTCAGTTCTCATCATCCCGTAATTCACCGTAAACCTGATATAGCTTATCCGCTGCTGCCTCCCAACTCATTTCCTTTGCACGGCAAAATCCGCGCGCAATCAGCATATTGCGCAGATTTTCACGCGTCAATAGCAGCTCCATGCCTCTTGCAATCGCCTTGATTTTCATTGGATTACAAAGCAGTGCCGCATTTCCAACCGCTTCCGGCAAGGATGCTGCATTGGAGGTCAGCACAGGGCATCCGCACGCCATTGCTTCAAGCGGCGGCATTCCAAAGCCTTCGTAAAGCGACGGAAAGACAAATGCCAATGCACCGGAATACACCGCCGACATATGCTCCGGCGGAATATAAGACGGAAATATAATATGACCGCGCACATCCGGCGCAGCAGCAGCCTGAAAAATCTTCTCGTACTGCCAGCCCTTGCCGCCTGCAAGCACCAGCTCCGGCGCATCCGGATACTTTGTGCGCAGCAGCGCATAAGCACGAATGAGCCGCACCAGATTCTTTCGCGGCTCTAATGTTCCAAGATACAAAAAATAACGCTTCGGCAGATGATGAATCTCACGTGCCTTTTCAATTTCCTGCGCAGACGCCGGCGAAAACCGCGTACAGTCCACGCCGCATGGCACAACACGAATCTTTTCCGCCATATCCGGATAATATTTGATGATCTCCGTGCGCGAAAATTCACTATCTGTTACAATCCGGTCGGCACGCTGCATAGAACGCTTCAACCCAATCCGCAACAAAACACGAGTGCGCGTGTGCATGGTTTCCGGATAAGCATGGAGCACCATGTCATGCACAGTCGCAACCGTTTTTCCATGGACAAACGGCGGTACGATATAATTGAAAAAATGCGTCAGATCTGCCCATGCGCCATGGAACGCGCGATACGGCAGCGGCACAAAATTCGTCATCATACGATAGACAAGCGGAGAAAACCGCGCCGGATGCAGCGCAGTATCCGCATGAACAAACTGCTGCATACGCCGAACCTTTTCTTCCGGCGAACGCAGCGTAAAATATTCAAACCGATAGCGATTTTCCGGATGCAGCCGCATCAGCGCATCCGTCAGATTTGCTTCGCACCAGCCCACGCCGGAGATATTGTCTCCGATCAGCGGACTTGCGTCAAATGCAATATTCATGTTTCATATGCCTCCGGAAAAATGCGGCTCTCAGATGCCAAGCTCCTGCTTGACCAGCGCAAGATCATGCTGCGCCATCCGCGTTACCAATTCATCAAAGGAGACTTCACGCTTCCAGCCAAGCTGCGTTTCTGCCTTGGATGGATCGCCAAGCAGCAATTCGACCTCTGCCGGACGATAGAATTTCGGATTGATTCTGACAACAACCTGACCGTTTTCCTTGTTGATGCCGACCGTATCAACACCCTCGCCCTGCCATGCAAGCTCCATGCCGACCGCACGGAATGCACATTCCGCAAACTCACGCACCGAGCGTGTTTCGCCGGTTGCTACGACATAATCATCCGGTGTCTCCTGCTGCAGCATCAGCCACATTGCGCGGACATAATCCTGCGAATGTCCCCAGTCGCGTTTTGCGTCCAAATTGCCAAGCTCAACGGTCTGCTGTACACCAAGCCGGATTCTTGCTGCGGCATCGGTAATCTTGCGCGTCACGAATTCCTTTCCGCGGCGCTCCGACTCATGATTGAACAAAATGCCGGAACAGGCATACATCCCGAAGCTCTCGCGGTAATTTTTCGTAATCCAGTGACCATAGAGCTTTGCAACGCCATATGGACTGCGCGGATAAAACGGCGTTGTCTCGCACTGCGGAATCTCCTGCACCTTACCAAACATTTCCGAGGTCGAGGCTTGGTAGAACCGGCATTCCGGCCTGACGATTCGGATCGCTTCCAGCAGATTCGTTACACCAAGCGCGTCAATCTCTGCTGTTGCAATCGGCTGCTCCCAGCTTGTCGCAACAAAGCTCTGTGCTGCCAGATTATAGACCTCATCTGCCTGCGAAATCCGCATTGCCGAGATCAGGGAAACCAGATCGGTCATATCCGCATAGATCAGATGAATCCGGTCTTTCAGGTGTGCAATATTGCCATAATCCACAACACTCTTGCGCCGCCAGATACCGTAAACCTCATAGCCCTTTTCAAGCAGCAGCTCGGCAAGATACGAACCGTCCTGACCGGTAATACCGGTAATCAATGCGTGTTTCATGTGATATAAAAACTCCCTTTCTCAGATCGAACGCTCCGGCTTTATCTGCGCTTCGGGTAAATATTCGCGCAGAAATGCAAGCACATCGTGAAAATCCGCAACTGAAACATAATACAAATGACGGCGTTTTTTCATGTCCCAAAGACAGAGTAGGTCAAATTGCTCCGTATCCGGATTCGGATGCTGCTTCTGATAGCTGCGATCTTTCGCAGACACACCAAGTGTCTTTGCCGCCGATACGCTGCGCGTGCCGAACAGCACCTTGAAAAATCCGGCACCATGCAGCATCACGCGCTGCACCGTCGTGATTTTATCCAGCGACAAATAGCTCTGCACCTTTTCGGGACAGACGATGTATTCTTCCGTGATAATCAGCTGATGCTTGCGATAGGGCGGCGTATGCCAGATTGCAAACGTACCGCCCGCGCGAATACATCCTGCAAGCGCTATCGCACTGCCGAATTGCTTGATCAGCGGATGCTTTTCAATAAAGATCGCCCTGAACAATGCAATCAGGAAGAAAACAAGTGCCGCAGCAGTCAGCACTGCCAATATAATTGTAACAGCGTCCTTTACATCCCGTAACATCGCAGAAGCGCACATTCCGGCTGCCAGTATCAGCAGCAGAAGAAATTTTCGAAGGGCTGCGCGTCCGTAATCCCTGCGCATCTGTTCCACAATCAGATCTCCGGTAAGCTCCACCATAGCCGTTACCTCCGTTTTATTTTCCGCCGAACATCAAAGCAGGTCGCCCCTGCCCTGTTCGCGCAGTATTTCCGTTATTTTTTTAATATTCTGTGCAGCATCCATATCACAGACAAGCAATGCGTCTGCTGTATCCACAACCACGATATTTTCCAATCCGACAGCCGCAATCAGCTTTTCTTTTCCGGAAAATACGCAGTTTTTCGTACCGATCGTAATAATATCACCGTCACGGTAATTGCCGTTTGTATCTGTTTTTGCAACGCGCTTCAGTGCCGGCCAGCTCCCGACATCATCCCAGCCAAAGCTGCCCGGTATTGTACAGAGATGCGCTGCGTGCTCCAGAATGCCAAAGTCAACCGAAATCGAGGGCATATCCGGAAATCGCTTTTGCAGCACCGCATCAAAATCCGACGTATCACAAGCAGACTGTATCTCCATCGCAATCGCATACGCCTCCGGAAGATGCTGTTCAACCGCCGCAAGAAAGACATCTGTTTTCCAGACAAACATTCCGCTGTTCCAGAGATAGCTGCCGGAATTCACGTAGCTACGTGCTGTTTCGATATCCGGCTTTTCCTTGAAGCTGTCCACCCGATAGACGCCGCGCGGCAGATTTTCTGCACGTGAAAACGCAATATATCCGTATCCTGTCTCCGGATAGGTCGGTGTAATGCCGATTGTCACCAAGGAATCCGTTTCCTCGGCAGCTGCGGCAGCACGGCAAAGTACATCGGAACAAATATCCTCATGCCGAATCAGATGGTCTGCCGGCAATACAATCATCGTCGCATTTCCGCAGCGTTTGGATATCACCGCCGCTGCCAGCGCAAGACATGGTGCCGTATTGCGCGGCGCCGGCTCAGCAAGCAGGTTATCGGCAGGAATTTCCGGAAGCTGCTCGCGTACAAGCTGCATATACTCTGCATTTGTGACGATATAAATATGCTCCATGGCAACCAGACCGCTGATACGCTTGACCGTTTTTTGCAGCATCGTCTCGCCGTCATCGGTCAGCGACAAGAACTGCTTCGGACAGCGCATTCTGCTTTTCGGCCAAAAGCGTTCGCCCTTGCCGCCTGCCATGATCACCGCAGTCAGAACTTGATTGTGATTTTGCATATCGTGTTACTCCTTCTTACGATCCGAACGAGAAGCCGAAAACTCCTCTGCATTGGTTTCCGGTGGAAACAGTGCGGTTTTCAGCGTCAGCAGAAGAATCTGAATATCCAGCAGCAGCGAATACTGTTCAATATACATCAAATCCATTTTCAGTTTATCAATCGGCTCCGTATCATAGGTTCCGATGACCTGTGCATAACCGGTCAAGCCGGCTTTTACTTGCAGCCGATACGAAAATTCCGGATGCTTTTTCGCATATACCTCTGCAAGCTCCGGACGTTCCGGACGCGGCCCGACCAAAGACATTTCTCCGCGCAAAATATTCAAAAGCTGCGGCAGCTCATCGAGTCGGAATCTGCGCAGAATATTGCCGGTTTTTGTAATCCGCGTATCATTGTCGGAAGCCAGAACCGGTTTTCCATCCGCTTCGGCATCGGGAATCATGCTACGGAATTTCAGCATTTCAAATTCCTTGCCGTCTCTTGTCAGACGGCGCTGACGGTAAAAGACAGGGCCGCCGTCCTCCAGCCGAATCGCCGCCGCACACACCAGCATCACCGGCGCAAACAACAGCATCAGCAATCCTGCAATCAATAAATCAAAACAGCGCTTGAGAAATCGCTGTTCAGGCGATAAACCCTCATTGCGGCAGAGAATCAAGGGGGTATCGAACATTCGCAGCTCATCGCCGCCGCGCATCAGAATATCCGAGATTTTCGGCGCGATATATGCACGCAGACGATGTCCGCAGCAGTATTTCAGCAAATCGTTTCGCAATTCGGCAGGCACATCGCATAAAATCACGCCGTCAAAATCACAGAGCAGCTTGGTAATTTCCCGCAGCCCTGCCGCACAGCTGATGCTCTCACAGATCATGTATTTATCCACGCGCGTACTCATCTTCATGACAAGCTCTGCTGCCTTGGAGGAACCGTAGACGATCACCAGCTTCCGCGGTGGAAACAATCGGAAATACAGAACACTGACAAGCAATTCCCATCCGAAGATCGCCACATAATCAAGCCCTGTCAGCAGCAGGATTGGTGCCAGCTGCATGAAATGCCGTCCGATTACGCTGATTTGAAAATAGGTGATGCAATTCACGATCGTGATACCGATAAGCTGATAATAAATCAGGTCGCTTCGTTTGAGATAACCGAATCTGATACAGCGATATGCCTTGAATACCAGCACGGTCAGCACCAGATAAATCCAAACAACAACCCAGTTGCCGCGCCGGAAAAACGGTGCAATAATCGCATCCGCATAATAATACTCCCAGATCAGTGCGAATAAAAATGTCAGAAGTCCGAGCAGCAAAATTCCAAAGCCGGTTGAAAACAAATGCCGATATTTTCTGTGTTTCATTGGTCATGCTCCTTCCGGCAGACCTTGCCTGTCGGTCACTTTTGTTCTGCCTGTAACCATACTGCATAGAAATTATTTCCGATTTCGCAGAAAAAATACAGACTCAAATCATGCTTGCACAGTGTATATTGTCTACTATTGCAGATTTCTGTCGGATCGCCGTGCCGAGGTAATCACGGAAATCTCCGGTGGATTGAACAGCCGCAGCTTACCCAGACCGCCGCTGACAATCAGCTCGGATTCCCCAAGCCGGAATTTTCCCTTGTCATATTTCGGGAAAAATCTGCGCTCCGGTGAAAGCAGACCGCCGAGCAGCGGCAGCCGTACCGCACCGCCATGCACATGACCGGAAAGCGTCAGCGCCGCACCCCATTCCGCATACGCCGGAAAGCACAGCGGATTGTGTGCAAGCAGCAGCGTTTTATCGGGACAAGCGCCAAATTTCAGCCGCATCGTTCTGCGTGTGCAGTCCTTTGCGCCGCGAAAACCGAAGTAACCGCCGCCGCGATAATATTCCGCTGAGAGTGCCAGACCGGCAATCCGGATATCACCTATCCGAATCATCTCATTTTTCAGATATCTTGCACCGCTTCGGCGTATCGCATCCCGCATTACAGCATATCTGACATTCGGAAGATCCGCTTCATGATTTCCCTCGGAAACAATCACCGGTGCAATCGCGCACAGTGCGGAAAGTAGCTGTTCGGTTTCCGTAAAATCCGTTACTGTCCGGGAAACAAGATCGCCCGTAATTACGATATATTCCGGCTTACAGGCAGCAACCTTGCTGAGCAGCCGCTTTTGCCCTGCACCGAACCGCCGCTTATGCAGATCAGAAATATGAACCAGCCTCGGCAGACCTTGCAATGCCGTGGTATAATGACGAACGCGGAGCATCGCCGTATTTTCAAAGACCGCCCAGCCTGTCAGCAAACCGATTGCCGCGCCAAGCCATGTCCAAAGTTTCTTCATGCGTCCTCCTCAGACGTAAATGATGGGTTTATACCTGAACGGGTACGCGCTTCACTGTTTTCACAGCGGATGGCTTCTTTTCCTGCTCCGGATGCTCCTCCATTGCCGCAACCAGTGAACGCAGACGAATCTTCGCCGCACCGAGATTGTTGATCTCGTCAATTTTGAGCTGTGTATAGAGCTTGCCGCCCTTTTCGAGGATCGTGCGCACCTCGTCCGTTGTCACAGCGTCAATGCCGCATCCGAATGAAACAAGCTGCACAAGCTGCATATCCGGCTGTGTCGTCACAAATTTTGCCGCACGATAAAGCCGCGAATGATATGTCCACTGATTCAGCACACTCAGCTTTCCATTCATCGCAAGCGAAGCGACGGAATCCTCGCTGACCACCGCCATACCCAGACTGGTAATCAGCTTATGAATGCCGTGATTGATTTCCTTGTCAATATGATACGGTCTGCCGGCAAGCACAATGATTTTTCTGCCGGACGCTCTTGCCTCCGAAATCACGCGCTGTGCTTCCTTTGCCGTCTGCATCCGATACTGCGTCTGCGCTGCATATGCCGCTTTCAACGCAGATTTCAGTGTTTCGGAGGGAATGCGCCATGCAGCCAGTGCTTTTCGCAAGGAAAGAAATACACCCTTTTGCCGATTGAGATCCATATACGGCGTAATGAAATTGGTATTTGTCAGCTTGCTGTTATTGGCACGCAGAAGCTCCGGATAATACGCGACAACCGGACAATTATAGTGATTGTCGCTGCTGCCCTCATCGAAATTATAGCTCATGCAGGGCCAGAAAATGAAATCGACACCCTGCTCCAGCAAATCCTCAATATGACCATGCGCAATCTTTGCCGGATAGCAAACCGTATCCGAGGGAATCGTATGCTGTCCTTTGTAATAGATGTCGCGATCGCTTTCGTGCGAGAGCTTCACCGCAAAGCCCAGCTTCGTAAACAGCTCCGTCCAGAACGGCATCTGCTCATAATAACTCAGCGCCAGCGGCAGTCCAACCGTTCCGCGCGGCTTGCCGAATACCGGTCTTCTCTCCTGATTGAGAATCAGCTGATATTTGTAATCATACAACGACGGGATTTCTTCGGTTTGTTTTTTTCCGGCACCCTTTTCGCAGCGGTTGCCGGAGATGTATTTGCCGCCATCCGGGAACATCACAATATTCAATGCACAATGTGCCGTACAGCCGCCGCACTTTGCATTTCTGGTCTTGTAACTGAAATCCGCGAGCTTTTCTGCTGTAATGGTTTTGGTTTCGGCAGGCATATGCTCTTTTGCGTAGAGTGCCGCACCAAACGCACCCATCAGACCGGAAATCGCCGGACGAATCACATCCCTGCCAAGCTCCATTTCAAACGAGCGAAGCACCGCGTCATTGAGAAACGTACCGCCCTGCACAACAATATTTTTACCAAGCTCATCCACGGATTTTGCGCGAATGACCTTATAAACCGCATTCTTGATAATGGACGAGGAAAGACCTGCGGAAATATCCTCGACCGTCGCGCCGTCCTTCTGCGCCTGCTTAACCGAGCTGTTCATGAACACGGTGCAGCGCGAGCCAAGATCAACCGGATGCTCTGCAAACAAGCCAAGCTGCGAAAAATCCGCAATATCATAGCCGAGTGCCTGTGCAAAGCTCTGGATGAACGAACCGCAGCCGGAGGAACAGGCTTCATTCAGCATAATGCTGTCAATGCTGTGGTTGCGAATCTTAAAGCATTTGATGTCCTGACCGCCGATATCCATGATAAAATCGACATCCGGACAAAAATACGATGCAGCCTTATAGTGCGCGACCGTTTCCACAATGCCGAAATCAATGCCCAGACCGGCGCGGATAAAGTCCTCGCCATAGCCGGTCACCGCCGATGCACGAATATGCAGCTCCGGATTCTTTTCGGCATAGATTTTTTTCAGCTGCTTGACAATTCGATCAAGAGGCTGACCGCGATTGGCTGCATAATACTGATACAGCAGATCGCCGTTTTCGGTAATCAGCACGAGCTTTGTCGTCGTGGAACCGGCGTCGATTCCAAGATACGCATTGCCGGTCACAGTACGCATATCGGCAAAAGGCAGGTCATGCGCCTTATGACGGGCAATGAACGCCTCATAGTCCTTACGGCTGCGGAACAGTGGCTCTCCGGTCACGGTATTGCCGCCGGTTTCAGCGTGTCTGAGCTTCTCCTCTGTGTCTGCAAGCGACATCGCACCAACCGATTTCGCAGCGTACATCGCACAGCCATACGCAACAAATACCGGCGCATTTTCAGGGAAAATCGCATGGTCATCGTCGAGCTTGAGCGTCCGCACAAATGCCTGCCGCAGACCCTGCAAAAATGAAAGCGGTCCGCCGAGGAACAATACCGTTCCCTCGATGGTTCTGCCCTGCGCTAAGCCGGATACGGTCTGATCGACGACCGCCTGAAAAATACTTGCAGCAACATCCTCACGCTTTGCGCCCTGATTCAACAGAGGCTGAATATCCGATTTTGCAAATACGCCGCATCGGGAAGCGATTGGATAGCGTTTCTCCGCTTTCAGCGAGATTGCATCCATTTCATCCGCAGAGATACCGAGCAGCGTTGCCATCTGGTCAATAAACGCGCCGGTACCGCCTGCGCACGAACCGTTCATACGCTGCTCCACACCGCCGGATAAAAAGATCATTTTTGCGTCCTCGCCGCCCAATTCAATGACCACATCCGCCTGCGGATAATCCGCTTTCACTGCAAGAAACGCTGCATGAACCTCCTGCACAAACGAAATCTCTGCACTCTGCGCAAGACCGAGTCCTGCAGAGCCGGTAATACAGATTTTGAACAATGCGTCAGGAAACTGCTTTCGGATTGCCTGAAGCTGCTCCATGACCGTTTCCCGAACGCGCGACATATGGCGTTGATAACTGTGTGTCAAAATCTGATTCTGCGTATCAATCACTACGGTCTTGACCGTTGTGGAACCGATATCAATGCCGAGTGCATACACTTTCTGACTCACTATTTTGGACCTCCTTTGTCGCCAAAGCATACTGCGACATAATACAATACTATTATATCACAAAGAAAAAAAAAAAGAAACCCCCTACGGCTCTTTTTCATAATTTATTTATTTTTTCAGCATCGGTGCTATGCCGCAGCTTTCGGCAGCCAGCGCTTTGGGATTCATGTGGTTTGCTGCCAATTTTCCCCGGTCGTTCGCAGCGCATTCCGATAATTTGTTAGAATAATTTCAAATAAAATTGCTCGCAAAAAACCGCTGAATGCAGCGATTCAGCGGTTTCTATATATTTTTATGTATTCGCCCAGCCATACGCAATGCCGTTTGCATAGCCGCCAACCGTATTGGTATCCACAAGCTGATCGCAAATCTGCTTCAGATAAACATAATACGCTGCCGGCGCAAGATGCACGCCATCGCCGCCGTTATAAATCGGATTCAGACCGCCGTTCCACGATTTCAGTCCGGACGTAACATCTACGAAACCGGTCGATGTACCGTACAGATGCTCCCGGATGGTCTGATTCAGCTTATCAATTTTCTGATTCGTGCTGAATACCGAATCTGCTGTAATCGGCGTCACCGAAGCAACAAAGAACATGGAATCCGGCAGCACACTGCGGATTGTTTTCAGCACATAGTCATAATTCTGGCAGTAGACCTCCGGCGATGTCATATTGACATCATTCATGCCCATGGAAAATACGACATATCGCGGTTTCAGAACAGAGAGCGCATAGGGTGCGCTGAATTCAGAGCCGCGGCACTCAAATTGGTATTCAAAAATATTCCGCGCAGCCACACAACCCTTGGCAACAACATTGTCATCCGGCAAAATCCCGTACACACGCAAGCCGCTGCAAATGCTGTCACCGACAAAAACCGTATCATGCAAAAACGCATAATCCTCGGCTGTCAGTCCATGCGCATCCGGCGGATATTGGGAAGTCTTCGATGTGGAAGCAGTCGTTACCGAGCCGCTGACTGTATATGCAGTCACCATAGAGCCGGTCGTTCCGGTCGTAGTCATCGTCGTGGATGTTGTAGTGGGAATGGTCGTTGTTGTCGTAGTGGTGATCGTCGTTGTTGTCGTTTCGGAAGATGTTGTGGTTGTTTCGGGCAGCGTCATCTGCGTTGTCGCGACTGTTTGCGTGATCGCGGAAGAGGTGCTTGTCACTTGCGATGGCAGCGTCACTTCCAGCACGCGATTCTCCTGCGAAAAATAAATACTCTGTTCACAGCCGGTAAGGCAGATTGCCGTAGCAAGCGCAATGCCGCAGCAAGCCGCGCGCCCAAACAAATGCTTCCTCAATATCAGTCACCGCTTTCTTTCTTATATATCTACGGTTATTGTACCACGATTTCCGGAAAATGTCAACTATTGCCGGAGATTTTTAAGGCAACACCGCGCAAAGTCCGCCTTACGGTTTGGCGGCACATCTACTTGCATATTTTCCGCCATCTTGCACAGAAATTCTGACGAATAATCTGACTGCGTATCTGCACCACCAACTCTGTGCGGTATTGCCTTAAGGAGATATCGGCTCAGCAAATCCGCGGCAGCAACTCGCCTTTCGGCTGCGGCAGAATTGTCTGCGTACCGATTTCGGTTTCCATGATAACCTTGCCGGCATTTTCCGCAGTTACAGTACCGATGATCGCGGCATTTTGCGAATATTTGCCCTCTCTCAGCTTCGCGACAAGCTGTTCGGCACATTTCTGCGGCGCAACAATGACGAGTCTGCCCTCGCAGGCAAGATACAGCGGCTCTAAACCAAGCATTCCGCAAATGCCCTTGACGCGCGGATCAACCGGTACGCTTGCCGCGTTCAGCCGAATGCCAACGTTGCTCTGTCCAGCGATTTCATACATCACCGTACCGACACCGCCGCGTGTTGCATCACGAATCACATGAATCTCGTCGGTCACATCATAGAGCGAGCGTACTGTATCCCAAAGCGGCGCACAGTCGCTGTCCACATCCGATTCAATGCCGAAATCATTCCGCGCAATCAGAATCGTGCAGCCATGCCGTCCAACGTCGCCGGTCACAATGATGGCATCGCCTGGCTGTGCAAGCGTACCGGATGTCCGCGCCTCCGGCAGAATCTCTCCGATACCGGTTGTTGTGATGAAAACGCCATCACACTGTCCTTTTCCTGCAACCTTTGTATCGCCGGCGACAATGCGCACGCCGACCTCGGCAGCGGTTTTCTCCATAGCGGATGCAATTTCCTCCAATGCGTCCATCGAGAAGCCTTCCTCAATGACGAATGCACAGGTCAGATACAGCGGCTTTGCGCCCATGCAGGACAGGTCGTTGACCGTGCCGCAGATTGAGAGCTTGCCGATATTGCCGCCGTTGAATTTCCACGGCGAAACGATAAAGCCATCGGTAGAGGTTGCGATTTTTCCGCTGATTTGCGGCAAAACAGCAGCATCATCACCGGTAAACATCGGGTTTGCAAAATGCGCCTTGAACACGCTGTCAATCAGTTCATTTGTCTGTGCGCCGCCTGCACCGTGTGCAAGCGTAACGGTTCTTTCGCTCATATCAATATTCTCCTTTTTATTCAAAAATTACATTGCACACAATGAATGCAGCAGCACCTGCTAACAAAAGTAATGTTTCGCGATTCTGTGCTTTTTGGCTTTTTCCGTCTGCTGTTCCCGATATTTTTTTGTAAAATAGCGCAGTCGAATCGCAAAAATCACTTCATAAATCACAAGCCCCAGAAAATAAAACGCGGCATATGCTCGCTCCTATCATTCACTCTATGACTTCAAACATTCCCATACATCCGCGCAGCTTGATACCAATATCGGTTTCCATCGGCAGCAGTGCAAGCGCAACCTGAAACGGCTCTGCGTTATCTGTATCAGTTTGCTGCAAAAAAGCATAATCGCCGCGAATATCCGTTACAATATAATCATGCGGTTCCATATTTTCACCTCGCTGGATCGTATTATTCGGGTCTGCCTGCAAACGGTTTATTGAAGGAGCCGATCTCGATCAGATTGCCCTCGGGATCAGCGATATAACAGGTTCGCTGTCCCCACGGCTCATCCTCCGGCGGCAGCACAGACTGCGCGCCCATTTCGATCACCCTCTGATATTCACGATCGACTTCTTCAAATGTATCGACATAGAGTGCGATCTCAAAATGCCCGTTCAGACCCTTGACATACTGATATTTCCGGCAGGTCATCTTTTCAAAATCGGTTCTGCGATAGAGCAGAAACAGCGTACCGTCCTTGATCAGATAGACATTGGTGGTATCCTCATCCTCTTTGATCTCAAAGCCGAGGACATCCCTGTAAAAACGGACCATGGTTTCCATATCCTCAACAAACAATCCAAAACCGTCCAGCTTCATATTTTCACTCCTTACTCACGAATACTGATAATACGCCGCACAAGCGCCTTCATCCGAAACCATGCACGCGCCGACCGGATGCTGCGGGGTACAACCTCTTCCAAATACTTTGCAATCGCAAGGGCGAATCTTGCCCTGAAGCACCTCGCCGCACCGACACGCAGGATTCGGTTTGCCAGTAATCACCGGCATATCAAATTTCATCCGCGCATCAAATTCCGCATATTCCGCACGCAGCTTCATGCCGGAGCCGGGAATCATCCCCAATCCGCGCCATTCGCTGTCACAAGGCTCCATGACCTCCTGCATCATGCGAATTGCCGCCGGATTGCCCTCGTCCTTTACAACACGCGGATAGCAGTTGCGGAAAAACGGCTTTCCGTCTTCGAGCAAACGGATCGTCACGGCAAGCGCCGTCAGCAGCTCACTCGCGGTAAATCCGGCTACAACGCCCGATACGCCCTGCTCCTCGCACAGCTTCATGCAGGTCGCATTGCCAGTGATCGCATTCACATGACCCGGATAAAGAAACGCATCCGCAGAGCCAACCAGCGATTGATACGCATTCGGCATTGTTTTATTCGCCGTCAGCAGCGAGAAATTCTGCAAGCCGGCTTCCTTTGCCTGCTTTGCGGCAAGACAAGCGGAGGGCGTTGTTGTCTCAAAGCCGACCGCAAGAAATACAACCTGTTTCTCCGGATTTTCCTTTGCCAGTGCCACAGCGTCAAGCGGTGAATACACCGGCCGAATCTCCGCACCCTTTGCACGCGCATCGGCTAGGCTCATCGTTGTACCCGGAACGCGAATCAAATCACCGAACGTGCAAATCAAACAGTCTTTTTCAATCGCAAGCCAGCACGCCTCGTCAATGAAGCCAACCGCGGTCACGCAAACCGGACATCCCGGACCCGAAATCAGGTCAATCTGCGGCGGCAGCAGCTTACGCAGACCAAGCCGGAAAATTTCATGCGTATGCGTACCGCAGACCTCCATAATCCGAAGCGGTCTGCCGCTGTAGCCTGTGATGATATCTCTTGCGCGCTTTGCACTCTCGTTCACAGCAAATCCCCCATGACTTCATCGGCTTCTGCGCCATCGTCCTCAGTAATCTTTGCAATCGCAACCCCTGCGTGAACCATGACAAAATCGCCCGGCTCCAGATCATCCAGCACGCCGGCGCTGACCTCTCTCTGCGCACCGCTTGCGTCAATCAGTGCCGTGCCTTCCTCGACTCTCACAACTCTTGCAGATAATCCCACACACATCGTTGATACCTCCATGATAATTTCTGATTAAAATATTGTTCCTGAAAGCGGAGCAATTCCGCAATTTCCTGTTTCGTATCGGTCTGTTTTTCAGGACAGACCACCCATTTCTCATTGATTGTCCGCGCCCTCATAATATACACCGTACATCGCCTGTCCGATACAGATACCGCCGTCATTCGGGGGAATCAGGCTGTGCAGCAGAACGGTGAAGCCCGCAGCAGAGAGCCTGTCACGGCACAGGCGCGTTAGCAGACGATTCTGGAACACGCCGCCGCTGAGTGCGCAGATGGATATTTTCGTATCTTCGCGCATTGCAATACATGAGCGCACCAGCATTTCTGCCAATGCAGCATGAAATTGATATGCAAGATACTGTCGGTTTTCCGGCGTTTGATTATTACAATATTGCTTTGCGATTTCCATGATGAGCGCCGTGGTCTGCATCGTCAGATATCCATTTTCAAATGCAATTTCCGCAGGCAGCGTGTTTGCAATATCGTCATAATTTTTCACATACTGCTCTGCCTCATACATCAGCGCAGTAGAAGCCTCGCCCTCAAATGTCACGGCGCGCCGAATCCCCAAAATTGCGGAAACAGCGTCGAAAATCCGGCCACAGCTTGTCGATTTCACGCTATTGACGCTCATGCGCGCCATATTGCCAAGCACCGTATATTCCTGCGCATTGCAGATGCCGAGCCGCATACAGATTTCCTGTGCCGTATCCGAATCCGCGTCACGCAGCAGTGCCGCCGCAATCCGCCAGCCCTCCTTTGCAGAAAGGTCACCGCCCGTCTGCACAAACGGCTGTACAGAGCCATACCGCCGATATCCGGTTTCATCACAAATCAGCAGTTCGCCGCCCCAAATCGTACCGTCTGCACCATAGCCTGTGCCGTCCAGACTCAAGCCGATGACGCTTCCGGTCACGCCATTTTCTGCCATACACGAAAGAATATGCGCATAATGATGCTGAATCGCAACAAGCGGAATGCCGTATTCCTGCGCAATTTCACTTGCAGCCGCAGCCGTGTTATACAGCGGATGCGTGTCGCAAACAACCAGCTCCGGCTTGACTTCAAGCAGTCCACACATCCGTTCAACGGATTCACGGAGCGCCTGAACCGTTCGAATATCCGCCATATCCCCGACAAACGGCGACGCATACAGCAGACCGCCCTTAGCAAGGCAGAATGTATTTTTCAGTTCACCGCCGATTGCAAGCACCTGCTTGTGCATTTTTTTCGGGAGCATCACCGGCAGCGGCGCAAAACCGCGTGAACGCCGAATCATATATGGCTTTCCGTCAAGCCAGTCGCAGACCGAATCATCCGCGCGCAGACGAATTTTTCGATCATGCGAAAGAATCAGGTCGCAAAAATCTCCGATTTCCCGAACCGCATCCGCGTCATTCCGACAAATCGGCGCACCGCGTGCGTTTCCACTCGTCATCACTAGGCAATCCGTCATCGCAATTTCGTCCAAATAGTCAAACAGCAGCATTTGCACCGGCGCATAGGGCAGCATGACACCGACCGTGCGGTTATCGGGTGCAATATCGTCGCAAATTGACATCTGCGGCCGCTTTTCCAGCAGCAAAATCGGCTTCTGCCAGCCCGTCAGCATTTCGCGCTGACCGTCTTGCAGGAGACATTCGCACTCCGCTGTTTCGATGTCCTTCATCATGACCGCAAACGGCTTCATTGGTCTGTGCTTCCGGTCTCGCAGCAGCCGAACCGCCTCCGGATTTTTTGCGTCACAGCAAAGGTGAAAACCGCCGATGCCCTTGATGGCAACAATTTTCCCATCCATAATTGCCTGCCGCACTGCCGTAATGGCAGCCGCGCCGCGCAATTTCGTCCCAATAATATACACATCCGGTCCACAGCTTTTACAGCAATTCGGTTGTGCATCATAGCGGCGCGTTCGGGCATCGTAATACTCCGCGCTGCATTCCGGACACATCGGAAATTCGCGCATACTGGTGCGTTCGCGGTCATAAGGCATCGCGTCAAGGATGGTCAGCCGCGGGCCGCACTGCGTGCAGTTGATGAACGGGTGCAGATACCGGCGGTTTTTCGAATCAAACAGCTCCACACGACAATGATCGCAGGTCGAAATGTCGGGCGATACAAAAATATCACCCTGCTCCTTTTCACTTTCTATGATAGAAAAATCACGATATTGCGTGATTTCGGAATCATCTAGTATTTCTCTGTCGATCGCAAGAATCATCGCACGCTCCGGTGGATTCTGTTGAAGCTCGGCGGCAAAGGCCTCGAGCATATTCGCTTCGCCCTGCGCAATAATCTCCACATATGAGCCCTTGTTCGCAACCGTTCCGCGAATGCCGAAACGCGCCGCCGTCACAGCAGTAAACGGGCGAAATCCGACCCCCTGCACAATGCCGTAAATATGAAATTGTGTGGTCATACAGCCGGTTCACCTCCGCATCTGATTTGTATAATCTTGCGCATCCATTCAAAGCCATTGGATAAACGCAGTTTTGTCCGTACGGTTATAGCCTGCCCGTTCATAAAAATGCAGTGTCTGCGCGTCTTTCGCACCGGTCATCAGCATCATTTTATAACAGTTTTCACACAAAGCGAGTTCCTTCGCATAATCCAGACAGGCACTTGCAAGACCGCGCTTTCGATACGCTGCATCCGTCACAACATTCTCAATCAGCGCATAGGGACGCTGCTCATGCGTCAAATTCGGAACAATCACACAAACGCACGAGGATACGAGCGTTCCGTCCATCTCAGCAACAACAATATGATGCGCAGCATCTTGGAGAATCGCCGCCCACACCGCCGCAACTTTGTCGCATTTCTCAGGAATCGGATTATCATGCAGATGCGTATAGAGCCGCATCATCGCATCAAAATCATCCGCTGCCGCCTCACGAATCAACAGCTTAGCCTGTTCCATATTCTCCCACATTACATGATCGTCCATCTCGTCACCTCTGCATAGTCTGCCGGCTCCGCATACTCCAGTGCATGGTACGCCCACACAATCCGGAAGCGAATCTCCGACACCGTTTCATCGAGCAGCCGGAAGCGATAGCCCGACCAATCCGGCAGCGCGGAAACCAAGTATCCACGCATTTTTGATATATCATATTGCACCGGCATCTGCCGACCGATATCGCTGCCATCCGCAATGGCAGGGACAGCCTGATTCAGCTTTTCATCTTCATTGAGGTACTGTGCGCCGATGCTGAACGTCACATTTTCAGCCGTTACAAGGCTTGCAATGGCGCGTTCATCGCTGTCGCCGTACCGGCAATGCGCATCGCCGTGCAGTCGAATTGTGTATTCCCTGTCGGCTGTCAGACCACCCACCGGAATCGTAATCGTATACTGATTCTGTCAATCAAGCGGCACAGACTCATCCGCAATTATGTCATATACAGCCGTCTGTTCCTCCCATATCTCTTTTTCGAGCTAAAACGGGAGAATATTGCCCAAATCGTCGGTCAGCCGCAAAACACCGCACGGTGTCTCAAATTCCGTGACACGCAGCATCTCATGCAGTGATTTTTCATGTGTTTCCATGTTTTCACCATTTCGCAGAGCCACTGACGGCATAATGCGGAAAATCAATCCATTCACAGCAATTCTTCGGCACAATACGCCGCAGCATCGGGTCTGCAATGACAACATCCGCAGCCATCGCCGCTTCACGGAAATCTGCTTCACTGCGGAATTTCAAGTCATGTCCTGTCTCATATCGGGCATCGTGCATGAACCATGTGCCGCAGCTCACTTCGCAATTTGTAATCATATTGCGCAGCGCATACGCAGCAAACTGCTGGTGTACGATCAACACACGTTTTCCCGAAAGCGCCTTTGCCTGCGCGGTCACAGACTCCGGCAAAATCGGATAACCGACCGAATACGGAGTCCCGAATTTCTCATGCAGATACTCCGCAGCTTTCAGTCCGGATGGAGAAATCACAAGCAGATGCGCACATTCCGATGCGTTCCGAATTTCATCCAAGCCGCTGTCCAAGCCAAAGCATACCACTTCCTGCCAGCCCTGTGCCTGAACCGCCCGAATGATACTGTCCGCGCGCGTCAGACCGGTATTCAGCGGTGTTGCGCCGATTACGCCGCATTTTCCTGCTTTGACCGGAAGTTTTTCCATAGCAAATGTCCGGAACAGCCGCGAATATGCAAGCATCTCTCCGAAATCATAGCCGCGTGTGCCATCCGTTTCCACGGTGATGCAGGGCAGACCGGTTTTCTTTTCCGCCATGCGCTTCAGCGATTGATAATCGGTCGCAATGACCGCCGGAACGGGCGTGCCGATAATTGCAGTAAATGCTGCCGGAATCTGCTCCGTGATTTTTGCGAGTTTCCGAATGAGCAGCTCATCTCTGCCCAAAATTGCATCCATATCGCGCAGACCGGCACTGAACAATGCCGAGGATTTTTCGTGCCAGCGCGGTTCATCGAATCCGCAGACATTTCCGGCACAGCCGCCGGCGTCACAGATCACGGTAACACCGCCCAGCTCATAGAACACGCCGCACGCGCCGGAATCATCGGGCGCAAGAGGCGAAATATGTGTCAGCAGCTTGCTCATACGCGCCCTCCTGTTTGCTTGGTATGCTCCATTGCCGCCGTGAGTTTCTCAAACAGCAGCATCACACCGCGGTAGCCAAACGGCTGCTCCTCTTCCTGAAATCCGATTCCGGCTAAATCCCTGTGATAATACATTGCGTCATTGCCGATGACGGCGTCAATTTCGGTTTCTCTCCGATAGTTGAGCATGGTCGGAGACAAATTCGAGTAAATACGTGTTTCCGGCGATACCTCTGCAAGTTTTTTGATAAATACAAAATTACGCTCGCCAACGGTTCCATAGATTTCCGGAACCGTAAAACCATATTCCGTCAACGCAAGCGCAAGTTCAAAGCTATCGGCGTTCAGACATTCTCCGACAGCAATCCGCGGTGCACCGTATTTTTCACGAAATTGCGTGATTTTCTCCTGTGCCGCATCATAATATGCAGTATCATCGAGATTCGCGCCGATTGCCTGTCCGAGCAGACGATACTGATTGCGGATCTTATCGAGCCGATAGAGCCGCGTCAATTCAATAAACGGAATGCCAAGCCGTTCCTGCATATCCTGTGCAGCATAGCGCGTTTCCGCATTCAGCACAAGATTGAAATTCGCCTTTGACAACGCAAGATAGTCCTCAAATGTCTGACACCGCCCAATCTCCCCGATTGTCTTGATGCCGGCAGACCGAAGCAGTGCGTACAGCTCGCAATGATCCTCCAATGCGGAGAAAAATCCGAGCAGATTGCAGGCTGTCGAAACGCGCTTCTGCGGCTTGAGCAGCGAATAGACCGATTTGCGGACAAGTGCCATCGGAGGCAGCCGCTTTTCACGCGTCAGCGCATACATATATGCCGGAATCGATGCAACACCTGTCAATTCCTCACAGCTTCGGCAGACGCGCTCCATATCCGTACCAAGCAGCGCGTCCACGCAGGTAATGCAAATGACGATCGCGGAGGGCGTTGTTTCGCATTCCGTCAGCAACTCTGCGCAAGCCTGCGGAATTTTTTTGAGATATCGTCCTGTGACAATATCCGTATCATCGAGCAGCAGATAGAAAAAGCGTTCGCTGTAGCCGAGTTCGTTGAGCAGTGAAGTATTTCTGCCGCAGCAGCCCGGCGCAACCAGCAGCATCACAGAACCGGGAATCGCAAGTCCGGCACGTTTCACGCCAAAACCCTTTGCACCCGGCGAATTGTAATCGAGCGTTGCCGGCGAGCTGTAGATCATATGCTTTGCCGAATTCAGCTCCTCCGGCAGCGCAGAAAAGCCCTGTGCCGCAAGCGCTGCCGCAGTAATAAAATATGCTTGATTCATATATGATGTTCAATCCTCTGCAATCAGTAAATCAGCCAGTGCAAAGAAGCGCTTTGCCGTTTCGCTTTCCGGCGCGCCCTCGACAACTGTTTTTCCCATATCTTCGTACATTGTGATATCATCCGAACGCGGAATATCCGCTGTAATATCCAGCCCTGCGGATTCTGCAAATGCCCGAACCTTTTCTTCCTCATTCGTAACATTGCGGCGGTTGAGGATGATGCCGCGCACCTTTGCGTAGCTTCTGTCCTCAAAATTTTTCACGGCATTGTTGATATTATTCGCTGCATAGAGCGCCATTTTCTCACCGGACGTCACGATCAAAACCTTTTCTGCATAACCCTCGCGAATCGGTGCGGCAAAGCCGCCGCAGACAACATCGCCCAATACGTCATACAACACAACATCCGGCTGACAGCGCTCAAACAGCCGTAGCTCATTCAGCAAACTGAATGTCGTAATGATGCCGCGGCCGGCGCAGCCAAGTCCCGGTGTGGGACCGCCCGTTTCAATGCAGAGAATATCACCGAAGCCCCGTCTGGAAATCTGCTCCAGGCTGTCCGGCTCATCGTCATGGTCACGCAGATAGTCCATAACCGGCGTGACCGGCGTACCGCCAAGCAGATTGATTGTAGAATCCGCTTTCGGGTCGCAGCCGATCTGTATGACTTTTTTTCCGCGCATCGCAAATGCCGCCGCCAGATTCGCCGTGCAGGTGGATTTGCCAATGCCGCCTTTGCCATAGATTGCAATTTTAATCATATTGTTCCTCTTTATCATTCTATCGTTCTGCCCCAATGGACAATAACCGTCATTTCAATCCGGATCCTGCTGCATCCAGCCACGTATCAAAACGCGTGCCGACCAGATTTTGCATCTCCCGTTCAAAGCATCTGCCCGAAAACGCATAATGCGGCAGCTCTAAATGCCGTGCGCCGTCCGGTAATACAAAGCGATAAAACGGGTCGGCAATCACCCAATCCGGCTGTCGCTCTTCAAGCATTTTTTCTATGCTTTCTTCTGTAAATACGTCCATATCATCTGCCGCAAGCAGATTTTCCGAATGCGGCAGCGGACAGAGCAAATGCGAGGCATAGCCCATCAGTCCAAGCTGTGCAGCAATCGAGCCTGCACGGATACACTCTCCGATCACGACAATTTTTTTGCCGGCTGTACCGCGAAAGGTACAGGGATATTCGGGGTTACCGGATTCTGCTGCTTGCCGTAATGCCGCCGCAAGCGCAGCAGAGCCATCCTTGCCTGTCGGTACGCCGCAGACATACGGGATCCCAAACGTATGATACAAATATTCTGCGGCAGCATAGCCGCCGTATGATACTACAAGATTGACTGCTGCGTTTCCTGCCTGCGCAAGTGTTTCCAGCGAATCGCCCATTGCAAAGCAGGACACCACAGAAAAGCCGTTTTCCGAAGCCCAAGCGCGAACGCTTTCGATTTCCTGCAAATTGCCGAAATCCAGCGGTGTTGCACCGAGAATATTCACACCGTTCGCAATCGGCGCCGATGGCGGCAGAACATATTCCTTTGCAATTTCCAGAAGCGCCTCCGAAACGCCGTCCGTATAGGCGTGCATTCCGTTTGTATGCAGCGGAAATGTCCGGATGCCGCTTCGCTGTTTAATTTCCATCGCAACAGCGTCAAAATCCACGCCAATCATCATCGGCATCGGCGAACCGCAGACCGCAATAAATCGTGGGTGCCGGTCGGCAGCGGCGGCTGTTACATCGGCAATAAATTTCTCATCATTACCGAGAATCGCGTCCAGCTCGGTCAAGCCGGAAACATAGATCATCGACTGCATATCCTCCCAACGAGGCTCGTCATGCGTTGCATAGGTCGAATTCACACCGGACGCGTCATGAACGGCAACCATGCCGCCCAATTCATAGAGTGCCGCGCAGACGCCGGAGGTATCCGCTGCATAGCACGGAATGATTCTAGCTGTTTGTTTCATATCTGCTCCTCCGATTATGCCAGTAAACACGAATCGCAGCCGTAGCCCTTATGCCGCAGCAGCGGTCGGCGATCCTTTGGATTCCGGAATGCGTCCCGCATCAGCTCCGCGATCGCACAAATTCCTGCAAAGCCGTAATAGCCACCATTCACCACAAAATTCACAAAGCGATCGGTTGCAAAATAATATGCCGCTTTCTGTCCGATTGCCAAGACCGCCTCCGACACCTGCTCATGCTGATGCAGCATATTCACATTTGTCGGGGAATACAGCAGTAACTCCGGACGATTTTTTTGCAGCCATTGAAACGCGTCAGCATCCTCACCTGCTGCATCGGCAACCAGATACCGGACATTGAAGCCGTATTCACACAGCAGCTTTGCCAGCTCAAACGGCCTCGATACGGCAGTATAGTCGATTGCAACCGCCAGATCACCGATTTCCTGCCGTGCCGCACAAAGCGCCTCTGCTGCCTGTGTTTCCAAATCGGAGCAATCAAACGCAGGAAGCTGCAGCACATCGCACAGCTTCCGATAGTTTTCGCGGATGCCCTCAAAATCAAACCGCGCCGGAAGATAAAGCTGCGGAATCTGAAGCGTTTCCTCCAAGGCGTCCAGTGCTGCGTGCGCCGTCGGCAAATACGCGATATTCAGCTTGCTCTCTGCCATTTGCAGATAATCCTCATAGGATTTGCAAAGCGAAAGGTCGTGCAGCTCCAGACCGGCGTCCCGAATCATACGTACCAGCTCGGAATTTTCATCGGTCGGACGATCGCAGCCAATCAGATTGACCGCATTGGGATTCTGCGGGCGCGGCTGCAAGCCCATATAAAGCTGCCGGCAGGTCTGTGCAACCGGCGTAATGGTCGTGCGCATCGTCGGCGTCATATAGCAATCCACAAACGTAATATCGGGGTAACGCGCACCGAGGTCCGCAAGCACGCCGTCAAAATCGCAGCCTGCAAACAGGTGCATACAGCTCAGAAACAGCAGAACAATCGGTGGATGCGTTCCGATTTTTTCAATGATATCGCTGACACCCTCTACCAGACTGCTTTCGAGCGTTCCGTTGAACATATCCTCCTCGGTCAGGGAAATCCAGCTCATACGGTCAAGCTGATTCGATTCGGCTGCGGTCAGGATCACGCCGCGCAGACAGCCCTGCGCACAGGCGTAAATCTGATGCGCCTCCGGCACCAGCATCCCCATATGCACAATATTCCACATACCGCGCACCGGTGGATTGTATTCGAGTCCGGATGCAAACACGCTTTCCGCATTGGCATCCGCGATTCTGCAAACAGGCGATTTCTGATACTGCTGCATTTTACGCCTCGCATTCTGCCAAAACCGCATCGGCAAGCTGACGAAGCTGCTCTGCCGCCTCACATTGCGGATATGCCAAACGGAATGGGACACCCTCCGTATCAGCCATCTGAATCTCCTGCGAACGCGAAATTCTGCCGATTATCTTCGTATCAAAATCCTCGGCAAGCGATTCCGTCAGCACAAGCTCATCGGAGACATTGCGGCAATTCAGAATCAGACCGCCAAGCGAAGCGTAGCCGCGCCCCTGAAAATTCTGTACCGCCATGCAGATATTCGCTGCGGCATAGCGCGCCATTTTTTCGCCCGACGTCACCACAAACACACGGTCAGCATAACCCTTGCGCATCGGCATCGAAAAGCCGCCGCAGACAACGTCGCCCAACACATCATACAACACAATATCGGGCTGATATGTTTCGTATGCGCCGAGCTTTTTCAGGGTTTCCAAGGCGTTAATGATGCCTCTGCCGGCACATCCGACGCCCGGAACCGGACCGCCTGCTTCCACGCAAATCACGCCGCTGTCACCGATGGTCACAATATCATCGAGCGTGATTTTATTTCCCTTTTCGCGTTCAAGCTGCAAAACGGTCGGGATTCGGCTGCCGCCATGCAGAAGCGCTGTGGAATCCGCTTTGGGGTCGCAGCCAATCTGCATCACGCGCAAACCCCGTGCTGCAAATTCCGCAGAGAGATTGGCAGAAATGGTCGATTTCCCGATACCGCCCTTGCCATAGATTGCAATTTTTATCATCATGATATCCTTTCTGCAGGCGCATAAAAAGCCGCATCTTCTTCCGAAAAAGAAAATACGGCTATACCTGTGACAATGTCCGGCTGTCGTACTTTTGCCGCAAGACAGCGTTCGCTGTGTTTTAGCATCAGAAGAAAGCATTTTTATGCGATTTTAGGCAATACCGCACAGAGTTGCGGTGCAGATACGCAGTCAGATTTTTCGTCAGATTGTATAGAAATGACGCCGCCGGGCTGACGCCCAGCAAGGAATTTCTGTGCAAGATGACGGAAAATATGCAAGTAGATGTGCCGCCATGCCGTAAGGCGGACTTTGTGCGGTGTTGCCTTTAATATTTTCAAGGCTTTGCCGAGATTTCTATAACAAAATATAACAGTTATTAAATCGCTTAAAATACCTCAAGTGAGAATTCAAATTTTATATTGTAGAATTAAATGTGAAGAAGTACATATATTTTAGCATATTTTATAAAAAATGTCAACAAGTCTATAGCGTTCTGATTTGTTGTTATTGAAATCTACGATTAAATATGGTATAATGGGAATACATCGGTTTTATGTCAGAATTGATAGGAGTGATACTATGATAAAAGGAATCCACCACATTTCAATGAAATGCTGCAATGATGAAGAATACCGCAGGGCTCGCGCGTTTTATACCGAGGTTCTGCGGCTTGCGATCGTGAAAGAATGTGACGCCTGTATTCTGCTTGATACGGGTGCCGGAATCGTTGAAATCTTCCGCGACGGCACGGAATCTCTTGAAAAAGGCGTCATTCGCCATGTTGCCTTTGCGGTTGAGGATGTCGAGGCTTGCGTAAAAGCGGTCAAGGTGGCTGGTTACGAGGTGTTTGTAGAACCCAAAGCGGTGCAAATCGGCGGAGATGCGGCGTTCCCTGCAATGATTGCATTTTGCCGCGGACCACTTGGTGAGGAAATCGAGTTTTTCTGCCAGCAATGGTAATTTGCAGGAAATCCCCTGCTGATTGAATGGAGGTAATCAGATGAAATTTTATCGAAATGAACTGGAATGCTGCCCGAAAACAACGTGCAAGAACAACGGAAACTGCAAGGATTGCATCTTAAAGCACAAAGCAACCGACAGTCTGCCGTATTGCCTGTTTCCCGATAACGATGGAGACAAGAGCCTGAAGCATTTTTATGAAAAGCTCGCCGTCTGGCAGAAAGAAGCTGAATCGTAAATCCGATATCCGGACATAAGTTCAAATCTTATGCTAAACTAAGTTTTCTGACTGACAATCCGCGTAGCTTATGCTACAATAGGAATTGAAGATATAGTTTTATATTATAGGCAATACCGCGCAAAGTCCGCCTTGCGGCTTGGCAGTACATCTACTTGCATATTTTCCGCCATCTTGCACAGAAATTTCTTGCTGGGCGTCAGCCTAGTGGCGTCATTTCTATACAATTTGACGAAAAATCCGACTGCGCATCTGCACCGCCAACTCTGTGCGGTATTACCTATATATTACGTGTAAACTTGGCGCTTTTGCTATGATTTAAGTGCATCCTCAGTGTTGCTTAGTTACACATAAGTCACCCGAAGTTGCACAACTTAGTTTTTTGGTTGTTCTTATATGCAATTTGTATAACGTAATATGCAGATGTCAAATCAGGAGTGATTCTATGTTTTATGATAAATTTGCAGCCTTATGCTATGAACGACATACAACGCCGAATGCGGTTTGCGCAGAATTGGGACTCTCAAACTCAATCGCGACCTACTGGAAAAAATCCAAAGGCACACCCAAAAGAGAAACGCTCGAAAAAATCGCTGAATATCTGGATGTCTCTGTCGATGCGCTTCTGAGCAAGGAAACAAAAAACGCCCCTGACAACGCAATCAAGAGCGCAATTATCGAAAAAGTGAATACCCTCACAAACGCGCAGGCAGCACAGCTTCTTGCGTTTCTGGAATCGTTTCTGCAAGGGTAACCGCTTGTTTACATGATTTCAAAAATCTCGCTAAGCGGCTTCATCGGCTTTTCACGCGGCACATAAGCCGGCTTTCCGACTGGGATGACGCTCATCAGACGATACTGATTCGGTGCGCCAACAAACTCGTTGATTTCCGCTGCGGACACAACCGGGTCGTTCATCCAGCAAGCGCCAAGCCCCAGCTCCTCCGCTTTGAGAAGCAGATGCTCCACCGACGCACCAATACTAAGCACATCAGGACTGCCGAGTGCGGCAAGCATTTCGGTTCGGTTAAGACCGTTTGCCGCATAATATTCCGTAACTCTTGGGTCGTGATACTGCATTTCGGTCAGATACACAAGTATGACGACGGGTGCGGTTTTGAAGAATGTGGTCTGCTTGACTCTGGATGCAATGAACTGTTCATCGGTCGCAACGCAGTAAAAACGGCGCACGCCGCGTTCGACTGCTTGTGCGAGACCATTGATGTTCTCCGGTGTTCTGACTGCAACAAACCGCCAGCACTGACTATTGCAGCCGCTTGGTGCGGTAACTGCGGCAGAAATGAGCTGTTCGATCGTGCTGTCATCAATTCGTTCGTCAAGATATTTTCTGACGCTGCGGCGTTTGTGGATTAGCGTTTCAAATTCCATAGGAATACTCCTTTCAAAATCAGTTCCAGATACTATTTATTATATCATGTTATGTCCGGTCAGTCAATGATTCAGAAGACCAAAAATTTTAATTCCCCTATTGCAAATTCATATTTTATATGATATGATATATATGCTATAATAAAGAAAACATTTTAAGCAGGGATTGAACGATGGATATTTTCATAAAAATAATAGTATGCCTGATTGCCGGCGTCGGAGCAGGGCTTGGCACCGGATTTGCGGGAATGAGTGCGGCGGCAGTCATCAGTCCGATGCTGATTACGTTCCTGAATATGCCTGCCTATAGTGCAGTTGGCATTGCGCTTGCGAGTGATGTACTGGCAAGCGGAATCAGCGCATACACCTACCACAAAAATAAAAATATCGACATCAAAAACGGCATTGTCATGATGATATCTGTTTTGGTGTTCACGGTCGTTGGAAGCTATATCGCAAACCTTGTGCCGAATACAACGATGGGGAGCTTTTCGGTTGTTATGACAATGTTTTTGGGGTTGAAATTTATATGCAAACCCGTCATGACGACCAAGGAAGCGATGAATGATGTATCGGCAAAGACGCGATTCCGGCAGTCTGTGATATCCGGAAGCTTAATTGGCTTTATCTGCGGTTTTATCGGCGCGGGCGGCGGAATGATGATGCTTCTGATTCTGACCTCGGTTTTGGGCTACGAACTGAAAACTGCCGTCGGAACAAGCGTATTCATCATGTCATTTACCGCGCTCACCGGTTCCATCAGCCATATTGCGATAGATGGTATGCCGGATGTTCTCTGCTTTGTGGTTTGCATTCTGTCAACGCTCTTTTGGGCGAGAATTGCTGCAAAAATCGCAAACAAATCCGATACAAAGACACTAAACCGTGTAACCGGTATCATTTTAGTCTTGCTAGGTGTTGTTGTATTGGGATTTGATTTACTATTTTAACAGAAAGTCGTACTCATGCTTTGGGTACGATTTTTTATGCACACAAAAAGCCCCGACAAATCGCAAATGATTTGCCGGGGCTTCTGAAATCCGGAGTTCTCAGATTATTTCATTGCTTCTTCGACAGCAACTGCGCAAGCAACGGTTGCACCAACCATCGGGTTGTTGCCCTTTCTTTTGAAACTGAATCCGGTGATGCAGTTCAATATTATCTGGCATTATAAATGATCGTAATTACGCAGAAAATCCATTCTCATCAGAATGAATCCTCGTTGGTTCTGATTCAAAAGAATCTGAACAAACTCAGCTATGGGTGACAAACGGGTGACAAGCTTTTTGGAATATTACACTCTTAATCGAACATTCTCTCCAAAATCGCATTCCCTTGCTCTGTCTGGTTTTGCGTCAGATGATTGTAGACATCCAGCGTAACCTTGACATCTTTGTGCCCAAGTCTTTCCTGCACATACTTGATCGGTGCTCCCGCTTCCAAGAGCCGGGTGCAGTGCGTATGACGCAGCGCATGGAATGTGAACTTCGGATAGAACTTATGGATGGCCACGCTGGTGTGCTGTATTGTTCTCGGCTGGATAAAGCCGCCGTTTTCATATGTGTTCACGAAGCTGACGACCTCACCGCTGTGGTCATTGATTCCCTCGTCCTCATTATAATAGATCGTCGTGTAATACTCGGCATAGTACGCTTTTGCGCGTTCCTGCTCGTCCTTCACCGTTCTCAGCAGATCCAAAACAAACTGGTCAATGCCGATTGTCCGGACCGAATTATACTTCGGCGGTGTCAGGTACCAGAACTTCTTGTCGTCGTCCCATTGAAGCTGCTTGTTGATTGTAACAGTCTTGCCCTCGAAGTCAATATTATTCCATGTGACGGCAAATGCTTCACCGAGCCGCATTCCGCAGTGATAAGCAAAGATCATCGGCAAGTATGTGGAACTCCCCTTGGGAAACCTCTCAAAGATCTGCCTGATCATGCTTTCTTCAATGACCTCGCGCTCATACTGCGCTGTTTTATAGGCGCTGCGAGAGCCTTTTGGTATCTTCACAAATGCCATAGGCGAAGCCTTAATGTAGTGCAGCGGCTGCACAGCATAGTTCAGGCTGTTGGAAAGGATACCCTTAACCCCTGTGACTGTATTCCGGCTGTACCCCGCAGCGACCATATCGTTGATCAGCTTCTGCAGCTGCTCCGCCGAAACACTGACGAGACGATACTTTCCGATAGCGGGAAAGATATGCAACCGAAGGTATTTGCGGTAATTCGCAACCGTAGATGGTTTCAGGTTCGGTATACAATATGTTTCGAGCCAGAAGTGCATATAGTCATACACAGAAATATCAGCAGGGACGATGACCGTCCCTGCGTTCTGATATTCGTGGAAGGCTTCAGCACCGGCTTGCATTGCCTCAGCTTTCGTGTTGTACCCGCCTTTGCTGAAACGCTGACGCTTTCCGCCCATTTTGGCTGCCTCGAAATACCACTCCCATTTGCTGCCGCGCTTGCGAGTGTTAATCGCTGCCATTTTTACGCTCCTCTCTCAGAAAACTCATGCAGAGACGGCGATTTTTTCGACATTGCTCGGATCACTGAGATCGTAGCCCTCATACTCGCTCAGGAACTTCATAAGAGCCTCATGCCTGACTTTATAAGAACCGAGCTTCAAGACTGGGAGCAACCCCGCGTTGATCAGCGAATAAACATAAGACGGGTTGGTATGCATAATCTGCGATACCTCTTTGACGGTGTAAAGAATCTTTTCCATAAGAATACTCCTTTCACTTGACTGGTAATCCAGTCTGTGATATAATAGCTGATAGGATGACTATCCAAAAGCAAGTTATCCTGATTAGAAGCTGCATTAATCGCCATAGTCACCATAGACGACATCATCCTCATCGTCGAAGCGATTGCAGAGGTCGATGTCAATAATCGGTCCTGCGATGACAGATACGTTCGTCGGCAGGCCCATTTCCTGTGCCTTGCTCTGCATCGCCAGCGCGAGGTTGGCAGCTTCCAGCTGATGCTCCTGCGCAAATCGAGCAGTCTGTGTCACCAGCTCCCCCAAGCCGGCGAGCTCCGACTGAGGGGTTCCTTTGATCCGGATGGTGGGTCCTGTTGCCACGGTCGTGGTCGGGTAGCATGATGGTGCCGCGGCTGTGGGAACAGCCTGTTCAACCAGTAAAGGGGCAGGCGTTTCTTGTGGTTGCTGCGTCCGCAATGCGAAATCGTTTGTTTTTTTCATAAATTTTGCACCTCCAAATGCAGTGTAAGGGTTGATTCGATATCCATGCAGCCGCCGACTGACTTCGGCAAACTCATCCGCAGTCAGAAGGTCGCTGGGCGGGATGATTTCAGTGATGTCTGATTCTGAGATCAGCTCCGCATTTTGCAAGAGCTTTGTTTCGTCAAGTTCAAGGAAATCAAAACCAGCAACGCGGCTGTAGTCAGTGTAGTCAACGAAATCGTTGGGACTGGCACGGATGATCTCAAAGCCGTGCGCCTTCAGAATGCCGTTGACTTTTTGCTTTACGCGGTTCAGGTCGCCTGGTCCCTGCGAAAATTTTTTGCCGGTGACGGCGTTCACCGAGTCTAAAATGACGTGGGAATGCAAGACCCTGCTGTCCGTGTGCACAGCCATGACCGCGAGAAATTCCGGGTACACTGTGGACACAATGTTTCGAGTGACGTTGAGAATGTCCGCAGGCGACCTCGCATTGCCGCTTGGCGGAAACGCAAAAACACAGTGAATTCCCTGCTTTCCGCCAGTTTTATGATGTAGCAGTTTGTTGAGGAACATGTCATCGACTGCGTTCTTGGGGGAACAGCCTTGCGTGAAAACGAGCTGACCGTTCTCTGTTTTCACCGGATCGGTGATGTAGTCGATTGCCTCGCGCAGATATGTGCGGCAGTCGTTCTTTCCGCAGATGAATTTCAAAATCGCCGATACCGGATTAGTCATTGTCGTCCGCCTCCTTATCTTCGTCATGAAGGTCAGAAAGCCGCTCCCTGATTGCATGAAGCTTTGTTCCCACGTTATCGATCGCGTTTTGCAGGCGATCGATCTCGCTCGCCGGGATCACGCCCTCGCGGCGAAGTGCATCCAAATCCTTGCGGATCTGAAACATTGCTGCTGCAATGTCTGCCCCCTGAACCAGAAATACCAATTTTTCCTCGGAAAAGATCGTGGCGCGGATCATTTCACTCATCGTGAGCTCCGCATCATCAGCAAGCTGTTTCAGTTTAGATTTCTCGTCGGCGGTCAGACGGATCTTGACCTCTGCTGTACAATTATCTTTCGACATGATTTTCTCCTTTTGTTGTGTGGGAATCCTCGGTAATCTTGTACTGATTGTCCCCACAAAATTTCTTGTGTCCCTGTTCATCATCCCGGGGTTGCCCCCGGGAATCCGAACATCGTTTTTATTCATCATCGTCATCGACCTGCTGGTCAGTTGACTTAAGCGCGATGCCGTGAAACCCCTGCACAGAATTGCCTTTGGAATCCGGTGCTCGTCCGTCTGTGATAGTCGCATTATAGCTCCGGACGCGGTCGTAGAACCGGTTTCGGCTCTCGGGCTTCAGCGCATTCGCATCGCAGAAGCCTTTGTAGGCATCGTAAAGCTTAACCTTAGATACCCGACCTCCATCGGACAAGAGGCATCGTTCCTCGACGAAGCTCTCCGGAGAATGTATTCCGAACCGACGACGACGGAGGTGATCTTCAGCTACAGGTGCCATCTTGAAATCGAACCGGTCCTCGATCAGCCCTTTGAGGCGGTCGAGCGCCATAGAAAAGATAACATCCTTCTCGGCGAGAAGCTTTTCCTCCAAGTCGAGGTCGATCTCCTCATCGGGGATTTCCCGCATGAACATCAAGTAGACCAAACGGTCGAGAATAGCATCGTCGAGGACGCCGAACTCGAGGTCGGTATTCCCCGCAAACACAAAACTCAAGGTTGCGACGAAGTCGCATTGCCGCTGATACTTTTCAGCACCAGTGTTGTATTCGCACGACACCAAACTCTTAAAGCCCTCTTCGCACCGGTTGACCTTGGTGCTTGTTTCGCGGCAGATGTTCGCACGCATACCCGGATAATGAGCTTTGGAGCGTTCGTGTGACACCGTGAAGAATGGTTGATGCGAAACGAACCCGTCGCCTATGACTGCTTCAAGGACATTGAGCAGAGTACTCTTACCCGTTCGACCTCGACCAAAGAACACAAAGGCTTTCCGTCCCTTGGTGAGGCTGCTCAGCACATAGCCGATAATGCGTAACAAGCATTCGAGTTGCTCCATCCCGAGGCTCGATTCAATGAATCTTTTGAAGACGGGCGCATCCTCGAGTTTGCTCCGTGCTCTGTATTCGAACCCAAGAACGTAGTCAAAAACCAGCTCGCCGCGGTTGTAGACCAGTTCCTGATTAGCGATGCTGTAAATCCCGTTCTGCAAGTTGACAAACAGCTGCGACTTCCAGAACTCTGCCTGCAGATCGATCTGCAGCTGCGGCATAAACCGCAGGCGACGGATGACCTCCTTAATCTGGCTGCTTGCAACCATATATTGCATTTCTTCCGGAATAAGCGCGACGATGAACGCTTCGGTCTCGTCGGGTAAAAGCCGTCGGTAGTGTCTGTCGTTTTTCGCAACAGCAACCCCATTGTCGAACTGCAAAATTTTTCGTTTCCGGATCTCGTCGGCGAGTATCTCGACGGCGTGATCGGGGTCGGGGATGGGGATTGGGGGAATCCCCGTAGCGCTCTTATTATTGAGCTGCGATTGCATTCCTTCTCCTTCCTGCGGGTCGGCTGATTGGCGCTTGCGCAGACGCTGCCGTTGCCCGCCCTCGTAAGCTTACAGCCGCATTATAAACGATTTAGGTGTAAAAAGCAATTCAACAAAAAAACCACAATAATCCAACAAACGCCTACAAAAGTATTTGTGTGATTGGAGGTACAAAAATGGATTTCGGAATATTTATTTCTGCATTTGATCACACTTATGACAAAATGAAGAATGAGCGTAAAATAAACCCGAAAGAACCATCAAATCACATCAAACCGACTTTCTGTAGAGAACTGTTGTGCCAAATTGCTAAGAACGAAAATGATGTGATATTCTGCCGAGGAAATGAAAATGGAGATCCCAGAACCTTAAAAACATTTGAATCGTATTATCGAAACGGAAAACGCAGGTCATTACATCCAATTGCTGTGCGAATTGCGTATCAGCCAGATCGAGAAAAATTTAAACGATTTCTCTGCAGTATTATAGACCATTGTGGAGGAAATGAGCTGCTTCTGCATAATTTTAAGGATTTCCTTCCTAAGGCAACAGCGAAAACATTATTGGATAATATCACTCGAGAATTTATAAAAATTCTAACTGACGCTGCTGAAGAACAGAATATCTATTCCTCATCATCGCAAGAGGAACCTGTGCCACTGCAAGATGAAACTGCATCATTGCAAGTTGGATCGGTTTCAATGCAAGATAAATCTGCATTCTCACAAGATGAAGTTGCTTTATCGCAAGAAGATTCTTCATCATTACAAGAGAAACCTGTCTCATCGCAAGATCAACCAGTTTTATTTCAAGATAAACCCGTATCATCACAAGATGAACCACGTATTTCTAAAAGCGATTTAGAGCGAATTAGGCAAATAATACGGGAATTATGCGTCATGATAGAAACGCTGGATGAATTATGGCCTCTGTCTGATTCCGAACAATTTATGGAACAATTAGAGAATCCATCATCAACAGATCCGAAGGTATGTGAATTCAACGATATGTTCAAGCAGTTTTCGAAGTTTGATAAAGAAATGCTCTTTTTCTGCCGAAAATACGAGCATATCAAACAATTTGAGCCTGTGAAGTTGTTAGCGAATACTCTTAATATATTTTCTTTCAAATCAGGTTTTACTAGAGGCGTAGACAGTAACGGATCCCCCGGTATTTATGTTTATCAAGATCCAGGACTTCAGGAGTACTCTGAGGCACTTGTAGAACTGGATCGATCGCTGGATAATATATATTAATGAACCACTTTTACCACATTTTTCACTTAATCTTTTTTGCCTGCCCCATGACGAGGCGGCATACTATCTATAACATTTTACGGTATAGCCGGTAGAAACTCGACCTCGACAACCCAAGTTCCCGCATCGCATCGACCGGCCGCACCTCGCCGCGCTTTACAGAAGCCATGACCTCACGCCAGTTCTCCGGCAGCGGCTTTCGCGGTCGCCCGAAGCGGACATTCCGCCGCTTTGCGGCTTCAATGCCCTCACGTTGTCGGATGCGGATTTTAAGCCGTTCTGCTTCTGCAATGCTGCCAAGCACTTCTATCAATATCGAATTTATCATCTCCTGTACCCAGAGCTGTTCTTCCGGAAAATCCGTGAGGGTCGTGGGCAGATCGAGAATCTTGACGCGAACCCCCAGCTCTTTGAAGGCTTCGAGCTCCCGCTTGATATCGGCTTTGCTGCGACTCAATCGGTCCAGTTCCTTGATGACCAATGTGTCACCTTGCCGGAGTATTTGCTTCTTGAGGTACTGATACCCCTCACGCTCGGTATCCTTGCCGGAAGCTTTGTCTACTATTATATTCTGCTCCGGCACGCCGAACCGTGTCAGCGCTTCAATCTGCCGATCTTCATTCTGCTCGCGTGTAGACACGCGGGCATACCCATAGATTTTGTTCTTCATATGACTCCTTTCTATGCCAAAAGGTGGAGGCGACTTTCGGGATGTCTCGGAAGTCAAAAACGGACTTTTTGGCACGCCGTTTTCGCTGTTTTTCGGGTGTCCCATATTGTATACTTTATGGAATAAGATCGCCCTGCCGATTTCAGTACCGGCAGGGCGTCTGTTTTACAATTCTGCAAGTGCGAGCTCTGCACCGTAGCTCTCTGGGTACATGAGGAAGTCCTCAATCTCAGTATAGGAATATCCGAGGTCACGCAGGTATTGAACCGTCTCCGGGTCTGCACCGTAGTATCCGCAGAGTTCCAGCAGGAGCATATGGTCATCCTCATCGTAGCAGTCCTTCGGTGGCTGATCCCAACAGCAGAGATAGCTGCCGAACCAACGGTGACTATTTATATAGTAATCGGACTGCACGGTATAGCTGCTGCGGGTGATCTTTCCGTCCGGCGCGATGCGGAGCAGCTCGCCTTCCTTCACATCTATGACCTCGTATTTCGGAAACTGCGCCGGAATCTGCTTGAACGCCGCGGTCATGATCTCCTTTGTGGACGAATACACATACAGCCCCAACGAAGGAAAATGAATCAGATACAGCGGCGATTCACCTTTGACAAAGAACAGGTTGTTGCGTCTGTCCAGAATCGTGAATGTGAAATAACCGCGTACTTGTTCCGCAGCATACCTCATAGAATCAAAGGTCAGCTCCTTCTGCGATTCGATCAGCTGCACCGCGATATAGGAATCCGTTTCGATATAGGTATCCGGCAGATGCAGCTTGGAGCGAAGCGTCAGATCATTATACAATACGCCGTTATGGGCAAGCGCAAACTCCGTTCCGGCATCTCCGCGAAACGGGTGGTTATTATAGTTATGCTTCTGGTTGCCTTGCGTGGTGAGACGGGCATGTCCCATCACGGCTGCGGTACCTTCAGGAATCCGAAAATGCAGTTTATGTGCTGGCTTCGGGCGCTTAAAGATCGTCAGGGTATCCGATTTGTTATAAGCGATACCCGCAGCATGATGTCCTCGCACTTCCGACGCATTCGCCAGTGCCTGAACAAGCTTTTGCAGAATCTTCCACGGCACACGCTTGCCGTAATTGAGAAATCCGAACAGTGCGCACATGTTTACTCTCTCCTTTCTGAACCGCCGTTCCGGTCAATCAATGAAACAATTGTGCTGATCAGTATAATCGCTGCGGTTGCCACCTCGATCCACTCGCGTGTTTTGTTTTCAGGAAGATACTTTTCGCGCTGCGGTTCAATCAATGTTTGTTGGTTTTCGTATTCGATCATTACACTTCCTCCTCCGTTTCGATTTCTTCGTTGACGTAAAGCTGGCGCTCTTTGAGATATTGAATCAGCTCCGGCTCTGTAATAGTCATAACAAAATCTCGCCATGACTGCGCTGCGATTTCCTCTTCGGACATAAAAAGAGCCACATCGCAAATCTTATTCACAAGCTGCAATGTGGCTATCAGCGTATTCAGTTTGAGGGTTCCTCTGAACAGCCGGAATTCAATCGTCTGGTATGCGCAAAGGTTGATCGCAGCGTATCTGCCGACATTGCCTTTTTTCGCTTTGTCAAGAATCTGCTTTCCTGTTTTTTCGATACCGTACCGCGCTGCCCACCGGTTCATGCTGTAAGGGCTGCGTCTTGAAAAGGTGAACAGTTCGTTCCAATGCAGTTCCGTGAAGAACAGAATGCGTTCGATCACTTTCTCTTGCTCTTCGTGGGTTTCTCCGAATGCATCTCTGTTCACATGGATGTGCAGACCGCAGGTGTTTGTCATATGGGAACGATAGCCCATGTGAACAGCCTCCTGAAGGATATCGTCCCAGTACATCTCATTCAAATGATAGTCAAGAGTCATCGGGTGCGTGACGATTTCAAAACCGTCATCGAGACTGCCGTCGCTCTTGCAGTAGATATGTTCGCAACGAATGTTCGTCTGCTTCTTGATTCGGGCTGCGCTCTCATCGTCTTTTCCTGCGCCGTCAATCTCCAGTTCTACGCCGAAAAAGCGCGTACCATCGCCATAAAAGATTGGCTCAGGCTTATAGCCATATTCCTCGATCTCCGTATCCAGACGGTCATAACAGTTCGCGCAGTAGGGCAGATCGTTGTGCCACAACACATCGTTATCGTGTAAAATACGGCCACATCCCTCGCAACGGCGATAGTGGTCATCGAAACAGCATTCACAGAGTGTTGTGTGATCGTCACAGATTGCGTCATTGCGCCAGATCGTTTCACCGCAATGATCGCAGGTGACCGTGTGCTCGTCCGCACAGTCATCGCATAAGAGCTCATCATCCATTTCGATTCCTTCTGATTCTTCCAGGATACAGCCGCAATGACTGCACAGTCTTTGTTCTTCCATTCGTTTTTACCTCCTAAAATGAAAATGCCCCGCCATAAGGCGGGGCTTCAATACTCTTCTGCTAAAAGCATGGTGCAATAGGTTTCGCTGTCAATGACATATACCTTTGCGGTGACAGGATCATTCGTCGGCAGCATATAGAGCATATGATGCTCAGGCTGCTCGGATGTGTGCCGAATCTGCTGCATCCCACCAAAGGGTTCCAGCCGGAACACCTGCAAATAGTCCCGTTCATCCGGGAGCAGCTCAATGCAGTTCCAGATGAAGATTTGCAGGGGCGGCGGGATATTTGCGCTGACACCGCGGGTCAGGTAGCGTGGGTTGTCGAACATGATACGGAGCCTCCTTTTCGATTGATTTGAATGCGATGCGCTGTGCATTCATCATAATAATATATATGTAGGAAATCAAAATAATAGAAAATGCCGGCACGAGGCCGGCATCTATTCCAAAAATCAACAATTTTGACAGTACATATAAATAATTGAAATGTATTACATTTCAATTAAAGGGACGCTTGCATGCCTTTCGTAAGATTCTATAAACGATAAGACTATAGAGAATATGAATTGGATATCAAGATAGTCCCTTTTATCATCAATTGGTATATACCAATAATACTGAAGGAGGTTTTCGATATGAAAACTAAGAGTCAAAAGCAGCAGGAGCTGGCAAAGAAACGGGCTGATGAATCTACGAAGCCCATATCTGTCCGCCTTAATAGCCATGAACAGGCTATTGTGGCAGAAAAAGCAGCGGCTAAGGGCATGAAGCCATCCACCTATATGGGATATGTCTCGGTTCATGGGTGTGACGGGATTTCTCCCGCGGAAAAGGTCAGATTCCAGAATGTCATTAACCATGCCGCAGATGCATTGGAGGCATTTGCGCCGGAAGAAGCGGCAAAAATAAGAATGGAGGGTGATTCGATATGGGACTTGTGATTATAAAATGCGGAAATCCGGGCGACGATGAGCATCTGGAGCATCTCGCGCAGTATATGAGCGATGATCGCAAGCTGATGATCGGCGGAAACGGTGTAAATTACACGGATGCTAAGCAGGTTGCAAAGCAGATGCAGAGCTTGAAAGAGGATTTCGGAAAAACCAAGAACCGATCTCATGTGCAGGTGATTTTACCCTACAGCCAAAAAGGCATTACACCTGAAAAGGTCTGCGAATACACAAAAGATGCGGCAGCATATTTTATTAATGATTATCAAACGCTCTACTGTGCACATGAACCGGACGAAAAGTGTGACTATTATCATTCGCATATTATGGTCAATCCGGTTAATATTCATAACGGAAAGATGATGGAGACAGATCCGGTTAGTCTGAAACCGCTTTGTGATCATGTGGCGAAGATTACCGGTGCGAAAGTCAGACTGAAATTCAAGAAGAATGAGGAATAAGGGAGCAATTTTAGCAATGCCCGAAGTATGATGGAGTGCTTCAGGTTCCGCTTTTGCTCAGGAATTATTCTGTGTGGATTCCGGCGTAATATAATGGTAGTATGTGTTCTTGTAGCAATACACAAAACAGCTTGCATCTTCTTGTGAATTTGTACGATAATATGTAAAATACTTGCTTTGCAGTTGATTGTTTGGTATAATATAGATATATATCCTGTTGCTGCTTTGATCTATTGGAAAGGATGTTATTATATGAAACAATTACGAAAGCTTGCTTTTATTTGTGCGGTATTCTTTGGGTTGACCTGCACATTCCCGCTTCTGCCGGAGCGTGTTTTTGAAAAGAGTATTGCATACGCAGCAGATTTAGTTGATTCGGGAACCTGCGGCAAAAATGCCGTGTGGCAGCTCAGCAGCGACGGGACGTTCACCGTCAGCGGAACCGGGGAGATGTACGGACTATATTCCCAGTTTCTTGAATCATGGGAAGAAGAAAAGAGCGATATCAAAACAGTCGTCATCGGCAGCGGGATTACCAATGTGGGCGCTCAGTGCTTCTCCGGCTGTCCGAACCTGACGTCTGTCACACTGCCCGATACCCTCACAGCCATACATGAAAGCGCATTCTCCAGCTGCAAAGCGCTGACAGCAATCGCGTTTCCGGATTCCCTCACTAGTATCGGCACAATGTCGTTTGCAATGTGCAAAAAGCTGACGGATCTCTCAATTCCTCAATCGGTCAGCAGCATCGGTTCTCTGGCGTTTTCCGGAACAGCGTGGCTGGAAAAAGAGAAAGAAAAAAGTCCGTTTGTCATCATCAATCACCTGCTGATATACGGACCGGACACAGAAGAAGCTGTGATTCCGGACGGTGTCACAACCGTTGTCAGCGATGCATTTTACAGCAGAAGCAATATGACAAAACTGACGATTCCCGACACAGTCACAAACATCGAATACAATGCGTTCCTGGAATGCACGGGGCTAATCAGCGTTACCGTTCCGGATTCCGTAACCGATCTGGGTATGCAGGCGTTCTGCAAGTGTGCCGCACTCAAAGAGGTCACGATTCTGAATCCCGTATGCAAAATATACGACAGAGCAAATACCTTTGCCAATGATAACGAAACGTATTCGGGCGTAATAAAGGGCTATGACGGTTCAACGGCGGAAGCATATGCCGCAAAATACGGTTACAAATTTGAATCGCTCGGTGCCGTACCGCTCAAAGGCGACATCGACGGAAACGGCGATGTTTCTGTCGAGGATGCGCAGATGACACTTCAGGCGTATACGCATCTGCTTGCAGGCAAGAACTCGGGACTGACCGCTGAGCAAGCAATAGCTGCCGACGTCAACGTAGACGGCGAAGTGACCGTTGAGGACGCACAGTCAATCCTGCAATACTATACCGAAGCGCTTGCCGGCAAAAATCCCACATGGGACAAGATCCTGCACCCGAATCAGACATAACAATCCAAACCCGGAGCAGCTGTGTGAATTGGCTGCTCCGATTCTTTGTATTGCATAGCGAATTGTTTGAGATTGGCAGCTTTGCGTGTTATGCGCGGGAAATCACCAAGATGCCATTCCAGATTGTCTATGAGACAAAGGAAAGTTGGTAAGAGATATATAGAAAAGATGAATGCCCGCCGATTGGCGGGCATTTCGCCTTTTCAGAGCGGATGACTGGGAATATTCGTCCCACCGACATGGCTACGGTTCTTGCACCGAATAAACAGGGAGATATGGCCGTATTTCCCATGATATGTGGCTTTACGCATGAAGCCGCGTCGCAGCCGATCATCAACTGCCGCATTGAAACTGCCGATCAAAAGGCTTTATGGAAGGATTCATGGTTCAGGCGACGGTGTATTATACCTGCTTCGTGGTACTTTGAATGGGGCATCCCGCCTTCAGAGGTCGGTTTCCATAATGATAATGAACAGCATAGCATCAAAAAGGAAAAGTATGCAATCCAGCCCGAAAGAACAGAAATAACATCGTTATGGAGCCCCGCAAGGGGCTCATGTTATTTCTGTTGAATTTCTCTTCTTGGTTTTATCATATTACACAAAAGGACTTGCTATTTCATATGGATATATGATATAATGATGACAATCACCAATTTGTGATGTATATAGTGTATAATAAAAAAAGACAGTACAAGAATCGACCATATAGTCCTGATTTCTTTCGAGAGGAGTGACTGGATATGAATAAGCAAGAAGCCTTTATAGAGATTAATAAACTTCAAGATGAATATGTTAGCGAACTAATCGGATTGATTAACAGCTCAGAGTATTCTTCTATGAAAGCTATCAACTTTACATCTCCTACAGGTACTGGAAAAACCAAAATGATGAGTAAGCTTATTGATCGTCTCCCGGAATACTACTTCATTATTACAACTCTTTCAAAAGGCCAATTGAATCGACAAGTAAGAGATAGCCTTATCCAAGACTGTGATAATGATAATTTCATAGTATATGGCAGTGCAGATTATAGGATTAACAGCAGGCTTGAGGCAGATGATATATTAAGTCGAATTCCAAAGGGAAAGGAATGCATCTGGCTGCGAGACGAAGGACATATAAGAACAAATCGTTTTGAAGAACTGCTTGCAGATCGCTGCTACAAGGTAATAAACTTCTCAGCAACAAATAATCATAGTGATATTCAGTGTAATTTTACCCAAACAATGATGCTGAGAACAGTAAACCAGACAACAGGAACTCCTGAGCAAGCGATAAGAAAACTTATAGAAATTAAGAAAATGCATAAGAACATTCCGAATTACAATCCTTGTGCTATCTTCAGATGTGTTGGAAATGATGATAATCTTCTTCAAATCATCATAACGCTCTGCAACGAGAATAAACTAAAGTACATTGATATTACTAACGAAGACTATATTATGGCTGAAATTTGCGAAGATGATAATGAATATGATGTTATAATCAATAAGTTCAAGCTTATAGAGGGAATAGATATACGCAGAGCCCATGTGCTTTATATGGATAATCAGCCGTCAAACAATGCTACGATTATTCAGGCAATAGGAAGGTGCAGAAGGAATGCACTGCTGTATCGAGATGATATTGATATTCTAGCACCTGAAAATGACGAATTGTTAAAAGCTACAAGAGAGTGCTATGTTTATTATAATGTCGAGAAAATGAAAGTTGCCACAGATGAAAATGGTGAACTTCAATACGCTTTCTGCAATTATGTATCCTGTCAGGAATTAAAAGCGAATACGACAATAGATGTAGTGAATGGGCAGCTTTCAAACGGACTATATGTAATAGAATTACAGGGAAAGACAGGCAGTTATAGCATAAAAGCGGATGAAGAAACAGGCTTCAATACTATAGAACCTGCAACAGAATTCTATGACACGGTAATTAAGGAAGTCGATAATAACTATGTTTATATCGGCGGATGGCCCCAAATGAAGAAGGTCCATACCGAAAACATAAAACTCTTTCCGATAAAACATACCGACCGAAGATATAATAGAGAAACGGGCAGTTTCGATATTGTAGAATGTGATCCGTATTATTCTATATGTGAAAATTATGATCAACGCAACGCGCCTTGTGAAATCTCCGATACAGCATTAGAACTATTTACAGCCGCGATGAAAAAATACTCAAGAGAATATATATATTCTAAGATCGCTGATTATTGTATTGATATTCTTTACCCGCATTATATAGAATATGATGATTATTCGTTGAAAAAAGAAATATCCGCCTATATATCTGAAAACAGCGATAGAACCGGACGAAAGAAATTCTGTCAAATACTGCTGGATATTCAAAATAAAAGGGTGGATGTGTGCAGCTTTACATACTCAATACATGAAATCTGCTCCGAAAAAGAACTACTAATACTGCAATCTCATTGCATTAGTAAGAAAAACGCAAAAATGTCTAACGACGATATAGTAGAGTATGTTAAACAAGCCATAAAGGCCAGATGTGCATATTTCCGATACAAATACTATTTAAGACAGCAAGCCTCTTTGGTACTGGGAACCGAAACGGAAACAACTTTAACCTTGAGTGAAATGAGCGAATATGTTTCTTCATATAAAAGAAATAATCCACGAGATGAAAACGACGCATTCAATAGAATCGTGTATATGTTGGAGGATAGGTTCACTCAGGAATATCCATATATTCAATTAAAGCAATGTTGTATCAGAAGTGAATTATTGTTAATTCAATATTTATGCGTTAAGGCAAAAGAGAATAACGAATCCGATGAAGTGATGATGAAGCATCTGAATGATATTGTTGCCCTTAAGAAGAACTTCTATTGTTCAAATTATGGCACGGAAGCCGAAATAGTCCTGAATTCGATTTTAGACAAAGATATCCAAGAAATATATACCGGAATCAATCCTATACAATTATCATTAGAGTTAACATATCCTGAGAAAGCCGTTATCGACAATGATTACATCCGCAAATATTTTGAGGAATTTGATGCGAAGCTCGAGCGAATAAGTGCTTCAAAAGTCTGGTTTATGTGCTTTGACGATGTATTTCAATCAATAGTTAATGGCATGAACTCTACGAAAGATAATCTGACAAACGGACAAATCGATCATTTGAAGTATTCATATGAGCCTTTATTTGAAACAGTTTCCGATACCGAAGAATTCCTGATACGCAATAAATACATCAGAAGAATGAGCAGGATATCGAAGCGGGCACTTAAAGAATTAGTTCTGTATACTCCGTATAAAAAGGTAGTGAACGATAGAGAGAGTGCCATAATCGGCGTGGATCTAATGAAACAAATCAGTATAGACAATACTGCGATATGGATTGAATCTTCAAATGTAAGTTCAAAGATTGAAAACTATAACAAGTTCAATTCTTTTCTGACCACGAGATATAAACGAGAGTTAGAACAAGCCAAATCACAGTGTTTCAAAGGGAAGAATAATTTTGCCCTTGATAAAAAGTGTAACTCTATTGTAGGATATTGCGTCGAGTATTATTCCAAGTATTTAGTATACGGCGAATCGTATCTTGGTCATTTTATAGAGCTGGCTAAGGAGGAAGCAAACTCTGACGTTATAAATGACTGTATCATTATCAGAGCTTGTATGCTTAAGTACAAAGAATTGATGGTTCTCAGCTTTGGTAAAGGAGTATCTAAGCTGATCAATGTAATATCCGCACAGCAAATCGTCAAGGAAAAGTACAGCTACTTCGTGAAACTGGTTGTTGAACTTGGATCCAGAACTGCAAGTTTTGTAATGAAAGAATTGTATCATAATGAGAAGCCGGTTAATAATTATGATCCTGACCTTTCTATAGAGCATATCTCTGGATTAGCAGACTACATCACTGAAGATACAATATTGGATGTTAAAGTCCGCAATTATATCGATGAGAAATGTGTTCGTCAGGTTCTTGCGTATCATTACTTATCAACCAAGCGCTCGGATCTGAGAATAAAAAGAGTAATCGTATATGATGCTACAAGCGATAGAGCTGTTGAAGTCAATATACCGGAATCAGAAGTATTGTAGAATAAGAGCGTGTTAAAATTGCGTTAAGAGACTAATTCAGTAACAAGACCTTTAAGATCACGGCACACGAAATCGCACACGCATCAAAATCATCACATCTAAAAGCGCGCATTTGCGATACTTTTATAGAGCAGCAGATAGGGTTCGAATCCTTTCTCTATCCGAAATCCAGAGGTTTCATAAATACGTGGTTTTCGATATCCTTCTAAGCTTAATGCACTCATAAGAGAGGGGGCAATCCCCTCTCTAGTATATACACTTCAATACCTTATGACCGGCAATCGAAATATGTGTCATGATAATATACTTCGACACGCTGAAATCAATTTGAAGCAAACCTGAGCACATTCATTTTTGTCACCCGCCCTGCCATCCACCTGAACTTGCGGGTGACAAACGGGTGACAAATCGCTGTTTTTGCATCCAAAAACAAAAATCCCGACAGACCGCAAGATCTGCCGGGATTTGAGCTTTTTCGCATATTTACGCAGTTTTCAGCTTATTTCATAGCCTCTTCAACAGCAACTGCGCAAGCAACAGTAGCGCCGACCATCGGGTTGTTGCCCATGCCGATCAGACCCATCATCTCAACGTGAGCCGGAACGGAGGAAGAGCCTGCAAACTGTGCATCGGAGTGCATTCTGCCGAGTGTATCGGTCATACCGTAGGAAGCAGGACCAGCAGCCATATTATCCGGATGCAGAGTTCTGCCGGTGCCGCCGCCGGATGCAACAGAGAAGTACTTCTTGCCTGCATCGGTGCGCTCCTTCTTATAGGTGCCTGCTACCGGATGCTGGAAGCGAGTCGGGTTGGTGGAGTTACCGGTGATGGAAACGTCAACGTTTTCTCTCCACATAATTGCAACGCCCTCACGGACATCGTTTGCGCCGTAGCAGTTAACCTTTGCGCGCAGACCATCGGAGTATGCCTTGCGGAATACTTCCTTGACCTCGCCGGTTGCATAATCCATCTCGGTTTCAATATAGGTGAAGCCATTGATTCTTGCGATGATCTGAGCAGCGTCCTTGCCGAGACCGTTCAGGATAACGCGAAGCGGCTTCTGACGAACCTTGTTTGCCTTTTCAGCAATACCGATTGCGCCCTCAGCAGCAGCAAAGGACTCGTGACCTGCAAGGAATGCGAAGCACTCGGTATCTTCCTCAAGCAGCATCTTGCCGAGGTTACCGTGACCCAGACCAACCTTACGCTGGTCAGCAACAGAACCCGGAATGCAGAATGCCTGCAGACCCTCACCGATTGCAGCAGCAGCGTCAGCAGCCTTTGTGCAGCCCTTCTTGATTGCGATTGCGCAACCAACTGTGTATGCCCACTTTGCATTTTCAAAGCAGATCGGCTGAATGCCCTCGACGAGCTTATAAATATCCAAGCCCTTATCCTTACATACAGTCTCGCACTCCTCGATAGAGTTGATACCGTACTCCTTGATGACAGCGAGAATCTGCTTCTCGCGTCTCTCATAAGATTCAAACAATGCCATTGTTACAAGCCCTCCTTATTCCTTTCTCGGATCAACGATCTTTGCAGCATCTGCAACTCTGCCGTACTGTCCCTGTGCCTTTTCAAATGCAGTATTTGCATCGTCGCCAGCCTTAATGAAGTCCATCATCTTACCGAAGTTCACGAACTTATAGCCGATGATCTCATTTTCTTCATTCAGAGCAAGACCTGTAATATAGCCGTCGGTCAATTCCAGATAGCGCGGACCCTTCTTGAGTGTACCATAGGTGGTACCGATCTGGGAACGGAGACCCTTACCGAGGTCCTCAAGACCTGCACCAATCACAAGACCATCCTCAGAGAATGCGGACTGCGAACGTCCGTATACGATCTGGAGGAACAGCTCTCTCATAGCAGTATTGATAGCGTCACAGACAAGGTCTGTATTCAGTGCTTCGAGAACGGTTCTGCCCGGCAGAATTTCAGCAGCCATTGCTGCGGAGTGTGTCATACCAGAACAACCAATGGTCTCAACAAGTGCCTCCTGAATAACGCCTTCCTTAACATTCAGCGTCAGCTTACAAGTACCCTGCTGCGGTGCGCACCAGCCAATGCCGTGTGTAAAGCCGGAAATATCTTTGATCTCCTTAGCTTTTACCCATTTTGCTTCCTCCGGAATCGGAGCAGCGCCGTGAGCAACGCCCTGTGCGATCGGGCACATTGTTTCAACTTCGTGCGAATAAATCATTATGAAAACTCCTTTCGGTTTTTAGGTAGTCGATTCACTTACCCATCTACTATTATACAACTTTTCTACCCGTAAATCAAGCCCTTTTCGTAAAAGATTAGCTTGTGCTAACTGCACTTGATTTTTTCTGTTTTTTCATATATAATAGGAAATGTAGGATTTTAATTTAAATTTTGGAATATTCGTGAGTCATCATAGAAAGAGGTATACAATATGTATGGAATCAAGGTGCGAATTCGCTGTATCATTGATGAATCATACCCCAAGTTTGTTGAATGCGTGCTGACAGATTATGACGGGATGACGCATATCTTTCGCGATAAGCTGCCAATATTTTCCGCAGAATATGACCCGATGATTCCCGGCGATGGAATCATTCGATGCTCGGTGATTCGTGAAACAGAGCATTTTGCAGAAGTGGACACCGCCTTGCCGGATGATGTCGAGTCTATTATGGGTGTAAACAAATTCCGAATTGCCATTTGCGATCTCACAGATTCCGCGTAAATTTGATGGGAGTATTCTTATGAATAAAATCAGAAAGCATTATATTTTTTACGGCGGTGTGCAGGGCGTTGGATTTCGATATACTGTCTATCATACCGCACAAAAATACGGCATAACGGGTTGGGTACGGAATTGTTATGACGGCTCTGTTGAAATGGAAGCCGAGGGTACGCCTATCGAGCTTGAACATTTGCTGATTGATCTTGGGAATTACCGATGGGCATATATTGAATCCATCGACGTACATGAGATACCACTCGAAAATTCGGCATCGTTCCGCATCCGCGATTAAGGCAACACCGCGCAAAGTCCGCCTTACGGCTTGGCGGCACATCTACTTGCATATTTTTCGCCATCTTGCACAGAAATTCCTTGCTGGGCGTCAGCCCAGCGGCGTCATTTCTATACAATCTGACGAAAAATCTGACTGCGTATCTGCACCACCAACTCTGTGCGGTATTGCCTTA
>JAZNTW010000097.1:0-10329 GCA_045591925.1 Oscillospiraceae bacterium
GCTCCTTTGTTATAACGGAAAACGCGGTAAGGGGATGAAACGCTTTTTCTATATTTATTATCCGGCGCATATTTATATTTTGATGATATGCAGTGCGGTCATGCACTGAGAGCTGCTTGCAGGAAAGGAAATCACGATGCGTTGTATCACATTATTGGAAAATACCAGCGGCAATGCCGACTGTATCGCAGAGCATGGGCTTTGCATCTATGTTGAAACAGAAAAGCATAAGCTGCTGCTTGATACCGGTCAGACGGACGCGTTTCTGCATAATGCAGAGGCAGTCGGGGTTGACATTGCTGCTGTGGATACGGTTGTGCTGAGTCACGGGCATTATGACCATTCGGGCGGCATTCTGCCATTTTACAAAATCAATCAAACGGCTCGGATTTATATGCAGCGTTCCGCAGCAGAGCCGCATTTCAACGGTGAACGATATATCGGGATTGATGCCGGTATACCGGCGCTGCCGAATGTCATATTGCTTGATGGCGACAAGCAGCTTGATGATGAGCTGTTTTTGTTCACGGGCATTACGGGCAGACGGTGCTTTCCGCAGAGCAATCATAGTCTGCTGATGGCGCAGGATGGTGAAAAAATCCGTGATGATTTCCGGCATGAGCAATGCCTTGTCATCTCGCAGAATGGGAAAAAGCTGCTGCTTTCCGGCTGTGCGCACAATGGCATTCTGAATATTTTGGATCAATATTATGCGCTGTTCGGGGATTATCCCGACTATGCGATTACGGGATTTCACATGATGAAGCGCGAGGGTGAGCATACGCCTGACGAACGCGCCGTCATCGAGCAGACAGCGCGTTCGCTTACTACCTTGAAAACCCAATTTTACAGCGGTCACTGCACAGGCATTCCGGCATTTTCGTGCATGAAAGCGATTATGGGAGAGCAGCTTCATGCGATATCTGCCGGAACGGAAATCCCGATCAGCATATGATGATTATGGCTCATATATACGCAGTTTTTAATTTTGCCTATTGATTTTTATTAGCAGGTTTCATTTTGTTGGAATGCGTTGTGGTTCTTGCTGATTTTAGTATATCACAAGATGATTTGCCGATATAAAAATGAATTCCAAAACAAAAAGCAGGCTCGTAATGAACCTGCTTTTGCTGTGCGCAGAGAATGCGCATTATGAAACCGGATAATAGATTCTGTCGCCGAATTGGAACGATGCAACGTCATTGACATCAATGAATCCGCACCAATCCTCCGGCCCGTTGAAATTGATGTTGCCGGTCACGCTTTCGCTGTCGATTTGTTCTGTTGTCGGGACTGCAAATTCGCCCCATGTAATCGGCTCGTCGTCGTCGCGCGACTGATGGCTGCCTGCGATGCCGCTGTAGGTAATGCGCTGCTGCTCGCCGTTTTTCCATGTGATGACCATATTCCACCAGTCGTGGCGATTCGACAGATAGCCGACCTGATACAGCTCAAAGCCGGAAAGCGTCATTTCCAAGCCGTCCTCGGACTGCATTTTGATCGCGTCTGTATTTTGCCGCATATCAATCGGAATCGAAATGCCGTCAAACAGTTCGCCGCGTGTATGGGTTTCGCCATCCTTTTCCCATACTTCCTTTACATAATTGAATCTTGCGTTTGCAAGCTCCTCCTCGGAAACATTCTCCGGCAGCGTGAAAAAGACCTTATACCAGCGTTGTCCTGCTGCATCCATCTGTTCCCACGACCCCCAATAATCATTGATGGCGATATGAGAACGATATGTCTCATCACCAATCACGATTTCATTTTGGATAAACTCATTGACAGAATGATCGGGATAGGCAATTTCCATGGTTTTATCCACCGGTTCTACGGTCAGCAGCAGCATTGCCTGTACGCCGTCACTCAGCACATTTTCGACTGTCACGGACATGACGCCGTTGTCGTAGGTCACAGGCTCCGGTGCGACCAGCTCTGCCATTCGTGCTTCACCGAGTGTGCCGAAGCCGAACTGCACCATCTGCTTGTTGTAATTGATATAAGCGCAAACGCCTACCGTCAGACAGAGCGAAGCAGCTGCCGCGGCAACGAGTGTAGGAATCAACCGGCGACGGGATTTCGTCTGCTGAATTGCCGGCTGTTTTGCCTCATAGAGATATTTTGCATCGAGATCATTCATCCATTCAAGCATATCCATGTTGTTCATCATGTATCCTCCTTTTCCAGAAATGACTTCAGTTTTCGACGCGTGCGCGTCAGGGACACACGCACCTTGCTTTCACTCATCTGATACGCATCCGCGATCTCACGACAGGAGTTCATGTACCAGTATCGCCGCACAAAAATCACTCTTGCATCATGGGAAAGTGTATCAAGGAATCGCTCCAGCATCGCAAGGAAGCTGCGGCGATCGAGCTCTGCCTCTACGGAATCCGAAGCCGGCAGACATTCCGAAAGCTCATCCAGTACGACAGTTGCCTCTCCGCCGCCGCGCATAAGCCGGTTGTTTGCTTTCAGCCGGTTGAGGGCGTGATTGCGCGTCAGGGCGATCAGATAGGCTTGCAGATTGTTCGGAGTTTCGGGCGGAATCGCATTCCAAGCTGAGAGCCATGTATCGTTGACGCATTCCTCTGCATCTTCGCTGCTGCTGAGGATTCGCTCCGCTAAACGGTGACACGCTCTGCCGTATTTTTTCTCGGTCTCTGCGATCGCGCGCTCGCTTCGATCGGAAAATAATTTAAGCAGTTCTTTATCATGATCATTCATTGGTTTTGCCTCCTTGCATCGCCCTCTGTCTATTATGACAACACTTGGCACTGAAATGTTACACCTTGATTGGCAGCTGCCATGAAAAATATCAAAGAATATCCAACCGCCCTGAAAAAGCAATATACGCATACAGAAAAGCGCTTCTCATCTGAGAAGCGCTCGGTATTATACGATTCCCATAAAAAACTCTACCGCAATCGCTGCAATGACAACAAGTGCGGAGATGATAAAGCCGTGCAGCATGGGTCGGACGCCCGATTTTTTCATATCCTTGAAGCTGGTGTTGAGTCCGATTGCCGCGAGTGCGGAAATCATCAGGAATTTGCTGACATCCTTCATTCCGGACGAAACAGCCGCCGGAATTACGCCGAAGCTGTTGACGATTGCAAGCGCAAGAAAGCCCAAGATAAACCACGGAATGATTTTGGTAAGGCTGAATGCCGCTTTGACCGCTTCGCCGTTTGCGCCGGCTTCCCTGCGTTTGAGATGTGCGGAAATGAGGGCGAATGTGATGACCGTTGGGATAATCGCAAGTGTGCGCGTGAGTTTTACCATGGTTGCAAAATCGCCTGCGCCCTCGGAAAACGCATAGCCTGCCGCAACAACACTCGATGTATCGTTTACCGCTGTTCCTGCCCATAAGCCGTATGCCATATCCGAAAGCCCCATCGCCTGACCCATAATCGGAAACAGCACAATCATTGCCATATCAAACAGAAAGGTTGCGGACATCGCATAGGCAATATCACTGTCATCTGCGTCAATGACGGGCGCGATTGCCGCAATCGCAGAGCCGCCGCAGATTCCCGTTCCTGCGGAAATGAGGTTTGACAGCTTCCAGTTGATTTTCAGCGCTCTGCCGACAAAATGCCCGATGCCAAAGCAGGTGAGAAGCGTAAACAGCATCACGCACAGCGACATTTTTCCGACCTCCAGAATGATACGGATATTCAGACTTGCGCCGAGCAGAATGATTGCAAATTTCAGGATTTTTTTCGATGTGAATTTCAGTCCGCAGGATAGCAGCGCATTGGGCTTGCGGAAATGATTGATGATCATACCGATAAACAGTGCGATAACCGATGCGCCGATTAAATGAATCGGCAGAAGCTGCTCGATGAGCTTTGCCACAGCCGCAATCACAAGTGCCAGCGCAAAGCCGGGAATGATGCTGCCTGCACGTTTGAGTTTTTCCATAATAAGCTCCTTTTGTTTCGTTTCCCTATGGAACCACTGAATCAATCACGCCTTGCGTCTTGCGCACCAGATTGATTTAGTGATTCCCTATTGATTTTATCATAAATTTATGATAAAATCAAATTATCATTTAGAATCAAATGATAAAATATATTTATTAGGAGCATCGTATGATTGATACCAGAATAGAAACATTTCTGACGCTCTGTGCGGAAATGAATTATCGCAGAACCGCGGAACGGCTGAATATGACGCAGCCTGCCGTCACACAGCATATCCATGCGCTGGAAGCACAATACGGCTGCAAGCTGTTTTGCTATGACAGGCGCACGCTTTCTATGACAAGGGAAGCGGAAATACTTCGTAAATATGCGGAAAATATTGTGTATCAGGAGAAAAAGCTGCGATATGCGCTTTCGGGGGATGCAGGCATTCATCTTTCCATCGGCGCGACAAAGACAATCGGGGAATATGTGATTTCGGGGCATATTTCGGATTTCCTGTCTGCGCCTGAAAACACGATTTCCGTTGATGTGGACAACACGGAAACGCTGCTGTCCAAGGTGTCGTCGGGCGAAATTGATTTTGCATTGATTGAGGGATATTTTGATAAAAGCAGATATGCGTCAAGCCTTTACAAAACGGAACAATTTGTCGGGCTGTGCAGTAACAACCATCCCTTTGCAAACCGCCGCATTTCTGTCGATGAAATCTGGGATGAAACGCTGATTCTTCGTGAAGCAGGCAGCGGTACAAGGGATATTCTGGAGCAGCTTCTGACAGAAGGGAATCATGCGCTGTCGGAATTCAAACGAATTATCACTGTCAGCAATTTTGGTCTGATTACAAAGCTATTGCAGGATAGCCTCTTTATCACCTTTGCTTACCGCGCGGTTGCGGCAGAGCAGACTGCGCTTGCGGAATTTCAAGTGATTGGCTGGGAAACCGCACGGGAATTCAATTATGTCTATCTGGATACGCCGTTTTCTGAGTATGCGGTGCAGCATTTTCGGAACGCAGCCGTTCGTCTGCATCCGCAGTAAAAACGCCCCAAAATCGCGCTTGCAATTTCAGGGCGTTCAGCAGCAAATCATATCATTCCTCGTAAAAGACATGATACGCGTCAAATTCAATATGACTGTAGCCTGTCAGTGTGAGCCTGAGGGTTTCCATTAGCTGTTCCTCCGGCTTTACAGCGAAAGAATCCTGCGTCTTCATGATTATTCAGTATGTTGACTGCAATGTGTGTGCAATAGCTTCCGTATTTGACCGCGGTTTGTTCAATCGCACGTTCATTCCGCGCCCAGTATAATTGCACGATCGCTTGATCATCCATAGGGTCTCACCTCGCTTTCAGATTGCCCCTTACCGATGTACACAACATTCAATTCAGAGAGAAATCTTACATATTTGGAAAAATTATTTTTGAAAATGCTTGCGGATTGTGATTCTATGATAGCATATGGCGGTGAGAATTTCAATAGATTGGTGTGATCAGACAGTCCATTAAAAAACGCTGAAACTGCTTTTTGAGCAATTTCAGCGCTTTTTTTCTACATTATCCAACGGTAAAGGACATATTCCAGCTTCCGTTGATTTCCAGCGGCGGATCTGCTTTTTTTTCACCGATAACAGTTTGCACAGAAAGCTGATAGCTTCCTGCCGGCAGTGTACCAGTGGGGAGCGTCAGGGTCGCCTGATTTTCTGTGATTGCAACGGCACCGGTATCCCACTCCTTGCTCTCAATCACACCGGAGCTGCCGGTCAGCTTGATGTCTGTTCCATACAAACGAACTGTCTCGATTTCCCTATACGGAAAAATCGTTGGCTGCAAGAAGTCAAACGTCACGTTAACAGCGTCTTCTGCATACTCGGCACGGATGCTGATCTCATTGGTCGCATTCTCATAGGTCGAACCCGTTACTGCACCGAACGGATTGGTCTTATCACGGAAAAAACCGTTCTCCGACGCGGCATAGGCACCTACACCTGCCATAATCAATGCAGTAGGAATCACCAGTGCAGCAATCCATTTGCTGCTGCGGGATTTCTTCTGTTTGGTTGTTTTCTTTTCATATTCTCTGATCATAATTTGTTCCAGCTCCTTATTGGGTTTGGGAGAATCCAACAAGGATTCTCTGATCAGTTCATCAAAATCCTTCATAGCCATTCTCCTTTAACTGTTCACGGATTGATGTTCTGGCGCGGTTGAGCCTGCTTTTGACCGTACCCTGCGGAATCTTGAGCCGATGTGCAATTTCATTCTGCTCCATATCGGCATAATAAAACAGATAGGTTACGATTCGCAGCTTTTCGGGCAGAGCATCGACTGCTTGACGGACGGCAATGTATAATTCCTTTTGTTCTGTTTCCAACATGACATGATCTTCAGCGCAAACCGTTTCTTCCGAAATTTCCGCAAGTGATGTTTCATAGTTCATCTTGCGGCGTTTCTGATTCTGATAGAGGCGGATTGCGATGCCGATCAGATAATTTTTTGCCGAAAGCAGCTCTTCCGGCGTATCGCCGCGTATCTTAGATAGCTTTGAAAAGGCTTTCAGCAAGCTGTCCTGATAGAGATCCTGCGCAGAGATCTCGTTGCCGGTCAGATGCCGGCAGAACCCAAGGATCGCACTGCCGTGCTGGGTGAGCAAAGATTCGAATTGCGTGACTGTCACAAGCGTTCCTCCTCTCTGCTATATCTTGTCATGAGATGAAAAAAGGTTCCGTAAGCGATACAAATTTTTGATCAGAGTGATATTTCATCGGATTCAGACAGGTTCATTCCGATTTGGTGCAGATGCGCAGGGCGAGGGGAGAACCCCAAGAGGCAAGGGGGAAACTCGCTGCACTCGCATTCCCCCTTTCCCCCTAATTGCAAATTCGCTAAATAAACTGCTCTCCGCTACCCAGTAAAAGAAAATTCAACTAAGCAGAGGGGAGAGAGTTAGGAAAGAGAGAGCGCGAGAGGGAAAACCTAAGAGAGAGGGGAGACCGGAGCACAGCGACGATTCCCCTTTCTCTTGGGTTGTCCCTTTCGCATTCGTGCTCCGTGCAGATACGCAGGGCGAGGGGAGAACCCCAAGAGGAAAGGGGGAAACTCGCTGCACTCGTATTCCCCCTTTCCCCTTAAGGTTTTCCCCTCGCGCTCCCCTTTCCTGATTCCCTTTCCCCCTTAATTGCAAAGCCGCAAAATAAACTGCACTCCGCTACGCAATAAAAGAAAATTCAAGTCAGCAGAGGGGAGAGAGCGGAGACCGGAGCGCAGCGACGATTCCCCTCGTTCTTGAGTTGTCCCTTTCGCATTTGCGCGAGGAATTTCTGCCAAGCCGTAAGGCGGGCTTTGTGCGGTGTTGCCTATATTATATCATGAAACGCAGCATTTTTCCATTTCCGATGACGCTGTGCTGTTGATTGGTAGACTTTGCTTTTTTATCAAAATTCAGGCGAAAAGTTGACGAATTGGTGGTAAAAGGGTTGAAAAGCAGGGCGCAGTATGATATAATTGAATTGAAACCGATCTCAAAGCCGATATGGGAAAGAGAGGTTCCGGATATGAAAAAGGGCAGATTTCAAACGGTTACTTCCGAGTCGACAACTGCGATCGCAGCTTCTGCGGCGACGATATTTTCAATGTTCATGACGATATGTTCTATATCGAAAGCATTGACAGCAGCCGCAAGGTCTTAAAGGGCACCGTGGCAATCAAAATCGTAGAGCCGGGACATACAATCGGCTTCAAGGATTTGCAGCGCAATGAGCAGGATTATGAAGCGACAGTCGCTTCCATCGAACGAAACGGCTATGCGGCAACCATCACGCTGAGTGAACCGCTGCCGGACAGCATCACAACAGATATGCTCGCATACAGCAAAACCAGAGCCTCTGAAAACTATGTATTGACGAGTAATTATGTGCATGAAACAAAGGGTGGAGGCGATGTAATTACGATTGAAAGCCTGCTGAATGGCGAGCCGCTTGACACGCCGGTGCGTGTGATGTTTCCGATGCCGTGCTGCTGCAAAAATGACTGCTCACTGTGCCGGAAACATCGCTTGCAGACTGAAAATCCGGTGATTTTTCCGGAGATGACAGCCTGAATGCGCTGGATTTTTCGCTTATGAAAAGAGAATTGCTCTATCGTGCAGACAAATGATGAAGCATCGGGTACACGCACGGAATACGATGCTTCATCATCACAAGATATCACATTTCATATGAAAAGGGAGGGTTTCTATGAACAAAATTGAACCGGAAACCATGTCAAAGCTCGGCTTTGGGCTGATGCGCCTGCCGCAGATTGACGACGCTATTGACCTTGAACGGGTCAAGCATATGGTCGATGACTATATGCAGGCAGGACTCAATTATTTTGATACGGCATATGTCTATCACGGCGGTACATCCGAGACGGCGGCAAGAGAGGCGGTTGTCAAGCGCTATCCGCGCGACAGCTTCTACCTTGCAACCAAGCTGCCTGCATGGGCAATGAAAACAGAGGATGACCGCGACCGCATCTTCAATGAACAGCTTGAACGGCTCGGTACGGACTACATTGACTTCTATCTGCTGCATTCGCTGGAGGATGGAAACAACTACGATACCTATGAGCGACTTGACTGTTTCCGTTGGGGCGTCCAGAAGCGAAACGAAGGAAAAATCCGGCATTTCGGTTTTTCCTATCATGGCTCGCCGGAGCTGCTGGAGACGGTTCTCGACAAGCATCCGGAAATCGAGTTTGTGCAAATCCAGCTGAATTATGCAGACTGGGACAATCCGCTTGTCCGGTCGGGTGCGCTGTACCGGATTCTCGCAGAACGCAAGATCCCAATGATCATTATGGAGCCGGTTAAGGGCGGCACGCTGGCTGCGCTGAAGCCCGAATTGGAGGCGAAATTCAAGGCGGTTCGTCCGGAGGCTTCGATTGCTTCTTGGGCGCTGCGCTTTGTTGCATCGCTGCCCGGTGTCATGACGATTCTGTCCGGTATGTCGGATGAAGAACAGATGCAGGATAATCTGCGTACCTTCACAAATTTCGAGCCGCTTTCCGAGGAGGAACAGCAGATCGTTGAGGAAGTCAAGACCATCATGCTTGACACACCGCTGATTGGCTGCACTGCCTGCCGCTACTGCACGGATGGATGTCCGATGAAGATCAATATCCCCGATGTGTTCCGTGTTGTGAATACGATTCGTCTGTATGGTGATGAGTGGCGTTCGCGCAATTTCTACAGCGGTCTGATTGAACGCAGCGGCAAAGCGTCGGACTGCATCGGATGCGGTCAGTGTGAGGGTGTTTGTCCGCAGCATTTGCCGATCATTGAGCTGCTGAAGGATGCTGCGCAGCAACTGGATCAGGCAGAGTAACCGGATATCGCAGTTTCCTTGAAAAGCAAAACCCGATAAGGTGTATGATAATTTGCACCTTATCGGGTTTGAGTGTTATGCGATTGTTCATTGCTGTACGCCGAAAGCCACTGCTCCGCTTGCAGGCGTGTTTTGAAAATGATGCGCTGTGTTTGCGGATATTGTTCCAGCAGCCGATAAATGCGCGGGCGATTGGTGATATGATAATTCCGGACGCTTTCAACAAGTTCGGAGTCTAATTCGCGCGCTGTCCAAGGGATATCATCCCGTGGCGTTCCGACTCGTTCGCGGATTCCGTTCATGCAGGTGTTTTCATCAAAATCCAAGAAAATCACGGTATCACAAAAGCGGAATCGCAGCTCATAGGTTCTGCTGTAATCTCCGTCGATAATCCACTGATCGCCTTGCAGAATCGCCATGAGCTTCCGGTCGAATTCTTCTCTTGTAATGTGCGTGCGATCTGCGTTCCACCAGAGATTGTCGAGATGAATCAGCGGAATATTTGTGCGGCAATGCAGCTTCCTTGCAAAGGTGCTTTTTCCGCTTCCGGGGCATCCTAATATGATGATTTTGCTGCGAAGCGGATTGCCTTTCATAAGCATTCACCTCGATTGATTTCGGTTTTGCGCGGCGTGTATGGGGGTAAAAGGTTTGTTGGTTCAAATAGTTATAATAAAAACGCAGCGATGAACGTATCCCATCGCTGCGTTTTGATTGAATGGACCCGAAGGGGATCGAACCCTCGACCTCCGCGTTGCGAACGCGGCGCTCTCCCAGCTGAGCTACGAGCCCATTTGAACACAAAATATTATATCACAGAACATAAAAATTGTCAAGAGCTTTTTGAAAAAATGAAATCCGGAGGCTGTAGAGTTGTCAATGATATGTTACACTCAACCTCAAAAAAATAGATGTAAAAGTAGAATAAACGAAATGAGCCAAATGTGAGGAGCGGGGCGACGAGGATTTGGCTCATTTCGGCGGCTCACCACATCACCGCCAGATAATCTGCCAGAACTGCATTAGGACTGCGAT
>JAZNTW010000098.1:0-65733 GCA_045591925.1 Oscillospiraceae bacterium
GCAAAACATCTCTTTCTCTCGTTACTCAGGCTCAGTACGGGCGTATCAGCAAGAAAAAACTCATGTTTAAAGCTGCCCTTGACCCTTCTGTCCTCCTCGATATCCTTTTCTTTCCTAAAAAGTAAATGCTGTTGCCGTGCATAGCCAAGGCCGTCGCATACTCCCTGAAAAATCATTCTCACGGCTTCTGCTTCACGTTCTTCAATTTCAAAGCGATAGGTTTCCTTGTTCACCTTGAAGCCGTAAGGAACGTGACCTCCTGTGTAGCGGCATTGACGGGCACTCTCTTTCATACCTTTCATAACCTCACGACCAAGGTTTTTGGAGTAGTACTCGCTCATACCCTCAAGCACCGATTCCAGAATAATGCTTTCGGGTGAGTCGTCCAGATTTTCAAGTACGCTCATGAGAGTGACATTATTTTTACGAAGCTCACGCTTATAATAAGCTGAGTCGTAACGGTTTCTGGAGAATCTGTCCAGCTTGTGCACAAGGACAATGTCGAAATGTCCTTCCTTTGATGAGCTGATCATATTGAGAAATTCGGGGCGATCATCGGTTGTCGCCGAGCGTGCACGATCGCAGAATTCCTCCACGATCGCAACGCCGTTACGGGCACAGTATTCACGCATGGCACGGAGCTGTGCTTCTATGGATTCCTCACGCTGATTATCGGAAGAAAATCTTGCGTAAAGTGCGGCACGAGGAACTCGTCCTCTGCTTTTGATTCGTTCGATTGCTGTCATTTGCATTCCTCCTTCATTGTACTGCAGAGCATTTCAAAGAAAACGTGATTGGTGATTGTTTCGCCTGTGCTGTCTTTGAATTTTGATTTCACCTTGTACGGCTTTTTCTCAAAGGACTTGCGCAGTTCCTTCTTTTCGATTTCAATAATTGTCATCTGCTCACCTCAATTTTACTCTCTTTTTCATGAAAATGGAATCATCAGACTCAACGATAATTTGTCGTCAGGTTTGTACATGACCAATAAATACGATTATTATCTCGGCATTTCCTCTCCTCTGATTGCTTTTTCAACTTCTTTTTTCAGAAGAAGCTCAGTGTACTTCTTGTGATTTTCTATCGTAAGTCTTGATGCAATCGCATCGTTCATCTGCTTGTCCTGTGCCTTTAAAAAATTTTCTGCTGTCTTGTTCATAACTTTTTCCTCCTGAATTTTATCATAATATCTGTCAGTGTGGCGCCCTGTTCTGGGGCGTCATCTTGTTTGACCGAGTCGTGTTTCACGACCCACCCGCTTGATTGGAATTTGGATTCTCTGTAACCACTGCCTCGAATCAGGGCGGTGGTTTTATCTTCGATGGGCTCGTGTTTCACGATCCCATCGTATTTGTTGAGTTGACTACGTTGTGTGTTCTCTGTAAAGGTAGCCCTGAATCAGGGCATCCTTTGTTTACCCCCCCGACTATTTGCTTTGTTATGACCACGTCGTGTTTAACGACGTGGTCTATTTTTATATGACGGGATGATTCGTCCCGTCACGGTGAACGAATTGTTCACCGTCTACCACCTGCACCGAAACAGTGCGGGTGGATTACTGTCTGACAGAACATTCCGTTCCGTCAGCTTGAATACGGGGGCGGTGAAACAACTCCCCCTGCATGATACCTCGACTACCGAAACGGTACCTGAGTCGGTGATTTGCTGGGTAAGCTGTTCCATGAGACGGAGTCACGTTTCGTTACCCCGTCAACCTTTCCTGACAAGGATCTCGTGAAACACGATACCCTTTTATGGAGTCACGATTCGTTACCCCATCTCCTACGCAGGGAAGAAACGCTTCGTTCCGTCCTTTGCAAAGGGGTGCGTGAAACACGCATACCATGCATATATTAGGCTTCATACATCCAGCTGTCGTCAGGGAGCGGATCCTCCTGAGGTTCAGGTCTTTCGAGATTTTTCTCTGCAATCCCGAAGTTATCACGCTGTATCAGTTCCTCCAAATTTAGCTTGCCTTTGGTACGACGAACGTTCCGAACAGCCTCTTTTCTGTACTCTTTCAGAACCTTTTCAGGAATGTCGGTCAGATTTGAAAGTATCATGATAATCACTTCAACCTCCACAGCATATCGGAACAGACCTTTTGATATTTTGGTGAAGCCCTTATCCGATGCTTCGGCAATGCACTCTGCAAGCTCAGGAACAAGAAGATTCTGTTTATCCTTAAGCTCACGGCTTGCAAGATAAAGTCTGAGTGCATCTTCTATCAGAGCCGATCTGTTCTCAGCGTTTCCTGCTTTGATATAGGCATCGCATTCCTGTAACAATGAATCTGAAATACAGATTCCTGTTCTGATTTTTTTATCCAACTGCATCACCCTTTCTGATAGTCTATCGCTTTTTCAAAACTGATTGTGCCATTGATTCTGCGGACTTCATCCACACACATCGCCCGAAGCTTGTCAATTACTTCATCATCAACATCATTTGACGCAGCTGTCAGGTGCGTAATTGCTCCGAGCTCCACAGCAACCTTGAAGAGTAATCGGGCAAGTCTTTGTTCTGTTCCTGCAATTTCAGCCTTGACAATTCCGTTGAGTACTGGCGCAAGGTAACCGATTGCCTCGCCTGTGTTTACGTCAAGATGCCCACAGTAAAAGCGGATTGCATCCTCAACAAATTCGCTTTGTGAACGGCAGGCTGTATCTTTTATGTGAGATTCCACAAGCTTTTTTGTCTTTGGATACAGCCAGAATGCATATTTTTCTTTGTTCTCCATTTTCCCTCACTTTCTGTCGTAACACCTTACGACTTGCTTGATTGTCCTTAGTTTTCGTGATTACTGGGAACCGCAACACCATAATCGTAACACCTGCCGGTTTTACGACCCTGTATGCGGACTTCTCGCATTCTCCGCATCTTCGGCGAGCTTTGCTCGTCCGAGGTGATTGCGTCGAGGGGTACAACCCCGACGCTTTAACCTGCAACATCGTAACTGCTCAGATTCAGACCGCTTTCGTGGGACTGCTCATACTCACAATCGAGACAACTACCCATTCTTTCGATTTTTACCCCTTCAACCACTGCAAACTGCAGAGGTTCGTGAGGCTCTGTACGTTTCAAGGTATCAGCCGTCCTCTGTCATATCTCCCACTGTGGATTCACTGCAATTTGCAGTGCTTTTTGCACCGATTTTTGACCTTGCATACTCCAGATGCTCTGCGACAGCTTTTTTGCGGCTTTCTGACATCGGAATTCTGAAATTCAATCGAAGATTCTTTTTTGAAAATCGGAATGTCAGACCACCATAATTGTCATTATTAACAAGTTTATAGATATCACTGTGTGTAGCACAAAGCTTACTCAGCTTATTAATAAGCTTCTGATTGTAGGTGTAGATTTCACAATCAGTTTCAGCTTCATTGAATGTGATAATCGTTTCTCTTTCATAATTCGTCAGCATAAAACTCCTTTCATTATCCGCAGAGAAGAAAAGACCGCACATATCTATAACATTTCTTTCTCTGATAATAAATAAAATCATATTCTTGTGTATCCTTCTATTACTCTTATTTGTATCTCTCTGTGAACACAACCTCATCACAACATGAAACAGTCACAGTATCAATTCATAAGAGTTGCAGCGCTGAATGTGATTTTCATAATTATATCTGACACGAATGATTCCTTTCTCTTTCAAAGATTTAATGGCTCTTGCAACAGAACTCCGTGAGATGTGACAGTCACTTACAATTCTGTTGTAACTGGGAAAGCATTTTCCTGTCACAGAGTTTCTGCACTTGCACAGATAGCACAGCACATAGAACTCTATCGCTAACAGATGCATTTCAAATGCGGTATTGGGAATTTTCACATAGCCTTTCATGAATACCTCCTTGTATTTTATATACTTTCTTTGTGTCAAAAGACACGCCACCCCATCCGGGTGACTTCACTGCTGCTAAACGCAGCAGCACTTTCCTTCAATTCGAAGGTGCCGGAAATTCTCTGACAGGATTACTCCTGCCCCGCCGGCAAAAGGAACAGCTTCGGCTGATTGGCGTCCTTACCAATCACATAGATTCGGGTCTCTCGGATTACAAAGTCCGAGCCGCTTTTTACGGAAGTACCTTACCCCAACTTTGATTGCCTTACAAAGCTGGCTCCGCTTTGCTGATCTTCGCATACTTTCTCGCTCGCTCTTTCGAGGTCGTGGCGTATGGAGATCTCAGCTGACGGAAATGCATCCATCATCGGAGTACGACGTACCGAAGTGTTGATATTCAATTTTCAAGGTTCTCAGAAGGGCTTTTTATTTGCCCCTCTATATTTCTCTAGTAACTTTTTGAGAATTTACAAATAATTTTTTGGCTTTCTCTGAAAAATTTGTAGCCCTGCACAAATTCCGAGTTTTCTTTTATGCTTTTTGCTATGCATGATTATCACCTCCTGCTCTATAGGGATTAAGAAAAGCATTTTGAACGGAATGAAGGATTCCCCTCTATATTTCTCTGGTAACTTTTTTAGGAATGTCAGGGATAAATTTTTGTTCTTCTGGAAATTTTGTATCCTTGCACAAACTTTGATTTTACTTTGATGCTTTTTGATGAGCGTTTTTTCAGCCTTCATTTATTAGCCGACGAAAACGAGCATTTTACAAGTGCGTGAAAAAAATTTGTAGCCTTGCATAAATCGTGCTATTGTTTCTTGTATGCTTTGATGTTTTCATCCCCCTCTAATACTCTATAGGCAGAAAAAATGCGATTTCACAAAAACAATTTTTTCAAAGCAGAAAATTTCGTAGCACTGCACAGAACTCGAATTCATTTTTTATGCAGATTGCTGCTTGCACACCCCTCTACTCTATAGGGACTAGGAGAACCGCTTTCACCACCCACTTTCAAATTATTTTTCAAAAAACAAAAAAGCTCCTTTCCTCGTCAAGCGAAGAAGAAGCTCTAAGTCATCGTACGAAACAATCGGGCAAATAAAAAAGCCGCCGAATCAAACAGACGTAATTATCCCGCAGGATAGAACACAGAAGTGTTAACGTCAAGTCTGGTTTCGTACGGCGCTTGGTAGCTCAGTCATAATGACTGTCTCCGCTTGCTCGATTAGAAATCGTAATATTCAATTCAAACAGGATTTCTCCTGTGATTTCATTCTAACACACAGAACGGTGGATGTCAATATGAAAATCAAACTTGTATATAAATTCATTCAACTGCACAACTGATACGAAACGAATGTTCGATTTATTGGCGGAGTGCACAAAAATCTGCAAGTCTACATATTGAAGACCTGCAGATTGAGTTAAAACTGTATTGCCTCACCGTTGTTCTGAGCTTGCATTGCTGCAATTCGTATTCATTACTTCAATGATGCTCCCAGCTCCGAGCACGAACCTTCTCGCAAACGCCTTCTGCTCCGCAATTCTGTGCATCTCGTTGGTACATTCGGTGAACTTCTCGAACATTTCTACTTCCTCATTATTCAGCCGTTTCTTAAGATCTTCCTTGTCCCTGACGATATACACGAGCAGCTCCGAATACTTACTTCCTTTCTTGAAGTCTCTCTCGCACAGCGAGATGTTGCTGTACTATAATTCTTCAATAACGTTCATTCTGCACCTCCGTCTCAATTAGAAACGGTGACCGCATTTCCGAGTTCTCCCTCGGCAATACAGTCACCGTTCTGTTTCATTTTTTCTACTGCAATAAGCGTTTGACGAACGATTTCAAGCTCTAAAGCTGTTTGCTCGTCCACTGATGCCTTATTTGGCGAGACAAGGTACATCGTCTTGAAAACCGCACTCATCACAGCATATTTCTCACCGTAGTAGAGTTCTTTAATCGTAATCTTTGCCATATGTGTTACCTCCATTGATTATGGTAACACACAGTATACCACAGAAGAACGTGAAAGTCCAGCGATTTTTCAAACTTTATAGTTAAAAATGCAAAGTTTTTGTCTAAATAAATCGCTTTGTATTCGACTTTGTATTGTCCTCCTTAATTACGCAAGAAAATTCTTTGTGATGCCGTTACAAAAGCCTCGTCAAACGGATTGTCCAGTGATGTACCGTATGTATCGAAGCAGTATTTAGAAATGTTTGTTTCGTCATCACTTAATCCGATGCTGATTGTTTCAATAGAGCAATCATTCTCTCAATAATCGGCGAGACTTCGTCGTTCTTAAATCGCTCGCCGAATGAACCATTGTTGAAATGATCCTCACGCTAAAGCATTGTAATCAAGGCACAGCACAAATCATAGTCAGCAGAAGGAAGACGCTTAAGTTCCTCGTCCGCATTTACCGGCACAGTTATCATGTAATCATAATAATGATATTTTATTGCATCGATATCTTCCAATGTTTCGTAAAAAGTATCTGCTAATGTTGTTGTCGGATGAAGGAGTGCACTCAAACGTTCTATTTTATATTCTGTCAAAGGGGCTGTTACCGAAAGATCGATGTTGCAATCTTTATTCTGCAACTCCGGCGGAAATAATCGTGACCGCCATCCACAGCGCATGCGCCATACTTGCAGGTTTTATACTGATGCCTGTCAGTTGATTCAATGGTTTCGCTACAGCGTTTACACTGAATAGCGTTTTAATGATTCTTCTCATATATCGATCTATCCAAATTACAATATAAATATTTTAATCGCATTATCTTTTTGATACTTCTGCCACGAATTGTACTCGTCCCTTTCCCATTTGAGATTGGCAGCAACCGTACGAGTTAAGGCGTATGGCGACTTAAGATACACATCTCGCTTTATCGAAAAAGGTTTGTCATCCAGATCGTTGTTTTTATTATTCCCCAAAAGAGTTAGGTTTCCTAAACAATCTCGTTCATTTTCAGTAAATGTATTCCCATCAGCACCGGAGCGAGCCGCAATATGTTCGGTTGTGATTTTCTCAAAGTAAATAACCATCGAAGCATCTCTAGATAAAATCGCTTTTTCAGATATTGCCGCACTTCCTTCAAACAGCTCCAACATGTATAGTAAATATTTTGAGCCTGCTGTTGAAGATCTGGAATAGATACTGTCATCCATTTTCGCAGAAAAAGTATTATCAACGCCTTTGCTGTTTTGAACATCTTTGCAACAATCAGTTAATTTGTTGAAATCTTTAGCGTCGGCGCAAATACTTTCGGAAATCGCATTATATGCTTTGGAAATTGAGTTGTTGTGTATCTTGGCGATTGTTCTAGATGCGAAGAAAAACCTTGAGAGTAAAACAGTTACAAACGGCACAATCCTTAGTTTCAATTTTTCATCATCCAAATTAAGCATGTTGATATAAATCGGGATAGCAATTTCGTTATTCAAACCACAGACAAGAGCCTTATACATGTCCTGTATTTGAGGGTGAAGATCTTTCAGAGGAAGTTCACCAACACTTAATTTTCTGCACAATTTTACGGATCGATGCAAAGAACGAATTTCAACTGCTAATTTTGCTTGATCGGACGCATTAAGAGAATGCTTACCGTAACAGTCAAATATCTTTTTTTCGTAAGCTTCATGCAATTTACTCTTGGTTGCAGATTGATGCTTTTTTGAAGAATAATGCCATAAAAGATATTTTGTTGTTTCTTTGCCGGGATCATTTAATATATCATTCCAAACTGTTTCACACTCTGCAAACAACCTTTCATCATTTGAAAGCAATTCCATAGTTCTTGCTTTTAACAACTCTGCAGATGTTAACAAGACACCTCTATCATTTACTACTTGATATAAGGCATAACTATATCCTATGCTTTTGGGCTTTATTAAAACAACGCTAAAGTTTCTCAAGATAGTTTCGATAAAAGCCGAGAGCGTTTGTGAAAAAGATGATTCGTCGGTTTCTGCAAAATACTTTTCTAAATATTTAAATATTTGAGTATACGCATTGAAAATGCGAGTATGCGTTTCGTAAAGACAGTCATAACTAAATTGGTTGTCAATTTTTTCTTCTTTTACTGTTGCTATCGCCTCCAAGATAGGGTTATCTCTTGGTGATAAGGCAAGAACTCTTTGATTAGAACCTCTGTCAGGCATTGAAACCAAGTATCGCTTTTTGATTGTTCTTAATTGTGCAAGTACACTCTCGTTAATATGAGGCTCATTAATCAAAATAAGTCTATAGACCGCAGAAACCAACAAAGTAATTGTGGTTAATCGTTGCTGTCCATCAACTACTTCTAATATAGTTCTATCAGCCCTGTCATGTTCAACCTCACGAAAAACCATTTGTCCAAAGAAATGATCATAAGCTTGTCCTATAAAATTTTGCTCATAACAATAAGTGATGTCTTTTAGGAAAGCCGTTATCTCATCCTTTTCCCAAACATAGCTTCTTTGATAGTTGGGAATTTTGAACAGATAACTTTTCATGTATAGAAGATCGTGCATCGAAGAATCAAAGCTTTCCATTGTCAAATTCCTTTCTCAGTACTTAAAAGATGTGTTATGAAATCACCGCCGTATCTAAATTCGGCATACAGGTATTTTGCTCCGCGATCCAAATGCGCCTTGATATACTTTTGGAAATACTCATCATCATCAATATGACGATTCTCCTTCATGGCTATCAAACATTTGTATAGTTCATCGTATTCACCTGTTATTGTCTGGCGGTTGAGTTCCAATCCGTTATTGTCAGTCTTGAAGTCGGATTCTACCATAGGATCGTCCGATTTGAGAGACAATGAAATGGCCAATTTTGAGAGAGCGTAAGGCTGCAGGTTCTCACTGGCTTCAATCGCCTCAAAAAACTCTTGTGTTTTTTTAGATGTTCGTATTTTGAAAACCATAGTCATTACTCCTCAAAATAAGCGTTACGTGATACGCTGGTGCGTGTGTTGTCGGCGTTCTCAAGCATATACGTTACTGCAATCTTGTCATTCATAATTCCAACGTGCTTAGAATTAATTTCTTCGTTTGTGGAAAGTATAAAGACCTGACCGTTCAACTTGCTAAAGAAGTGCTTGGAAATGTTCTGTCTGTGTTCGGTATCAATTCTCGCAAACGGTGTATCAATAATGAACGGGACTTCGTGATTGCAAAGTTGTACAAGCGAATGATATAGAGCCATAATGAAAATCTGCTTTTCACCGTTTGAAAGCGATGTTTTTTCAATCTCAACGGGCAATGTCAAGCTTATTTCATTATGAAATCTCAAGTATCGGATAATATCCTTTGCATCAGTATAGCCGGTTATCTTTTGTAACTGCTTGAATGCCTCAGAAGATGCGAAGTTATCCAACAGCGAATCCATATTGGTTGTAAGAATTCTTATCAGCTGTCGAGCGTCAAATTCATCGTGCCTATAAATGTGAATGTTGAACTCATCGTCAATATGGATGTCATCAATAAATTTCGTCTTACGCATAAGCAAATTGATCTCATCTCTGAAAAAAGCTTCGATCTTTTCAATTTGCTTGTGATACAATACACTCTGAAGTTTGTCCAACATAAGGATTGCTCTGGACGAAATATCGGAAATAGATTCCTTTTTCAGTTCTTCTTCCAAAGCAGTTTGAGCTTTCGATAATGATACCTCTGCTACCAACATTGCGTTTTCCTTCTCTTGAATAACTTCCGAGAGTTGAATCCGTTGATTTAAGAGTTGAGTTTGAGCCTGCAATAATGCGTTCTTGCGTTGCATATAAACCTGCACATAATCAATATTGCATTCGTCGAGTTTTTGTCGAATCTTTGCAGACTTATTGATGGAAGATTTAATACCTTTTTTAATTTTAATGATCCGTTCTGTATTAAAATCAAGGATATTACGCACAAGAGATAGTACAGACGCACCGCTTTCAAAAGACAGATCCAAAATGTGAGGACTCTTATTGCCATAGCCAGAATAAGCTAAAGATTTAATCTCAGAAATAGCGTTTGTTCCTCCGAACCGTCGCACTGCTTCTTTTACTAACGGAGATTCTAATACTTCGCAAAAGTCTGAATATTTGCGATTATTATTTTCTTCGAGAAGCTGCTTTTCTACCCTTTCAATCTGATCTCTGATAATCAAGAAAGGCAAATATTCATTGGCTACTCTTTTTATCCACGCGTTATTTACTTCGCGCTTTTTTTCTTCAGCCTTGAGTTCTGCAATATAGCCATCCCACTCGTCTTTGGTTATGCCACCTTCATGTGCGTAACTTTGCTCTAATTCCTTGAGCTCAGCCTCACAGTTGGTTATAGCAGTTAAGCAAGCGTCATACTCTTGCTTTTTTGCGGAATAGGCTTCTGATGCTTCTTGATAATGAACTTTTGCACCTAAATATTCGTTGAGTGCATTGGCAGATGAACCGGTATTGGCGGCACTAACACGTCTGAAATTCTTGCTCATGATATCAAACGTATCATAACCGCAAAGAGTCAAGAAAGCCCCTTTGATACGTGCGTTGCTTCCTTCTTCAAGGAAAAAGTCGGCTATCTTTTCTCCGTCAAAGAAATACAGATTGAACAGTTCAGGAGGAATAATGCTGAAAAGGAATTTATCAAAGTCAGCGATTTCTTCAGCGTTGAGCGGAATTCCATTTTTTAATACTCTATACTCTTCACTCAAAGTATCATTGAGTGTCCAAATACGTGTCAAAATGTATTGATCCATTTCATGACCGTTGCTGATGCTAACATCCATTTCAACGCTTGCAGTAGCCGGTTTTGTCATCTTAACAGTATTATTGATAAGTTTTGTAATTGCACGAGAGTAGTAGGCATTGTGGCTTTTATACCCCATGCTCATGAAGCCGTATAAGCATAGGCGCATAGCAGTAAACAATGTGGTTTTTCCTGCACCGTTCTTACCGCCTATCAAAATTATATTTCTGCCGTCTTGCTCTTTTGTTTCGAATGTGGCTTCTCCTTCGTATGAACCGAAGTTCTCAAGGGTTATTCTATTGATCTTCATGGTTCAAACCTCTCTGGATTGTTTCAAAGTGGAGCCAGCCTTGATTGATAATTCTATCAAACGCTTTTGTTACACGGCTGCCTTTGGTGTAGTTCTTATTAGCTTCGATTTCTACGATGAGCTTGGATATCAATTCAAATTCAACGTTGTTTTCTTGGCACTGTTTTTTTATTTCATCAATTACTTCTTCGGAAAATACGGGAACTTTATAATCATCCCAAGGAAGATGTTTTCCTTTGATTTCGTAATAGAGGTCAACAAGGGTTCTGCGTGACAAGTCACCCTCGTCATCCCATGTTTTATCGATAAATTTTAATTCTTCAAGCGATATAAGATCAAAATTATATGTAACTTCTAATTGTAACAGACGGCGCAGAATTTCAACACGAGATTCCATAGTAAATGGACCGAGACCATATTCGCCATCTGATTTTTTGTACATTTGTCCGTTTCTTCGCTTGTTTTCACGTGCGGAAGGAGTAGAACGGAGTTCTATCAGCCAATTTCTGAAATCACGCAAGGGTTCAAGCCACGTTTCTCCACGATCTATAAATGCTTTGAGAGATTTGTCCTCTTTAACCATCGTGCATATCCAACAACCGAAACGAGAGTGACCTGTAATGGGAATTTTATCTTTATCAATTTCACCGATTACACTCTGTTCCTCTCCAAGGTTCTCGCCCTGATATAATGAAAACAGATATTTATTATCAGATCCCCAAGGCGTACAAGAATCATCTTTCAACAAGAATTCCCACACCAGTTCGTTCGGAATCTCAGTAAGTGGATTGTAGACGTGTGCACCCTCGATGTCGGTATGAGGCACTAAAATCTTACCCTCAATCTCTCGAGAACGTATATTATTAGCACGATAGGTGCTTTCAGCTTTACGCACACCAAGAAGAAGTACAACCTGACCATTCGTTTTGATGGTGTCAAGTGTGTACTTGTTCATAGGGTGAATCTTCAATCTTTCTGTACACCAACGAAAACCAGGTGCTTCAGGTGTCGGATAACCAAGACCGATAACCTTACTCCAAAAAGTATCTGCAATTACCGGATATATGATATCTGCTTTTACTTTGAGTTCATCACCCACTTGGTTGATCATTGCCGACATACGGTGCATATAGTTTTTTACAATGGGATTTTCGACCATTGTATCAGACGAAACAATATATACAGTTTTATGTCTTTGATGAGGAGCCAAGCGCTGAAGCATCTCCATAACAAGGCAGCACAAAAGTGTGGAGTCTTTTCCTCCACTATATCCAATCAACCACGGTCTTTTATCGTGTCTATAAACAAGAGCCATCTCCTGTATTATGTCTTCAAATACTTGAAATTCGCCTGTATATGGCATAACTAATATCCTCTCTTATCTCTGTGCTTCCTTCGCTTGCTCGTCCTTGCCCAAAGGTACACCTATCAACTGCTTGATTTTTGAACAAGTCAAGGTAACAGCTTCTTCGCTATTCATTACCTTGCCATCTTCTCGAATCGTTCTGCCCAGCCAGTTTTCTTCGTTATAGCGTGACCAGTCGATCTCTTGTAATTTCTTTAATATGGATTTCATATCCACGTAAGGGTTATCGTAGAAATAACGCCCCAATTTGCCAAGCGCGGTCAAAGTAATCGCCAACGTGATAATATAGTTTTCTCGAAGATCCTTTTTAGTAAGGCTTCTATTCATAACCTCTTGCCATTCGTTAATATTGTCTGCAACCGTTTTCCAATAAGAGGTCAGAAATTCTACAGCGGCGGTATCGCAATTATCGTTATGAACGATTTTAAGATTTGCTTTATATATGGAATTTAAAGTAAAAAGATTGCCGGAGTTCTTTCCGAGAATATCACGTTCTTTGTCTGTAAATCTCTTGAAGAAAGGCACAGCATTGATAACCTCTTTTGTTGCGACCGCGACTGCATCTCTTGAGTCGTAAAGCGTTGATAAAGAATTAGATGTTTTCACAGCGTGCTTATTAAGGTCGGTAAACATTTGCTGACTACGTTCCAAGCCGTTATCGCCGAAAAATACAATAGATATCGTTTCATTGCCAAGACTTTCATCCTCTCTCATTGCGGCTTCAATCGCGGCTTTTCGATGTTGACCGTCATTGATGAGAAAGACGGAACCCATATCAACATGAAGTACACCTATATCTGCGTTATCATTTGACACGAATGAAAATTCACCATCTATCGATGCGGACAAAGCAGAAAAAACATAATTATTTCTATTTTCAAGAATGTATTTTTTTATTTCCGGAATTCTCGCTTCGTTGATTTTTCTTTGTGCTCTATATTCAGGCGCAACGATTTCATCATCAGAAGGAAACAATTTAGAGAGCAGTTTCAACGGAACCATAGAAATATAGTATTCACGCCCTGCCTGAACACCTCTGACCGCCGGAAATTGATAAGCAAAATTCATACTTCACCTCAAAAAAATGTGATATACTTAAGCATATACTTAAGTATATCACATTTTCATTAGATTGTCAATATTCGAGCTAAAATGACATCAAATATCTTCACCCAAAAGAATGTCATCGGGAAGCGCATCAATATCAAAGTTGTTTCCTTCCACAATTGAGGATAGGAAGTTTTTAATGTTTTCCATTGACTCCAGCGGACTTGAACCAATCTGCTCAACAAGCTTTGTCACTCCAAAATTAGCAAACTGTGTCAAGAAGTCAATTTTCTTGAATTCTCCCTTCTCACCGAAGGCAAGTTCAAGGCGCTGATCTTCCGTAAGGTTTTCTGTTGTAGTTGACAGGATTGCCGCTTGGAACATAAAATCAAGCTTTCCGTTATCGTTATTCTGTATAACGTTTCTGGGAACAGAATGGCGATAGTCATCCTCACTAGTAATCTTTTGGTCATACATAATTCCGATCGACAGAGAAAGCATATATATGTTATACTGCACTCTCGGCTTAAAAAGCGGAGCAAGTGCATCAATTGCAATATCCCATGCAGAGCCTCTTAAAGCGATATCTGTAGTTATTTCCATAAGTGCCCCTCCTCAACCTTTGCAATATTTTTCTCATCGTTGCTAACGATAGTATACACTCTACCAATATTTTCTTCATCAAACACGCCGTGAAGATCGTCCTTGGAAAATAAAATAACCTGCGGAGCAAACTTGGGTATCATATCAATTACATTCTGTCTTTGGTCGGGGTCGAGCTTTGAGAACGGGCCGTCGAGAACAAGGGGGTATTCCTTTGTTGCCAAGTGTTCTTCGCTGCGAAGCATTTTCAGTATGCCCCCAATGTATGCAAACGAAACCACAGCGAACTGACCTTCAGATTTTGACTCATCGCCAAAACTGTCGGTAACGCGAACTGCAAATTCACGACTTACCGATACGGTTCTCTTGCTTGTAAGCATTTCGTTTATCAGCAACTGAATATTTTCCTCAAGCCTTTTGCTGTAAGTGACAGATTCGTTGGCGAGGCGAGTTATAAAATGCTCAAGGACCTTCTGCATGATTTCGATTTTGTGAGCAACCTTTTCGCCTTCCTTGCTTTTCGAAGTGAGCATATCATATTCTTTCATATATTTCTTCAAAAGAATATCCAGCTTTCTTAGTTCAGTTTCAATCTTGACAATCTTTTCGTCAAGCTCTCTAACACTTTCTTCAGCATTCTGACGGTCTACAACAAGATTTTCTATATCGGGACTCTTCTTTTCGGCTTCATCCAGTTCACTGATTTTCACATCACAGTCATGTGCCTTGTCGCTGTTTTCAAGAACCATACGAATATGATCCTCAACCTTACTCTTATCGTAACCCTCTCCCCAACGCTTTGCATTCCTTGTAAACTCTTTATAAAGATAGGTGTAGGAGGGGGGCAGTTCGGCAAGGTATTTTCTGATATGATCCTTTTGTTCTTCACACAGTGGCTGACCGCAAATACACTCCGTAATAGCATCCTTCAACAGATACGTTATCAATGGCTTGGTCACTCCGGTGGGAAGTTTGCTTTGCTCGACTTTCATATGTATTTTACGCTTGGCATCTTCTACAGTTTTGGACAGCAGAAGGAAAGGATACATATCCATAACTTCTTTGCCGAAAGCACCTTGCTGTGCTTCTGCATTTTTGAGGAACAAATCTCTTTGAGCACGAAGTTCTTTTCTACTTGCCTCGTATTCGGCTTTAGACTTAGTAGCACCGATTTTTTCGGAAATCTCTGCGATAAGTTGGCGCTTTTCTTCCTTGTCGGCTTTAGCTTTATTGACACGATCTGTGTAATCATCTATTCTGCTTTGAGCTTGCTCTATGTTGTACTTAAGTGTAGATATTTCACTGTCACTGCTAATAGTACCTTTGCTCAAATAGAGTTTTCCGAGCACCGTCGTTCTTAAATCGGTACGACCGATATGGTTGATGGCTGCTTCCAAAACGTCAAGATCAAACATAGAATAGAGTGCTTTGCGAAGTTTGCTTGCAGAATCTCTACCTTTAACACGTAGGTCTGCAATCATACTTTCTCCGTCAAAGAAGAAGTATTCGGAAAGCCCCGAGGGAAGCATCTTCTCGATAACTTCCTTGGGTCGATCTACTCTTTTCCAATTGAAATCCTCATCTCTTTGATTAAGCGAAAAATCCTCACCAATTTTTTCAGAATTGTCGATTCCTTTTTTATATTTGTAGGTTCTGGTCAAAGAATATTGTACGTCGTCATGTTCGAAATCAATTCTTCCCATAACGTCAAAAGTTGAACCATAGGGCTGTTCGCTCTCGAACTGGAGATTATACAGTCTGTCCGTGGTGGTTTTGTTAAAATGTACTTGCCCGTAAAAAATCCATTGGAAAAGCTGATGAAGCGTGGTTTTACCGTCACCGTTTTTTCCGTAAATTATTGTTACTTTACCGTCAGTAGAACAGCGAACCTTACCATAATCCTTGAAATTTCGGAAGTTTTCAAATTCGATTTTACTTATTCTCATTTGCAACCTCCTTATCAAGCTCGTCGAGAATGGATTTTACAATATCACTTTTAGCCGAATTCTCGCCAAGCATCTTTTCAGCCTGAAGCTGATGTTCTTTGTCCTCGATAAACTTGATCATATTTTTCACCACATCATTCTCATTCATCTAAGCTTTCCTCCATATCCTCGTAATCGTAAACATCAACGTCCTCAATAGCCAAGCCGTAATTCCAAAGGTGATTTTCAAGTTCAGATGCTAATTCTTCCCAATTTAGTGAGAGCTTTGCGTATTCATGGAATCTACGGAACTCTATTTTTGCCCAAGCCGGCAGGTCATAAGATGGCAAGACAACTACATCGTAAATATGGGCATTTTCTTTACCTTTATACGTTCTCAAAATACGACCGCGTCGTTGAACGAACTCTCTGTAATCATCGTTACTGGAGAGTATGAGTGCACTCTTTATAGAAGGAATATTGATACCTTCGTCAAGACAGCGAATGGCTGCCAAAGCAGATATTTCACCTTTGTTAAAAGCGTCTACCAACTGCATGCGCTCGCTCATATTTTCTTGTGCAGTAAACTGACTTGGTTTGTAGCCATGTGCCGATAGTACACGCTTCACGGACTGTATGTGTCTTAATTCTTCACCAGTATTGTCATCAAACAGGCGCCCATCTCCGCAGTAAACAACAAAATGATCGTTTTCTTTAACTTGAGAAACAATATAATTGATCTGTTCCTGTTTTTCCTCTGCCATCGAAATGACACGCAAGCGATTTCGCAAGGATTTTACCAACAGGTCTGGATTTATGCAGACATTATTCTTAAAGCAGGACAGTATGCGGTGCGTATGATATTGAAATTTATTTTCATCCTCCTCGCTTGCATGGACGTAGATGGGATGGTAATAGTACGGAACAAGAAATTTTCTCTTAAGAGCTTCTTCTATAGGCAAACTGAATACCTGTCCTCCAAAGAATTCCATCAATTCTTTTCCGCGTTGAGCCGATGTGCCGCTGAACGGAGTAGCACTTAATCCGAGCATATACTTGAATTGTAAGTGCATATCTTCCGAACGATCTGTAAACCGATGTGCTTCATCTACGATTAACAGTTTATCTTCATTCGACTTTGCAAGAGTGTTAGCAAATCTTGGCATCTTGAAGGATGCAATGGTTGAAATAATAATGGTTTGTGCATTCGGATCATATTTCTTCCTGATAATCTCTTGGGACATCTGCTGCTCCCATTTGGGATTTTCAGAAGAAACCATTATAATCTTCGCATCTTCGAATGCTTTCTCTACATCTTCTGCCCACTGCTTTACAAGGTGCTTATACGGTGCGCAAATCACAACCATAGCAGGATTTGTTTTCAAGAGTTCTTTTGCAGAGTAAATTGCCGTCCACGTCTTACCGGTACCGGTAGCCATAACATAAAAACCATGATAGTCATTTTTAACCCACGCGGCAATAGCTTCTTCCTGATAATCTCTCAATTTTATGGGACCCTTTACAGTAGCGGAGGTGGCACGTTTTTCTATCATTTGCAAAATATTGGATTTTGCGCTTTCTTTGTAATCATAAACTTTGACAAATTCATTTGTATTGTTCCAAAGGGAATCGAATTCTTTTTGCTCATCGGCTATACTTGCTTGCTCTCCTGGGATCCAATTCTTCACAACGCGAATCTTTTCGTAATTATTTTGGTATCCGCTTAATGTAGAGTTTGCAGAACCGTAGAACACCACCACATTGCCCTCAAAATCCTCAAGAATGCCGAGTTTATCGTGGTATATTCCGAGGGTATCGGTTACTGCAATCTTGATATCAAGTGTTCCTCTGGCAATCAAAGTGGCAAGTAATTGCAACTTGGCATCATCAAAAACCTCGAGCTCCTTCATAAAGTCACGAGTGAATGACTTGTTGATAACTTTCTCACGAGCCTCGTATCCGGTGCTTATTGCAGAAATGTCATCTTCTGTAAGATTAGGACTTGCAATCAGTTGTATCTTACCGTTGTTTCGTGCCAATGCAACGATTCCGTCTACAATTGACTGAAGAACAGATGATGAGAAGAATCCGACGCTTCGTTTATAAATTTTAGTACATTTCAAAATGGGAGTTAAGAAAGACTTGGCAATGTTTTCTTGCCCTACGCTTATGTAACTTTGTTTAATTTCTAATTCCTGATAATTCATATCAAATCCTCATTCAAATTAAATTCAATGAAATCCGAAATCAAATCGTCTATATTATCCAAATCATCCATTTGTGCAATAGACACCGTCGTATTAACAGAAACACCTTCATATTTCTGTACATCCAATTTTCCTTTGGGAGCTACCACGGGGACTGACAATTTGAACTGATTTGAGGTAGTACCTGATACCAAAGACTCACCCCAGCGATTGATAATGCTATAAATCAGCCATTCTGTCCACGGGACTTTGATTTTAGGTAATCTATAAATGCATTTCAGGGATGTAATTAGCTCAGTTTCCGTGACCTCGTCCTGTAAAATGGAAATAACATTTTTGGCAATATCTTCGGTTATGCCAATTCGCCCTATTGCACCAAATGTATCCCTGTCCATAAGAAGGTGTGTAGCATTGAAACTATTGAGCAATTCAAGTATAGAATTGATTTCATAGTGGTTGTCTTTTGCAAAAGCAGTGATTTCGGATATAGCGATTTCATCGCTACTGATAATCAAATCGTGAAGCTGTTCTTCGGGATCTCCGATATCTGTTCCAACATTAGAGATAAAAGGTCTCTTAAATTGATATTGATCCTTAAAGAGATACTCCAATACAGAGAACAAGCTTGTAGGAAAATGAATAAACAGTTTGCGCAAAAGGTCAGAATCGTCACGCTCAATGAAATCATACAGTTCCTTGTAGTGGCACACCGTATCTCCTGTAACGAATTTCTGCAAAACCTTTTCGAAATAAACTTTGTTGGCATCCGAAAGATTCAATCTGCTGCCGTGAATATATTTGCCAAAAAGATTTATAACGTTTGCATCACCAGTTGCGAAGGATATAACGATCTCGGTTACACCAGGAAAAGCTTTCTTGATATCTTCTTTCGTGATAGGATAGGAGTATTTCTTTATGTATTGAACGATTTCAACATAGAGTGAGGTAACCGATTCGTCCTTGGATATATAATCGCGTCGGAAAACAAATTCCGAATCATACAACTCGCGCAGTACACCCTGCAAGTAATATTTATTATCAATTTCGAATTTGAACAGCTCATCTTCAAAAATATTGAACAGCGTATTCGTCATAAATATTACGGAAGGGCTATCAACGATGTATTGATGTATTCTATCGGCCAAATCTTTCGAAATATATGATGTTTTCTTTGGACGGTATTTACCTCTTCCGCAAAGAATTCCTATATCAGAAAGACGTGCTGATATTGCCCGATTCTTTTCTGGAAGATTTTTACACCCATATTCCTCAATAGCAATACATCGGAATATGTCGAGCTCATTTTCATTATAAACATCAATACCGTTTTGATAATACTTTTCAAGTATTTCCGTATAAATAGCGGTAAGAGAAAGGTGTTTTCGATGGTATGTAGAGCCATCCATTTGAAATTCATCGCTGATAGCTTTCTCAATGAACTCTTGAGGGATATTTTGTTCCTCAACCGCATTGGTGATAATAGCATTATATTTATTTTCATCAAATGCATCTGGCAACGCTTCAACAATTCTGCCAATAACTGCGGAGATGCACTCATCACCCATAACGAACGCATCGAGTTGAGAATCATAATAATACGCAGGGCTGTCAGATGTGCGAAGCAAAAACACCATTTCCGCATATTTGTCGCCAAAGTATTCGCTTAATTCGGAAGCGGAAAGAACAGATTTTCCGTTACACTCGGCAGAAATCTTTGAAAGGATATGGTTTTTGCTTTGCCAAATATTAAATATTCTCTTTGCTTTTGCTTCGATTTGACGTACTCTTTCACGAGTAATACCCATCTTATTACCTATACCGCCTAACGTTTCGCCCGTGGCTCTACCTAAAAGAACGGATTTAATACTATTTGATCTGCCGTAGAGTATTTGGAATAACTCGGAAATTTCTTTGTTAATATCGAAAGCACACCATTTCAAGAAGTTCAACAGTAAAGCAAAATTTGTCACAGATTCTGCAACCGACTCAAAGATGTAATTTTTGATACGAACGGCGGGATATAGTTCCAAACCATAAATCTTACCAAGTGCTTTACGCTGTCCTTCGTCAGTTGTAAAGGCGTTAATATATCCACGAACGTCGTTGTTAATTCTTTGAGTTGGTATCAAAGCAAGCATTTCGAATACTTTATATTTTCTATATTCGCGCTCTTGCTGGGCTTTTATAAACGGTTTAAGAGCATCAATTAGTGGGAGAATCTTATTTGGCTTTTGATAGCAATCGCGTGCAAGATCTGTTCCCAATATTTCAACAGCTTCTTTATACTTATCAATTACTATTGCATCGTCCGATTCAATGGGCAATTCTTCACAAAAGGTAAAGTTTTGGTTAATGATACTTTCTATATTGTCAGCAACAATTCGAGGAACACGAGTCACGAATTTCGGAGTGCCCAACGAAGGAGCTATTTCTACCGCTTTGCTTGATAAATCAGAGAGATATTGGCATATTTCGTCGTAACATTTCTTACCCGCACCATGAAGCTTTATGAAATTTTCGACCTTCATTCTGTAAAGATCTGCGACAGTTCTTACGCCGTTGTGCATCAATAGATTAGTTAGGCGCACTGAAACAGTGAGAGATTGTACGCTCACATTCTCAACGCTCGACAAATCAACCGGGTACAGATCCCAGAACGTTGTATCTGATATTAAATTGTCGTTATTTTGAGTTTTGCGGTCGTCAATCATTATTGTAGTCCTTACTTTCTTACTGGAAATAATCTGAATCTATTTTGTAAATATCAAATGTTTTTACGCACTCGACACCGATTTGATATTTTATCATATATTCAGCAAGCATATCTCCGTCAATTAACTTGATGTTCTTTTGTTGTTGCTGTTTCCCGAACGCAGAAGCTTCTTGCGTGTATGTAGAGGTAGTAATAAATACTCCCTTTTGGATATTGCCCATAGCACCTATAAATGCTTGGAGATCTTTTCTTCCAACTTTGTTGTTAGCAGAAAACCGCTTTGCTTGAATATAGATAAGATCCAAACCTAACTTATCCTCACTAATTATACCATCAATGCCGTTGTCGTGAGAACCTCCGGTAACCACACCCGAGTTTTTGTCATACCCATACCCCATTTTCAATAACAAATCAACCACCAATTGCTCAAAAAAGCTTGGACTTTGATTAAGTATCATATCGAGGATTTCCTGTTTGGTTTGCTCTATATGTTCTTGAAATGCGTTGATCAATTTTTCTTCGGGCAACGATTCAATGAATTTCTTTTTTGAAGAATCCTCGTTTTCTACAGCCTTTTCTTTAGATTCAATCAAAGCATATTTAATCTTTTTTCCGTCATCGCCCACAATCTTAAATAATTTAATGGGATGAGAAGTCGGAAAATCTAATCCTGCACACCTTCTGCGAAGTCCAGTATTTACCACATGCTCGGGTACTTTTGCTTTGAATGTATACAATCCTCGCTTAACGATTTCTTCATATATTTGATAGGAGGTTAATCCGGAAGGATTGTCCTTTAACACTGTCTTTATAGCTTCAAGTATAGTCATTTTTACTCTCCATCAATTATTTTTGCTGTACACTTCTTTCAGCCTATCGATTGCCATTTCAAGGCTAATGGTGTGGTACATAAGTTGGACGACATTCATAGTTTTGGCAGGAGCTTGTTTATAGATCGCGCGACTATATTCTCCTGTATACTCGACATATATCGGGTATGTATTATTATTGATATTTGAAGTCGCTAATAAAGAAATAATTATTGTCCGTCATACAGTTGACAAAGTCCTTCACAGTTTCGTTATCAAAACACGATATTGATTGAAAAAATGACACCACTTTCTTTAAGCCATCTTATCGTGATAACCAAGATATAGAGAATTCATCAACTTTCTTACTTGATCACGGTTTCAGACATATCCTCTCTGAAACACAGATATTACATAGCTGCCATGGTCAGTATTGCTTAGAATTGTACTGATATCCATAGCAATCCGCTATTCACATCTCACACTGGCTGATTACAGTGTAGATATACATAAAATTATTATACCACTTTTCACCAGAAATTTCAATTCTTCTGCACATTTTTTCTGAATTCTACACGAATAATCATTATCAGTTTACAATACCGGCTATTCAGAAATTATATATCTGCAAAAAATCCCCAGATTGCTCCGAGGATTTTAATAAACTTTATTCATAGAGATAATTTATTGTGATATTCAACTCAATTGTTACTCTTCATCCTTGAAAAGAACACGTATATAATCGCTATTGTCATATTATCAAATACATGGTATAATAGTGGTAGTTTTATTGTTGGGGTGAGGAGATATGGATACTAAAAAGGTTAAATGGTTTCTGATTTTCACATTTACATCATCATATATTTTGCAAATTATAGCAGGAGAAAACGAAGCAAGGGGATTGGGTCCCTTGATTATGTTAACGCCTCTTATTTCCTGTTTTCTTGTTGGTGCAGATGTAAAGGAAATGGGGTGGATTCCGAAAATTGAGGGAAATATTAAGCCATTTCTCATTGCGTGGCTTAGTCCAGTGGTACTGGATATTGCAGGTACTACATTATTTTTTATAGTTTTTCCCGATAGCTTTGACGGAACGGCGGAGTCATGGGCAATTAATTATCCTGAAGAATATCAGATGATTATAGAAGAATACGGTTCTTTCGGTAGCTACGTTTTAGAGCAAATTATAAAAATGATTATGGGAGCATATATCGGAATGATTACAGCTATCGGAGAGGAAGCGGGCTGGCGAGGCTTTCTCTATCCACAGCTGAAAAAGGGCTTCGGAAAAATAAAAGCTCTTATTATAGGCGGAATAATCTGGAGTTTTTTCCATTTCGTTATAATAGTTTTCTACGGCTTTAATTACGGACTGGAATACATCGGTGCGCCTGTTATGGGAATGCTTGTATTTGCTGTTTTTTGCATCGCAGACGGAATAATTGCTGATTATGTCTATGAAAAAACGGAGTGTATATGGATTCCTGCACTTTTTCATGGAGCAATCAATTCTACAGGCATAGGAATCCTGTTTGATAATGAATGTCATCCTGAACGAAGCATATTCGGTCCAGACATAGTAGGAATGATTAGTATGCTTCCGACAGTTGCCTTTGCAGTTTATCTTTTATACAAAGAGAAATATTATGAGAGAGAGTATTGATGTGGACTTTATTTTTGCTTGACACTAACCACTCCCCTCACGATCATTGACTTTTCAGCCAAAATTGTGTATAATATTAAAAAAACATACCAAGGGAGGTTTCGTCTATGATGCAGCCGAGAACTGTCGTAAATACGCTGCTGCATGAAAAGAAAAGAAAAATCAGCGGCGGATTTTATCACAGATTTCAGGTGGATTTTGCGTACAATTCCAATCACATCGAAGGCAGCCGCCTGACACATGAACAGACACGATATATCTTTGAAACGCACACCGTAGATGGAACAGCCCATGTCAACGATATTCTTGAAGCCGTTAACCATTTCAAGTGCATTGACTATGTACTTGATACTGTCAGTGAGCCAATCACTGAAGCATATATCAAGCATCTGCACAGACTTCTGAAAACCGGATTGCTTGAAGATGACTATGATGACGTTGTCATCGGAGACTATAAAAAATATCCTAATGAAGTCGGACAGATCAGCACCGTTCATCCGAAAGAAGTAGCAGCTCATATGCAAAGCCTTGTTAATGAGTTTTCTGCAAAGAAGCAGATTGATCTCTATGATGTTGCAGAATTCCATGCGAAATTTGAAAGAATTCATCCATTCTACGATGGAAACGGAAGAATCGGCAGACTGCTTATCCTCAAGATGTGCCTGGCGAATGACATCGTTCCGTTTTATATCAATGATGAAAGCAAGATGTTCTACTACATGGGACTGAAGGAATGGCAGATGGATCACAAATCAGAACGTCTGCTTGATGTATTTCTTTCTATGCAGGATGATATGAAGTGCATTCTTGATTACTTTGAAATCGAATATGATAGGACAGAGCTTCGGGCACGGGATTTCATTGAAAAGCACGCAGCATCATCTGAATGAAATCCATACAATTACAAAAACACTGCGAAAGGAGGCAGTAACATGATCTATGAACTGCGTCACTTTGATATTCCGCTGATGCGATTCACTGCAACAGAAGATACAAGCTCCCCTGAAATAGAGATTCTCTGGGTGAATGAAGAAAAAAAGGCCATACTGCCTCTTGATATGAATACGAACGGCGACAGCGTTTCTCGCTGGCTGAGGCACAGAACGATACCGAAAAATCGTGCATACGTTCATAGCTTTCTCAGCAAATGCGGACTCAATCTCAATCGCCCCATGAGCATACTCAGCGTATCCAAGGGCTTATCTCTGAATGATTGCTACTGGGTAGTCGAGGAAGGATTTGAGGGCTGTTTTGCAGAATATAACCTGTACGAAAACAGATTCAGCAGAGTTCTTGGTCTGATCGCATTTACAGGTTATGGCAGCTCAGTCAGAACCTCGCTGGCTTCTTGCCCTGAGTTTACAACAAACGGAATGCTTCCCAAATGCTGGCGCAGAGAAAACGGCATCATCAGGCTTTATAAGGGCGGCACGAGTGGTGCATCCAATACAGGCAACGAGCCGTATTCGGAATTCTATGCCGCACAGATTGCAGAGGTTCTGGGCATCAATGCGATACCTTACGGACTTTCAAAATGGCAGGGAGAGCTCTGTTCCACCTGTGAGCTGTTCACAAGCAAGGAGCATTCCTTTATTCCTGTGGGCAGACTTGTCACCAAAGGCGGTATGAAAGCTGTTCGGGAATATTATGAATCACTGGGCGAAGAATTCATCCATGCACTGGATGATATGCTGGTACTCGATGCAATCATATGCAATGTGGACAGACACTTTGGTAACTTCGGTTTTATGGTTGATAATCGTACCAATAAAATTACTGCCCCTGCACCGCTGTTTGATCACGGCAATTCGCTTTTCAATCTTGCAGGCAGAGATGACCTTGCTTCTGATGAGGCTCTCAGTCATTATGCCGATACGCTTGTTCCCTGCGTGTATGATGACTTCATCGCCACAGCGAAAAAGGTTCTGGACAGCAGACACAAGGACGGACTTCGCAGACTGCTTGATTTCCGTTTCAAACGCCACTCAAGGTATAATCTTGACAGCAAACGTCTGAAGCTTATCGAAGGACAGATCCACAAACGGGCGAAGGAATTGCTTGGAGCATAAAACGGATTTTGTTCTCCTTCAACGAAGTGTTAGTCTCTAATTCAGGTGCACAACAATATGAGCTGCATTGCCATGCGATTATCCCGCACAGCAATGCAGCTTTTTGCAATTACTCCTCTGCTTCACCGCAGTACATCATCCGCAGTGTTGCCTTACCGATGAGATATACGCCCGTGAGCATATCATCGCCCACTGCATACATAGGCGGAAGGTGTTTCAGATCCTTCACTTCCTCACAGACCATGACAGAATTTTCCTCTGCTTCGCCTCCACCATATTTTCACGGTTATTTTGATACAATTTCAGGGTGCAAGATAATCGTACAAAAGCCACGAAACTGCGTTGTTTCGTGGCTTTTATCGTTTTCAGAATTTTTTGGAAAACGGAAAAATCGCTGAAATTTACGGATTTTTACGAAAAATGCCCATTTCTATCGTTTCCTGTGAACCGAAAAATGCACCCGATTTTTGGCTATCGTTTCTTGTATGCACCCTCTTTGCTTTAAAGCAAAAAAGAAACGTTACCTCCGTCACGAAGGTAACGTTGTTTGCATTATTTACAGTTCTCTGGAAATATACTCTTCAAGAGTATTGGCGATTTTCACTGGCTCTGCACACGGCTGCGTCTGAAAAATTTCACCCTGTTCGTTCTGCCATATTACAATTCCGTCAATGTTTGCTTGCTCAATAACATACCAGTCAGAAAGAACATCGGGATTATGTTCTCTTTCGAGTAGCGTAACATCAACTACCGATAAGCGAGAAATATCTGTGATTCCTGTCAATTCGTGTCCATCAAAGCAACACAGTCCAATTTCTTTTAAATATTTACGATAATCTGATGAGAATTTAATCTTCAAACTTGATTCTGCATCATATATTTTTTCTTCATTTGTACCGTTTGAACCGAGAAAATCGGGATGACTTCTTAAAATACCAATTATATCATTCACAATCAAATTCCTCCGTTAGTAAATATTGCTTTACCTACATATTCCCAAAATTCTTTTCTCACTGTAGCGAATTCAGAACGAGCAATTTCAGATTCTTTGCCAAAGATATTTAATATTGAAGCATTCCCTTGATGTTGAGATTCTGTCAAAACAGCCAATGTGCCATTTGATTTTTGACCTATATGATGTAGTTGATACGCTTTTCCTGTCAACGGGTCTAATGGAGCGTATCCTTTTTGCATTCTTACCAAATTAGTAACTTCTGTTCCATCGGGTAATTTGCTTACATAATTCAAATCTATATTTTGAAGAAGTGCGGTTTGACCATTAACCATAACGGGTTTCAAGCCAGCATCTTGATAAACAAGAAATTCATCATAACTGTGTAGTTGCTTGATTACATCTAACGGAAAACCAGATTCCTTTTGTATAAGTGCTGCTTCATTCATTGTTAAGCCATTCATCGTAGCACCCTTTAAGGCTATAGCCTCAGTAGCACCACCACTAACTGCTCCTGTAATTGCTCCCCACTTAAAGCCTTCGCTTGCTCCAAGAGCAGCTGCGTCGAGAGCCTCGCCCATATCACCTGTTTCAATGCCTCTGACAACACCTGCTGATATTCCACCGAAGGCAGCCGATGAAGTAGCCATTAGGGTTGCGGTTTTTGCACCTGCGGCAAATATCATACTCACTGCGGGAGCACCTGCACCTGCTGTAACTACTGAAACGGTAACACAAACAAGTATAACACCCGTTCCGATTGCAACGTTTTTGATGATAGTATCGGTATCTGTATCCTCAATTTCAACAAGTTCCTGAACAACGGTTGTACCGTCCTCGCCAAGTGTAAACACATATTTCGTGCCTTCAAACATTGCATTAAGCTCTGCAAGGGTATATCCAAAATAAATGTTAGACTGAGAGTTGAAAGCTACTTCATCAAGGTATTCCTGTGAGATATAAACTGCACTTACATTTTCTACAAAGTATTTTTCGCTGTCCAGAGATTGAACGGCTTCCATATAAACCAAATCTTCGATATGAGCAATAAGCTCGTCATCAAACTCTGTGTATTCAGGCTCTATGTCCGTCCATACAAGATTTTGTGCGACAGCCTCCGTCACTTCTTCAGTTGTAGCCACGGTTGTAACTATTTCTGAAGATGTTATGCTTTCCTCCGACACAGCCGAAGAACAGCCTGTCAGAAGCATTGCACCACTTAATAATAACGCAAGGATTCGTTTCATTCTGTATCGCCTCCCTCGGTGTCAGAGCTATCGGTTGATGTCTTATTGCCTTTCCTTTTCTTTGCGAGAATTATCAGAGTAGCTACTCCTGCAATTACAACAACCGCTATCACAGCAGGTATTACAAATGTCGGAAGTCCGTTTTCTTCTGTTGGTGTCTGAACGTCAGCCATTACCTCGGTAACTTCTTCGGTTGTTGTCACCGCTTCTGTTTCTTCGGGAATTTCTGTAGGAGGCTCTGTTTCAGCAGGAATCGTTTCCTTTTCTGCAAGCTTGATTGTTCCGTCAGGGTTTATCGTCGCACCTTCTGCAACAAGATTATTGATTTCGGGAATAGACAAGCCTGTTGCCATATAAGCTCTCAACACATCATTTTTGCCGACATATATTTTCTTTACAGTAAACTGATTTGTGTACTGATTGCTTGCGGTTATGGTGTAAATACCCTCATCGGTATATTCTGCACCATCCTTAGCGGGACCATTAAAGCGTGTATCCTCCACAAGTCCGTCGGCACTATCCTTCATTATCTCACGCTTTACATTCACCTGTAAATATCGTGATTTTGCAAGGTCAAGACGGAAGCCGTTTTCGGTCATAGAGCTGTTATTCAGCTCGCTGCCTGTTACAAGGTCAAAGGGATAAACCATACAATTACCGTTACGAACGGAGAATTTGAAGAATATACGATAGTGTCCCTCTTTATCAATCAATTCGTCCTTTGTTACTTCATAATCAAGAGCGACTTCATAATCGCCTTCTTCAAAAAGCTGTACCTTTGTATCAGCCCCAAAAGAAGTATTAGCTTCAAGATAATTCGTATAAATCTGCGGCTCGGACTTATTGTTATTGTAATCGGTGTATCGCACAATCAGCGTACCCTTACCGAAATCTGTTCTGGGTGTTTCAAAATATTTGTCAAAGCCTTCGGAGTCCGATGTAACTGAAATATCGTCCTTACCATTCAGCTTAGTAATATCCTGTGAAAGATTAAACCAGAGAGTAACCTTATCCCCGACATTTTTCAGGAATACAACTTCGCCATTGTCATAAACACGCTTGTCCGTATATCCGCTTATAAAGAAGTTACCTAAATCCCAACCATAGTGTGGGTCATCCTTTTCTATGGTTTTTTCGCCGTAGTATCCATCAAACTCTTTACAACGCACTTTAGAGCCGATATTATATGTCAAATTGTAGTCAATGACTTCCTTTTCTCCGCTGTCAGTAAATGCCTTAAATTCATAAACCTCGGCATATTTCTTGTAATCAAATTTATCCGTATCAATAAAAAGAATGTTGCTGTCCTCTGTTCTGATTCGTGTTCCGTATGCGATTACTACCTTATAGTAACAGCCGTTGATAAGTTCAACGTCTCTCGTTGTATATAGAGAATCTGAGCTTGTAGGCATAGAACTGAATGCGTTGGTAACGCTGGCTGTCTTTGTCCAGTTAATTCTGTCCATCGAGGTATAAACAAGAATTGCACCCTTCTGAACATCTGCACCAAGCTCTTTACCGTCTATTTTGTCGGTTTTATCTTCAAATAAATGCCAAGAATCAATATCGGCATTCAGCAGAGTATCGTCATAGGAATAAACAAGGTCTAACGCACCTTCCTCAACCTCATAAACGGGAACACCGTTTTCTTCGCTACTGCTGATAACATTGCCGTTTATGGTAAATTCTCTGTATGTATCTGCCGTCGAAGTTGATGTATAGCTTTCAGCCTCGGAATACTTGTACTCACTTTTTTCTCCGAACTCGTATAACTTACCTGTAACTTTGGTACTATCTGTAACAGCAAAAGTATTTATCGGTATTGTAGAAAACAGCATAAAAACGAAAATTGTCGCTGCTGTGATACGTTTTATAATTCTTTGCGTCATTCCTAATCACCTCATAATTTATATTATCCACATATGTTCCAGAATCAGATCGATATTTATGATGAATGCAAAAGCATATACAATTCCTCATTATAACTTCAGTATACCATATTTTCACAAAAAATGCAAGTATTTTTGCAGATTTATTGTCAAATACAGAAAATGATGGGCATGCATACACACCCATCAAAATCATAGTGTTTATCATTTCTCTACCCCTCCACCTCCGTCCCATCCACAAACTGAAAAATCATCCTCCCATCATGGAAAATAGTAACCTTATCAACAGATATTTTCCAAACGCTCTCATCGAAGAAATCAAGTGGTTCATCAAGCTCTTCGAGGGATTTCACAAATGTAGTCATTATCTCAGCACGACCTTGTTGATATGTTCTTTTTTGCTTTAAACTTTCATAGGAGGATTTCTTTTTGCCAAACAGTTCAGTCAGTTCATCATAATGCCTGTTGTAATCCGCCTGATTTTGTTCCGATTCAGCATTTTTCTGTATATGCTCTCGGATTTGCTGGCTGATGTCATTAAGTTCCATCGACAGAATTTCCATTTTAGCATCAATAGCGGATGTGTCTGTCAAATCATCAATCAGCATTTGACAGGTTTCAATGACAATATCCTTATTCTGAAAGTACTTTGCAAATGCCGAAATAAAGCGGATTTTGATTTCTTCCTCGTAAAAGTGCGGCGTGGTACAGAAGTGTTCCCCTCGGAATTTATTATTGCACTGCCATATTACACGCCGATATTTACTGGTGCTGTGCCAGACCTTTGAACCGAAAAAACTCCCACAATCCCCACATACCAATTTGGCAGAAAATATGGTACTGCCACTGTATTTTCTGCCTAATTTCTTTCTTCTTGCCATTTCTGCCTGCACTTCCTCAAATTCTTCCGGTGAAATGATGGCTTCGTGGGATTCCTCAATGTAGTACTGTGGTACTTCGCCTTCATTGACTTTTGTCTTTTTGGTAAGAAAATCTGTTGTAAATCTCTTTTGCAAAAGTGCTGAACCCTTGTATTTTTCGTTGGTAAGGATGCTTTCAATAGTTGTCTGACTCCATTTTTCCTTTCCGCCGGGAGTTGGAATGTGCTGTGCTGTCAAGGATTTTGCAATGGCGTAGCTTGTCTGTCCTCCTATAAAACTTCGGTATATAAAGCGAACTACTTCTGCTTCCTTCTCAACAATTTCGGGCAAACCATCCTCTCCCTTTCTGTAACCGAGGAAATGATTATACGGCAAGCTGATTTTCCCCTCGGCAAATCTTCTCCGCTGTCCCCACGTGACATTTTCGGAAATGGAACGGCTTTCCTCCTGTGCAAGGCTACTCATCAAGGTAATCAGTAGTTCTCCTTTGGAATCAAGCGTGTAGATATTCTCCTTCTCAAAATATATCTCAATGCCGTGTTCTTTTAATTTTCGTACCGTTGTAAGGCTATCAACCGTATTTCGGGCAAATCGGCTCACACTTTTTGTAATAATCAAATCAATGCGTCCTGCAAGAGCGTCCTCCACCATTTGCTGAAAGCCCTCTCTGTGCTTGGTGGAACACCCGCTGATGCCCTCATCTGTGTATACTCCTACAAACTCCCAATCTTCTCTACCTTGAATATAGCTTGTATAATATAACACCTGTGCCTCATAACTTGTCAGCTGTTCAGCAAAATCCGTTGACACACGAGCATATGCAGCGACCTTTCGTTTCACCTTGCTATCCATCGTCATTCTTGTCTGAGGATTGATGGTTTGTGGTATCATTGTGACTTTTCTTGGCATTGTAAACTCCTTTCTCTGGCCTCCTGCCTCATTTCACCAGTCCAGCTTTCCCTTCGTGAAATATGTTCCCATTGGCGTTTTTCTTCACTGCCATCATGAAATACAAATATCAATTCATAAGGTGCAGGAACAATAATCTTGCTAATTTTATTACATACTACCCTCTCGTCAAATTCATCAAGACCAAGAACCTCACAAATTACTTGATTGAGGATTGGTTCTGGAATTTGTTTTGATGTCGGACAATACTTTTTTCCTCTGCGTGTAAAGGTAGAACAGTTCCATGCTATTCTGTTTTTGTACACTCTACGCTGATAATTCTTTCCACAACAGCCACATTGTATCATACCTGTTAACGCATATCTGTTCGTTGCTCCCTGATAAGAGTACTGTTCATAACGCTGCGCTATCATATCCTGTGCTTTCTGAAAGGTTTCAATATCAACGATAGCCTCATGTGCTTCTTCAACAAGAAACTGTGGCAATTCTCCGTGGTTGTGCATTTTTCTTTTCTCTATATGATTATTCCGGTAATATTTCTGCAAAAGCATATTGCCGATATATTTTTCATTCGACAAAAGCTCCTTAATTCTCGGTGAAGTCCATAAATTACCTTGTGCTGTTCTGATACCCATTTCGTTTAGCTTTTTTGAAATACTTCCTCCACCCATACCCGACAGATAATCTGAAAATATCATCCTAACAATTTCAGCCTCCTGTGGCTCAATTTCAAGTACACCGTCTGAATTTCTGCGATAACCGAAAATAGTAATACTTCCTATTTTTCCCCGTTCAAAGTCCTTACGGATTTGCCACTTTCTGTTTTCGCTTGCCGATAAGCTTTCTTCCTGTGCATAGGATGCAAGAACAGTCAGCATAAGCTCTCCGTCAGGGCTGATGCTGTGGATATTTTGCTCTTCAAACAGTACATCTACTCCCAAGTCCTTTAATTCACGCACGGTTTCCAAAAGAGTAAGAGTGTTTCGAGCAAAACGGCTGATTGATTTTGTAAGAATAAGATTGATTTCACCATTTCTGCATCGTTTCAGCAGTTTTTGAAATTCGGCTCTATCATCTTTTGTGCCTGTTATCGCTTCATCCTACTGCAAGTAGATTTTGATACAACAGATATTGATATGTTCATATTAGAAACTATTGGGTTTGGGTTCGCTTTTTCTTGAAAAATACGCAGAATCGCAGAAAACGAGTGCTGAAAAATGAGATGTTTCTGACTTTCTGACTGTTCTTTCTAACTTTCTCTGTATCCGCATTATTCTCACCGACCGGCTTTCAAACACACATTGCAATACGATCGTAAAAGGGGCTGCAGCCGCCGATGTGAAGATAATCACGCTGGCAGTTGCAGCCCCTATTACTCATTCAATATAAACTGGTTGAAAATAATTTCAACCAAGGGGTTGACAAAAATCTGGAAATGTGATATACTATTCTCGTAGATGTAAATGTCTGCACGCAAGAAGGAGGAGTCATTATGTTGACGGCATTAGGAAAATTTTTGAGAAAGCTGCGAATAGATAATGGCGAGATACTGAAGGATATGGCTGATAAGCTCGGTGTTACTGCATCTTTCCTATCGGCTGTCGAAAACGGGAAAAAGCATATGCCATCTGCATGGAATCAGACGATCTGCTCGATGTATCAGTTGAATGATAGCCAAATCAAGGAATTCACTGCTGCCATTGCAGAAACTGAAGACCGAATTGAGATGGATTTGAGCAAAGTTCCCACTGCACACAGGAAACTCGCAGTTTCGTTTGCAAGAAGGTTTACTGATTTTGATGAAAGACAGATACAGAGCTTCATTGAACTTCTTAAGGGGGATAACAATAACACATGAGTGACAGAAAGTATAAAGCTGCACCTGTTTCAAGACGCGATATCAGAAGTCTTGCAGCACTGATCCGCCAAATCACCGGCACAGAAAATACACTATATTTCCCGATCGTTCATTTTGTAGAGTGTATTCTTCCACAAATCGTTGACGGTTTCTTCTTAGAGATTCTGCCGAAGGAAGCTATGCCAAACAAATGCGGTGAAACATTCCCGGCTGAGAAGAAGATACAGATTCGTGAAGACATATATGAGCTGGCTATCAAGGGTGACGGCTTTGCGCGGTTCAGCGTAGCACATGAAGTCGGTCATTTACTGATCAATGATGTCGATTCTATCTCACTTTGCCGGTTAGAACCTGGAGAAAAGCTCAAAACCTACGAAGATCCTGAATGGCAGGCGGATGCTTTTGGCGGAGAACTGCTCATGTATTATCCGCTTATCCGCAGTATGGATGAAGACGATATCGCTGAACAGTGTGGTGTCACTCACAGAGCTGCACATATTCAGAAGTCAAAAGCAAAATAAGCACACATATTGAAAGGCTGGGTGGTTCCGATGGGCTATTTTCATTGACATAGAAAACGCACTGCCAAGGTGCTGGTAACACCGAGACAGCGCGTTCGCGGGATTCGTGCCATAATAGCACAAAAGCTGTATAGTTATTATAGCATGAATCCCTTTCTATGTCAAGAGTTGATTTGCACAAATCGTATAGGATATTCCTATACCCCGACAATTGAATATAGAAAGGATAGGTTTATGATCAAAACTATCGTTGATGATGGTTTCCGAGCTGACCTTGTGGAAACTGCGCTGTTTGACGGCAGTATGGAGATTCCCATGATCGAAAAGCCGAGTGAAATCATTATTCCGAAAGGACTTGTTCCTTTTTCTGACCGTAAACGGGATGCAAGCCACCAGTGCTTTATTTGCTTTTATGAGCATGACATTCGCTTCCGTGACTGCTTGCTTGCAACGGACAAGTATCTGGACGATTTGTCACAGTATCCCGGAATCATCTCTCCCGACTGTTCGCTCTATATTGATATGCCCCTCTGTCTCCAAATTGCCAATGTGTATATGAACAGAGCGATTGGTCATTATCTTCAGAGTAAGGGATTCTATGTCATTCCGAATATTCGCTGGGGTGATGAGAGAACCTACACTCGAACTGCCTGAAAAGATCGCATTTCTTGGCGCACCTAAACACAGCGTCGTTTCTGTCGGAACATATGGCTGCGTGAAAAGCCGCGAAGCAAAGTATTATTTCCGTGAAGGGTTAATTGCGATGCTTGATGAACTTGAACCTGAAGCGGTGCTTGTATATGGTGCAATGCCTCGACAGGTTTTTGAGGGACTCGATAGCCGCACACGCTTTGTGAATTATCCAGACTGGATCACCCATAAGAAAGCAGGTGGTCTGTAATGGGTACGACTAAAAGCGGACGGTATCTCAACACTAAAGGTTCTGGCAGAAGTGTAAGTGATTTTGCGCTTGTACACTCCATTGAGGGCGACTTCGTAAGAAAGCAGACCCGTATCAATGGTAAGCCTGCGGTTGTACTTCGTCTTGGTAATGGTGGACATGGACAGAAAGGCATGGAATTGCTAGACAAATATGGCATTGAGTATTATATTGAAAAGACATTTTCAAATGAAGTGCGCGTTGGATATATACCTGACCATAAAAGGCCAGCCAAGAGAAGAAGCATGAGTCAATCATGGTTTCCAAAGACATGGACCGAAAAGGATATACGTCGCGCCGGTGAACATGTCGCAGGGCTTAAGCACAATCGGCGAATTCCCAATGGTGTAACAGCGTATGGCGTATATAAAGGAGTGCGTGTCGGAGTAATTCGGACGAATGGAAAAATAGCAACCATTTTCCCTGATATTGACCAAAGCTCCGTAATTAAAAGGAGGAAGAAAAGATGATTACCGAAGATATCCGCGCTGCAATTCAGAAAAGAGCTGCGACTGATGATGAATGGGCATATGGTGTAGAACAGTGCTGTAAAGAGGAAATCGATATTCTTGCACGTGATATCGAAGATACCATCGCTTTCCTCGAAACTGAATGCACTCCGGAAGAGTTTTCTTGGCTCAGTGAAGTGTTCGATGATGTTGCGGAAAGAACACAAAGCAGGGATTTTGTGGACTGTCTCTATCGCGTTGCAAAGAAATATCCAGAGGAATGCAAAAAGTATTACATTGATCGTGTACTGAGATATGCGGAAGCCGCTCTGAACGATGAATAACCTATAAACAAAAAGGGGGCTGCAGCCGATGATACCTTGTTCTGGTATATCAGCCGCAGCCCCTTGATACTACTATTCTATTATACTTTCACTTCCGTCCCGTCCTTAAAGGTAAATATCATACTCCCGTCTGTCTCTACACGCACGCTCTGCACTGTGTTCAGCCACAGGTTATCGGAAAACTCGGTCACAGGCGCGTCCTGCTTTCGCAACTCTGCAATGAATCGCTCCACAGCGCCTTTTCGCGCCATGAGGTCAACAAGCTCCTTATTGACCTTTTCGAGCTTCTTTCTGGCTTTTTCGTAGCGGTCGATCAGTTCCTGCCGCTTTTCGTTGTATTCGGTCTGATCCTGCACCCGCCGAGCGTTTTCAGCGATCAACTGCTCCAGCATTCTGGTTATCAAAGCAACCTCAGTCTGAAGCTCCTTCTGCTGTGCGGTCAGCTTGTCGGTATTGAAAAGCCGCTCACCGATCTTATCGAACTCGTTAAACAGCTCATCCCGTTCAGTGAAAATCTGATTGAAGGCTGCCATGAACTTTTCAATGATCTGCTCCTCAGTCAGATGCGGCGTTCCGCATTTACAGTCTCCGCTGTATTTTCGGTTGCATCGCCAGATTACTCGGCGGTACTTGTCTTTGCTGTGCCATACCTTGGAGCCGTAGAAACCGCCGCAGTCTCCGCAGATGACTTTTCCTGAAAAGATGCTCACGGAGCTTCCTTGCTGCGGATTCTGCTTTCTCTCCGCCATGATCTGCTGCACCTGTTCAAAAATCTCCGGCTCAATAATGGCAGGATGATTGTCCTCCACATAATACTGCGGTACCTGCCCCTCGTTCCGACGCTTTTTCTTGGTCAGAAAATCTATCGTGAAAACCTTTTGCAGAAGTGCATCGCCCTTGTATTTCTCGTTAGTCAGGATGCTTTCAATGACCGTTGAGCCCCACTTGGTCTTTCCGCCCGGAGTCGGGATACCCTCCGCTGTCAGGATTTTTGCAATCCCATACGGTGTTTTGCCCTGTAGAAAGAGAGCGTAGATACGGCGAACGATCACCGCCTGTTCTTCATTTACTACTAGCTCACCATTCTCACCTCTGTCATATCCCAAGAACCGCTTGAACGGCACAGTGACCTTGCCGTCTGCAAAGCGTTTCCGCTGTCCCCATGTGCAGTTTTCGGAAATGGAGCGTGCCTCTTCCTGCGCGATTGATGACATGATAGAAATCAGCAATTCGCCGCGTCCGTCAAATGTCCAGATGTTTTCTTTCTCAAAGTAGCATTCCACGCCGTGTTCCTTCAGCGTGCGGATCGTGGAAAGACTGTCAACGGTGTTTCTGGCGAAACGGCTCACCGATTTCGTTATGATAAGGTCGATACGGCCTGCAAGAGCATCTGCGACCATCGCTTTGAAGCCCTCGCGCTTGGCGGTATTGCAGCCCGTGATGCCCTCGTCAGCGTACACGGAAACGAACTCCCAGTCGGAACGCTCCTTGATATATTTCGTGTAGTAATCGACCTGTGCATCGTATGAGGTCTGCTGCTCGTCATGGTCTGTAGAGACTCTTGCGTAGGCGGCGACCTTTCGTTTTTCCGAATTGAACAGCGGCGTAGCTGTGAAACGGCTGATGGTCGCAGGTATGGTCGTTACGTTCTTTGCCATGTGATACCCCTCCCGTCATAAAAATGAAATCGCAGACTGCCGTCCGTGAATGCGTGGATATAGTCAATTTGCTGTTCAAATATAGTGCTGTCAAACTCGTCAAGCCCCAACACATAAGCGGCTACCGTCCGCAGCTTGCAGTCTGAAAGATTGGCGGCAGTGCATTTCGCATGAGCCAGCCGCTTTCCCTTGCAAGTCCAGTACACATACTTTCCTTGTGTGATGTATTGGCAATAAAGGTTGCCGCAGTGGGCGCATCGGATCTTGCCCTGAAATGCGTCTGTACGGGTGCCGGAATTGATATTTTCACGGAGCTTCAAGGTCTCATAGTGTCTGACCTTTCCGTCAATCGTGTAAAAATCAATGGAGCCTGTTTTCTGGATGATGATCTTGGAGATCACTCTTTTGAAGTGTTCTGCATCAAAAGCGGACTGTTCAAAGAGATCACAGAAGATGCGCTCTATCTCTGCATTTGGATAATTCACGCTGTCACAGGTCTGCGGTCCGCCGGACTTGCTCCTGCACCGCCAGATGAGATGCTTATCTTTCGATTGGCTGATTGCTCTGCCATATCGACGTCCGCAGATGCCGCAGATAATCATGCCGTCAAATAAGTGCTTGGGAAGTGTGCGCTCCCGCTTTGGCTTTGGAATGCGGACAGGAATCGGCGGATGTGTCCATGTTCTCTTTTCGCCGCCGACCAGTGTAAAGTGAATATCGCCTGATAAGGCTATACTCATAGTTGATATTTTACTTTTATAATCCTTTCCGACGGTCTTCACACAGGCAGCGACCAGCTCATCCTCCCGGAAATTGATACTCTTACAGTTTTTCCTGTTGAGCTTGTATCTGCAAGCCCAATGGATGTAGGTGTGTCCATTTTTGTGGTTCACCCGTCGGGAGTAATACCCACCGCAGGTCTCACACCGGATGAGTCCAGTGAAGTAGTAGACCGGGTGCGCCATTTCTGCCCTGCGCTTCATTTCGATCTTGACCTTTCCGTAGGTCTCCCTGTCAATGATCGCTTTGTGGCAGTCAGTGTAAAGGTATTGCGGCAGCTCTCCTTGGTTCTTCACCTTGTTTTTCAGAATCGGATCGGTCATGATCGACTTCTGCCGCAGGACATCACCGGCATAGACCTCATTGTAAAGGAGCATCCTTACCGTTCCCTCCTGAAAGTCATTGCCGAGCGTTGTGTGGATACCGGCACCATTCAGGGTATCTGCGATCTGCTGAAAAGGTAGGCCGTCAAGGAACATCTGAAACATCCAGCGGACAGTCTCTGTTTCTTCCGGTATCACCACATACTGCCGTTTTTCCTCATCGTAGCGGTATCCAAGGATATGCTTGTTGGTCGTTCCGATCGATCCGTCACGGAAGCGTTTCCGGATGCCCCATTTTACATTCTCGGAGATGCTGTTGCTCTCTTCCTGTGCAAAACTCGCAAGCAAGCTGAGCATGAGCTCACCGTCTTTTGAAAATGTCGAAATGCTTTCCTTCTCGAACTGCACCTCCACACCGATCTCCTTCAGATGCCGGATGGTTTTCAGAAGATCGACCGTGTTTCGCGCGAATCTTGAGATACTCTTGCACAGGATCAGATCTACATGACCGCTGTCGCATTCCTGCATGAGCCTTTGGAACTCGCTGCGGTGTGTTGTCATCGTTCCCGTAATGCCTGAGTCTGCGAACACCCCGGCAAATTCCCATTCCGGATTCTTCTGGATCAGTTCATTGTAGTAGCTGACCTGTTCTGAAAAGGAATGCAGCAGGCGGTCGGTCTCTTTGGAAACTCTTGCGTAGGCGGCCACCCGTTTTCTGCGCGGTAATGCGGTCGGATACTGTTCGATTTTATTGATCGTTTTCATAGATAAATTCCTCCTTCCGCATACCATATTACCGTCTTATCGGCGAAATTGCAACGTTTTTCCCAATAATAAACCTGACAAAGATGGGCGGTAAAAATCAAGCAGGATTGTATCAATTACGGATAGCTCCCGCTTCGTGATAAGCCCTAAGTTCCGCATCCTCAAAGCAAACGACAACGCCGTAAGATAGCACCTTTCGGCATAGTACAGTTCACGCATCTCATACAGCTTGCGCCTTCTGCTTTTCTTACGCCTCCGCATGATCTTCGTCTCCGAAACGCGAAGCGATGTAGCAGGCATGAGAACAGTATGTCGCACTGCTGTTGTATCTTGAAAAGGCTTTTCCGCAATGCGGACAAATATGTGCGTATTTCTCATCGGTCAAAGACGGATATGGATTCTTCCGCCACCATTCGATACGGCACTCCGCCGAGCAGAACACCTTCTTTCTTGCCTTGGGATTCTGAATAATATGAACGCCGCAGTTTCGGCAGATATCACCCTTCGGGGTATACATACCGATTCTACGGCAGTAGGATTTGATTGCTTCTCTGTTGAGCGACAGCATCTCTGCGATTGTCGTATAACTCACATTATCCAGTCGCAGTTCCCTGATCCTCGTTTTCTGTTCGGATGTCATTTGAATTCCTCCGCTGATACAATGTACGAGGATCACAGTTGCGAAAGATCCCCGTCTCGCCAATATTACCTCTTTATCCCTCAGATTGCAACGGTTTTCCGGATAATAAAGTTGACAAAGACGGGCGGTACTTTTCGAGCAGGATTGTATCAATTATTGCGCGTTCATTTTGCTTGATAAGCCCTGCATTTACCATTGAATCGGCTACAGAAGCGGCAGCAAGATATTGTTTTTCTGACTGGAATTCTTTTGTTTCATTCATTGGCAGCCCCTCCCTTGAATCTTGCAGAGATGTAGCAGGAATGTGAGCAGTATTTCCTCGGAATCGTGCCATAGGCAGTGAACACCTTTCCGCAGTGCTGACAGGTGTATTGATACTGTTCTGCGTTTACAGTCGGTTGCGGATTCGCTTTCCACCATGCTATGCGGCAATCAGGAGAACAGAACACCTTTTTCCTTGCTTTCGGATTCTGCACGATAGGTGTGCCGCAATTTCGGCAGCAGCCCTCCTTGATTTGCTTTTTTGACGGAGTATACAAACCGATTCTCCGGCAGTAGGATTTGACTGCTTCCCTTGATATGCCGATTATTTCGGCAATCATGGTATAACTGATGTCATTATGTCGCAGTTCCTGAATTTTCTTTTTCTGTTCATTCGTCATACAATCACCCCTATCACAATACATATGAAAAGAACGGGCAGAGGATAACCCCTGCCCGAAAAGAAATCAAACTTTGACAAGCGTACCCTTGTAGGTGTCCTTGCCAATGGTGACGGTCACGCTGACATCGGTGTCCGGCTCTGCCGGCGCAGGCGTAGGATTTGCCTTGCCCCAGCCGTTCAGTCCCTTACCCTTGATGATAGTCGGAAAGTCCTTGTAGCAGATATCGAGATCCACATTGCCGCTGATACCGTCAACCTTGCCCTTTTCGCTGTACTGCCAGATGCCGTATGCGCCGCTGTAGTTGGTTTTGTCCACCCAGTGTGCCAGCCAGATCGTGTAGTGTGTCTTGATATCATCGGCAGTGTGCGTGGTGAGAGAAGAAGCAGAGCCGTACAGACCTGTGAAATAACCTGCGGATTCAACTCTTTCGAGGAATGCACGCATGATCGCCGAGACCTTTTCCTTACCGAGATCAAACTGTTTTTTCTCCTCAAGGTCGAAGTACACAGGCATCTCGAACTGCTTTCCCTTGATGACCTTGAGGAACACATCCGCTTCCAGTCTTGCCTCGTCCTCGTCCATCGCATAGGAGTACCAGTACGCACCGACTGGAATACCTGCCGCCTTTGCACCGGCGTAATTCTGCTCGAACTTCTCGTCCTTCTGCTTTTCGAGTCTGCCGAAGCCTGCACGCAGGATCGCAAATTCGATGCCGTCAGCTTTGACCTTGTTCCAGTCGATATTGCCATTGTGAACGCTCACATCAATACCCTTCATATCCTCGCCTCCGAAATATTTGTAGAAATCATCTGTCACAGTGCTATTGCCATGCACTTCATCACCGTACCACTTGCCGTTCGTTCTCACATCCACATGGGTGTACTGGTAGGCAGCAGTGATATTGGCGATACCAGTAAAACCGATGTCCTGTGCCTTACAGCAGACCACCTTAGAACTGATCGGCTGTCCGTCCTGCCCATAGCAGCAGATATCCGCTGCATTGCCGAGTGTGTGCTGACCAGTTCCGCTGCCGCCTACATTCTTATCATGTGCTGTGCATCTGTAACCAGAGGTCACGATGATTTTACTGCAATTGAGGGCAGTGAACAGCTTTTCGAGCTTTTCAATAAGCTCCGGATTGTTCAGCGTTTCATGTTCCTTACCGCACTTGCAGCGGAACTCGCTGATATTGAAATGCGGGGAAAGCTGTGTGGTATCGGAATACTCGTAGGTCTTACTCATTTCTTATCATCCTCCATGTTATCAATCATTTCCTGAATTTCGTCATCAATATGAGATGCCCGTTTCTGAAGAACCTCGATAGCTTTCTTGATCGCTGGCGGATACGGGATGCCCATGAGACTGGTGTTCTCGATAATCGAAAGCAGCTCGTTCACGCAGAAGCCGATACAGGTCGCATCACGGATGTAGGTCGTGCCAATGAGAATATCCATTCGGACAGCGACCACAACCATGAGCAGGATGCAGAACTTTTTCGCAAGCCCTACCCAACCGGCTTTTGAGCTGAGTCTGCCGGTCTTACTGTGTTTCGATTTACCCATAGAAGCGGCAATTAGACCTGTCGTGAAGTCGATTGCCATGAACAGCACAAGCGTGATGAGAGCAGAATCCCATCCGCCGAGCAGTGCCGCAAAAAAGCCGCCGATCACTCCGGCGGCGGTACAGATATTTTCTTTCATATTCAGACCTCCAATACTTTGATATTCCGGATATACGGATGTGTATTGTCTGTGACAGCTTTCCATGCAAGGTAATAGTCGCCGGATGTGATGTTTCCGCAGTCAATCAGCACAGTGGCGTAATTGTCTCCCGTTTGCAGCCAGTTGAACGGAACTGTGACTGCCTGTCCTGCCGTGATCGTTTCGTGGATATATCTTGCAGTTTCCGCCGGGGACAGAGTACCTGCATTCTTCGGCACAAGCCACATTTCACCCACATCCGCAGCACCGGAGCGATAACTGAACAGGATAGATTTTGCAGGCGTGAGTGCAACAGGTGTGACACACTGCGTATAAATGGTCGCACCCTAGTTGAAGTCCGGCTGGTTGTAATACAGCGCATAGCCGTTCTCCTCCGAGCAGAAATTCGGATAGGATTCCGCAAAGCCCGAAAGACTGCGATAGCCGTCATTGTAGAAAGTGTAGACTTTTTCGCCGTAGTCGTGGAGCGTGTCGATGGATGCCTTGAACAGTGTGATATCCGGCTTTGTCTGCGGAATTTGCAGCACCTTCGACACAAGCGTATTCAGCTTTTCAGATTCCGATGCAGATACACCCATCGCCACAAGATTTCTTGCAAGCTGGTCACGCTGATTATCCAGCTCTGTCAGATAATTTGCAATGCTCATTCAGTTCACCTCCACGATAGCTGCCAGTGCATCCTCTATGCCAGAGAGAGCGTCCTCAACAGCGGCAAGCCTTGTATTGATTTCACTGATAGAAGTTTTCGCCCCCTGCATATCATAGAGGATTTCCGTCTTAAAACGCTCAAATACACCCTCATTCACGCCCACACGCTCGTTCAGGTTCATAGCGGCAGTGTATGCCTCATTCCATCTGCTCACATGGGACTCTGTGATGCTGTTCAGCGTTGTAAGGTTGTGATGCCAGTGCGCCTGACCGACCACAGTTGAAATGGAGCCCATGTCGTCCAGCATTTCCTGTGTAATGTTGTCAAGCACAGCCTTATTGGAATGAGAATGTGCCTGTGCGGAAACCTCACTGAGACCTGTGGACAACCCGTGCAGGGCAGTGGCGGTCGATGCCTGAAATGCGGTCAGGTCACGGATATACTGCTCTGTGATGCTGTCAAGCACATCCTTGTTTTCATGCGTGTGTGCCGTATTGGAAAAGTTGTTGACGGATTCAAAGAGCGTGTGAATCTGCTCTCTTGTCCAGTCCTCAAAGGGCTGCCACTCGGCGATAGCATCGATCATTGCTTCGGTGATGCGGTCAAGCACTTCCTGATTATTATGGCGATGCTTGTACTGCTGAAGGTTCAGAATTTCCTCGTTGACCGTCTGAATGTCATAGATCGTGCTGTCCTCGAACTGCTGCAAACCCTGCAAATCTTCCAACAGAGCCGCAGTCAGGCTGTCAAGAACATCCTTGTTGGCGTGCGTATGCGCATCTTCAGCGACAGGTGCAATCTCACGCTCGATAATGGTTGTGACCTCAGTTGTCTTCGGATATTCGGACATATCCGGCGTGATGCCATCCTTGCCCTTCAGACTTTCGAGCCATTCTTCCTCTGTACCAACATACCCATGCTCCACAGCGATCTCATACGCAGATTTGCCGTCAAGCCCGTGTTCTGCGTCCTCGATGCGTTTGAGAAGCTGTGTATACAGATCAGGAGTCGGCGGAATGGGCGGTTCTTCACCCTCAAAGCCGGATTCACGGATATTCAGTGTGACCGGAACTGTTGTCGCTCTCACAGTCGTATCCGATGCGGTATCATAGCCGTAGATACCCATTTTTACCGCACCCACATGAAGCTCCGCAGGCAGATAACAGCTTGTACCATCTGTTCCGAGGACAATGCTGTACACCTCATCACACTGCGAGAACTGCACGACCTTGTGAAAACGCTTCCAGTCGCCGTCAAAAGTGAATTTGAACTGTACATACTGGATCTGGTGATCCGCAAGCACCTCTCGCTCCAGAATCTCAATGCTCTGGTTTTTTACAAGAAATTTCCACATTAATCACGCACCTCCGTCCATTCTCTGGTTTCTGTATCAAACTGCATATATGCCGCATCAGCGCCAGCACCGCAGGGATGTTGTTCTGCAGATTCGGAACTTCCACATAGGAGATCGCACCGCCCGGAGAAAGCGCCTGGAATTCAGCCTCGAAGGTCAGTTTGCTGAAGGCATCGATCGGCTCGGTGACATGAACATGATAGCTGTTTGTGATATAGCTTTTGTCCGTCACATGAGGAATAATGCCGTGCCGCCTTTGCAGGCACTGAGCGAATTTATAGGTGACGCTCTCCATCGGCGTTCCGTACAATGAGAAGCTGATGTTTGTCTCGGTTCTCCATTTGCTGCATTTGTCGTTCAGGAATCGCATGACCTTCAGTGCAAATATTTTTCCGTCCGGCTCTGTATGTGAACAGCCTGTCATACGATAGGTCATTTCTGCGATGCCGGCATAGCCGAGGGAGATGGTGCTGTAATTGTTGTACAGCAGTTCGTCAATGACCTCGCCGTCCTTCAGCCTTGCCAGCGCGCCGTTCTGCCAGAGGATCGGCGCAACATCGGACGGCGTACCTTTCAGGCGGTCATGCCTGCACATGAGAGCCTTGCGGCACAGTTCACAGCGTTCATTCAGAAGCTGCCAGAACTTATCCTCGTCACCGCCTGCACTGCAAGCAGCATCCACAAGGTTAATGGTGACAACACCCTGATTGAATCTGCCATAGTATTTATGCTCCTCGCTCGGTGTCAGGAAGGAACGGCAGCCCATACAGGCATACACATCTCCCTTGAGCTGTTTCATCACCTTGGCGGAGATGTAGTCGGGAACCATGCGCTTTGCCGTACACTTGGCGGCAAGCTCAGTCAGGTAGTAATATTTTGTTCCGGGTTGGATATTGTCTTCATCGAGAACATAGATCAGCTTCGGGAATGCCGGCGTGATCCAGACACCCTTTTCATTTTTCACGCCCTCAATACGCTGCAAAAGAGTCTCCTCAATAATCATCGCAAGGTCGTCACGGGTCTGTCCCTCCGGTACCTCGTCCAGATACATGAACACCGTTACGAACGGTGTCTGCCCGTTGGTGGTGAGCAGTGTATTGATTTGGTACTGAATGGTCTGCACACCGCGCTTGACTTCCCGGCGTACTCGCTTTTCAACGATGTGGTCGATTTCATCTTCAGACAGCTTTGCACCGCAGTCGCAGTTCACATCCTCGAACACCTCGACTCTGATCTTCTGTCTGCTGACATCCACGAAAGGCGCAAGGTGTGCAAGACTGATCGTCTGACCGCCGTACTGATTCGATGCGACCTGCGCAATGATCTGCGTTGCTATGTTGCAGGCAGTTGAAAAGCTGTGCGGCTTCTCAATCATTGTGCCGGATACCACAGTACCATTCTGAAGCATATCCGCAAGATTGACCAGACAGCAGTTGTGCATCGGCTCTGCGATATAGTCGAGATCGTGTACATGGATGATACCCTCATCATGCGCAGCGATCACATCCGCCGGGAACAGGAAACGCTGACAGATATCTCTGCTGACTTCGCCCGCCATATAGTCCCGTAGCGTGCTGTTGATGATCGGGTTCTTGTTGGCGTTTTCCTGTTTTGCTTCCTCATTGTTGCGTTCGAGCAGGCTCAGGATCTTGCCGTCTGTAGTGTTCATCCTGCGCTGTTGTTCGTGCAGCAGTCTGTATTCGCTGTAGTGCCGTGCAAGTTTGTACGCTTCGGCCTTGTCCAGTTCATCGAGTACCATGTCCTGGACTTCTTCGACATGGACAGGTCTTGCAAGGGCGCTGCAGCGTTTTTCTACATTACCGACAATGAATCCAATTACTGTATCGCTGATCTTGTCATCGACCTCCGCATTTGCCGCTGTGATCGCTCCCTTGATCTTCGTATGATCGTATGGGACTTCACGACCGTCCCGTTTGATGATCTTCATTTCCCTTCACCCTCGCTTTCTTTTCCTTCTCCTCCTGCATCGGACACCACCCTTCATACGGACAGCGATTGCAGTCGTGGTAGTGGCACTTGCCGTCGTGCTTGATGATCGAGGTGATCCATATCGCATGGATCAGGATAATGACCATCATGTAAGTAAGGCATAGAACTGTCACAAGCATTTTCATTCCTCCAAATCTTTTTTCATACGGTAATATCTTGTTCGGCAGCGTCCGGAGCAGAACCGCTTTCGTCTGCCAGTTTCCGGCTGCGTGACTTTTGCACTGCACACCGGACAGCGGTTGTTCTGCTGACACCAGATCGGATAGTTGAGCCGTGCGATTTCACCGTTTCCGGCGAGACCGTGTGCCTTGCAGAAAAGCTGCACCTGATTGATCTTTAAGCCCAGTGACTTTGCAATCAACCGGTATCCGATACCCTGCATGCGTTGATCTCCTTCCATTGAGCTGTTGGCATGGTCGCCACCTGCCAGCCGATGCCTTCGATCGCAGTGGCTCTGTCGTAGGACTCTACATCCTGCGAAGCCCGCGTGATGGCATTGCTCAGACCGTAGAGGGAGAGATCGCCGCCCTTGATGAGGTAATTCAGAATGCTGTCCTGCTCCGGCTGATTGAGGTCATACGCCTTGCCGGTCAGCTCGATCACATCCTGCACACGCCCTGTGATACGAGCGTGCGTTGCATCCTGCAGGCGACCGACAATCTGTGCGAAACGAGCCTCCTCAATAGCGGCGAGGGTTGTGTCTCTGAGCTTCAGAAGGAATGCCTTGTCCTCGGCTTCGAGCGTTTCGTCAGTGTACAGATTGAAGCTGTCCTCCAGAGCCTTTGCCGCCCTGCCAACATGGGTTTTACGCTCACCGAAATCATTCACACATAAGCCATTCGAGCAGACCAGACGGTATACCAGCGGCTGAACGGAAACAGCACCGAGACCGACCTCAGAGTTGGAAATAACAACACCTGCCTGAACATAATCACCCGGAACGACCTGCATTTCGAGCTTATGGTTTACAATCTTGATGAAGAGGCGTTCGCCAACGTTACAGCTAACGACTTCCATCTCCTCCTTACCTGCAAAAAGCGGCAGGACGGCAGAAGCGACCTCCAGATTATCGATGCGGCGGTAGCGGTCGGAGAGCAGCGCACGGGCAACTCTGCCGCTGCCATAGTCCATAGAGCGTACCATGTAGGACTGCTCACGGCTGCCAAACCATGCGTTGACATTCTGTGCAAGAAGCTCCGGCTTTTCCTTGCGCATCAGGTCATAGTACTTCGCCGGGATATTCAGCGCACTGCCGATCTGTCTGTGGAAGAGGTCTGTCGTACCGAAAACTTCCTGTGCGCCGGTGTTCAAGTGTGTCATCTCGAAGGTACTGCCGTCCTCGGCAAGGTGAAATGCCTGTGCCGGACTGATATAGTCCTGCTTCGCTGCGTTCTGTCGCTGAAGCTCTGTCAGCACTTCCGGTAATGATCTGCCTTGTTTCATGTGATCTTCCTCCTCTTATTATTGTTTATACACTTAATCCTTGTAGTACCACGCCCCCGTATAGCCTGCACTGGACAGCGGAAGGCCGTCCGCCCATACAGATATCGGCACACATTCCCTTATCGACAAAGGTTTTCTGTGCAAATTCTGTTGCGAGGGCGATACATTCCGCTTCGGATAATTCATTTGGGAGAGCAATTTCAATCTCCCTTGCAAGCTGTGCGTTCTTGGATTTTTCGATTTTCTCGACAGCGTTCCAGAGAATAGAACGGTCGGAATATTCTCTCGGAGCATTAGCGGGAAGTAAAATTTCGGTATGGACAACGCCACCTTTTTTCGTGAAGTCGTGGAGCATTCCGTCATAGTCGTTCAGCAGTTTTTCACCTGAACGGTATGCGGCGGCGGCAACGGCAGACTTGCCTTTTCCACGACTGATGATTTTGATAGAGCAATGATAAATTGCGAAAATCACATCCTTTCATTTGAGCGTAGCTTTATCAAGAGCCTCGCAGACACATTTTTAAGGTTTCCGTTAGGAAATCGCCGCCACGCTTTACGGCGGCGAAATAAAAATGTACTTGCTTCGTAAGAAGCATTGCGCACGATACCACGTTTGTGGTATATAAGTGCGCCCTTGTACTCCGCAAGGGAAAATTCATAGAGCAAGCTGTATCAAAGTGGTATATAAGAACCTCTGCTGTTACCGAAATCAAAGATTTCGAACAGCGACGAGAACCTTGATACTCGCTACGCTCGTATGAAGTGCGCCCTTGTCCCAAGGGAAGCAGAATTGCTTGCCTTGCAGAACAGCTTTTTCACTGATTTCCTCCCAGCGTAGCGGGAAAATGCACACCCTGTACACCGCCGGGAAGATTAGCGAATGCGATTTTCAGCAAGTATCCGACCTGCTCATTTGTGTAACTTTCCGCATCGGGAATAAAACTTTCAAGCAACGCTCCACGCTGAATCAAGCGGCTTGTACGCTGTCGGCGTTTCTGCTCTTTCGCCCGATTGACGAGATTGTTGCAATAGTAGATTTTCTGTTGTTCCTTCCTTGTCAGCCGTTCAAGCTCGGCGTGAAGCTTGTCACGCTCAGCAAGTGCCTTTTCGTATTCGGCTTCGGTACGGGTTAAACTTTTTTCGTTCATTTTCGTTTCCTCCATAAAATAAAATTCAGCATTTCTGCTGATATTCGCCTTTTGCGATATGTATGGGAGGTCATATCTGACGTACTGAAATGGTACGTCAGGTGCTTGACGATGAACAATTCATTCACCGTGTGTATTGCTTTTTCGGGGTGAAAATGGTATAATTATGTTAGGGCAGACAACCCGATAAACCATTGATTTCAATGAGGTGTATGATGAAAGTTATTCCAAATTTCGACACCTTTGTGAACATTGAGCCTATCCACAAAGGCTGGTCAGGTGATAAAAAATATTATGTTGAAACGAAAGACGGCAAGCGACTGCTTCTTCGTGTGTCGGATATTTCGACCTATGATGCAAAGCAGTATGAGTTTGAAGTGATGAAGAAAATGTCGGCTGTCGGAATAAAAATGTCAGAGCCGATTGATTTCGGCATCTGCGAAAATGGCAAAAGCGTGTATCAGCTTCTGACTTGGTGCGACGGTGAGGAAGCTAAAGAAGCACTTTACAATATGAGTGATGCCGAGCAGTATGCTTATGGTCAGAAAGCGGCAGGCATTTTAAAACAGATGGAGCAAATCGACCGCAAGCCTGCATCTATGGAATGGTCAAAGAATTTTCAGGAGCGTGTGAAGCATTATATTGAGCTTTATATGAATTGCGGTTATACCTTCGAGGGCGACGAGCTGATAATTTCCTATCTGCAAACAAATCACCATTGTATCGGAGAGCGAGAGGCGGCACTGATGCACATGGATTTCCAGACGGATAATATGGTCATATCTCCCGACGGCGAGCTTTACACCATCGACTTTCAGATGTGCGGCATAGCTGACCCGTATCACGTCCTCACAGGTGCAGGGGTCAGTGCTATGTATAGCCTTTCCTTTGCTATTGGGCAGATTGAGGGATACTTCGGCAAGGAAATCCCCAATGATTTCTGGGATAAATACAACTACTATATGACCGCCGAAATGCTCTATGCGTTTACTGTTGGAGTTCATATGGAAGAAGAACGAGAAGAAACGCTCCATATGTTCGATGACGAGGTAGAAAGACTTAAAAACGGCGGCTTAAACATACCGGAGTGGTATCAAAAACGAGCGTAAGTTATTCCGAAATATCAAAATATTTCGGAGTATATATTAAATCACGGAGGATTTTACAGGCTATGTTTGGAATATTGATTTATGACATTTTGTTTTTTGCAATTCCTGCAATCATACTTGCTTTTCTTGGCGTAAGTATCTATCGCTACGTTTATGCTAAAAGAAAGAATAAGCTCTCTCCCGACACCTTTTCGAATGAGGAAATCAACAAGCGTAAAATGTGGCTTATCATTTCGGCAGTGATTTCCGGTGTGCTTGTCGCAGTTGTAGTCGGCTTTATAGCGTTGCTATTTATGGCTGTTGCCTTTATGTAAGGAGACTGATATGAAAAACCGTACATTTAGTATCGTTCTGTTTGTGCTTCTTGGCGTATGTGTCCTTTTGACCTTGGCACATCTTGCCTATGCGGTATATGCTTATCAGCATTGCTCCATTATCGAGTTTATTGCAAAGGAGCTGTGGTGATATGAAAAGACTACCCAAGATTGCAAAACAGATCCTTTCGCTCATACTTATCGTCGCTCTCTTTGCGGCATTTAACCTCAGTATGTATATGTTGCTCACGGGACGCCTCTCCAACAACTTCAGCGGCGCGACACAGGCGAAAATGATCGACGTATCAATGTTCTTACCTCACGAGGAGGGCTCGGAGCTTGCACGTATTGACTCATCTCTCAAGCTGACGGACGATCTGCCCGTGCTTGATGGCGCGGCGGCTCTCGTTCCCGTGTATGCGTCAATTATCGAAAATGTTTACCCCAAGGGCTCTGTTACCTTTGAGGGCGGGGTATTCTCGGACGATAATTACTATGGCGAAAACTTTGCCGCAGATAGTAAAATGCAGTATAAGAACACAGTGCGTGGTTATAGGGCCATTGTGGACGGCACCACCGACATTCTCTTTTGTGCCGCCCCCTCTGCCGAGCAGAAGCAATACGCCGAGGATAAAGGCGTGGAGCTTGTCTACGTTCCTGTTGGACTTGAAGCCTTCGTGTTCTTTGTTAATGAAAACAATCCCGTTGACAACCTTACCACCGAGCAGATCAGAGACATCTACTCGGGCAAATACACCAATTGGAAGCAGCTTGGCGGTCCGAATCGCGTAATCAACCCCGTAACCCGTCTTGAGGGCAGCGGTAGCCAATCGGCTATGGACGCCTTTATGGGCGACACCAAGATCGCACCCAAATCTCCGCTTGCTATCACAGGCGCATCCATTGGCTTTTCGTTCCGTTATTATATGGACGGGATCGTTGGCAACAAGGACGTAAAAATGCTTTCGCTCAACGGCGTATATCCGAGTGCCGAGAACATTCAGAGCGGAGAATACCCTATCATTGCTCAGTTTTATGCCATATACAGAGCCGACAATGATAACGCAAATATTCCCATTCTTATTGATTGGCTTCTCTCAAGTGAAGGTCAGCAGATCATAGAGCAAACGGGATATGTGAAAATCAATCCGTAAAAGGATTGTGATTAGTCTAAATTATTACAATACAGTGAAAAAATAAGTGATAGGAGAAACAAGTTATGAAGTTTTGGTGTAGGCATTGGTACAATGTCGGTGGAATCGTAGCAATCATAGCAGGTATCGTGCTTGCTGTCGTTTGGAATGATATAGAAGTATTGAGAAGAATTCAAATATTAAGTTTCATTGCAATACTTGTTCATCAGTTTGAGGAATACGGCTTTCCCGGTGGCGAGCCTGCGATTATGAATAAAGTCCTGAGAGGCAGCGACATCCCCGACAGATATCCGTTGAATCAATTTTCGGCAATGCTTACGAATGTGCTGATTACCTATATTTTTTATGTCTTGCCGATTATTTTCCCCAATGTACTGTGGCTCGGAATTGCACCGATTTTAATGGGAATGGCACAGTTTATGGTTCACGGAATAGCAACGAATGTAAAAATGAAATCTATTTATAATCCGGGACTTGGTGCTGTAGTCTTTATGCACATTCCTATCGGCATCTATTATCTGAATTACATTATCTCAAACAATTTGGTGAAGCACACCGACTTTATCTTTGCTATTATTTATGCACTGTCTGTTATGGTAGTGGTTGTAGCAGGACTAACCTATGTCATCCTTCCAAACCGAAACACGAAGTATGTGTTTGATGAAAAAGAGATGAAAAGGTTTCATGTGATGAAATAACAGCTTTCAGATTTTCGAGCAGTTAATCCGACCAATACCGCTTATGTTTCATGGGTCGCAGTTTACGACCTTTGATATTACAAGTTATCATACGACCGATTTTCCAAAATGGGAAGTCGGTATTTACGCAGGGGTGAACGTTTCGTTCACTTCTTTTTGCTGTTACGTCAGCTTCAAGGGGTCATCAAAATGATGACTCCCAGAACGCTGGGGTCATGAAACGTGACCTCAGATAATACAGTAACGATTCGTGACGCTATTTATATCATCACGCCGATGGTGGTCTGATTTAGACCCTCATCTTTTACAAGGTAGGGCGTGAAACACGACCCACCCGATAACGATTCGTTATTGAGTTGAGTTTACGCAGCCATGTGGCTCCCTGCTTCGGGGAGTCATACCACTCGCCTTAAAATAGGGCGGGTGCTTCACGTCAGCAAACTGACTCGGCAAAACGCCGACTCAGCTAAGACGACGCCCTGTTTCAGGGCGGCATAATTTTGTGTGGTGATAAATTGCCACCGCATCTTTTTATAAGGAGTGTCCAAAACGGACATCCCTTTTCGTTACGCACCACATCTTCAGAAAAACAAAAAGCCGTTACACCCACATAACTACAACAAGCCAGACCCAACAACATTCGCTGATGAGCCAAGACTTATTCAATTAGTTATGTTTAGTGTAACGGCTTTATTTATCCGTTATCATTCGGCTGGTAAAGTTCGCAGCCTTACAGCCTGAGCGTATTGCCCGGCACATATATTACAGGACTCTCTTTGGGGAGCTAACGCAGAAACATTTGTTCTGCGCATCTACTATTCTACAACATTGTCCGACATTTGTCAACCTCAAAATTTTCAAAAAATCGCATAACAACGACGTTTGCAGGCACTCATAGGGCGGTGGTGTATTGGGGATTAGTTTCGCTTTTCCGCATAAATTCTGAGGATATTTATTCCGTTGTATCATTTCTGACACAGGGTAGTGGGTGGAGATAAATCAATTTTCGGGCAAAAGTTTCACAAAAAATTCACATTTGGATTCCAAAAAAATTATAAATACTACTTCTGTTTTGTGGATAAAAAATCGAGCCTGAAAATACCAGGCTCGAATGAAATTATTTAAGTCCAATCCTCTTTACCATCCCTATGCTGTTTCAGGGCAGCGAAGCGAAGTAGTTGCTTGCGGGAGGAAATCCCCAGCTTGCTGTAAATGTTTTTGTTATGAAATTTCAGCGTATTTTCGGTGATATGCAGAATTTCCGCAATCTGCTTTGCGGTTTTGCCCGAAAGATAAAGCTCGTAAACTCTGCACTCCGTCGGAGTCAGCATACCAAGATTTTCTACGAAAAAATTATACTCCTCCGGCACGATTTCTTCCTTGTGCTTTTCGGCAAGGCGTTCAATTTCACTTTGTGCAAGACGATACTTTTCTTCTGCCTTTTCGTATTCTTCCTTGGTTCTGAGTGCTTCCGCTTCGGCATATTGCCTTGCTTTTTCAAGGTCGCTAAGCTGCCTTTCGTAGAAACTATCCTTTTCCTCAAGGAACGCAAAAAGGTCATCAATCTCACGGATACGAAGCTGGTCGCCATAATCCTCTCTTGATTTAACCTGCTCAATCTTTTTCAGAATGGGCGAAACATATTTCTTGCTCGTAACAAAACAGCATACTGCCGCAAGAATTGCCGCAATGAGAAAAATCAACAGCAATTTCATCTGTCCCTTATGTACAAAGCTTTCATACTGCGTTTTAGGGAGCATTACCAGGGCGCTGAATTCTCTGTTTCCAAGGGTTATTTCCTCTATAAGACCAACACATTTTTCACTACCGAAATCCAGAAGCTGTGAGCCGTTTTTCTCTCGGATATATAAGCTGCCGTCTGTGTTGTTGTATCTGCCCTGACTGAACTGTCCCGAATAAGTTCCTTCCTGTCGGTCAAGCAGACCGCAGATTTCGGTGCCCCAGCGTCCGTCCTCTGTCTTATATGAAAGCTGAAACAACAGGTCGTTGATTTCAAAGCCACATACACCTATGATTTTATCGTCATGACTTTTGATTGGAACATAGATATACCTTGCTCTCTCCCACGTGTCGGGAATAGGTACAGCGGGACTTAAAACATAATGTGTTCCGTCAGAAAAAACATCATTGCAGGTTTCAAAAAATACGGTACTGCTCTCATTTTTCCAGCCGCTGTGGAAATTTATATCTCTGCTTTTACCTGTTGAGAACGAGCCTCTGTAAATGGAAAATTCATTGTTTACGGTATTTTCGGAATAAAGATTGATATATTTCAGGTAAATTCCGCTGTAAAGCTCGGTTTGTGAATTGCTGTTTGCGGTGGTATCGAGAATATAAAATGCGCCGCTTGCGGGGGCAAGCTGCATATTGAGGTAAACCGAGTCGTACATCTTGTTCTGCAAAGCATCAAGTGCCTCGGGATTGTTTTTCAGTTCATCAAAGCCGATATTATTTTCGGTGAGATAATCATGAATTGTGGCTTCAAGCTGTCCCGAAAATGATATTGCACAAGCTGCAAGCTCGTCACATTCACGTTCTATTCTGTCCGAGCAATCCGAAAGCCGTGCGTTAAGGTCGTTCATTATCTGCCTGTCGGTGGGATTGAGTATACCGAAAAGGTTTAGCATAATAAAAATAACCGCAAAGAGCAGGCAGATGATAGAAAAGACATAAAATGCAAAGCGTCTGCGCATGGAAAGCCCTTCGGTTTTCAGCTGTTTCAGAACGCTTTTGATGTCAAAAGATTTCAGTATCTTCATAGACTTACCCTCACATATCCTTTTCGGAAAGTCTTTTCAGCTCTGCAAGGGAGGCTTCGGTAAGCTCATCAATCACCGCTTCCTTATCCTCGCCGTTTGCTGTACGTTCAAGATACTGATTATGTGCGGATTTGAGCACCTGCTTTACATTCTGCTCAAAATCGCTCTGTATGTCGGAAGCATTGTCATAAACAGGCAGAGAATAAAGCTCGTAGCTGTCTGTCATGCCGTTCATCATGTCGTAAAGATTTTGGTAATTTTCCTTTTCGGCAATGCTTGTATCGGCAAAAAGTGCCGTAAAGGCTTCATCTGTAACGGGGAGATAGCCTGTGCTTGCAACAAAGCGCAGGTTATTTTCTTTTTCGGTGAGCCATTTTGCAAAAATATATGCACCGTAATTCTTACGCTCGTCCTCGGATTTCACTGCGAAAAGACCGCCGCCTCTGTGAACAGCCATAGGCTTATTCGCAGTGAATACGGGGTACGGCAATGAAACCGAAGTAATATTCTCGGTGGTGTTATCGGGATAGAATACGATTTCAGGCTGATAAAGGATATCCGCTGTTGAGCCGATGTTTGAGATTATCTCGATAGTTTTCCAGCGTGAAGCCGCATATCCGTCATCAAGGCATATTCCGCCGTAAATAGCCGCCTTGCTGAGAGGATACCACACCTTTTCAAAGGCTTCGTCATTCAGATTTAGCTTACCGTCCTTGATAAATTCGCCGCCGTATGCCTTCATTCCGATGTAGGAATAGTTGTAGAAATCGTTTATCTGCGTGAAATTCTGACCGTCTGACCAGTCGTAATAGGTATTTGCCATTTCAAAGAAGCCTTCAAAGGTGCTGAGGCTTTCGGTTGATACGCCTGTTTCACTGCTGAAGCGGTCAAACAACGTTTTGTTCAGAAACAAGCCCTCTGAGGATTTTGCAATCGGCAGCATAAGGAGATTATCCCCGAAATAGCCCTCGGAAATAAATTCATCTCTGAACGCCGAAAGCTCGTCTTTTGAAAAATACTTATTCCAGCAAAGAAGCTTATCCTCTCCTACGATTTGTGCAACTCTCGGATAAGCTGTAAACAAATCTGGGAAATCCTCTGCTCCCGGTTCGCCGTTTGCGGAAGCGGAAAGTGCCTTGTCAATCGCTGAGGAGCTTGTCACCGACACGACATTTACCGAAACGCCGTTTTCCCTGCCAACGGTGTCGTTAAATTCGTCGATAACATCATTAAGGGGAGATTTAGTCTGACTGCCGTAAACGTGCCACATTGTAAGTGTCACAGGGTTATCGGTGTCAGGTTTGTTTTTATCTGCGCAGCCTGTCAGACAGACTGCTGTTAATGCAATAGTTATAATAAAAGAAATTATTTTTCTCATGATATGTTCCCTTTCCAAGCGGGTGACCTACCCGATTTGCTACTCGTTTTTTGCGAATTTTTATGTTTTCCTACCCTTTTTTCTGAAAAAGGGTGGTGTGTAGAATTTAAAAATAAGCTATAATTAGAATCGCAAGGGTAAAAGAGAGTATATATCCTGCCTCGCTTTAGGGTACTCGTATATTCCCATGGGTGCGCCAACATGCATGGGAATCGCCCAACTAATATTTTTATTATGTAATATAATCATCCGATTCAAATAGACAATTTATATGACAATTTATATAAAGTATAATAAACACTTATATTTCATTATATCACATTACAACAGTTTAGTCAAGATTTTCAAAAACAACAAAGGAGAAAAGCTATGGATTACATAGGAAAGAAAATGGAAGGAAAAGTAAAACAGGGATTCTTCGGAAAATTATTCAGAAAGTAGAGTGTGAAATTATGAGAACAAAAAAGTTGATGGCGTTTATTCTGGCGGCGGCTGTGGCAGCTTCAATGACCGCTTGCGGAAGTGAAAAAACATCGGAAGAAACCAATTCAGCAGAAGATTCAACTACAACAGCTGCTTCCGAGAATACAACAACAGCTTCTGCGGCTACAGAAAAAGCAGAAGCAAGTGTGTCTGACAATAAGAGCAATACAGACAGCGTTATGGTTTACTACGGCTGGGGCAGTGCGGAAGATGAAGCAAAGTATACAGCAGAAATCTTTTGCCCTGAGGGAGCAAAATTCAGCGAGAATACGCTGAAAATTTACGAAGAAGACGGAAGTGTTATGACAGTTGAGGTAGATGATGAGGTCAATGAATATTCTGCTACCAGCAGTATGCACTGGCATCGTGACGCATATAGCAGCGAGCCTACAGCTTATCCGATTATCGCACAGCTTTATTTTGACGGAGAACTTGACGCTGAAACAGCAGCCGAGAATAGCAACTGTTCACAAAATGTAACACCTCTCGGCTTCAAGTGGAACGGTTATGATGTAATTCTTATTGAAACAAAATACACATTTAAGGATTATGGCGAAACAACTGAGCTTTTTGCAGGTGTTGAATATGATCTTGATTACTGGAAAGCAGAAGAAGGTACGGGTGAAGTCAAGGATTTGACAACAAAGGCACTTTTCGGTTTTGATATGTATTCCTATGGCTGGGACGAACTGACCCAGGATAAATGTGCGTGGATTGCAGGAGAACTTTTCGGTGTACACTCAGGGGTTGCAAATCCGTTTACATCAAACGGAGAGGAAACCACAGAAGCTGTGGTAAATGTTGATAACTCTGCTCTTGTTGGCAAGTGGATTGATAACGAAAGCGACTGGGAGGATACCTATATCTTCAACACTGACGGTACGGGAGTTTTTATAAGCGGCCCTGAATATGAATTTACATACAGTGTTGACGGCGACACACTCACATTAGTTTACGCTGAGGATGATACCGAAAGCCATACAGTAACATTAGACGGAAACAAAATCATTCTCAAAAACAAATTCGGAACAGAAACTACTTATGAAAAGGTTGAAGAAGCTTCTGTAACTGAGCCTGAAACTGAGGAAAAAGAAACAGAAGATGAAAGTCCGTATGCAAAGGAGCTTATCGGCACATGGACAGATCTTGCAACAGGAATTGATGAAACATTCACCTTTAAGGCAGGCGGCAACGGAGATTATAGCTGCTTAAATGGTAACGAAACATATGAATGTACATTTACTTATGAGTTTGTCAGAGATGATTGCATTGAGCTTCTTTACTCAGATGGTGATGCAAGTACATTTATAATCTCAATTGATGGAAATGAATTATCAATGGCAGGTTATGTGTATACAAAACAGTAAACAGATTAAGATAAAACATTGTAGCGAAAGAGCTTATGCTCTTTCGCTCTTAGCTTTAGAAAGGAAATACTATGAAGAAAATAGCAACACTTGCTCTGGCATTTTGTATTATGCTGACTGCCGTAGGCTGTAATAACAGTTCCGAAGCAGACAACGAAAGTACTAAAGTAGCTACCGAAGCTACAACAGCTTCAAAAACCGAGGAGGCTTCAACTACCGAAGCCAAGCCTCAGACGGAGCAAACAACAGAAGAAACCAAAGCAGAAATTGTTACACCACAGATTGAACTATTGAAGCTTGACAAAAAGACGATATACGAAGCTGAATGGTCGGATGAATACGGAATACTACTTGCGGAAACAAGGTGCTCATCTATTCTGCTTCACAAGGATATGGTAAAGCAATATCCCGAACTTGCAAAGGCTCTTTCTGAAAATTCCGAATATTACGAAACCGTCGCATTGGATTACCATAGTATTCTTAAAGAGGACGCTAACGAAAGTATTTCTAACGGTATAGAGGGCTTCGATACGCTTGTTTCCACATCAGATGTTTATGTAAGACGAGCAGATGAAGTTGTGCTGAGTATACTTAACGATTGCTACGATTACAACGGAATGAATGATGGAGTAAGAGGCTTTAGCGGAGATAATTACGATGTTGCGACAGGAAAGATGATTTTCTTGCCTGACGTTGTAACAGATATGGATGAGTTCGTAAAAACTGTTGAAGCTGAGCTTTTCAGTGCCTACGGAAAAGCTTCATTCAATAATGAAAATAGTATCAGGGAATATTTTGAAATGTACGGCTCAGACGGAGCACATTGGACGCTTGAATATAACGGCGTGACGATGTATTTCGGCGAGGGAGAAATTGCAAATCGTGGAATCGGCAATATCAGTGTCACAATAGAATTTGCGGAATATCCCGAGCTTTTCAATAAAAAATACACAAAGGCTCCTGAAAGCTATATTGTAGGTCTGCCGATGAAATCAAGCTTCATTGTTGACCTTGATAATGATGGAAAATGTGATGAGCTTACTCTGGTAGACAGTAAAGAAACCGAGCCTGCACAAAAGATAACACTTGATATTTCCACATCTGATGTTTCGTATGTAGAAACTTTCTGGGCATATGATTGTGACCCTTACTTTATAAAGACGGCAGATGGCAGGAATTATATTTATGCATTTTTTGAAATGTATGATTCTCCTGAATTATTCGTTTTTGAGATTATAGACAAAACAAGAATCACCAACGTTGGAAGGGATACGATTTTACTATCCGAAAATGATGGTGTATCTTCACTTATAACAGATCCTGAAAATATGTATCTTAGAATTTTCACTTTGGACGCAGATTACGAATCACCTGAATATAACACATATTTCAAGGTAGGCTCTGACGGTATGCCTGTACAGGGATAATGTAATTCTTTGATGTTTATCGAAAAAAGGCGAACCACAAGGTTCGCCTTTATGCTTTTATTTATGATTTCTTACCAGCTTTTTCGGCTTCGTGTTTCAAAAACGCCTTGACCTCTTCGTTGTTCAGAATTTGGTCGTGATACTCCGTAGGAAACAAAGCTGCAAATTCGGCAGGTGTACATCCCGGACGATATTCCTTGGGCATCGGCTTGTGAAGAATAGCTCCGCCATCTGAGCCGGCAGATATACCTGTGGTATGAACGTCGTATATTATTTCCATTTTCCCGTTTTTGCAAAAACGCAGGGTTAGTATGGTGCGCTCATCCAATTCGGAACGGTGGCACACTCCGAGACAGATATCCTTCGGCTTAAAGCGCAGATTGTTCTCTCGTGCAAAAGTATCGCCGTAGGAGCCGTAATGCCCCCGAACGAGGACATCATTGTGGTGAAGAAGCTCAGCGAGTTCTTCAGTTATTACGATACTCTCAAGAGACTTCGGCAACTCAAGTTCGGTCAGTTTCGGGAATGTTTCGATTACTCCTGCCCCGATTTTCGTTATACCATTACTCACCTCAAGCACCGTAAACGAGTCTTCCCAATGCTCATCAGCTAACACATCAATATCTTCTTTGTTGACAATACCGTCCAGAAACAGTTCAATCTGTCCGTCACCACGGTCTATGAAAACTGTTTTCGGAACTTTTCGGGATTCCCATACTTTCTGGGAATAAAAAGAACTCATGATATTGACGCCCTCCACTTTCACTTGATTTATAACTACCCATAGTATAGCATAATTTTACAAAATATTCAATGAGTTTCGGAAAAAACTACAATCTCAGCTCGTCTTTGACAAGATTGATAATCTCTTTGACATACTCCATTGCATACTACAACGTCTGCCAACATTTAACATGGATTTATGATACATAAATGAAAAACAAGCAGTACCGCATTTTAAGCGATACTGCTCATTTGTTTTCATTAGCCACCGTTCAGTCAATAACCATTAGCTTTTAGAAAACTTCTATATGGTCATCGCCCTTAGGCTGCACCTCCTTGCTTTTTCATGGGATATGGTGTATAATGTGATTACGTAGGGCAGAGGGAATAACCTCTGCAAATCAGACCTGCAACCGAATAACAAGGAATTTGAGGCTTTACCCAATGAATGAAGAACAGAAAAAGAGATATGTCAGTTTGAAGTTAGAGCAGCAAAAGAGATATTTTGAAAAGAAAATACAGCAAAATACATTATTGCAGGAGTGTCTTGCTACTTTGGGAAATTATGAAGTGATAGAGGACGAAGCAATTATCAATAAAATAATTGAAATTTCCAAAGATGATTATGATAAACGATATCTATCCGATATAAGTTGTATTGATGCGGAAGTCTGGTACTATATTTTATGGGACGATAAGGATACGCCGGTTATCAGGTGTAAGGGTACTGATATTTTGAGAAGTTATGACGATGTTGAGGCAGTTGCTTTCTATTTTGTTCTTTCAAGCATTGACTTTTCGCATCATTTTTTATTTGGAGGGTAACAAAATTCCAATTTTAGGGCAATCGAAGGGTGGCACAAAGCCCACCCTCATCACGTTGTTCCCAGCGCATTCCTTGTCTGCCTGTAGATTTCCAGCCGTGACAGTGATTTCGGACTATTGTTTGTCTGATTCACTGTGCGGCTGTTGTCGTTATTGTAGTTGTTGATGACGGTCGTGCCGACGCTGCCGTCCAGCATCGCGCCGGAAATTCCGTCCAGCTTCATGCTAAGACCGGATTCCATTGTAAGCTGCATTGCATCTGCAACACCGGAGACCGCCTTTTCCACATACTTCTTGCTCTGGTTGATGCCCTTCGCAAGCCCCTTCATGAAGTCCGGCATCCAAGATTCAAAGTCCGCAAGAGGAACTTCATCCGGTACAGAAAAGTGCAGGAAACTCTTGATTTTGTTCGCTACACCCTTGACCGCGTCAGCCACCTTATTGATACAGTTCTTGATACCATTGACGATGCCATTGATGATGTCAGCGCCCCACTGGAATGCCTGCGATGCAAGATTCTTGATGAAGCTTACAGCGGCATTGAAGCCGTTGACAATGGTGTCTTTGATTGCCGTGATTTTCTGCGAAATGGCGGATTTGATGCTATCCCAGATGGAAGAAACCGTGGTTTTGATCGTATTCAGCACATTGCTGATCGTAGTTTTGATGCCGTTCCAGATGTTCGATACTGTATTTTTGATGGCGTTCAGCACGCTGCTGATGAATCCGCTGATCGAATTCCAGATGGAAGATACAACGGAATAAATGCTATTCAGCACACCAGAGACAAAGCCGGAAATTGCATTCCAAACGGTCGTCACCACATTATGGATTGCATCTAGCGCCGTCGATACCGCAGTGCTGATCGCATTCCAGATCGTTACGAAGAAGTCGTGGATGCCCTGAAGAATCGGCGTGATAAAGCCGACGATTGCATTCCAGATGGTCGTGATCTTTTCATGAATCCAGTCCATGACCGCGCCAATGATGATCTGGATTGCCTGCCAGATGGTTTCAAACAGATATCTGAAAGACTCCAGCAGCGGAGAAATGATGTCATAAATCGTCTGCCATACCGTAGTAATAACAGACCAGATCGCATTCATGACTGTTGTAATTGCAGTCTTGATCGCATTCCATACGAACTCGATAACTGCCTTCACCATATTGACTTTTTCGGCTACTGCATTATAGATTGCTGTCCAGATGCCGACAAAAAAGTCCTTGATTTCCGTCCAAATCGTGGTGAAAAAGTTCTTGATGCCGTTCAGAACATTGGAAACGAATGTGGTGATGCTGTTCCAGATGTTGACGAAAAAGTTCTTAATGCTCGTCCAGACATCAACCCAGAAGTTTTTGACCGTTTCGAGGTCGGTGCCGAAAATATTACACAGCAGCTCGAATGCACGCTTCAACAAAGAAGTGATCGCGTTCCAGATGCCGCTGAAAATTTCCTTGATACCGTTCCACGCCAGTTCCCAGTCGCCGGTAAAGATGCCGATAAATACATCGAGAATACCGAGGATCACATCAACCACTGCAGAGAGGTAGTCCGCGATGTATCCGAACACCGTCTCAAAGATCGGCGCGAGATAATTGCAGAACGCATCCCATACAGCCTTGATGACCTCGGTGATATTTTCAAAGTCAAAGCCCAGCGCATTCAGGCGGTCAACGATGCCGGAGGTCAGCCTCTCGAACACACCCTTGATGCGCTCCCAGATCGCCGTAATCTTATTCCGGAAGTCCTCATTGGTACGCCACAAATGCACAAAAGCCGCCACCAGCAGCGCAATGACTGCAATGACGGCGACCACAGGTGCAGAGATACCGCCAATGCCAGCGCCAAGCGAACTGAGTGCCGCCTTTGCACCCGCGATCATCGTCGGGAGATTGGAAATAAGCTGCATCAGCTTGCCGACACCGACCATAGTTTTGCCGATAACGACAAGAAGAGGTCCGAGTGCTGCCGCTACCAGTGCGATTTTGACAATCGTTTCCTTTGTTGCGGGCGACATAGCGTTCAGTTTATCGATAAAGCCCTGAATCCTGCTGACGATCGCACGGATCGCAGGCATCAGGATTTCACCGAAAGCAATGGCAAGCTCCTGTAGCTGCGATTTCAGGATTGTGAGCTGTCCGCCGAGGTTGTCCTGCATGGTTTCTGCCATACGCAACGAGGTTCCGTCACAGGTTGCAATCGCACCCTGCAGCTTGTTAATATCTCCGGGCGCAGCGTTCATCAGCGCAAGGAAGCCGGACATGGCGTTCTTGCCGACCAGCGCCTGTGCCGCCGATGCCTTTTCGGATTCGGAAAGCTGCGAAAAAGCGCCACGGCAGTCCTCCAGAATGTCGTTGAGGTTACGCGTAGAGCCGTCGGCGTTGGTGGTCTGGATTTCGACCTCACCCAGCTTTTCGCCGCAGAACTTCACATCGCCGGAAAGTGCCGTCATGATGGAACGGAGCGAGGTACCCGCCTGTGTGGATTTGATACCTGCATTCGCCATCAGACCGATTGCCTGTGCTGTATCTTCGCAGGAGAAGCCGAGCGTACCTGCGATTGGCGCAGCGTACTTGAAGGTTTCTCCCATCATGGAGACATTGGTATTTTCATTCGACGATGCCGCCGCCAGCACATCAGCAAAATGACCGCTGTCGGCATCAGTTAAGCCGAAAGCGGTCAGCGCGTCTGTTACAATATCCGAGGTTGTTGCCAAGTCCTCACTGGAAGCAGCGGCAAGATTCATGATGCCGTCAATACCGTTGAGCATATCTATCGTTTTCCAGCCTGCCATCGCCATGTAATTCATCGCCTCGGCAGCTTCCGATGCGGAGAACTTGGTCTTAGCACCCATTTCACGAGCCTTGTCGCGCAGGGCATCGAGATCTTCACCGGTCGCACCGGATACAGCAGCGACCTTGCTCATGGCGGAATCGAAGTCCGATGCTGTCTTGACGGCTGCAGTTCCCGCAGCGAGAACCGGAACGGTCACATGGGTGGTGAGCGTTTCGCCGACATCAGCGATCTTGCAGCCGACCTTTTCCAGCGCTTCTCCCGCTTCACCCAGCTTGACCAGCGCGGTATGCGATGCGTCCGCTTCACGCTGGAGGTTCTGTAGCTCCTGCTCGGTTTCGATGATCTCACGCTGCAGCGCGTCGTACTGCTCCTGCGAAATGTCTCCACGGGCAAGCGCATCATTTGCCTGTTCTGCTGCGGTTTTCAGCGTTTGCAGCTTTTCTTTGGTAGCAGACACCGCATCGGCGAGGAGCTTGTGCTTCTGCGACAGCAGTTCCGTGTTGGTGGGATCAAGCTTCAGCAGCTTCTGTACATCTTTGAGCTGTGTCTGGGTGTTTTTGATGTTCTTATTGACACCTTCCAGCGCCTTCGACAGCTTGGTGGTATCACCGCCGATCTCGACCGTGATACCCTTGATTCTGTTTGCCATGCGGTTTCACTCCTTTCTGGCTGTTGACTTTTTCGGGAATAGCGGGTATAATAGAGAAAACAGGCGCTTGAAGCCTAACGCTAAATCAGAATTTAGAGGTAATATATGATTGAAACATTAGAATCACTATCGAACCACAGATTGCATGATTATATGATTAAAGATATTATCATTGATTACGCAAATGGAAAGATTAGGATTTATACCTTATCACCTAAAAATATCGAAAAGATCTTTGACTTTGTAAATGTTCTTGATTTTTCAATAACAGATCGTAAACCATGGGGAGAAGGAATCTATATTGTAACCTCCATTGTTGATAAGACGGTCGAAGGTTATAAGATCGAGATTCAGCTCAATTCCGGAGATGAAATATTGCTGACAATAAAGGAATAGCGTAATTATGCAAATTCTAATTCTCTGTCACAGGAGGTTACTCACGGATATGACTATGATTGTAAAAAAGACTTCAATATTTCCGAGTAGAAGAGAAAACGTTTTTTCTCTTCTACAGCGCTTTGATACTCTTTCTTATGTTGCAAGACCATATGCAACATTTAAGAGTACAAACAATGAAGATGAATTGATTTGGGAGCCGGGAAAATCTTTTTCTTTCCACTTTCGTATGTTCGGGATTATTCCACTGGGGATTCACAGGATCAATGTCCTTGAGTTTTCAAAGGACAGTATCTATACCAAAGAAGGAAATCCTTTTTGTCCGGTGTGGAATCACCGCATTATTCTAAAAGAATTGGATGACGACAGGACAGAATATACCGATGAAGTTGAAATTGATGGTGGTTGGAAGACAGTGGGTATATATTTGTGGGCGAAAGCGTTTTATTCTCATAGGCAGCGCAAGTGGATAAAGCTTTTGAGAAAGTAAATCCAAATTTATAATACAGATACGGCATTCCCACAATGAGGAATGCCGTTTTCAGAACCTATCAAAATCCGCCTGCGAAGCCTGTTCCGCCCAACCGTCGAAGTCATCATTCTCACGCTCGGTGAACATATCATTGATGATCCCGATCGTCAGCAAATCCAGATCGGTCAATGTCAGACCGAGCTGTTTGCATCGGAGCAGAAAAAGCGGTGTTGTCATCGGTCGGTCAGTCCGGCGACCGGAGCCCGGCTGGCGATGTTTTTTTTAGATTCCGTCTGCGTTTCCACATTCAGTCCCCAAAGCTCGATGAGCTTCGGCAGCACCTCGTAAATGGAGAAGGTGTTGAAGCGTTCGAGCCATGCGTCCGGATCGGCAGGAAGGCATTCTGTCAAGTCAAGTGCAACAAAAAATTTCATCAGGGGAATAAAGGTCTAGGCAAAATTTTGGACGAGTGTTGATGAGCTTCACAACCTCGTCAATCTCTGCCTGATTGATAAGGGTAAAATCAATGCCTTTGCGTTTTGGAAAGAAAAAGCGTAATAATCCGTTGGCGTTTTCATTGCTTCCTCTTTGCCAAGGCGAATGAGGGTCAGCAAAATAAACAGTTGTATTAAGCGCCTTTTCCATTTCTTTGAACATTGCAAATTCCGAGCCATTATCAAAGGTTATGCTTTTAGGCTTGAATTCAGAGAAGGCTTCGAGCACCGCA
>JAZNTW010000099.1:0-6429 GCA_045591925.1 Oscillospiraceae bacterium
AGAACAAGGCGGTTTATCTGGAGTGGCAGTCTATCATTAATCCGAAGAAAAAGGAAAAATATTATGACAAGCACTACGGAGAAATTACGCTGTTTAAGACGGCGAAATCTTTTTATGACAACAATCTCAACGGTGCGAAGCTTACTCCGAAAGCGTGGCAGAGAGAATTGGACGAGTTGAAAAAATCCGCTGAGGTTGACCGTGCAAAAGTTGAGAAGCTGGGCGATGATGTTGCAGTTATGGAAACGCTGATTTACAATGTTCAGCGACTTACGAATTATGAGGAAAAACAGAATGAAATTCAGCGTAGGAGAACTGCTGAATTGGAATAAAACAAAGAAAGGAAGATGCTAAAATGTTTATTTTTATAGGAAGGAGGCTCGCCTATATGCAAAAGGATATCACATCTGCAACCGAATACAAAATCGGTAATACGACATATATTGTGAACGTAAAGTTCGCACCCAATTGTAAAGAAAATATTTCCGACGTAGTGCGTCGATTGATAGAGCGTGATATTAAGAAACAAGCGGCATAACCGTTTCACGACTTTATGAAAAAACAAGATTTTATCACTTTAAATTATTGATATTTTACGGTGGATGTGCTATAATTATAGTACATTAGCCGCCGTAATTGTCGGAAAGGAATGGTTATGTTTACAGACAAGATTACGGCTCTTTATTGTCGCTTGAGCAACGACGATGATTTACAGGGTGAGAGTAATTCAATCACCAATCAGAAAGCAATTTTGAAGAAATATGCTGATGAAAACGGACTCGGAAACACACAGTTTTATGTTGATGACGGTTTCAGCGGAACAAATTTCAATCGACCTGATTTTATGAGAATGATTGAAGATGTAAAATTGGACAAGATAGGAACTATTATTACAAAGGACTTGTCACGTTTCGGCAGAGATTATCTTATGACGGGACAATATATTGAAATGATGCTTCCTGATTATGATGTTCGGTATATCGCTATAAATGACAATGTTGACACTCTGCGCAGCGAAAATGAAATGATGGTTTTCAAGAATGTTTTTAATGACTGGTACGCTCGTGACTGCTCAAAGAAGATTAAAGCAGTTTTCAAGGCGAAAGGTCAGTCGGGAAAGCCATTGACTTCAATGATACCATACGGTTACAAAAAGTCTGAAACAGACAAAAACGTATGGGAGATTGACGATGAAGTCGCCGAGGTAGTCCGCAGAATATTTCAGCTTTGCATTGACGGATATGGTCCGACGCAGATTGCGAAAATACTGACTGAGGAAAAAGTTCTCACTCCTACTGCTTACACAGAACTCAAAAAATCGGGAAACATTACTTGTGCAAAGCCTTATCGCTGGTCGCATAGAACAATTGGAGCTTTACTTGAAAAGCTCCAATATATTGGTCATACAGTGAATTTCAGAACAAAAACAAAATCTTATAAATCCAAGAAGCGGATTATCAATTCCAAAACAGATTGGCAAATCTTTGAAAATACGCACGAGGCAATAATTTCAAAGGAAGATTTTGATTTGGTACAGGAGCTACGCAAAAACAAGAGAAAGCTTCAGCATCAGGAGGAAGTAAATCCTTTTTCGGGAATGGTTTACTGTGCAGACTGTGGCAAGAAAATGTATCTCTGTCGTTCCAGAAGTCTTAATGCCGACCAAGAACATTTAAAATGTGCAACGTATTCAGCAGATAAAAATGATTGCTCCGCACATTTTATCAGAACTGTAGTGTTAGAACAGCTCGTGCTTAATTCAATCAACAAGGTTACAACGGCGGTCAGGGAAAATGAATCCGATTTTGTGGAAGCGGCGATGCAGAATTCAAAGGAACAGCAATCTGCAGAGCTGAAAGCAGCAAAGAAAAAGCTTGCCCAATCGGAAAAGCGAATTGCCGAACTGGACAAGCTGTTTACAAGGCTATATGAGGATAATGTATCGGGTAAAATTTCAGATGAACGTTTCAAAACAATGTCGGAGAGCTACGAAAAGGAACAGCGTGAACTTCGTCTGATTGTTTCGGAACTCTCTGTTTTCGTCGAAGAAAGAGAGCAAAAGGCTACCGACACAGCACAGTTTATTGCGGTTGTCAGAAAGTATTCGGAAATCAAAAAGCTCACACCCGAAATCATGCACGAATTCATTGAAAAGATTGTCGTACACGCACCTGACAAGTCAAGCGGTCACAGGACACAGCGAATTGATATTTATTTCAGATTCAATGTTCTGGCGGCAACAGTTACCGCTGACAGTATGGTTTACGACAAAAAGAGAAAGGCTGCGTAGCTCTTTGCTACGCAACCTTTCGGTACATATTAAATACTTCTGTACGGGTAGTGCCCTTTCGCAGACTCCGTTTTCTTATTATAAACTAGGAAAATCCATAATTTCCACTGCGACAAATCGCACGCAGTTACGCCCCATAGCATAAAATTAACGGGTCTTCGGAGATACCTTATTCACCCACACACAAAATTGCCGTTTTGGAAATCGACAGTGAGGACGCTGCCCTGCGCCACCGGAGCAGACAGCAGCCGTTTTGCAAGAAGCGTCTCAACTTTCCGCTGCATCAGGCGTTTCAGCGGTCTTGCGCCAAAATTCGGGTCATAGCCCTGCTCGATCACCGCCTCCTTTGCCGCCTCCGTCAGCTCCACACGAATCTGCTGTGCCGCGAGCCGCTTTTGCAGATTCGCAATCAACAGCTCCACGATTCCACCGATTTCCTGCTTGGTCAGCGGCTTGTAAAGAATCATTTCGTCGAGTCTGTTCAGGAACTCCGGACGGAATCTCTGCCGCAGCAGCGCATCGGTTTGCCGCTTTGCCTCCTCGGAAATCGTGCCGTCAGCCTGAATGCCTGCAAGCAGCGCGTCCGCGCCGAGGTTCGAGGTGAGAATCAGGATCGTGTTCTTGAAATCGACCGTTCTGCCCTGCGAATCGGTGATTCTGCCGTCGTCGAGCACCTGCAAGAGCAGATTAAACACATCCGGATGCGCCTTTTCGATTTCATCGAGCAGCACCACGCTGTATGGCTTGCGGCGAACCGCCTCGGTCAGCTGACCGCCCTCCTCGTAGCCGACATATCCGGGAGGCGCGCCAATCAGTCTGCTCACGCTGAATTTCTCCATATATTCGGACATATCAATGCGAATGAGATTGCGTTCATCGTCAAAGAGCGATTCTGCGAGTGTTTTCGCAAGCTCGGTCTTGCCAACGCCGGTCGGGCCAAGGAACAGGAATGAACCAATCGGACGATTCGGATCCTGAATGCCGGCACGTGAGCGCAAAATCGCCTCGCTGACCTTTTCGACCGCCTCATCCTGCCCAATCACGCGCCGATGCAGCGTGTCCTCCAGATGGAGTAGCTTTTCACGGTCACCCTCCATCAGCTTCGTCACCGGAATCCCCGTCCAGCGCGCTACGATCCGCGCAATTTCATCCTCCGTCACCGCGTCACGCAGCAGCTTTGCCGCGCCGTTTTGTGCAGCAGACTCTGCTTCGGTGAGTTTTTTCTGCAATTCGGGCAGCTTGCCGTATTTCAGTTCTGCCGCCAAATTCAGATCATATTGCCGTTCTGCGGTTTCGATTTCGGCTTTGAGCTGTTCAAGCTGGGCGCGCAGCTCCTGCAAGTTGCTGATGCCGCCCTTTTCGTTCTCCCACTGCGCTTTCATCTGCGCAAAGCTATCGCGGCAGTCGGCAAGCTCTCTCTGCAATTCGGCAAGATGTGCGCCGGATACGGAATCCGTTTCCTTTTTGAGTGCCGCCTCTTCAATTTCAAGCTGCATGATTTTTCGCGAAATTTCGTCCATTTCAGTTGGCATCGAATCCATTTCCGTCCGAATCATCGCGCAAGCCTCGTCCACAAGGTCGATCGCCTTATCCGGCAGAAACCGGTCGGAGATATAGCGATTGGAGAGCGTTGCCGCCGCGATCAAAGCCGCGTCGTGAATCTTCACGCCGTGGTAGACCTCGTAGCGCTCCTTGAGTCCGCGCAGAATCGAAATCGTGTCCTCGACAGTCGGCTCACCGACCTGTACCGGCTGAAAACGGCGTTCGAGTGCCGCATCTTTTTCAATGTATTTACGATATTCGTCGAGGGTTGTCGCACCGATACAGTGCAGCTCACCGCGCGCGAGCATCGGCTTCAGCAGATTGCCGGCGTCCATCGCGCCATCGGTCTTGCCGGCACCGACAATCGTATGCAGCTCATCAATAAATAGGAGAATCTTGCCCTCAGATTTTTTGACCTCCTGCAAGACCGCCTTTAGTCGCTCCTCAAATTCACCGCGGTATTTCGCACCGGCAACGAGTGCGCCCAAATCGAGCGAAAAAACCGTGCGGTCGCGCAGAGAATCCGGAACGTCACCGCGTGCAATGCGCTGTGCAAGCCCCTCGGCAATCGCGGTTTTGCCAACGCCGGGTTCGCCGATCAGCACCGGGTTATTTTTGGTTTTTCTTGACAGAATTCGGATGACATTGCGGATTTCGGCGTCTCTGCCGATGACCGGATCCAGCTGATGCTTCTTGGCACGCTCGGTCAAATCCTGTCCGTATTTTTTGAGCACATCGTAGGTCGCTTCTGGTGTTTCGTTCGTAACACGCGTATTTCCGCGGATTTCCTTGAGCGCATTCAGCACCTTGGGTTCATTGAGAGAAAATTGCCGGAATAGTTTTTTTAGCGTAGAATCGTTGCTTTTGAGCATCGCAAGAAACAAGTGTTCAACAGAAATATATTCATCCTGCATCTGCTGCGCAATCAGCTCCGCCTGATGATAGAGCTGCTCGGTTTCGTTGGAAATGTAGACCATGCCTGCCTGTCTACCGCTTCCGGTCACATGAGGCAGCGCGGCAACCTCGCGCTGAACCGCATTCGCAAAGTCCCCTGCGCGGAAGCCGATTCGCTGTAACAGCTGCGGAATCAGTCCATCCGGCTGCTGTACGAGCGCGGTCAGGATATGCACCGGCTCAACGGCATTGTTCTGATATTCGGTGCAGAGCGACTGCGCATTCTGCATGGCTTCGAGTGTTTTTTGTGTCATTTTGTTCGCATTCATCACGATACCTCCTTGGTGTAATCAGGTAAGTTCCGGCAAAAATAAGGTTGCGCCAAACAGTGCCGCAAGCCGTCCGACGTTTTGTTTGAGCAAATTTTTTCCTTATTTTGTAAAATATTGCTGTACTGCGTCTGCCGCGGCATTGTGGTCGGGCAGGGCGGCAAAATAGGCTTTGAGCGCCGCGTCCACACGCTTGATATATTGTCCGATCGCCGCACCGATTTCCTGTGCGGTGGCAGATTGTGCCGCGCGAATCCCGATGCGCCGATTCCAGCAGCCCGATTCGACCTGCGCATCCTCCGGCTGACAGAAGCCGCAGGCGCATTCCAGCCGCGACCAGAGCGTGAAAAATCGCTCCGCTTCGTCGAGCAGCGATTGATTTTGGGTGCGGAACGAGGCGTGGATGACGCCGACTGCGCGCTCCGGCTGACGGGACAGCTCGACGCGATAGCGGATGGTCGGCTTGTAACGGTAGCGCAGTGGGCTGCGGATAGTCAGCAGACCGTCTGTTGCCTGCTCCTGAAGCTGAAACAGACCGGTCATTTGCTCCGAGAGCGTTTGCAGGATGTCTGCCATGCGGCGTTCGGGCGTGACGTAGCCGACGGCTTCTGCGAGAAGCTGATTGATGAGATTGGAACGGCTAGTGCCGCGCGCGTAAGCCATGCGGTCAACCGCCTCGACAACGTCCTCCGACAGCACCAGACTGTAAACGGCTTTCTTCAAGGACTCCCTCCCCTTTCAATGGTCTTTAATAATATTATACTCGTATTATAGAATTTGTCAAGCCTATTATATAATCTTTCACACAAGTTTCACATTTTGATGTGTCTCCGACGGATTGATAATGGGGCTACCGCGCACGCTGCGCAGTGAGTTTGCATAGTAAACTCAACCAAACCCTCGCTGGGGACTCGTCTCCAGACCCCGTACAGTGTCCGTGTTTTTTGTATTTATATTTGATTTCGCGCTTCGCGCGACGAAGGGGCTGCGCCCCCTCGACCCCCAGATGTGCTGCACTCGCATCCCCTCTTTCCCCTTGGGGTTCTCCCCTCGCCCTGCGCATCTGCGAGGAGTACGAATGCGAAAGGGACAACCCAAGAAAGAGGGGAATCGTCGCGCTCTCTCTTTCCTAACTCTCTCCCCTCTGCTGACATGAATTTTTTTATCGCACAGCGGAGAGCAGTTTATTTCGTGGCTCTGCAATTAGGGGGAAAGGGAATCAGGAAAGGGGAGCGCGAGGGGAAAACCTTAAGGGGAAAGGGGGAATACGAGTGCAACGAGTTTCCCCCTTTCCTCTTGGGGTTCTCCCCTCGTATCTGCGCATCTGCGCGGAGTACGAATGCGAGAGGGACAACCCAAGAAAGAGGGGAATCG
>JAZNTW010000100.1:0-19478 GCA_045591925.1 Oscillospiraceae bacterium
AGGTTTTCCCCTCGCGCTCCCCTTTCCTGATTCCCTTTCCCCCTAATTGCAAAGCCGCAAAATAAACTGCTCTCCCCTAAGTCGGATCGTAGCCATGTCGTTCTGTGAGCCAAGGAGTTGGTGAGTTTAATTGTCTTCCTAAGACCGCTTGGCCTCCGACTTCCCCTTAAGGTTTTCCCCTCGCGCTCCCCTTTCCTGATTCCCTTTCCCCCTAATTGCAAAGCCGCAAAATAAACTGCTCTCCCCTCTGCTGACTTAAATTTTCTTTAGGGGAAAGGGGGAATGCGAGTGCAGCACATCTGGGGGTCGAGGGGGCGCAGCCCCTTCGTCGCGCGAAGCGCGAAATCAAATATAAATACAAAAAACAGGGACACTGTGCTTGCAATGCCCCTGTTTGTATATATGGCACCACCAACTCTGTGCGGTATTGCCTTTATCTAATTTCAGAACGCAAACAGCACCGGAGCAGACTGCATTTTCCGCTCCGGTGCATAGAACACACGATTATTTTGTAGAATCTTGTTTTTTATGGCAAGAATCCCGCATTGCACAACCCTGACAGCCGCATCCGCAGCCGGAAGAGCCGTTTCGTCTGTCCCGTATCACGGCAGCAATCGCAAATACAATAGCAAGAATCACTACCAACAATACGCAAATTGTGCCAATGTTCGTCTGAAGCCATGTCAGCATATCCGCTCAGCTCCTTTTCGCATTCGGATTTTTCCGCAGCATCAGATATGCCGCAGCAACAAGAATCAGCACCGACAACACAACGCCCAAGGGATTGACCGCCGTATGTTCCAGCAGCAGCGCACCGAGCTGATTGCAGACAAACGCCGTCAAATACGCAAATGCACACTGATAACCGATTGCAAAGACCGTCCATTTTGCGCTGTTCATTTCGCGCCGGATCGCGTCCATTGCCGCAACGCAGGGCGCACAGAGCAGATTAAACACGAGGAAGGAATAGCCGGCAGCCTGATTGAGCACCGTGCCGATTGCCGCATAAGCATTGCCCTCCGCGCCGTAGAGTACGCCAATCGTGCTGACAATATTTTCTTTTGCAATGAGTCCGGTGAGCGTTGCAACAGCGGTCTGCCACTCGCCCCAGCCAAGCGGAATAAACATCCACGCGATCGCCTTGCCGACAGCGGCAAGAATCGAACGGTCAAACTGCTCCGGCGACAGATATGCGAATGCGCCGTTCACGCTTCCGAAGCGCGATAAGAACCAGATAATCACCGTGGAAAGCAAAATCACCGTGCCTGCCTTTTTGATGAACGACCAGCCGCGTTCCCACGTTGTCCGAAGCAGATTTTGCAGCGTCGGCAGATGATACGCCGGCAGCTCCATCACAAACGGAGACAGCTCTCCGGCAAACAGTTTCGTCTTTTTCAGAATCAAGCCCGAAATCACGATTGCCGCCATACCGATAAAATATGCGGATATTGCAGCAAACGGTGAACCGCCGAAGAATGCCGCTGCAATCATCGAAATCACCGGAACCTTTGCGCCGCAGGGAATAAAGGTCGTTGTAATGATGGTCATTTTGCGATCCTGCTCGTTTTCGATGGTACGGCTCGCCATGATGCCCGGTACGCCGCAGCCCGTTCCGACCAGAATCGGGATGAACGATTTGCCCGATAAGCCGATTTTCCGGAATAATCTGTCCATCACAAACGCAATGCGCGACATATAGCCGCAGGATTCCAAAAATCCGAGCAGCAAAAACAGCACGAGCATCTGCGGTACAAAGCCCAGCACCGCGCCCACGCCGGCTACAATGCCATCCAGAATCAGACTTTTCAGCCATGCCACACAATTTACGCGTGCAAGCAGATTCCCGACAACGACCGGCACACCCTGCACCCACATTCCGAAATCTGCCGGATTGACTTCACCGCCATAGGTTTCATACAGTGTGATCGCGCGGCGAAATTCGCCTACGGTCGTTGTTTTCTCGGATATGGTCAGGCTTTCGCCGTCTGCAATCGTATATGGGAACGGCACGCTGTCATCCGGATAACACGCAGAAATCTTGCGGAGTGCGCTGACAACCGAGGCGTCTGCATCCGCATGGAGCGCAGCCTCTGCCGCCTGTACGTCAATCCCGTCCGCCGCCGCTTTCGCAAGCATTCCGCGGATGATGTCCGGCGTATCACCGTATTCCTCCTGCGCCGCCTCCATCTGCTTTGTACCGATGCCAAGCAGATGAAAGCCCTCACCGAACAGCCCGTCATTTGCCCATGCCGTCGCACGCGCACCGACCGTCACCATCGAAATATAATAGACAAGGAACATGATCAGCGCAAAAACAGGCAAGCCGAATACGCGGTTTGTAACAACACGGTCAATCCGATCGGAAATCGTCAAGCCGTCTTCATTTTTCCGTTTATAGGAAATCTTGATGATATCCGCAATGCGATTATAGCGTTCATTCGTAATAATCGCCTCGGCGTCATCATCCATCTCACGCTCTGTCGCCGCAATATCCGTTTCGATATGCCGTAAAATTTCCTCAGGCAGCTTGAGCTGCGCAATGACCTTTTCATCGCGCTCAAACAGCTTGATTGCATACCATCGCTGCTCATCATCCGGCAAGTCGTGAACGGCAGCCTCCTCGATATGCGCAATCGCGTGCTCCACCGCGCCCGAAAACAGGTGCAGCGGCACCTTTCGACCGAGCTTTGCCGCTTCAATCGCCGCCTCTGCCGCCTCCATGATGCTGTCGCCCTTGAGTGCGGACATCTCGACAATCTTGCAGCCAAGCTCCTTTGCCAAGCGTTCAAAATTGATTTCATCGCCGTTTTTGCGGACAATATCCATCATATTGATCGCAACCACGACCGGTATGCCGATCTCGACAAGCTGTGTTGTCAGATAGAGATTGCGTTCAAGATTGGTGCCGTCCACGATATTGAGAATCACATCCGGACGCTCTACAATCAAATAATTGCGCGCAACGACCTCCTCCGGCGAATAAGGCGAAAGAGAATAAATGCCCGGCAAATCCGTGACAATCACGCCGTCATGATCCCGGAGCTTGCCCTCTTTCTTTTCGACCGTCACGCCCGCCCAGTTTCCGACATACTGATTGGAGCCGGTCAGCGCGTTGAACAGGGTCGTCTTGCCGCAGTTCGGGTTTCCGGCAAGTGCAATTCGCAGTGCTAACATATTCCACAATCCTTTCCGAAAATATCCCAAAACCGCAGAACGATTCTGTCATATTGTTATTCGACTTCGATCATTTCGGCGTCTGCCTTGCGCAGCGTCAGCTCGTAGCCGCGCACCTTAATTTCCATCGGATCACCCAGCGGTGCGACCTTGCGTACAAAAACGGATGTACCCTTTGTCAGTCCCATATCCATAATTCTGCGGCGGATCGCGCCCTCGCCGTTCAGCTTCCGGACTGTTACCGTTGCGCCGACCGGAATATCCTTCAGCGTTTTGACCGAATCAGTCATCATCGCAATTCTTCCTCCTGCTGTGTATTTCATGAGTTAGACTATGCTAACTCCTTGATTCTATTATACTTATTCTGTCATATTTTGTCAAGTGTGATTCCGATTTTTGACATATCGCTTGATTCTCAGACAGTCTTCCTCAAAGTCTTTGGGTGAATTGCTCATACCACCGCCGAATCAATCTTGACAACCCTATCTGCACTATGTTATAATATGAATGACAGAGCAGAATATTCTTGTTTGCATATTCCGCTTCGATCATGTTCGGCATCCGTCTGCCGGAAAGACGGCCGGCACCCTCTCTCAATCGCTGCCGGAAAAGGAGCCTATCATGAAATGCCAATGCGCTGCAAATCCAAGTGATCTGTCACTGCTGGAACCGGTGCTTGCAGAATATGCCGCGATCAAGGGCAGTCTCATCACCATATTACAGCACGCACAGGAGATCTACGGTTATCTCCCGACAGACGTAATCTATCATATTGCCGAGCAAACCGGCTCAACACCGGCACACGTACTCGGCGTTGCAACATTCTATACGCAATTCCGCTTTCAACCGGTCGGCAAGTATCTGATCATGCTCTGCGACGGTACGGCTTGCCATGTCAACGGCAGTGCGCGGATCGCCACCGCAATCGAGGAATATCTGCACATCGAAAACGGCGGCACCACGGAGGACGGCCTGTTCTCATTCAGCATCGTCGCCTGTCTCGGATGCTGCTCGCTTTCGCCGGTTATGATGATCAATGAGGATACCTATGGCTCTCTGACGCCTGCAAAGGTATTGGAGATCCTAAAGGATATTCAGGCAAAGGAGGCGGCAAAATGAGCATACGCGTAGCTGTCGGAAAGGGAAGCTGCGGCATTGCAGCAGGTGCAGCAGCACTTGCGGACGCACTCGCGCCGCTGCTCGAATGCTCCGGCGTTTCACTCGGTACAGTCGGCTGCATCGGTATGTGTTGGCTGGAACCGATTGTCGATATTTATGAAGATGATATACTGAAAGCACGGCTGGTTCATGTGCAGCCCGAACAGGCACCGATGATTGCACAGGCGGCCAAATCAGGCGATTTCTCCGTCATTGAGCCGCTGCGCATTACCGATGAGGACAGTGCGTTTCTGACACAGCAAACGCGTATTGCACTGCGAAACTGCGGCATTATTGATCCGGAGTCGATCGAAAGCGCACTCGCTGCCGGCGGCTATCAGGCAATCCGGCGCATTCTTGCTCCGGAAAACGGTATGACGCCTGAGGATGTCATCGAATGCGTCAAGGTTTCCGGACTTGCCGGCAGAGGCGGTGCAGGCTTCCCGACATGGTTCAAATGGAACGCCGCAAGAAATTCTGCCGGTGATGAAAAATATCTGATCTGCAATGCCGACGAGGGCGATCCCGGCGCATTTATGGACAGAGCCGTCATCGAATCCGATCCGCATACGCTGATTGAAGGTATGCTGATCGGCGCATATGCAATCGGCGCACAGGAAGCGATTGTATACGTCCGCGCAGAGTATCCACTTGCAATCAAGCGTCTGGAGCACGCCATCGAAGAAGCGCGCGCGGCAGGCTTAATCGGCAAGCATATCCTCGACAGCGATTTCTCCTGCGAATTCCGCATCAAGGCTGGCGCAGGCGCATTTGTCTGCGGCGAGGAAACCGCACTGATCCAATCTCTGGAGGGACAGCGCGGTATGCCGCAGCTCAAGCCGCCGTTCCCTGCCGAATCGGGCTACTGGGATAAGCCCTCCAACATCAACAATGTCGAAACCTACGCAAACGTCGCTTGGATCATCAACAACGGCGGTGAAGCATTCGCCGCAATGGGTACTGAGGATTCCAAGGGCACAAAGGTCTTTGCGCTGACCGGAAAAATCAAACGCGGCGGCTTGGTTGAAATTCCGATGGGCATGACGCTGCGGCAGGTTATTTTCGATATCGGCGGCGGAATCCGCGACGGCGGCACGTTCAAGGCAGTCCAGATGGGCGGCCCGTCCGGCGGCTGTATTCCGGCATCGCTGCTCGATACTGTCATTGACTATAAAAAACTCGCGGCAACCGGTGCAATCATGGGCTCCGGCGGTATGGTCGTCATGGACGACAGCACCTGCATGGTCAGTATGGCAAAATTCTTCCTCGATTTCACCGCAAAGGAATCCTGTGGAAAATGCGTACACTGCCGCATCGGTACAAAGCGTCTGCAAGAAATCCTCACGCGGATCGTCTCCGGCGAGGGCAAGGACGGCGATATCGAGCTGCTGGAAGAATTATGTCTTGCCGTGCGTGACGGCGCGCTCTGCGGTCTTGGTCAGACTGCGCCCAATCCGGTGCTGTCCACGCTCCGTTACTTCCGCGATGAGTTTGAAGCACATATCCGTGACAAGCGCTGTCCGGCACATATCTGCACGGCACTGCTGCACTACGAAATCAATGCAGAAAAATGCAAGGGCTGTACCGCCTGTGCAAGAAAATGTCCGGTTTATGCGATTTCCGGCATCGTCAAAGGACCGCATTCGATCGACCAATCCGGCTGTATCCGCTGCGGACAGTGCATGGCAATCTGCAAATTCGGCGCAGTCAGCGTCAGCTAATCAATTACGGATATATTTTTTAGGATATCGTGAGGTTTTAGAAAATCATGAGCCAAATTCATATTACAATCAACGGCGTACCCTGCGTTTGTGAGGAGAATACCTCGATTCTGCACGCTGCACAGCAAAACGGAATCGAGATCCCGAATCTCTGCAACGACGACAGTGTGCGCGTGTACGGTGCCTGCGGTCTGTGTGCCGTCGAGGTGCTGGATGACGGCAGGGGCAGAGCGATTCCGAAGCTCCTGCGTGCCTGTTCCGCAAAGGCAATGGACGGCTATGTAATCCGGTTTGACACCGAGCGCGTCAATCAATCGCGGAAAATCGCACTGGAATTGCTGATGAGCGACCACACCGGTGACTGCCGCGGCCCATGTCAGCTGAATTGCCCTGCGGAAACGGATTGTCAGGGCTATGTCAAAAAGATTGCTGAAGCCGATTTTCACGGCGCAGTCGAAATTATCAAGGAAAAAATTCCGATTCCGGCTTCGATCGGCAGAGTGTGTCCCCATCCCTGTGAGCAGAACTGCCGCAGAGGCATGGTCGAGTCACCGATTTCCATTGCCCACCTCAAAGCGCACGCCGCAGACCGTGATCTCGCAGAAAACACCTATGTCCCCGAACTTGCACCCGATACCGGTCGGCATATCGCGATTGTCGGCGGCGGCCCTGCCGGACTGACGGCTGCATTTGCACTGCGCCGCAAGGGTCACGCTGTCACGATTTACGATGCAGCAGCACAAATGGGCGGTATGCTGCGCTACGGCATTCCTGCCTACCGTCTGCCCAAGGATTTGCTGGCGCGCGAAATCAAGGAAATCGAAAAGCTCGGTGTTACGATGAAAAACAATGTGCGGCTCGGCAGCGATATCACGCTCGATGAGCTGCGCAGTCAGAATGATGCGGTCATCCTTGCAACGGGCGCATGGAGCAGTATGCAGATGCGCGTCAAGGGCGAGGAGTTCGACGGCGTAACGGGCGGCATTCAGTTTTTACATGATATCAGCTCCGGCGAGGGCGATACCCCCGATCTCAGCGGCAAAAAGGTCGCTGTCTGCGGCGGCGGCAACACCGCAATGGACGCTTGCCGTACCGCGATTCGCTGCGGCGCGGAGACAGTCTATGTCATCTACCGCAGAACGCGGAGCGAAATGCCAGCTGATGCGCTTGAAATCGAGGAATCCATCGAAGAAGGCGTTACCTATAAATTCCTGACAAATCCGGCTGAAATCATCGGTGAAAACGGCCGCGTAAAGCAGATCAAGCTGCAAGTCATGGAGCTTGGCGAGCCGGATGCCTCCGGACGGCGCTCCCCTGTTCCGGTCGAGGGAAAATTCGAGGTGCTTGACGTTGATCTTGTGATCATGGCGATCGGACAGATTCTCAATCCCGACGGCATTGACGGCGTTGCGTTGACCAAAAAAGGCACGATCGCAGCCGATTCCGCGACCTATCTGACAAATCTTCCCAATGTGTATGCAATCGGTGACGCGACAAACCGCGGCGCGTCCATTGCGATTGAAGCAATCGGTGAGGGCGGTCGCTGTGCAGCGGTTGTTGATTCGGCACTCCGCGGCGACATCAAGCCATACCGCGCACCGTTCTATTCCAAGAAAACCGTCACCCCTGCTGACCTTGCCGACCGAGAGAAGCAGCCGCGCTGCCAGATGCCGGTACGTCCTGCCGCCGAGCGCGCACGGGATTTCGCACCGGTCAATCTCGGTCTTACGGATGAAACTGCGATTCAAGAAGCCAAGCGCTGTCTGGAATGCGGCTGTCATGATTATCACGACTGCAAGCTCATCCGCTATGCACAGCAGCAGGAAATCCATCCGGAACGTCTTGACGGCGTGAAAAATGCGCATGAAATCGAGCGAAAACTCGTCTGCATCGAACGCGATAACGGCAAGTGTATCCTCTGCGGCTTATGTGTTCGCATTTGTGACGAGGTTGCAAAACAAGGTATTCTTGCTCTGCTCGGCAGAGGCTTCCCAACCGTTGTCAAGCCGGAATTCAATCGTCCGGAGGCAATTCAGGTCTGCGCGACCTGCAAAAAATGCGCGGAAAGCTGCCCGACCGGTGCACTGAAAATCATTGACTGATCCCCCATAAAATAAAGCCTTGAAATCATCGTAAAAACATGATTTCAAGGCTTTTTCCTATTTAAATCTTGCACGTTCATCAAACGGCTTTTTCCGGACAGATTTCAGTTCCTCCGCTGGCTTTCCGACCGGCAGCACGCAGATCAATTCTTCCTCCGCAGGAAGCTCCAGCAGCTCCGCGATTCGTTTCCCTTGCGCATCTGCATCGGTGATATGTCCCTCGAGCCAGCAGCTTGCATATCCGAGCGCGGAAATGGCAAGCAGCATATTTTCAATCGCCGCGGCATAATCCTGCACCTGATAGCAGCGGTCTTTGCCGAAGCCATCCCGATATGCAACAATGTGTTTTGTCGAAACACAGATCAGCGCAGGTGCAGTTCTGCAAAACGGCTGCTCCATGATCTCATAGACCGCTGCGAGCAGCGCCGGATCATCGACCGCAGTGACCACGGTTGTCTGTTTGTTGCAGCCGGACGGTGCGGCAAGCCCTGCCTCCATGATCCGCTGCAAATCCGCACGCGGCACCGCATCCGGCAGATAGCTGCCGCGGTAGCTGTGACGCGCCGCGATGACATCAAAAAAATCCATATTGCCTCCTTTATCTGATGCCGGTCAGCTCATACCCTGCATCCGCAATCACCGCACGGAATGCGTCCTCCGCAACGGGCTGCGCCGTTTCCACGACCGCATTTGCCGCCTCATGGCTGACGGATACGACCGTCACGCCCTCCATGCCGGAAAGCGCCTTGCGGACGTGCGCCTCGCAGTGCGGACACATCATGCCCTTGATTTCGAGTGTAGTATTTGCCATTTTCTTCACCATTCCTTTCGCAGTATCGTTGATTTGAGATATTTTTGCAGAGGCCGAAGCGGTCGTCCGCTGCGGTTTCTCCGGCTGAAACAGATTGAGCCGCAGCGCATTTGTCACAACGCAGAAGCTCGACAGGCTCATCGCCGCCGCGCCAAACATCGGCTGCATCGTCAGTCCAAGCGGCACAAGCACCCCTGCCGCAAGCGGAATCCCGATGATGTTATAGATAAATGCCCAGAATAAATTTTCGCGGATATTGCGCAGCGTGTTCCGGCTGAGGCGAATCGCATTCACCGCGTCCATCAGGCTGCTCTGCATCAGCACGACATCCGCAGCGTCAATCGCAATATCCGTTCCTGCACCGATTGCCATGCCGATATCCGCACGCGTTAGCGCCGGCGCATCGTTGATGCCATCCCCGACCATACAGACCTTGCGGTTCTCGCAAAGCTGCCGGATGACCTGCTCTTTTTCGTCCGGAAGCACGCCGGCAATCACGCGGTCAACGCCGGCGTTCCTGCCAATCGCCTCCGCTGTGCGCACATTGTCACCTGTCAGCATAATGACGGATATGCCCATATTTTTGAGTGATCGAATCGCCTCGGCGCTGTCCGGCTTCATGACATCCGCAACGGCTATCATACCCGTCAGGCTGCCATTTCGCAGGAAAAACAGCGGCGTTTTACCGGTTTCCGCAAGCTGCTCTGCCATCCGAACGATATCCTCCGGCAATGCAAGCTGTGCAGAAGCTGCCGACTGACTGCATCCGAGCAGAGAAGCACCGTTTTGCATTGCCGATACGCCGCTGCCGGTCAATGCTTCAAAATCCGTCACCGCAGACGGCTGAATCCCCTGTTCTGCGGCATATTCCATCACGGCTCTGCCAAATGGATGCTCACTGTGCTGCTCCAATGCGGCTGCATCGGTCAAAAGCTGCGATTCCGTGACACCCGCCGCCGGAATCACATCGGTCACATACGGTCTGCCCTCCGTGATCGTTCCGGTTTTGTCCAGCACAACCGTTTGGATTCTGCCGGTTTCCTCCAGTGCTGCCGCCGATTTATAGAGGATACCGCTGCGCGCCCCGACGCCGCTTCCGACCATAATCGCAACCGGTGTTGCCAGTCCGAGTGCGCATGGGCAGCTGATCACCAGAACCGATACGCCGCGTGCGAGTGCAAATCCAAACTCGTGTCCAAGCAGCAGCCAGATGATACAGGTCAAGACGGCAATCCCGATGACAGCCGGCACAAACACACCGGATACCTTGTCTGCGATTTTTTCAATCGGCGCTTTTGTCGCCGCCGCATCGCTGACCATCCGAATAATTTGCGATAACATCGTATCGTCACCGATTCGCGTTGCTTCGCATTCAAGATAGCCCGATTGATTGATGGTTCCGGCAGAAACCTTGTCGCCAATCGTCTTGTCAACGGGAATGCTCTCACCCGTCAGCGCGGATTCATTCACTGTGCCGCCGCCCGACCGCACAATGCCGTCAACAGGGATCTGTGCGCCCGGCAGCACCGCAAAGCGCATCCCAAGCTGCACCTGCTCCACCGGAATCTCACGCTCTGTACCATGTTCGAGGATCACAGCCTTAGTCGGTGCAAGCCGCATCAAGCCGTTCAGCGCATCGGTCGTTTTGCCCTTGGCACGCGTCTCCAGCATTTTACCGACCGTAATCAGTGTCAGAATCATCGCGGAAGAATCAAAATACAGCTGCTTCGTCAAATGTTCAGCGACATCGGCATGACCGCTCCGCAGATGCGCCGTCATAGCGAATAATACGCAGACGCTCCACAAAAACGATGCAGACGAGCCAAGCGCAACAAGCGTATCCATATTCGGTGCGCGATGCGTGACCGCCCGAAAGCCGCTGATGAAAAAACGCCGGTTGATGACCAGAACCACAGCCGCAAGCAAAAGCTGACACAGACCATTCGCAGTGGGATTGCGTTCCAAAGCCACCGGAACCGGTGCTCCGAGCATCGTGTGTCCCATAGAAATATACATCAAAATCAGCAGAAATACAAGCGATACAAGCAGCCGCCGCACGAGCTTTGGCGTTTCGGTATCGGTCGGTGCATCGTCTGCCGCGGAATGCGGCGCCGTTTTCAGCGCTGCGCCGTAGCCTGCCTCCGTAACCGCCTGTATGACTGCTTCGGGAGCTACATCCCCCTCCACACGCATGGAATTCGTCAGCAGACTGACCGCACAGCCTTCCACGCCGTCAACGGCATTGACCGCCTTTTCTACACGCGCACTGCAAGCTGCACAACTCATGCCCGTGACATCATACAGTGTCATATCGCGCCCCTTTCTCCGGTCGTTCAGGGAATCCCCCCACAAACGGAATATCATGTTTCTCAATATTTCTATTATATATCAAGAAGAAAAATTTATCAAGGGCAATACCGCACAGAGTTGGTGGTGCAGATACGCAGTCAGATTTTTCGTCAAATTGTATAGAAATGACGCCGCCGGGCTGACGCCCAGCAAGGAATTTCTGTGCAAAATAGCGGAAAATATGCAAGTACAAGTAGATGTGCCACCAAGCCGTAAGGCGGACTTTGCGCGGTGTTGCCCAAGCATTTTTCAAGCAGCATATCCCAAGAAAAGGCAATCTGCCTAAACAAATCGTTTATCCCGTGTAAAAATACACGCATTTGTGAATTTTGAAAAAAAGCGAAAAAACACTTGCATTTCAAAGGGTACTTATGATATAATATTTAGTTGAAGTGAGGTGTTTGCATTATGCCAAAAAGAAACGATATCAGCAAAGTAATGATCATCGGATCCGGTCCGATCATCATCGGACAGGCCTGCGAATTCGACTACTCCGGTACGCAGGCGTGTAAGGCACTGCGCAAGCTCGGTTATCAGATCGTGCTCGTGAACTCTAACCCTGCAACAATCATGACCGACCCGGACGTCGCAGATGTGACTTATATTGAGCCGCTCAACGTCGCCCGACTGACCGAGATCATCAAAAAAGAGCGCCCCGATGCGCTGCTCCCGAATCTCGGCGGCCAGTCCGGCCTGAATCTCTGCTCTGAGCTGGATCAGGCAGGCGTACTCAAAGAGTATAACGTACAGGTGATCGGCGTTCAGGTCGATGCAATCGAACGCGGTGAGGACAGAATCGAATTCAAGGAAACCATGGATTCCATCGGCGTGGAAATGGCACGCAGCGAGGTTGCATATTCCGTGGATGAGGCTGTTGCGATCGCAGACGAACTCGGTTATCCGGTTGTTCTGCGCCCTGCATACACCATGGGCGGTGCCGGCGGCGGCATGGTCTATAATGTTGAGGAATTGAAAGTTGTCTGCGCAAGAGGTCTGCAGGCTTCTCTTGTCGGTCAGGTGCTCGTAGAGGAGTGCATCAGCGGCTGGGAAGAGCTGGAGCTTGAGGTCGTTCGTGACGCAAAGGGCAACATGATTACCGTTTGCTTCATCGAAAATATTGATCCCATCGGCGTACATACCGGTGATTCCTTCTGCTCTGCACCAATGCTGACCATCTCTGAGGATGTCCAGAAACGTTTGCAGGATCAGGCATACCGCATCGTCGATAAGGTTCAGGTCATCGGCGGCTGCAACTGCCAGTTTGCACATGATCCGGTTTCCGACAGAATCGTTGTCATCGAAATCAATCCGCGTACCTCCCGTTCCTCTGCACTCGCGTCCAAGGCAACCGGCTTCCCGATTGCACTTGTCTCTGCAATGCTCGCAACAGGCATGACGCTCGATGAGATGGAATGCGGCAAATACGGCACGCTCGATAAATATGTGCCCTCCGGCGACTATGTTGTCATTAAGTTTGCACGCTGGGCATTTGAGAAGTTCAAGGGTGCTGAGGACAAGCTCGGTACGCAGATGCGTGCTGTCGGCGAGGTCATGAGCATCGGAAAGACCTATAAAGAGGCATTCCAGAAGGCAATCCGTTCCTTGGAAACAGGCAGATACGGTCTTGGCTTCGCAAATGGTTACAATGAAAAAACAAAGGATGAGCTGCTCGCCATGCTGGTCTATCCGACAAGCAACCGTCAGTTCATCATGTATGAGGCACTCAGAAAGGGTGCAACCGTCGAGGAGCTTTATAATCTGACCAAAATCAAGACATGGTTCATTGAGCAGATGCTGGAGCTTGTTGAGGAAGAAAATGCGCTGATCGCAGGCAAGGGCAGCATTCCGGCTGACGATGTACTCCGTCAGGCAAAGCGTAATGGCTTCTCTGACCGCTATCTCAGTCAGCTTCTCGAAATTCCGGAAGCAGATATCCGCAATGCGCGCTATGCAGCAGGCATCCGTGAGGGCTGGGAGGGCGTTCATGTCTCCGGCACCGCAGACAGTGCATATTACTACTCCTCCTATCATATTGAAAAGGATGAAAGCCCCTGCAACACCGACCGTCCGAAGATCATGATTCTCGGCGGCGGCCCGAACAGAATCGGTCAGGGTATCGAGTTCGACTACTGCTGCGTTCACGCTGCACTCGCCCTGAAGGACCTCGGCTTTGAAACCATTATTGTCAACTGCAATCCGGAAACCGTTTCGACGGACTATGATACCTCTGATAAGCTCTATTTCGAGCCGCTGACGCTCGAAGATGTGCTTCAGATTTACGAGAAAGAGAAGCCGATCGGCGTCATCGCACAGTTTGGCGGTCAGACACCGCTGAATCTCGCGGCAGACCTCAAGAAGAACGGCGTTCGTATTCTCGGTACATCACCGGAAACCATCGACCTTGCAGAAGACAGAGATCATTTCCGTGCCATGATGGATAAGCTCGGTGTTCCGATGCCGGAATCCGGTATGGCTGTCACGGTTGACGACGCACTGGAAATCGCAAATCGTATCGGCTACCCCGTTATGGTTCGCCCGTCCTACGTGCTCGGCGGCAGAGGCATGGAGATCGTTCACGACGACGAAATGATGCGCGTTTACATGGCTGCGGCTGTCGGCGTTACACCGGATCGTCCGATTCTGATCGACAGATTCCTGAATCATGCAACCGAGTGTGAGGCAGACGCGATCTCCGATGGCAAGGAATGCTTCGTTCCGGCTGTCATGGAGCATATCGAGCTTGCCGGCGTTCACTCCGGTGACTCCGCCTGCGTACTTCCGTCGCTCAATCTCACCGAAAAGCAGGTTGCTACAATTAAGGACTACACCAAGCGCATCGCCGTTGAAATGGGCGTTGAAGGCTTGATGAATATGCAGTATGCAATCGAGGGCGATACGGTCTATGTTCTGGAAGCAAACCCGCGTGCATCGAGAACCGTTCCGCTGGTTTCCAAGGTCTGCGCAATCAACATGGTTCGCATCGCAACGCAGATCATGACCGCAGAGCTGACCGGCAAGCCGTCTCCGGTTTCGGCGCTTCGTGATAAGAAGATTCTGCATCACGGCGTCAAGGAGGCAGTGTTCCCGTTCAATATGTTCCAGGAGGTTGACCCTGTTCTCGGACCGGAAATGCGTTCCACCGGCGAGGTACTCGGTATTTCCCCGAACTTCGGTGAAGCCTACTTCAAGGCGCAGGAAGCAACACAGACCAAGCTGCCCAGCGGCGGTACTGTCCTGCTCTCCGTCTGCGATATGGATAAACCGGAGCTGCTTCCGATTGCAAACAAGTTCAACGACCTCGGATTCAAGATTCTGGCAACCGGCAAAACCTACGATATGATCGCAAGCTCCGGTATTCCGGCTGAAAAGATCAAGAAGCTCTATGAGGGCAGACCGAATATCACCGACGCCATGACCAACGGCAAAATTGATCTCATCATCAATACGCCTGCCGGCGCGGATTCTCTGCACGATGACAGCTATATTCGTAAGGCAGCCATCAAATATCGCATCCCTTATATCACCACCATGGCAGCAGCTTCCGCAACTGCAGAGGGTATCGCTGCAATCAAGGAGCAGGGCGGTTCTCTGAACGTCAAGTCCTTGCAGGAATTCCACCGCGAAATCACTGATTAAAATTATACGGAAAGGGAGCAGCGCAAACTCGCACTGCTCCCTCTCAAGATTCTATATTGATTTATAAGGAGGCCATTATGGAGCAGGTATACAGAGAAAAAATGTCACAACAGCATTATGATGCTGAATTACAGAAGCTGTCCTACCTGAAGGGTATCCGTCGTACCGAGGTCGCAGACGCGCTTGCAGAAGCAAGAAGCCACGGTGACCTTTCCGAAAACGCGGAGTACGATGAGGCGCGTAACGAACAAGCGCATCTGGAAGATGAAATCAAAAAGCTCGAACGTACCCTTGAGCACGCCGAAATTATCTCCACACTCTCCTCGGATACCGTCAGCACCGGAAGCGGCGTGATCCTGAGCAGAGCAGAATTCAACGGTCAGCCGCAGAAAATTGAAACGCTCCAGATCGTCGGCCGTTCTGAAGCGGATTACGAGCATCATAAGATTTCCGACGATTCTCCGATCGGCAAGGCTGTCCTCGGAAAGCACGTCGGTGATACGTTCATCGTAGAAGCACCTGTCGGAATCATGACCTTTACCGTTCTGGAGATTTCCAGCACAGGCGTCTTTGAGACGCAATCGGAGGACTGAACATGAGCGAACAGAATCTCAACGAACAGAATCTCCAGCAGACCGCAGAGGCAGAGGATATTGACGCACTGCGTCAGGTGCGCCTCGATAAACTCGCGGAAATGCAGCAGAGCGATAACGATCCGTTTGTCATCACCAAGTTTGATGTCACCGCAAGCACCGCGGAATGCCGGAAGATGTATGAAGCAGCCGAGGCAGAGCTTCCTGCTGATCTCGATGAGGAGGCAAAAAAAGCCGCTTACGAGCAGTTGAATGAGAAATTCACAGTCTCCGTTGCCGGCAGAATCATGAGCTGGCGTAAAATGGGCAAGGCAAATTTCCTTGACCTGCGCGATAAAACCGGCAGAATTCAGGTCTATGTCAGAATGAACGACATCGGTGAGGAGGAATTTGCAAAGTTCCGTAAATACGGCGATATCGGTGATATCATGGGCATCACCGGCACATTGTTCCGCACCAGAACCGGTGAGCTTTCCGTTCACGCGGTCAAGGTCACGATGCTCTCCAAGTCGCTCAAGCCGCTTCCCGAAAAGTTCCACGGTCTGACCGACCGCGATACCAGATACCGTCAGCGCTACACCGACCTCATCATGAACGAGGATGTACGCGATACCTTCATCAAGCGCAGTAAGATTATTTCTGCAATCCGGAGCTGGCTCGATGGACAGGGCTTTATCGAGGTCGAAACCCCGATGCTCGTTTCCAATGCCGGCGGCGCAGCAGCAAGACCGTTCGAAACGCATTACAATGCGCTGGATGAGGATGTAAAGCTGCGTATTTCTCTGGAACTTTATCTGAAGCGTCTGATTGTCGGCGGTCTGGAGAGAGTCTACGAAATCGGCAGAGTATTCCGCAATGAGGGCGTGGATACCAAGCACAATCCGGAATTTACGCTCATGGAGCTGTATCAGGCATATACCGACTACTACGGCATGATGGATCTGACGGAGAATATGTTCCGCCATATCGCACAGACTGTCTGCGGCACCACCTGCATCCCGTTCGGCACCGATGAAAACGGTGAGGATATCATGATCGACCTCGGAAAGCCGTTCCGCAGACTGACCATGATCGACGCTGTGAAGGAATATACCGGCATCGACTTCGACCAGATTCCCGATACCGCAGCGGCAAAGAAAATCGCAGACGAAAAGGGCGTCCATTACGAAAAGCGTCATGAAAAGGGCGATATTCTGAATCTGTTCTTCGATGAATTTGTCGAGGAAAAGCTCGTTCAGCCGACCTTTATCATGGATCATCCGGTCGAGATTTCGCCGCTGACCAAGCGCAAGCCCGATAAGCCCGATTATGTCGAGCGTTTTGAGCTGTATATCACCGCACGCGAAATGTGCAACGCCTACTCCGAGCTGAACGACCCGCTCGACCAGCGCAAGCGTTTTGAAGCACAGGAAGCACTCATTGCACAGGGCGACGATGAGGCAAACCATATCGACGAGGATTTCATGAATGCACTTGAAATCGGTATGCCTCCGACAGGCGGTATCGGCTTCGGCATCGACAGACTGGTCATGCTGATGACCAACAGCCAGTCCATCCGCGATGTTCTGCTGTTCCCGACGATGAAATCGCTGAACTAAAAACAAAATTGAATCCTTTCAGCAGGCACTTTCCAGCAATGGAGAGTGCCTTGTTTTTTGTTCGCTATTACGTTTGCAATGCAGCCGATTGCATGATGAGTTAACAGTAAAACACAACATATATGAATTACAATGATACATAACACAAAATATTGTGGATTTTCTGAGAAAAAATCTTGACAAATCTTCTTTTGCGTGATATAATACAGTCACATTATGTCAGTTGGAGCGATGAAAGCTGTTTTGACTAAGGCGCATTTACCAGAAGCCAAATACGCGTTAATGGAAAGCCTGCAATTCAATTACGTTTAAACAATGGTGGGCATAGTCAAAAGGGTATGGATTAGCTTGATAAATACGGCATCAAATACAATATTGTAAAGGCAATACCGCACAGAGTTGGTGTTGCAGAAAACGATCATCAGCAAGATTTTGAAACTGAACATATGCGAAAGTATGTCAATTATGACGAGTATGTTCGTGATATCACGCAAGAAATCGAGTTTGCGGAACCGAGAATTGACGATGGAGAAAACTAAAGCAAGTCTACGATACAAATCATAAAGTAGAGTACAACACCCCCACTCGCCATCCTTTCGGATAACGGGTGGGCTCCTAATTTTTATTCGCCGCCGTTCAGGCTATAGCCATTTTCCGGCACATTTCATCCAACACTGCCCTACCGAACACCGCACGCCGTAGCCGGTTACACAGCTATCACTTGACATTTCTGCGGAAATAGATTATAATATAGGCAACACCGCGCAAAGTCCGCCTTACGGCTTGGCGGTATTGCCTAAAGGAAATCATAATAGGAGGGATAATAATGGTATTTCCCGCAACAGACGAAATCCATGCTGCAATGACAGCGCATGAACTCAAGTGTGCGATTGAGGAGCTCGAGGACAGCAGCGTCCTGCACATAGGCATGAACGCCCAAGAAACCTCTTTTATGGCACACTACATCTCCAAAGCTGAGAAAAACGATGTCGCTCTGCGCATCTTTAATCTCATTAAATTCCAACCGGATAAGCTCGATGCGATGCTGGAATGTGTCAATGAAGCAAATTTCCGCTTCCGCTACCTGAAATTCACCGTAGATGAGCAGAATTGCTCGGTCACTGCAGCCTATGACTTCACGAGTTCCGGTGAAGAAATCGGTGAATGCGCATATGAGCTTCTGCTGCGCTGCTCCAATATTATTGACACCTGCTACCCGATATTCAAGGAAATCTTGAATACCTGAGCCGCGAAAGGAGGAATTGCCCATGTACGCTGCAGTCGAAGAAATTATTGAGGTTTTCAAGGAACACTCCATTGTGTTTCATATTCAGGAAAATGAAGAATCCATTCGCATTGTCGCTTCTGTCATTGTGGATTATACGTCATTTACGATGTATTTTATCGTAAATGGTGACTCAAATGATGTTGCCGTGCGTGTTCCGCATTTTGTACGCTTTAAGAAACAGAATCGCCGCGATATGCTTCAGATTGCAAATCGCATGAACGATAGATTCCGCTTCTGCAAGTTCACGGTCAACGATGAAGCCGAGGCTGTTACGATTGAATACGATTTTGCTGAGAAAACCGAGAATATCGGTGAGTCTTGCGAGGAAATATTCCGTCTTGTCATGCAGATTGCAGAAAAAGCCTATCCGGAATTCATGCGCGCAATCTGGGGCAAGCAGGAACCGCAGCAGAAAATCGGCAATGTTGTTTTCCACGATTTTGAGGTCTGAATCTTGCCGCTTCCAACCGATGCTTTTATAAGACACTTTTGATGTGATACACCGAAAGTGTCTTTTTTTGCTTGCTCAGCGATGATGGTCAGCATTTCCAGCCGAAACAAGACAGCACATCATCGTCACACCAACCACGCCGCCCGTCACGCATCCAACCACAAATCCCAGCATATTCCCACCACCTTCCATATCCTTTCAAGCATATTTTGTGCAAGAGTCCGATTCTTATACATAATCCGTGTGAACGTGTAACCTTTTTGCGAAAAATCCGATCTTATAAGGTAGGGTGAGGAGGATTGCCCGCCTCCATTTCGACTCCCATGCAGCGGAATAAAGCAATTTATTTCACTTCGCCCATTGCATTTTCACATATATTGTGCTATAATATATACGTATGCCCTGAATTTTATTTTGTGGATATTAAGGTAACACCGCGCAAAGTCCGCCTTACGGCTTGGCGGCACATCTACTTGTACTTGCATATTTTCCGCTATTTTGCACAGAAATTCCTTGCTGGGCGTCAGCCCGGCGGCGTCATTTCTATACAATCTGACGAAAAATCTGACTGCGTATCTGCACCACCAACTCTGTGCG
>JAZNTW010000101.1:0-8825 GCA_045591925.1 Oscillospiraceae bacterium
ATTGATTTCATCCTCACAGCCACAAGCACAGCTTGACGGGATAACTTCAAGGTCATCTTCATATGGTGCATCCCAATCGTTTTCATAAATTTGAGGTTCTGCTTGGATTGTAATAGGGCAGTAGAGCTTCATCTCCTGAGTTGGCTTGGGAGTTACTGTGAAATCAGCTTGACCGGGGATATCGAGGTAGTGATCTTTCACTTCTGCAAGGTCGCTTCTTCTGTTGAGCGTTTCAGCTACCGACTGAATCATCAAGGCTCTGAGGTCTGTGTTACCGAGAACATCCTCAAAAACAAAGTGCCTATCACCTGCATGAGCAAGCTCTGCGATTTTGTCGGCTACCTCTTTCAGTTCTCTGTGAAGCTGCTGTTCGGCAGGAGTCAAGTCATTCTGTTCTACGATTGCTCTTGCATTTGGAATGAACTGTGACTTACGAGCATAACCGCATCCCTCTGCTTCAACAAGGATTCCATCGTTGCCGTTGTAGTCAAGGAAGAGAACGCAGTGGGCTGTGTTGCCTTCGATATACATCAAATCTCTGTTTTCGATGAGTTCGGGAACATCATCAAGTGGATGAGTTTTCAGCTGTTCGAATCTCTTGCCATAAAGGGTGATTACTTTCTCCACCTCAATCTGCATAGACTCATAAGTGTGTGCCTTATGGTTTAAGGTACTATTGAATATTAGTTTCTTCATAAACATCATCTCGCTTTCTATTTAATTGTATAGGGGAATAAAAAAAGCCGAATCAACCGAGATTATCAATCTCAATCAATTCGGCAAATGCAACAATATTCGGTTTGAAACTTTGTGAAAGATTTTTGTAAAAATAAAGAGCAGATATCGGAATTTTTCTTCCAAATCTGCTCTCAAATCTCTGCAAAATCTAAAAACGCCCGTTCAAGTCCAAAAAACACTTGAAAAAGGGCTTAGGTGATCCACGGTTTTTACTATAAAATTTTCGGGGTATGATACGAAAAAAAGCCCGAAAATTCGGACTTTTTCGTGTGGTGATCTTTTTCGTCACACATAGTTGATGGAGCATACGGGATTCGAACCCGTGACCCCCACACTGCCAGTGTGGTGCGCTCCCAGCTGCGCTAATGCCCCGTATGGCGGAGATGGTGGGATTCGAACCCACGGAGCGTTTTACCGCTCAAACGATTTCGAGTCGTTCTCGTTATGACCACTTCGATACATCTCCGTGTAGTTCGGTTTTTGAACCCGACTCAGATATTATACCACACTTCGGAAGAAAAATCAAGTCTTTTTTAAAAAAACATTATTTTTATTTAAGGCTTGTATTTTTAGGGAAAGTATGCTATACTATATATACGAATGTCCAAATACATATGGACATCAAATTTTGGGAGGGATTTCAATGGGATTCAAACACAATCGAATCCGAAAAATCAGCGCGGGGCTGATGGCTTTATTGACTGCTGCTGTAAGTGTACCGTTCAAAGCGTCAATTCAGGCAACTGCACTTGTCACAGATCCGGCAGGAGACTATGACAACTTTGCAAAGGCGCTCCAGTATTCACTCTATTTCTATGACGGAAATATGTGTGGACCGGAGGTTGAGGAGCACAGCCAGTTCAAGTGGCGTGCAAATTGCCATACGTATGATTCTGAGGTTCCGCTGAAAACCATGGACTCGTTCACAGAGCAATCCGGCGAGATCGGCACGAATCTTTCCGAATCGTTCATTCAGGCAAATTACGACATTCTCAATACCGGCACAAAGGATGGCACGATTGACGTATCCGGCGGCTATCACGATGCCGGCGACCACGTAAAATTCGGTTTGCCGGAGGCTTATTCCGGTACGACGGTTTCATGGGGCTACTACGAATTCCGCGACGCATACATCGAATGCGAGCAGCAGGAGCACGTTGAAACCATTATCCGTCATTTCTGCGATTATTTTATGCGCTGCACGTTCCGCGATGACAGCGGCGAGGTCAAGTGCTTCTGCTATCAGGTCGGCGACGGCGATATCGACCATGCCTACTGGCAGCTTCCGCAGAACGACGAGATGAACCGTCCTGCATGGTTTGCAACGCCTGAGAACCCGACTACCTGTAATGTCAGCAATACCGCAGCCTGCCTTGTAATCAACTATCTGAACTTTAAGGATACCGATCCGGAGTACGCAGAAAAATGTCTGGATTACGGCAAGGCACTGTATGAATTCGCAAAGAAGAATGATAAGGTCAAGGCGGTCAACGATCAGGGACCTGACCAGTATTACACCTCTGAAAAGTGGGAGGATGACTTCAGCTTTGCAGCCTGTTGGCTCTATCTTGTCACGGGCGAAAAGAGCTACATTGACGATATGCTCCCGTATTACGATTTCTATGCACCGTCCGGTTACTGCTATTGCTGGAACGATATGTGGAACGGCGTCGGCATCCTGATGGGACGTATTTCCGAGACCTATGAATCCGGCAAGACCTATACCGAGGCTGAAAATCCGCTTGGACAGTGCGATCTTGCGATTGCGTATATGCAGGCGGCGAATAAGAATCCTTACGAGGTCATCGACTTCTGGGGACAGTGCGCAAAGGCATATCACGGCTATATGGCTGGCTCTCCCGGAACAATTACACCGCAGGGCTACTGGTGGCTGAATACATGGGGCTCCTGCCGTTATAACACTGCCGCACAGCTCATGATGCTGATTTACGACAAGTACACCGACGGCAAGGATTACAATGAGCGTGAAAAGCTCGAGGATTACGGCTTTACCGAATGGGCAAAGGGACAGATGGAGTACATCCTCGGCAAGAATGATATCAAATATCTGGAAAAGGACGGTCACGGTCCGCGTAGCTTCCTGACCGGCTTTGATGAAAATGCAGCTGCATATCCGCATCACCGCGCAGCCTCCGGTCTGACGAAGTGTGAAGACCCCGACCAGCAGCTCTATGTTCTGTTTGGCGCACTTTGCGGCGGCCCCGATGCAACGGACGCGCACAATGACGTCACCAAGGACTGGATCTACAACGAGGTTACGATCGACTATAACGCAGCTTGTCCGGGTGCGGCAGCAGGTCTGTATCTTGCATACAAGGATGAGTACAAGCAGGCAATCACCCCTGATTTCCCGCCTGAGGATGACGGCGGCAGAGGTGCTTCCGGTGCTGGCCCTGAGGGTGGCGGCGGCGGTAAGGGTACCTATGTCGAGGCTTGCGGTATCGACGATATCAATGCCGAGGGCGCAGGCGTGACCAAGGTTTCCTTCATGGTCAAGAGCAACGAGTCAAAATCTCCGGAAAACATGACCGTTCGTTACTACATCAACACCAGCGAGGTCAGCGATTTCTCGAAGATTGAAGCGTCCATTCTCTACGATCAGGTGAGCGCGGAGGCTGCGCCGAATAAGGCGGAAATCTCCAAGGTCACAAAGTGGGATCGCGATAGCAAATACGCATATGTCGAATTTAGCTGGGGCGATTACAAATTCGCAAACTGCGGCAAGAAGCTGCAATTCAAGGTTGGCTTCTACTATGGCGACAAGTGGGATCCGACAAATGACCCAAGCTATCAGGAGCTGAAGATTTACACGGAGGATGACGCATTCTTCGGCACGGGCAATGAGGTTCGCACCGATAACATCTGCGTCTATGCCGACGGCAAGCTGATCGGCGGCACCGAGCCGGATGGCACCGTACCGTCTACCGATGAGCCGGATGTAACGACCACCACCACAAAGAAAACCACCACCACGACAACCACCACCGCCACAATCACAACGCACACGCAGCCGAAAACACTCGGCGACGTAAACTGCTCCGGTGAGGTTGATGTTGCCGATGCTGTTCTGTTGGCACGCTTCCTTGCAGAGGATAAAACCGCAACCATTACGGCAACGGGCAGAATCAATGGCGATTGTGATGGCAAGAGTGGTCTCACAAATGACGACACAGTAAGAATTCTGCAACATATTGCAAAAATCAATGAGTTCAAAGACTGATATGTAATCGGAATTGCCTGCTGGCGGCATGGTGCTGACGGCAGGCATTCCATTTTCACAAAGGAGGTTACGATATGGAACTGGAAAAACAAATTGCGGAATTGCGCGAAGAAGCAGCCGAAGTGGGTGTATTTTTCCCGATACAGAATGAAACGGAGATACTGGATGCGAAAACGGTTTTGCATCAGCTTCCGATTGAAAACCGACGCGTGCTGACGATGCCATGCGGCAAGGATGCCACAGCAGACGGCGCACCGTCCGACCTCACGGTTAAGCGTTATTCGGATGCGATTCTCGCGCAGCCCTATGGCATTGTGGTTCTGGAACCGGCTGCCATTCATCCCGATGCACGCGAAACCGAAGCAGACCTCGTATTTGCTGAGGAAAATGCGGAGTCGTTCCGCGCCCTGATGGAAGCCATCAAGCGGACATCCAAGGATGCGCACGGCTTTGAACCGGTGATTGTTGCATTGCTGAATCATGCCGGTCACCACGCACTGAAGCCGGCTGCATTCGATCACAGCACAACGCTGCCGACCAATGCGCCGCTGCTTGCGGATGAAGAATTGACGAAGCTCTTGATTGCTTGCAGTGATGCAGCAAAGCTCGCAGACCGCCTCGGCGTCAACGGAATCGGCATCAATGCAGCCGACAGAAGCCTGTTTGGAGAGAGCCTTGCAGCGTTCCATAGAGATGGAAAATTCGGCGGCGATTTTGACGACAGAACCAGATTTGTCCGCGACTGTTATACAGCGATGAAAATGGTTGTATCCGAGAAGATGTTTTTTACGATTCGGCTTTGTCTGAGCGACGGCATTCCGCAGCCGGACGGCTGGTGTATGGCATTTGAGGATTCGAGCGCACCGGATTTGTATGAATCGACGCTGCTGCTGCAAATTCTGCGGACGCTATATCAGATGAAGTTGGTCATTTGCACCATCGGAATTCCGGATATCAACTGGATGTGTGAGCCGGTGCCGGAATCCGCGCTGATTCGATACAGCCGGCTTTGCACCTGTGTCGCGATGCTGGACAGTGATTTGCAGGAAAATGTGCAGCTTGTCATACCGGAGCTGAATACGGAGGAGATTCCGTTTGCGAATCTGGCGTCCGGCATGATTGCGGGAGAGTTTGCGACCTTTGGTGGATTTCTTTCCCGATAATCGGTTTTCAATATCGTATGAAAGGAGCAGTATATGGCACTGGATGGCGCATTTCTGCATTGTATACGGGATGAGCTGCTTGCATTGATCGGCACGCGCATCGACAAAATTTATCAGCCCTCGCGCGATGAGCTTGTGTTGTCGTTCCGCGGCAAGGGCGGCGCTGTGAAGGTCTTGTTTTCCGCATCGGCTGATGCCGCGCGCGTCCATATCACGCAGGCAGTACCGGAAAATCCGCCGCAGCCGCCGATGTTCTGTATGCTGCTGCGAAAGCATCTGAGCGGCGGAAAGCTGGAGGACATCGAGCAGGATGGTCTGGAACGAATTCTGCGCTTCCGGATTCGTGCAAATAACGAGATGGGAGATTCGGTTTTGCTCACGCTGGTTTGTGAGATTATGGGGCGATTTTCCAATGTGATTCTCGTGAACGAAACGGGCAGAATCATAGACAGTCTGCGACGTGTGGACGAGGAAATCTCCAGAGTTCGGCTGATTTTGCCCGGTATGGAGTATCTTGCGCCGCCGCGTGAATCCAGAATCTGCATGACCGATTGCGAGGATGAGGACATCCGGCAGCAGCTTGTCACGGGGATGCCGATGGTGCTTTCCAAAGCCATTATTCGGATGTTTGAGGGCGTATCACCGATTGTCGCACGGGAATGGGAGTTCTATGTCGGCAAGGGGGACGCAGTATCGCTTCCGCTGAACGAGGAGCAGACGGCGCGGTTTCTGTTTATCGTGCATCAGACGCAGGAAATGCTCAAAAACGCCGAACAACGTTGTTTTACGTCTGTCCGGACAAAGGAGCGTGTCCTCAAGGATTTTTCCTATATGAATATCCAGCAATACGGCGCGTTTATGATTACGGCTTCGTATCCGAGCGCGAGCGAAACCTTGGACGCATTTTACGCACAGCGCGACCGCGATTCCCGGATGCGGCAGCGTGCGAATGATTTATTTCGATTTCTTGCGAATGCTTCGGAGCGAATTTCGCGGCGTGTTGCGAATCAGAAACAGGAGCTGCTTGCCTGTGATTCGATGGAAACAGACCGTCGGCACGGCGATTTGATTTTAGCGAATCTGTACCGGATTCAGCGCGGCGACCAAGCGGCACGGGTCGAGGATTTTTATGAAGCGGATTGTCCGATGGTCGAGATTCCGCTTGACGTACGCTTGACGCCTGCCCAGAACGCGCAAGCCTATTATAAAAAATATCGAAAAGCGTGTACGGCAAGAAAAAAGCTGACCGCGCTGATTGCAGACGGCGAACAGGAGCAGTTGTATATTGACAGCGTATTTGACGCGCTGACGCGTGCGGAATGCGAATCGGATTTAGCACAGCTTCGGCTTGAACTGACCGAGCAAGGCTATCTGCGTGAAAATCGGAAAGCCGGCAAACCGCCAAAGCCGATGCAGCCGATGCACTTCCGTTCGAGCGATGGATTTGATATTTTTGTCGGCAGAAACAATAAGCAAAACGACCAGCTTACACTGAAATTCGCAGAAAAATCGGATATCTGGCTGCATACGCAGCTTGTCCACGGCGCACACGTGATCCTTGTCACGAACGGACTAACGCCGCCGGATCGTTCGGTGGAGGAAGCGGCAATGCTTTCCGCGTATTACAGCAAGGGCAGGGATTCCGCGCAGGTCAAGGTGGATTATTGCGCAGCAAAATTTGTGAAGAAGCCGGCAGGTGCGCGGCCGGGCATGGTGATTTATACGAATTATCAGACCGCGTTTGTCACACCGAATGCGGAACTGATTGAGACATTGCGCGTGAAGGATTGATTTCACAGCAGATTTTATACTATGATAACAAGAGGTGACATTTGAATGAATCAAAATCAACATTGGGGCTATGAAGCAGTATTTTATCAGATTTATCCGCTGGGCTTCTGCGGTGCGCCGTTTGAGAACGATGGCGTACCGGCACATCGGATCAGCAAGGTGCTTGACTGGGTGGAGCATATCGCATCGCTTGGCTGTAATGCGGTCTATTTTTCACCGGTCTTTGAGTCGGATACGCATGGTTACAACACGCGCGATTTCAAGCGCATCGACACGAGACTTGGCACAAACGAGGATTTCAAGCAGGTCTGTGACGCGCTGCATGAAAAGGGGATTCGGGTCGTACTCGACGGCGTGTTCAATCATGTCGGCAGAGGGTTCCCACAGTTTCAGGATGTTTGCGCACGGAAGTGGGATTCGCCGTTCAAGGATTGGTTCCATATCAATTTTGACGGCAACAGCAACTACAATGACGGCTTCTGGTACGAGGGCTGGGAGGGTCATTTTGAGCTTGTCAAGCTGAATCTCCGGAATCCGGCGGTCATCGAGCATATCTTTGACGCAGTGCGTTATTGGGTTGAATATTTCGGGATTGACGGCATCCGTCTGGACGTTGCGTATGCGCTGGACATGGATTTCCTCAGAGCGCTGCGGCGGTTTACGGATGGGCTGAAACCGGATTTCTTGCTGCTCGGAGAATTGCTGCACGGCGATTATTCGCGCTGGGTGAATCCCGAAATGCTGCATTCCGCAACAAATTACGAGTGCTATAAGGGCTTGTATTCGAGTTTCAATTCATTGAATATGTTTGAGATTTGCCATTCGCTGAAGAATCGGTTCGGACCGGAGCAATGGTGTCAGTATCGGAATTTGCATCTGCTTTGCTTTGTGGATAATCACGATGTTACGCGCATTTCAAGCATATTGAGCAATCCGTCGCATCTGCCGCTTGTCTATACGATGTTATTCGGAATGCCGGGCATCCCGTGTATTTATTACGGAAGCGAGTGGGGTGCGCAGGCGAAAAAGGAGCAGGGTGACCCGGCATTGCGGCCATGTTTTGAGAAGCCGGAGGAAACCGCGCTGACTGAGCTGATCCGAGCACTCGCACAGGCACATCGTGAAAGCAAGGCGCTTTGTTATGGCAGCTTGCAGGTACCGGTTCTGACGAATCAGCAGTGTGTGATTCAGCGAGATTTTGAGGGCGAGCGTGTGTTTGTCGCAGTCAATGCGTCCGACCAGCCGTATACGGCGCATTTCAATGCCGGCTACGGGATGGCAGATGACTTGGTGAACGGTGAAACGCATGATTTTGGCGGCGGCAGTCTGCTTGCGCCGTATAGCTGTCATATCTGGCGCTGCAAATAATAAAAACTATGACATTTAAGTGGAGGAATTCAAATGGACATTTTGATTGTTTTTTTCATTGTGATGCTTGCCGTTGCGATTGCCTGTGTTTTGGTTGCAATGCAGCTATCCAAGCGCACCTTCCAATGTAAGGCGTGTGCAAAGGAATTTCGCGTCAACTGGAAAAAGCTGGTATTCGTATTGCATTATGATGATTGCTACGAGATCAGCTGTCCGCATTGTCATCACAAGGGCTGTCACGCGCAGACGACCGAACCCGGCACCGATTCTGCACAGTAACAGCACCGTTTCTGTATAAAACAAAAAAGTCACGCAAATACGTCAATCCAACGTGTTTGCGTGACTATATTTTTGATGTAACAAAGGATTATTGGGCTGCTTGGAAAGCTCGGCATTATTCCTTCGTTATCGACTCAAGAAACGCAAGAAGCTGAGCCGCCTGAACGTCTGAAAGCAAGTTGACACGCTCGATAACAGCACTCCGGATATCATTATTCGGGGTGCTTTTCGTTTCTCTTCCCAAA
>JAZNTW010000102.1:0-7562 GCA_045591925.1 Oscillospiraceae bacterium
GGGTCGAGGGGCAAAGCCCCCGGCGCACTCCGCAGAGTGCGAAACACTTTTAGCCTTGATAAGAGTTCGCGGGCTTGGGTGCCTACGATAGAGGCACCCATTCTGAATCGCATCGCGGCAGCGATGCTACTTTATAATAAAGGCAACACCGCGCAGAGTCCGCCTTACGGCTTGGGGTTCTCCCCTCGCCCTGCACATCTGCGCGGAGCACGAATGCGAGAGGGACAACCCAAGAAAGAGGGGAATCGTCGCTGCGCTCCGGTCTCCCCTCTCTCTTAGGTTTTCCCTCTCGCGCTCTCTCTTTCCTGACTCTCTCCCCTCTGCTTAGTAGAATTATCTTTTACTGCGCAGCGGAGAGCAGTTTATTTCGCGGCTTTGCAATTAGGGGGAAAGGGAATCAGGAAAGGGGAGCGCGAGGGGAAAACCTTAAGGGGAAAGGGGGAATGCGAGTGCAACGAGTTTCCCCCTTGCCTCTTAGGGTTCTCCCCTCGCCCTGCGTATCTACGCGGAGTACGAATGCGAAAGGGACAACCCAAGAAAGAGGGGAATCGTCGCTGTGCTCCGGTCTCCCCTCTCTCTTAGGTTTTCCCTCTCGCGCGCTCTCTTTCCTGACTCTCTCCCCTCTGCTTAGTTAAATTTTCTTTTACTGCACAGCGGTGAGTAGTTTATTTCGCGAATTTGCATTTAGGGGGAATACGAGTGCAGCGAGTTTCCCCTTGCCTCTATGGGTTCTCCCCTCTGCTGACTTATATTTTCTTTAGGGGAAAGTGGAATGCGAGTGCAGCACATCTGGGGGTCGAGGGGGCGCAGCCCCTTCGTCGCGCGAAGCGCGAAATCAAATATAAATACAAAAAAAACAAGGACACTGCACTTGCAATGTCCCCTGTTTGTATAACACCAGCTCTGTGCGGTCTTGCCTTAAAACTGCGCGAGGCGGGTGAAGACTGCCTGCTGTCTGCCGCGGCTAATATGCAGGACATGATCACCGGTCAGGCGCACCTCCCTCGGCGTCGCCGCAATAATATGCTGAATATTCGCATACTCGCCGCGCGACACACAAAGAAATTGCGCCTCACACCCCGATATCAGCTCCGAAATCTTCCCGTATACCGAAAAACAAGCGTCCCTTGCGTGCATCTCAACCTTCTTCCCGTAGGTCTTCAGATACAACAGCTCGCTTACGCGGATTTTTCGCTGCGTATTCTCCAGCGTGTACGTCATAAAGCTGTTTCCTGCTGCGGAATCGTTCAAAAATACATTCAAACACGCGCAAAATCGTTCAAATGCGACCGGCTTCACCAGATAATCCAGCGGCCGAAGCGGAAACAGCCGAACCGCATATTCCGTTGTCGATGAGATGAATACAAGCTGTACCGTATGGTTCCGCAGCTCGTTCCGGATTCGTTTGCCAAGCTCAATTCCGCACATCGCTGCCATCTCAATCTCCAGAAATAACAGGTCATATGTCGCCCCGGCTTGCATATTTCGATAAATTGCCTCGCAGGACGCGTAAAATTCTACCGAAAAATCATGGTCATATGCAAACTGAAATCGTTCGCAATACTCTTTCATTGCTTGGTGCAGTGTTACGTCTTGAATCACTACCGCGATGTTCATTCAAATGTTCTCCTATATTGTGTCGTTACCGAATTTGCTGTTGGTCTTATTCTGTAAAAAAATGCCGATTGTTTCGTTATATCTTTTTAATTTTATAGTTTTGTTTTGTTGTATTTTCAGATGTCCTATCTATTTCTATACACCTTATTATGACACTTATTATAGCACATTTTCGCTATAATGTCAATTCAAATTGTATTTATTGTCAAATCGACCGTATTTTTCCACAGCTTGTTTGTCCGATTTTTAGAAATTGATAATTTTTCAAGATTCTGTCACATTGTCACTGGTCTTGCCTAAAAATTTACATATTTACATTCAATTTTATGTTATATCATTGAAATATATACTGAAAGCCATTTTGTGCAATATGTCAAATCGGTGCAGCTTATACCCAAATCTCCGCAACTGATACCCATTTGCGTTCGCATTTGCATTTTTATGGTATAATAAATCCCGTTACGTAACAAGGTGGGACTACTGTTTCGCCGTAATTTTTTCCAAAATCGTTGAAGCAATATCGTCCCAATTTCAGGAGGAATGAACCACATGAAACGAAACCGTTCCCTGCTGATCGCCCTCACAGTCTTCGGAGCCCTGACCTGCACCGTTTTACAGTGTTCTGCAAAAACTGCCGACCGCACTGCGTTGAATTCCATCGCCGCGACCGACAGCAACGCCGAAAATTACCCCACAATACTCTTTGTGGAAATTGTCAGCCAGCCTGCTCATCTCGCTGTCAAAGCCGATGGCACGCCGGATTTTTCCGGGCTTTTGTTCTCGGTTCACGCGCTGAACCAGAATAAGCAGGAATATGCAATCGTAACCGAGGCGACACTCGAAACAGTCAGGCAGCATCTTAGCGTAGAGATGTCCACCGAGCCGATGGACCCGGACGGCCTGATGTGTACGCTCACATTCTCTGCCAAAAATGCGCAAACGCAGCAAACGGTTTCCGAAACATTGAAAATTCCGTTTGCAGCTGCTCCGCAAAGCACAACAACAGTCACCACTAAGACGACATCTCTCTCAACTGCCACAACCTCTCGCACCACCTCGAACACTTCGGTTTCTGCCACACAATCCTCGCAATCCACTTCGACATCTCCGAAAACCACCTCCGCAGGTGCGTCCGATGCGCCTTATCTGCTCGGCGACTGCAATGCGGATGGCAAGTGTTCTACCGCGGACATGGTGCTGCTGACAAAATATCTCGTTTCGACCGAGAACAAGCTCCCTGCAAAGGAAGCTGCCGACCTCGATGGAAACCTGATATTGAATGCGATCGACCTGACATGGATGAAGCGCTTGCTGCTCGGTCAGCTTCAATTTCCGGTGAAGAATCCGCTGGTGATTGACAGCTTCTCCCCCACTGCCGCGACGCTGTCTGATGATTTTTCCGATTGGCATTTCCACATCGTCATCAAGCATCAATACAGTGTTCCGGAACGCGTCTGGTCAACAGACGACTTCAAGGGTATTGACAATATCAAAGCTGTCACCATGTATGATGAGCAAGAACCATATCGACAGATTGCTGAGATTGCGTTGGAAGAACCGTCGAAAGAGAATGTACTCAAAATGATTCAAAGCATTGAGCGCTTGCGTCTCAAGGAAATCAAAGAGATTCAGGTGATTCAGGACGCCTTTGGTGGCTGAATCAACAACGAACCGACAACAAGCCAATCATATCGTATGGGAGAATTTTTACTATGGGAAAGAAATTTTTGAAGGCATCTACCTTGATGGCAATGCCGACTCTCGCAGCGCTCCTCGTTATGCCGCTGATGAACGGCGTTTCGGCTTCCGCTGCTGATACCGCAGGAGATGTTCCTGCTTTTGAAACCAATCTTCAAGCAATGGGCGATGATTCCACCGAGCCTTATGTCGGTAATCCTGCCGAAAAACCGATGCTGTTCGCGATGGACAAGGCAGCAGGCCCGCTGCCGACCAGCATCGACCTCAGCACCAGCCCATTCTTCCCGCCAATCGGCAACCAGATGCAGGTTGGAAGCTGCTACGCATGGTCGAGTGCTTACTACCAGTACACCTTCCAAGCGAACCAGCTCAATAACATTGAGTCTACTAAGGAAACAGCTTATTCCCCTGCTTATATTTATAACTACCGCAGCAGCACCAGCTTCAGCGGCGGTACCTGCACAGACGCTTACGACTTTATGATGGAGCATGGCTGCCTCCGTATGGAAACGATGCCCTATCGTTCTACAAACGGTGCTTCTAATATCACCGAATCCAACTACGACACCAGCCTCTCTACCGACACCGAGGCGATGATCGACGCACTTCAGACCAGAATCACCGGTCACGACGCTATCACCATCCCTGCTACCGGCACGGCAATTACCGCACCGGATGACGCCGACCTCGACGAGGTCAAGGGTCTGCTCGTAGACGGCAAGCTGGTGAGCGTCCGTGTTCAGGGCTTCTCGCAGTGGAGATACGCAAACAGAAAGACCTTTAACGAGGCAACCGGCACCGCTTCCAACTATGTAAACGAAAAGGGCAAGTCCGAAAGCGTTTGCTACCGTGCAATCGCAGGCTCCAGCGGTCACGCTGTGACCATCGTTGGCTATGACGACAGCGTTTGGGTTGACATCAACAGCAACGGTACGCCTGACGATGGCGAATTCGGTGCATTCAAGGTTGCAAACTCTTGGGGTACGACCTATCGAAACGACGGCTTCACCTGGGTTTCCTACGACGCACTGAACAAGGTCAGCTCCGTCGAGGGCAACTGGGAAGCAAATCTCAGCGGCAGCCGTATCGGAATCTTTGACCGCGGCGTTTCCGTAAATGGAAAATATCAGGTCAACGGCTTCTATTTCATCGAGGTCGAAAACAAGGACGTTTACTATGTTGCACAGGTTGACGTTGACACCACAGACGGCGTTGGTCTGAATGTCGCGCTCGGCAAAAATGAAAACGGCTCGAACAACTACAAGAGAACCGTTCTCAACAACTCCAGCTACACCCCCAGAGTTCCGTTCAATGGTACGCTGGCATTCGATTACGCAGACCTCTGCAACCCGATCGACGAATCCATCTCCGGAAAGAATTGGTCGGTTCAGCTCAGCACCAACTACAAAACTGCTGCTGCGCGCATCACCGATAACCTTTCCAACACCATCGCAGATCTGGGCGAAATGACCTCCAGATACGCAGAGGCACCGATCAGCCTCGTCATGGGCGACCTCAACTACGACGGCACGTTCACACAGGCTGACATCGACATCATGAACAGCGGCGAGGAGCTTTCCACGCTCCAGCAGTATCTCGCATCCGAGATGCCGGAGGCACCGGAAAATCCGGAGACTCCTGAGAATCCGGAAACCCCTGAGAATCCTGACACTCCTGTAAATCCGGAAACCCCTGAGAACCCGGAAACCCCTGAGAATCCGGAAACTCCTGAGAATCCTGATACTCCTGTAAATCCGGAAACTCCTGAGAATCCGGAAGCACCGGAAGCTCCTGAGAATCCGTCTACCCTGATTGCAACCGCTTCCGTTGTCACTGAGTGGAACGGCGGCAAGATCATGAACGTCACCGTTAAGAACACCGGTTCTACTCCGATCAATGGCTGGGCACTCACCTTCGATACCCTCGGCGGTGATATCGTCTCCATCTGGAATGCAAACCTGATGAGCGGTCACGTGATTCAGTGCGCTGACTACAACGCAATCATTCCGGCAGGCGGCGAGGTGACCTTCGGTTACCAGCTCGCAAATCCGAACGGCGCGCTTCCGGGCTTCGTTCATCTTCAGCAGACTGCTGCGGTCACCGACTGCGCAGTGCTCGTTGATATCGCAAGCGCTTGGGATGGCGGCTTCGTTGGCTACATCACCATCCAGAACAACTCCGATACTGCTGTAAACGGCTTCGAGCTGACCTTCAAGACCGAAGGCTTCACCATTTCCGATCCGTGCGGCAGCACCATCGTAACAAACGCTGATGGCTCCTACACGCTGACCAGCTCTGCGACCATTGCAGCACACAGCAGCATTGCGATCCAGATCGTCGGCGCAGCCAATGGCACACCGCAGGTTCAGGTCGTTTCCATGACCACTTCTGCACTGTAATCCCCCTTTGACCGCGCTGTTATGATGCAGACGGTCAACTCAGAATTGCATAAGACGCTCTTGATGTGATGTCAGGAGCGTCTTTGCTTTTTGTGACAATCATTTTCGTCACGCAAAAAAACCTCAAAAATCCCTTTACATTTCATAAAAAATGTTGTATAATATAGATGTTAGCTATGGTTAACAAAATTTCATGATACAAGGAGAACATAACCATGTATGCAATCAAAAATTTTACCGATAACGATGATGTCAATGTCATCGCGCAAGCAGGCCCGTTTACTATCATCGAGTACAAGCGCGACCTGAGCGTGACGCCGGCTACCTCCGCAACTGCGTTTTTTAATGCACATATGAACGTGCGCAAGCGTCAGGTTATCTGCGAGCTGAGCAAGGCGAATATTACCACGCAGGCTGGCGCAATGCAGTGGATGCTCGGCGATGTCAACGCGACCACCGGCGTCAAGGGCGTTGGCGACCTCTTTGGCAAGGCGCTCCGCGGCAAGGTCACCGGCGAATCCGCAATCAAGCCTGAATACGTCGGCAGCGGCCTCCTCGTTCTCGAACCGACCTATAAATATCCCATCATCCTCAATACTGCTGAGTGGAACAACTCTGTCGTGCTGGATGACGGTCTGTTCCTTGCCTGCGATTCCGCGTTGGAGCAGAAGGCTGTCATGAGAACCAATCTCTCCTCTGCTGTCGCCGGCGGCGAGGGTCTGTTCAACCTGTGCCTCATGGGCGAGGGTATGTTCGTCATCGAGTCCGCTTGCCCCAGAGAAGAGCTGATCGAGATCACCCTGCAAAATGATGTGCTCAAGGTTGACGGCAATTTCGTCATCGCTTGGAGCAATTCCCTCAACTTTACGGTTGAGCGCTCCGGCAAGAGCCTCATCGGTTCTGCCGCTTCGGGCGAGGGTCTTGTCAACGTCTATCGCGGTACCGGTAAGGTGCTGATGATGCCTGTGAAGTAATAAAGGTGTCTTCGAAGGATTGGAATTGAGGGCATCTGCACGCTGGGGACGTGTCCCCAGACCCCATTGTTTATGAGGTAAGATGGCATAACGCGCTACCGGTAGACATTTCAAAATACTAGATAATCATAATATAAAACGGAGTCTGCGAAAAACAGGCTCCGTTTTTATGATATACAGATTGATTTTGTGAGAGACCGTGAGGTACTTCTCGCCAATTCAGTCTATGCAGATTTTTTATAAGAATATTTGATTTCGCGCTTCGCGCGACGAAGGGGCTACGCCCCCTCGACCCCCAGATGTGCTGCACTCGCATTCCCCCTTTCCCCTAAAGAAAATATAAGTCAGCAGAGGGGAGACCGGAGCGTAGCGACGATTTCCCTCTTTCTTGGGTTGTCCCTTTTGCATTCGTGCCCCACGCAGTACGCAGTGCGAGGGGAAACCGGAGCGCGGCGACGATTCCCCTCTCTCTTGGGTTGTCCCTTTCGCATTCGTACTCCGCGCAGTGCGAGGGGAGAACCCCAAGAGGAAAGGGGGAAACTCGTTGCACTCGCATTTCCCCTTTCCCCTAAAGAAAATTCAAGTCAGCAGAGGGGAGACCGGAGCGCAGCGGCGATTCCCCTCTTTCTTGGGTTGTCCCTCTCGCATTCGTGCCCCACGCAGTGCGAGGGGAGAACCCCAAGAGGAAAGGGGGAAACTCGCTGCACTCGTATTCCCCCTTTCCCCTTAAGGTTTGGCATTCTGTCAAGTCAAGTGCAACAAAAAACATCATCAGGACAATTAAGGTTCAAACAAAACCTTGGTCTGGTGTTAATAAGATTAACCACCTTGTCAATCTCAACTTGCTCAATAAGTCTAAAATTGATTCCTTTGC
>JAZNTW010000103.1:0-30360 GCA_045591925.1 Oscillospiraceae bacterium
ACGAATGCGAGAGGGACAACCCAAGAAAGAGGGGAATCGTCGCTGCGCTCCGGTCTCCCCTCTCTCTTAGGTTTTCCCTCTCGCGCTCTCTCTTTCCTAACTCTCTCCCCTCTGCTTAGTAGAATTTTCTTTTACTGCGCAGCGGAGAGCAGTTTATTTCGCGAATTTGCAATTAGGGGGAAAGGGAATCAGGAAAGGGGAGCACGAGATCAGCGAGTTTCTCCCTTTCCTCTTGGGGTTCTCCCCTCGCACTGCACATCTACGCGGAGCATGAATGCGAAAGGGACAACCCAAGAAAGAGGGGAATCGTCGCCGCGCTCCGGTCTCCCCTCTGCTGACTTGAATTTTCTTTAGGGGAAAGGGGGAATGCGAGTGAAGCACATCTGGGGGTCGAGGGGGCGCAGCCCCTTCGTCGCGCGAAGCGCGAAATCAAATATAAATACAAAAAACAGGGACACTGCGCTTGCAATGCCCCTGTTTGTATATATACCGCACAAAGCCCGCCTTACGGCTTGGCGGCACATCTACTTGCACCACCAACTCTGTGCGGTATTGCCTTAGATGCTGTCAACTGATGCTGCCATCGGTGACGGTGACGCCCCAGCTTTCTGCGGCGGCATCGGGCGGATTGCTCTGAATCGCTTCTGCGAAGAGCTCCACTACCTGATATACCGTCATGTCCAGATAACTGCTTTCCGCAAGCACGATCGGTGCAGTCAGCAGCTCTGCGGAGAATTTCTCCGGAGCCACCGGATTCCGATAATAATAGATATTCCCATCTTTAATCCAGTTTGCTGCGTCATAGGGGATTTCCGGCATTTCAGACGCTTTTCCGACAATATTTCCCTCGTCGTCTACCCAATAGCTGACACAGGAAAGCCGTAAAAATGCTTCCGTACTGCCGGTGTTTTGGACGCGGACGCTGCTTTTGCTTGTACCGTCAAAGCGTTCCGATATTTCGCAGCTGACTGCCGCAGGTTCAAGAATATTTTTTGTTTCATCCGTCTCGCGGAACATAAAGGCAAGGGTTGCGCCGACTGCGGCGAGCAAAATCAGAAAAGCAAGTATGATTCCGGCATTGCGCCATTTGATTTTCAAGAATCGCCACCTGCCTTTCTGTTGATTTCTACCGCGCTGCTGCCGCTGAGCCACTGCGTTTTGTCAGACGAATCGCTGAATTCAGCCTGTGCAGAATCGCTGTCCAGCGTGACATTGACCGTTTCCACCGGATAACGCCACGACCAATCCATTTGCTCAACCGTATAGCTGCCGTAGAGCAGCTGTGTGATGGTGGTGCTGCTGTTGCCGGTCACGGTGATGTCAATGGTCTCATTGGTTTTCTGATTGGTGATTCTGTAGCAGAAAACCTGCGTGCCGGCGCCCTCATCTGCGGTATTTGTTCGCTGAATGGTCAGACTGCCATACTGCGGCGTGACCTTTGCATAGAAAATATTGGTAGCAGGGGAGGGGGTGAGCTTCGATTTATCCGGCAAAATGACGCCATCTGTGATGCTTGCCATGGAGGCTGCCGGAATGGTGCAGGCTTCATCCAAAAACCATCCGTCAAAGCGATATCCGATATCAAGCGTGACGGAAGAACCGATGAAGCTGCCGTCGCCGTAAATCGTTTCGAGCGTTTGGGACAGGGTGCCGCCAACGCCGCCTGCAATGCGGTATTCTGCGGTATACTGCAAGGGTGCGTAGTAGAAAATGATGAAGTTTTTGTTGCTGTCGTAGTTGATGCGGATGCTCTGGGTTAATGTGGAGACACAGTTGAAGCCGGCGATCACGGGTGCGGTTTCGGTCACGAGCGCGTCATAGTCGATGCCTGTGACCGATTTGGCATTTTGCAAAACGCCGTTGTTGTTTCCAACGGTTTCCAGCCGGCTCAGATTGGAAATATCCGTGCCGTATTCCAGATAATATACCTTATAATCATACTGATTTCTCGTGTAGAAAATATACAGCTCCGAACCGTTTGTGTCGATCTGCATCGAGAATGCGCCGTTATCGAGAATCGTGCTGGTCTGCCGATTGCCGATTTTGATATAGGCAGGATTGTTGACGACTGTGAAGCCGTTGAACAAAAGCGGTGCAATTTTCACCATCGCGCCGTTATCCGCAATGCCCTCGATCAGGGAATCGTTTTCCTCGTAGTCGCCTGAGCCGTCAATCGCATAGTTTGTGCCATCCGTACCGGGCTTTTGCAGCATAAAATGTACCGCATAAAAGCTGGAGGATTTATTGGTGGTATAATAGAAAATGATCTCATTATCCGCTGAACCGATGTATTGACCGGGGTGCTTTGGGTCCTCCTCGACCGCCAGAACCAGCCGCTTATAGAAGTTATCGGGAATGTATTCGGCAATCGGTAGGAATCGCTCGGTAACAACGGAATCGGCTGTGAGCTTTTGCACGCTGGGCGCAAGCTCCTGACCGGTATTCTTGTCGAGATAGCGCACGGTATACTGAATATCCGTTGCCCTAACATAGGTAAAGGTGTAGACGTTGCTGCGCGCTGTTGTTTTGTCCTCCTCGTACTGCATGGTGATAGAGTGGCTTGCAATCAGCGGGAAATAGCCCTTGTTGTATTCAGGATACAGCTGATTATACGGGTCGCCTGCCTTGGGCTTAAAGGTGCGCGTGGAGCCTTGGTAGCCGAAACCGATGGTGTCATTTGCGACACAGCGGTGATATCTGCCATCAAGATAGACATAGCTGATGTCCGTGCCGTTATGGGTAATGGTATAGCTTGCCTGCTCCTGCGGTGCGGAATCGGCTGCGATATCTAGTAATTCCAAGCATTCCGCATCGGATTCGGCTTGATGCTGGGCATAGTGAATGATATAGGGCTGCGGCGAACGAGAACCCCAGTCCGCAAAAATGTTCATATCCTGCGTCACGGGCATATCCAGCGGCGTGTATGCCTTTTTTACACCGTTTTCCATGTAGAACCAGCCGGCAAACTCATATTCCTGCGCGCCGCTCATCTGTCCATCCGGATTTTCAATCGAGCCGGAGGCATTGCCGTGTACCACAGATTTGGTTTCCAGATACAGACCCTCTGCTGCAAGCTGTGCAAGCGTTTCTTCGGGGTTGTCACTGGTTTCATAGAGCCGCATGGCATCATAGGTCTTGAAGAAATTGACCGTGTGCATCACGGACGTCCATTTTGCATAGAGCATCAGGTCGTTTGCCGGCATATGCTCGGTATCCCAGTAAAATTCCGTGCCGTCATAGCAGCCCGGAGAGGTGTACCAGCCGCCGAATGCGTAGCCGTTTTCCTCCAGACTATCCGGATAAGCCGGCTCAAAATCATAGTCCGCAAGCGGTGCGTCGAATGGCACGGTCGCCGTTTTTTCCGATACGACATTGCCGTAGTTATTGAAAGAAAGCGTGTGATTGTTGCGTCTGTAGTAGAAATTCATGGTGAAGGAGCTGCGCTGATAGGTGTCGTCAAGATAGGCGTCAAGCAGACCGTTTGAAATCGCAGTTCTGGCAAAATTTGTAAAGCCCTCGACCGCGGTTGCTGTCTGATCATTCGGTTTATCGGTTTCGTTATTATCACAGGTATCGTATTCGTAAGCCAGCCGATAGGACACATTATTATAGACATGGTCGCCGGTTTCATTGCCGAGCACCGGCAGATAGATACGGTATATCCATTGATTTGGCTTGCTCCAGTTAATATTCGCACCGTTTTCAAAGAATGCAAAGAAGCAGACCGTATCTCTGTCCTCGTATAATTCATAGTTATACAACAGCTGATAATCCAGCCGCATATAATTGCCCTTGAGGGTGTAGTTCGCATTGCAATGTTCCCTGTAGTAGCAATGATGCTCTACATTCCATGCGCTGAAAAACGCATAATTTCCGTTTGTGAATTTTGAGCCTGTTTTGATCGGGTCAAATACGCCGAGCGGCCACAGCTCACTGATGTCTGCGCCGTATCTTGCGCTGAATGCGATATAATAATAGGTCTTATTGTTGCCGGTTTCCGAGCCGATGGTGTAATTTCTGGATTGACCCAGTGCATTCAGCTCCGGCACAGCGGTCACGGTGCCCCATTGGCCTGCGGCGATATTGTCGATTGCATTGTAGACATCGTCGTTGGTTTTATCCCAATCGGAAAAACCATAGGTACTTCCGCCGACAATCTGGATCGTGCTGCCGTTTTGTCTTGCATAATAAAACTTCAGCGTATACACCTTTCGTGTATAATATACATTCAGAACGGTCGAGCCGTCGCCGTGTACCTCGACATTGGAATCGCCGTGCGAAAACTCCGCATAACGATACTCCGGCAGCGTTTCGGCAAATGCCTTATCCGTATTGTCGCAGCTGACCGTGGTAGCGGAGAGCGCGTTTCTTGTCGTGCTGCCCCAGAAGCTGTAGCCGTCATCATCCGGATTCTGCCGCCAGTATACCACCGTATAGGTCGTATTGGTTGTTTGCCAGATGGCTCTGTAGTTGCGGTTTTCAGCCGGAATGGTAGAGGGCATGGGGTCGGCAACGCCATCGCCGCTGCCCGATTCATCGAGCAAATCCCAGCCGCCGAATACATAGCCATGCCGTGTGGGCTGATTGACGACAAAGGGCGTATCGTATCTTGCATAGATCGGGTCTACGCCGTAGCCGCCGTTCATGTCGAATTTCATCAGATAATAGTTACGGTCGTAGTAGCACTCAAATACCGTACTGCCGTCTGCGGAAATGGATTCCGGATAGTGATAGAGCTTTGTGAAGCCCTCTGCCGCAACACCGCTTGTCAGCTCAGCATCGGAGATGATCGTGCCGGTTTTCGCCGTGCTCTGCTTATGGTATGCGACATTTTCCGTATAGAGATCATCGTGAATATTCTGGAAGTAATATTTTGCCGAATAGGGAACGTCAATCGCCTTGTAATAGACATTGATGACGATATTCTCGGTCACGTCTGTGAAATTTGCCTGAATCGTCAGCGCGGATGCCGTTGCCAGCTCCGGCAGCTTTGTATCCGGATTCTGAGCGGAATAGTAGGGCGCATAGCCCAAAAAGGTCGGGCTGATGATATTTTGTCCCGTAAAATCCGAGCCGCTGTGAATCGTTGCCGTATAGGGCGAAAAGAGCTGATTCTGCGATACGGCGTCCAGATAATTCACGGTAATTGTGATATATTCGCTGTCTGCCTTTACCGTAATGGGCAGGGGCATCGGCTTCCGCTTTTGTTGAATATCCTGACTGCAAAGCTCCTGTGCATAGGAAACGGTAACGCCCACCGGCTCGCTGCTGACGACGCCACTATCCGTGAGAAGATTGCAGCGAACAGAGCTGCTCGAAGCATCGTCCATAACGGCTTTCAGCATGGCATAGCTCAGGTCGAGCGTGTCGGCAGTCTGACCGTAAATATCCACCCATTGTCCCCAACCGGCGTCGATCTGCCATTGGTAGCTGTATGATTCGGCAGAATGGCTGCATTGCGCGGTCAGCTGACGGCGTTCATGCTCCGGGAGAAGAATGGATGCAACATCATTGCCCTCATGGCTGATGGTGATTTCCGGAAATGCTGTTGCGATGGCGTCATAATATAAATCCTGCCGTACCACAAGCCCCAGCAGAAGCACGATGGACAGCATGACCGCTGTGATCTTGTGTTTCATGAACGCACCTCCTTATGCAATGTAGCTCCATGCTTGCAGAATATGTTCCTGTTCGGAAAGATTTGATGTGAGATCATACTGCACGGCATAGCCCTGAAAAGAAATCGAAATATCGTCAAGCTGCTCCAGCTCGGAACGCTTCAGCGTATTGCTGACATGAATGGTGTCCTCCAAAATCAGGGAGGTTTCCGGAAGCGCCGTATTTGCCGGCAGCATCTTGTAATACACAGCCTCCTGCGCATCCGATTGCAGATACGTCCAGTTTTCCGAATCAATTTCCCAATGGATCTTCTCCGAAAGACAGCTGTATTGCGTATGGTCGGCGTTTACGTCCCAATCTGCCGTTTTCACGCGGACGAAAATATACACCGCCGTATCTGCGCCCGCAAAGCTGAGAACCGCCTTTTTTTCCAAATCCACACCCGGCTGCACCAGCATCCGGTTTTCCTCGTAGAAGTCGCCGGTTTCCGTCAGCGACAAGTCTCCGAATGAAATGATCTGTGCAGAATCGTCGCCGTTTGTGGTTGTGATATATTTGGAAAGCGTGATGCCTGTCGTCAGGAAAAGGGCAGCCAAGATATACAGCAGCCATGCCTGAATCGGCAGACGATATTTCATTCGTTTCATGGACTGCACCTCCGTTCTTCAGGAATCCTGTGTTTGCTTTGCAGGGAGAAAAATCAGCAGCAAGCCGATGGCAAATAACAGCAGCATACCAAGCGGTGACGAGAAAAATGCAATGAATGCGCCGGCGTTCGGGATCACGCGGACAACCTTTCCGACCACCTGCTCCGGTAACACCAAATCCGGGTCGGGGGTGTCGTTTGCGTCGCCCTGCGTCTGATAGCCAGCATCCGTTATTGCAATCAGCCGATGCGTGACGATGGTATCCGCATCGCTGTAAAAGGTGATGACATCCTGTACCTCGTAGGACTCCTGCGCGTGAATCACCACCATGTCGTTGACATGGACGCTGTCCTCCATACTGCCCGAAATCACGACTGCCGTTGACCATCCGAAAATCGTCGGGTGCGGATGGTGAAAAACCAGTCGGGCGATTGCCAGATAGCCTGCGATACATACCGCGATCACCAAGAAAATCGTGACCGCTGCACGCAGAATCCGCATCACGACTGCGAGCTTATGCTTCATCGGGCTTCCTTTCCATGCGCCGCAGGAAAATCAGAATCAGCAGAACCGCAGCACTCACGCACAACAGAATCACATAGCCGATGATGATATTGGAGTGACCCATTTGCGGTGCCGGAACATAGGTGGTTCCGTCCTTGCCTGAAATCAGGATATAAATGCCGATGGTGACATCTGCCGCATACCCGTCCGCTGCTGCGTTGCCAAGCATCGTATCCAGCTCATCCTGCGTCATGCTTTCTTCATAGAGCCAGTGCCAGTCGAGCTGAAAATCCTGTATCTGACCGGCAGGAAGCTGACCTGTGACGGCGTGGGTGACCTGATCCCGCTGTACGCCCTCCGGTACGGGGTGATTGGTGGTCGCTGTCCAGCCGGTGCCGGAAAGACCTGCCGCAACCGGTAGGCTTGCATTGTTTTTGATGGTGTAAACGACCGCGGTATAGCTTGCGGTCTCGCTGCTGTCGTTTTTGAGTCTCACGAGACTGTCGCCCTGTGTGCCGGGTGCGAGCAGCTTTTCGCCGTTATCGGAAACAGTGTTTCCATAGATCGTTTCAAAGAGCGAAAGCTCCGCGCTGCCATCCGGTCGGACGACGGTATTTGCATCCCATGTCAGGGCTTCGTCTGCATAGGTCAGGATATGCTCCGGATTTGTGTTTTTTGTCGCATAAGTGAGCGTCAGTACGACGGGGAATGTGATGACTTCCAACAGAAATAAAACCAGTACCGCCGGCAAAAGCAGCTTTCTTACGACTGTGCGCATTTGAATTCCCCTCCGTTCTCAGTTCGTTTGTGGCTGACTTTTGCCGGACGCCGATGCGCTCGGTATCCGGAAAAAATCAGCAAACAGGTTTTCATCAGCCACATGATGAAAACCTGTTTTCAGCTTATTTATGTGGCGTCGCACATTCACATATCAAATAGTCAAGCGATTAGTCAATCTGTGTTACGGTTGTGTTCACCGACAGCAGAATCGTTGCGGCATTGCCGGCTGCTGCCTGATCTCCAAGGAATGTATCCTTTACATCGTTTGCATCGGATGTGGAGAACGGCCATGCCCAGCTTACTGCCGGAACAGCAACGGTTTCAGCGGAAAGATTGGTGTTCGGGGCATACTGTGCGGTATAGCCGTCGATGGCGGTCTTGACTGCTGCTTCAAAGTCAGCAGCAGTTGTATAATCGGCGCCGTCAATCGCTGTCGTACCGACTGTGATGACGATCGGGCAATAGAACGCACCGGATGCGTCTACCCAGCTATCGCTGACATCCAAGGTTGCATTGTAGGAAACCCTGACTGCAACCTCAGGCGTGCCTGCCAGTGCCATGCTGACCATATTGCCGTTGGTGCCGGGTGCTACAACATTCGAATCATCAGAAGAAATGACGGAATTTGCTTCCGCATAATTAGCATCATGCGTTTTGTAGGTCTTTGCAAAGGTTGTGCCGTTTGCAGTGACAGTGACACCGAACTTGGCAACTCTTGCACTGTCTGCGCCGCCACCGCTTGTTACATACTTTGCCAGTGTGCCGCTGACAAAACAGCTTGTGCCGATTGCGAGCACGGCGGTAAATGCGCCTGCTCTGATAAGATTGGTCTTTTTCTTCATAAAAGTTACCTCCTTTAGAAGATGTTCACCGCAGCTGCATACCACGGTAATGATTATTGATTCACTGCATACGGTCGTGGCAGCCGATTTGCAGGGAATTTTTACGGTTCGGACTTGTTTTCGGATTCATTTTGCTTTGCGAGCTTCCGCAGCTCCTGAAGCTCTGCTTCCATATCGGCGGTGCGCTTGCTTTCCGCTGCCGACATTTTCTGGCGGCGCAGGATGTCATACAAAATGAACAGGCAAAGCGGAATTCCGATAAACAGCAGCATTCCCAGCGGCTTTTGCAGGAACATTGCAAAATCTCCGACCTTGGGGATTCTGGTCTGGAATTTTCCGACCAGCATTTCTGCGGATACGGGGTTCTGATCTGCGACATTGTTTGCATCGCCCTTGGTGATGAACTGCAAAGAGCCGTTTTCTGCGTTCTGGATTTCGATGATTCTGTGCGTGACGGCGACAGTTCCCTCCATAAAGCAGATGACATCGCCGATTTCCAGCTCCTCGGCTTCCACCTCGGATACGAAAATCAGGTCGCCGACCTCGACATGACCATCCTCTGAGCCACTCATCGAGCCGGACATGACCACAAGCGGCGTGACACCGAAAATGGACGGCGGCTTGTCCTGATTGATTGTTCCTTTGATGATGATCACCAGATTGATCAGCAACATCGTACCAAATATGACGCAGAGCGTCGCGCCGATGACGGTTGCGGCAAGATTTGTTTTTTGCTTCATAGGCATTCCTCTTTTCATATTCAAATTATACAAAATCTGCCGCAACAGTAGTGCAACTTTTGTGGCATCGTAGGAAATTTTTTGTAAAAAATTCATCGGAATTGTTTCATATTGGCAATATTTTATTTTAACGACCCAAATGCAACAAAAAAGCAATTTTATTTTGTAAAACACTTGTATTATTGTTTTAGATATGGTATAATAGGCATAACAAATAACAGGAGGTTGCGCCATGAATGTGATTGCAGTCGATACTGCGCCGCTTGCACTGGACGCCTTGCAGTCTGTCTTACAGGAAGTTGTGCCGGATGCCGAGTTTACCGGATTTCAAAACGCAGCAAAAGCGCTGCAATATATGAGGGCGCACCATTGTGATATCGTGTTCCTCGCAGTCAAAATGCAGGGGACGAGCGGACTGGAGCTTGCGGCGAAGATTCGCGAACTCGACCACACCATAAACATCGTCTTTTTAACAGCTTATCAGGAATACGCCATCGACGCGTTCCGGCTCTGTGCAAGCGATTATCTGCTCAAGCCCGTTGACGAAAAGCAGATTCGCCATGCTTTGGCGCAGCTGCGGAATCCTGTCACAACGGAATACCAGAAGAAAATCCGGCTGCAATGCTTTGGCAATTTTGAGGCGTTTCACGATAAAGTGCCACTGCTGTTCAAGCGCGGCAAGGCAAAGGAAGTGCTTGCCTATCTGACAGACCGCAAGGGCGCGGAATGCACGATGGGACAGCTGATCGGGATTTTGTGGGAGGACGGCTGCGATACGGTCTCGCGCCGGAGCAATCTCCGCAATATCATCAGCGATCTCAGGCGTGTGCTTGCAGCGGCAGGGGCAGAGGACATCATCCGCAAGCATCATAATATCATTTCCCTGAACTGTGAGCTGGTGGAATGTGATTATTTCGATTATCTTGAAGGAGATCCTGCTGCCGTGAACAGCTACAACGGCGAGTATATGCTGCAATATTCGTGGGCTGAAACCACCAATGCGCATTTCCATACGAATCCCGACAATGCCGATTTCAATCGGGAGTGAGCGACAGCAGTTCGTCTGCGTGCGCTCTATGATATATCATCATAAAATAAAGGAGAAAAAATATGTTTCAGAAATCTGATTCCATGGAAGTAAATCACAATTACGCACGGTCGGTCGGAAAGGCGTTTATCGACCTCATCATCGCAGGAGAATATGACAAGCTCGCGGATGTTGTGGACGAAATTGACGAAAGCTGGGGCGATTGCGATTTGGCGAGTGAGCTCCGTGAGATTGTGGAGGGCTATAAAGAGGACAATGAGGTTGATGTGGTGCCCTACGATACGCCGTTTGAGCCGATTGTCTATAAGGACGGGAGCTGCTCCGATAAGGAATACTTCTTCCATAATCTTAAAAATCCTTCTGACTTTGAATATGAGCTGGAGCTTCGTGATACAGACCTGACACTGATGTTTCTTTTCATCGAAAAAGACGGAATGTATCGGTCAATTTTCCTTGATATTCATGTGTTGTAAGCGCGCGCATACCATGTCAGCGCCTAATTTATACAGAAAACCGGCTTTTCAAATCGCTGAAAAGCCGGTTGTTTTTTGATTCTGTTTATTCGGCGCTTGCTGCACCGGACGCTTCATCTACATAAAAATCCGTCATGCTGTCAGGGGATTCCACGTAAAGCTGCATTTTTTCTGCGCCCTCCGGGATGACATATGCCGTATTTTCCAGTGTGATCCATTCGCCGCTTTTTGCAGGTGCAAGCGCGATTTCATCGTATTTTTCCGTGCCGTCCTGATTGTACTGCAAGGTCATTTTCATCGAGCATTCTTCGCCGCTGTTCTGCATGACCTTTGCACGGAAATGATAGGCTTCACCGGGTTTATAGGTGTCGCTGCTGAGCAAAATCGCCGCACCGTTCCAATAGTCGGTTCTGCCGCAGACCGAAATGGACTGTGAACCCTCGGCTGCCTGCTCCTTATCTACAGTGATCAGCGGGCCGCCGCGTGTGACCCAGCCCTCTGTGCCGGTCTCAAAATTCGTCTCAAAGAAGCCTGCTTCCTCCGGTGTACCGGTATCTGCCTCTGCGAGCTTCTTGATCGCTTCTTCATCAACGGTGACTTCGATATCGGTTGCTTCGCTGTAGGTGCCGCCGATATTCAGCACGTTCTGATAGACGGTCGCCTTGCCCTGCGACTGATAGCCCTCGATCGTCAGCGCAACCTCGTACATCAAGCCAAGCTCCAGACCGCATTTCTTCCATGCGTCAAAGTGCTTGGATACGGAGATCGTGCCCTCGATTTTTGTACCCTCGGTCTTGGGCTTTGTGCGGCGAACGCTCCAATACTGGTCAAAGGTCTGGATATCGTCGATGGAGGGCTGCTCGACTCTGGTTGTCTTGTAGATGTCGTATTCCGCACCGTCTACCGTGACGGAGCCGATTGCGAACGGTGCCCCCGGCGGTCTCCATGAACCCCATGATTCTACGATATAATACTCAATAAGTGGCTGTCTTGTCCAGCCATATACACACATATAGGAATTGCCTGCCGGCTGATAATCGACGCCGTAATCAACCGTGATATTGCCAAGCTCCGGATAGGTCTTGGTGCAGTCGAATTTCTGTCCGCGGCGGAACAGCGCATTGTTGATATTGCTCCATTCACAGGAGAATGTACCGTCCTCCGTTACGCACAGCTCGGTATCGCCGGAATCCTTCCAAAGCTCATAGTCGTAGCCGCCGATGGTATCGGTGACATTTTCGGTGAAGATCAGCGGTTCTGCCGGTTGTGATTCCGGTGCGGAGGTTTCCGCAGCAGAGGAGCTGCTCGATGCTTCCGGCGCGTTGCCGCATCCGGTTGCGGCGGTCAGGACACAAGCTGCTGCCGTCATCAGCGTCAGCTTGCGGATGGTGCCGTTTTTCATAGGGTTCAATGCCTCACTTTCATGTAACATGATCGGCAATCTACGACCGATCTGTAATTTGTATTGTACCATAAATGAAAAATAATACAAGTTGTATCTTGCGATAACATAACCGTTTATTGCGTTTTTGCAAACAGCTTCGTCATATCTTGCCGCAAAAAATACCCGACTGCACGAATGACAGTCGGGCTGGATGAAAGAGAATGGAACGAGAAAGTTATAATAGCAGACAGCATTGCCAAATCTCCTGAAAAAATCCGGCAAACGGTCTGATATCATCGGTTCATGGGTTTGATTTCTTTCCAAATTAACGGTTGCTGTTTCTTGTAAATGCTCGAATGGCTTACGGCCATGGCAATAACCACTTCAGCCAATCAAAGCTCCATGCGTAATATTCCATTTTGATTCCCCCTGTATTCATCTGATCCTAAATAAAGGAGTAGCTTTACTCCGATTCCATTATAGCATAGGAAGCTGCAAAATGCAATAGATTTCCGTTGAACGGTCAGTTTTTGGCGGTGAACGGTATGATGACGTTCATAAAGTACATATTCAGCGTATATACATTGTCCTGAAAGGTCGCATCATACTGTATCTGATTCTTATCTAAGCACTCCAGCATATTGGATATGCCGTAGCCGTGACCGGCATCCTTTTTGGTTGAGACGTATCGGTTCTTCTGCTTCTGCGGTGCGGAAAGCGCCGAATTGGAAACCGTAAACAGCAGATGCGATTCCATGGTTCGCACCGAGATTGTAACCCGCTTTTCTTCGGTCTTTTCCGCAGCCTCAAAGGCGTTGCTCAGGGCATTGAAAAAGATGGTGCAGAAATCTACATCCGATAATATGCTTTTCTTGGGATAGCTGCCATGCAGCTCGAATGTTACATCGCTGTGCTTGCCGATCAGCTCGCCCAGAATCGCGTCAAGCAGCTTGTTGCCGCTTTGTACGCCGTTGCCGATTGCGTGAATCATCCCATCCATCGAATCCATGTAGTTTTTTAATTCCTCGAAATTGCCCTCATCGAGCAGCACGCGCATACAGTAAATATGATTCCGGATGTCGTGACGGAAGCTCCGAAGCTCCTCGGATTTTTCGAGGATGCGCATATAATATTGCTGCTCCAGCTCCATCTGCTTCTGCATGATTTGCCGCTCCTGTGTGAGGTGCAGATTGTCGGAGCCGCTGCGCATCAGCATGGCGCAAAGCAACAGGCAGAGAATATTTGCGGTAATCAGGCTGAATAATACGTAAATGCGAAATTGCGAAGAAAATTCCGTCATAATTTGAAAGGCGACCGTTTCCAGCGCGCCGACTGCGACCAGCACCAGAATCACCGGAAGAATCAGCTTTCCGCGAATATGAATCTGATTATGCCGTTTGATGGCAATTCGGAAAATCAGACTGAATAGCAGCAGAATCGGGATGGAAAGCATATTCGCAAAGAGCGTCAGATGCGCGTTCGCAGACAGGCTCTCCATCGAATAGCCGTAGAAAACCAGAAACGGCAGCACGGCAGTCATATCCAAGACGGAAATCACCGGATACACAAACAGCGACAGCATCCGCGATAGCCTGCTCGCCGAAATCAGGAAGCAGCAGAGTGAGACGATGATCCAGACGATCAGGCTGCTTTTTTCCTGAAACTGCATCGCAAGCAGCGCGTAAAGCAGATGCGCCGCTGCGGAAATCGGGATCGTGTATTTTGCAGGTCTTGTTCGCTGCTGGAACATTGGGATGCAGAATATATACATTTTGAGAAATTCAATGCCGAAAAAACAGATTCCATAGAAAAACGCTGTCCATGTCAATATCAATCACCTCGCATTTTCTCTCATATACAACAGGAACGCTTCCTTGACGCCCGAACGGCTGCGGCGTGAAATCGGGATTTCCTGCTGCATTCCGCGCATGATGATCGCATTCGTATTGATGCTCTGGATATGCCGGAGCGACACAGCATAGGAACGGTGTACCTGATAAAAGCAATATGTTCCGATTTCCGAGAGCCATGAACGCAGCGGCCGGGCTGAGGTATAGACGCCCTCTGTCGTATAAACATATGTGCCGTCGCCATATGCCTCAAAGCAGATGACGTTATTCAGCAGGATCGAACAGGTGATGTGATCCTGCCGCACACTGATTTTGATGCGCTCGCTCATCTCATCCTTTGCAGAGAGAAATGCCTCCTCAAAATCTTCCTGCTTGACCGGCTTGCAGATATACCGGAACGCCCGTACCTTAAATGCGTCGTGGATATGCTCGCGGCTGGCTGTCAGAAAGATAATCAATGTATCCCGTTGTTTTTTGCAGAGAACGGCAGCAGTCTCCATGCCGCCAAGCTCCGGCATATCAACATCCAGAAAAATCAGGTCGAACACCTTCCCACTGTCGAGAAGCGCCTGACCATTGTGATATGTGAAAATCTCGTCCTCCGAAGAAAGGTCTTGGATGCGCCGAGTGACTTCTTTGCAGATTAACGGTTCGTCATCGCAAACAGCTATTCTCATTTCAACCTCCCAAAACTGCATCGCAGGATGAACCTGATCTATTAGTCGGTATACGTGTTTTGCTCGATCTTGTGTTTGAATATATACAGCGTGTTCAGGCAACACCGCACAAAGCCCGTCATACGGCTTGGCGGCACATCTGCTTGCATATTTTTCGCCATCTTACACAGAAATTTCTTGCGCGAATACGAAAGGGACAACCCAAGAACGAGGGGAATCGTCGCTGCGCTCCGGTCTCCGCTTTCTCTTAGGTTTTCCCTCTCGCGCTCTCTCTTTCCTAACTCTCTCCCCTCTGCTGACTTTAGGCAACACCGCGCAAAGTCCGCCTTACGGCTTGGCGGCACATCTACTTGCATATTTTCCGCCATCTTGCACAGCGGAGAGCAGTTTATTTTGCGAATCTGCAATTAGGGGGAAAGGGAATCAGGAAAGGGGAGCGCGAGGGGAAAACCTTAAGGGGAAAGGGGGAATGCGAGTGGAGCGAGTTTCCCCCTTGCCTCTTGGGGTTCTCCCCTCGCCCTGCGCATCTGCACCACCAGCTCTGTGCGGTATTGCCTTAAAATCTCATGATATTATTATTATAACATATCTTTTCGTTGATTGCAATCAATCCGGCAAAATACTGCAAAAAATGATAGGTTTCCTGCCGGCTGTGTCGGTTTTGAAGTAAAAAAGACTGCGTTTCATACCGATGCGGCATTGCGCAAATGGTATTCGCAGTCTCTTTTTCAATATGAATATCGGGTTCGCGGCTTCACAGGTCTCTGCGAATCGCTGCTGCATCCATCGAACGAACACGCTTTGTCAGCAAACGTGTCAGCGGCAGATACAGCAAATAAACAAGCAATGCCGCCGCGAGCGTCAGCAGGGCAGAGGGGAGCAGAATGCTGCTCCAGAATACTTCTTTTCCTGCGGTTCGGAAGATGCCGACTGTCAGCAGATAACGTAGTGCGGCGTGCAGAAACACACCTGCCGCTGTCAGCACAAAATAATGCAAAAAGCTGCGCCGGAGAATCTGCTCAAATAGCAGGCAGACTGCCGTACAAAGAATGACCATATAAATTGCATTGACGCCCAGAATGCTGTCGCACGCAAGGTCGATCCCTAAGCCTGCGAGCGCGCCGGCTGCCATGCAGAAATAGATGTCCTCGTTCATGCAGATGCAGATTGCCGCCGGAATCACCCAGAGTGGCTGCAAGCCGCCGCCCAGCATCGGAATCGTACAGAGAATCAATAGCATCAAGCTGAATGCTTTTCGGATGAAATTGCGCCGCTGTGTGCGCTGCTCGGAGCTTGTCCGGCGCTGACGCTGCGGCTTCTGCTGTTTAGTCTTCACCGACGGCCTCACCCTTTCCTTCGAAATCGAGCAGTACCGTGACGGATTCCAGTGCGGAAAAATCAACCGCAGGTGCAAGCAGCGCCGTCTTTGCAAGACCGCTTTCCTCCAGCTTGATCTCTGTGATATTGCCGACCGGCAGACCGTATGGGAACAGTCCCGTGGTGCCGGCTGTGATGATGAGATTGCCTTCCTTTGCCGTGCTGTGTTCGTCAATATACATCATAACGGCACGGTCGTCTACCGCATAGCGCAAATCACCCTCCACGATGCCACTGTCACCGGTTTGCAGGATGACCGCGCCAATCGAAAGCTCCGGCGAAAGCAAAGTTGTGACGGTCGAGTAGTGCGGACTGACCTCCGTGATGACGCCAATCAGACCGTCGGCACAGAGCACCGGCGCATTCAGCGTCATGCCATCATCCTCGCCCTGGTCGATCAGAAAGCTGCCCGTTAAGTCGTTTGCAACCGGCATCAGTACCTTGCATGGCGCAGAAAGTACGAAATCACGATGCTTTTGCTTGATGCCAAGCTGGTCGCGCAGTGCTTCCAGCTCTTCGATTGCATCATCATAGCCGATGAGCTGTTCATTCAGCGAAGCAATCTCTCTGCGCAGCCGGGCGTTTTCATCCCGATATGCTTTTGATTGAAAATAGGTATCCAGATGCGTATTGACCTCGTCCGAAATCGCGGCTGCCGTCTTGCGCACCGGTGCGCTGATACTCTGCATCATGCGCGTCAGATAGTCTGTCCGTGCGCCGGATTTCAGGGAATATAGCATGATACCCGTTAGCAGTGCCAGTACGCAAAGCAGGACGCGGAATTTTGCACTGCGAAAAAAAGCGTTGAGGTTCATGTTGCTGCTCCTTTAAGCGATTCTCTCTTTGTTTTTATTTGATATTGATATTGGGGTGCGCAGCGCGCAGATGTTTTTTGAGTGCCCGAAACGATTCTTCGCTGATATTATGCTCCATTTTGCAGGCGTCCTCGGCAGCCGTTTCCGGCGATACGCCAAGGTCCATCAGCCATTGCGATAAAATCTGGTGCCGTTCGTAGATGCGCGAAGCGATCTCACTGCCGCTTTCTGTCAGTGTGATATTGCCGTCCTCAGCGATCGCGATCAAGCCGCCGTCACGCAAAATGCCCATCGCACGGCTGACACTCGGCTTTGAGACATCCATTTCTCTTGCAATATCAACCGCACGTACAAAATTGTCATGCTGATGCAGCCGTAAAATGGTTTCCAGATAATTTTCACCGGATTCATATAGCTTTTCCATGGCGATTACTCCTTTTCTTCCGCAGGAATGACTGCAAAGACGGTCAGCAGCGCGCCGCTTACTCGAAACCGAATATCCTTGCCGGCATAGCAGATGCCGTATTCCCGTTCGGGGTCATCGGAATATCCCGGACGCGGGTCCAGCCGCAAAACCTCGATGGCTGCTTGCTGCTTGTCCTCCGGCAGTTTTGCGAGCAGCGCCGGCGGAAAATCGACCGTCAGCAAATGCTGCTGGGTTTCCGCAGTATAGCCCTCCGACGCGTCCGGCTTGCAGTCTGCAAACGGAATGTACGGCTTGATGTCGTAAATCGGTGTGCCGTCCATCAGGTCTACGCCGGATACCAGCAGGCGCATGGGCTGTGTATCCGTATCCACCGCCTCCAATCGGACGCAGGAGAGTCCCAACGGGTTCGGGCGATACGGTGCGCGTGTCGCAAAAACGCCGATCCGAGTATTTCCGCCGAGCCGCGGCGGCCGAACCGTTGCCGACCAGCCCTTGCCTGCCTGCTTCTGTGCTGCGTGAAATCCCCAGATCAGCCATAAATGCGTGAATTCCGTGATGCCCCTGAGCGCTTCCGGCTGACTATACGCCGGATGAAATACAATTTCTCCGCGCAGCTCTGAAACCAGTCCGCTTTGTCGGGGCAATCCGAATTTATCCTGAAAATCTGTCCGGATTTCCGCAATCGGCTCCAGACGCAGGATACCGTGATCAATCATATATGATTTCGCTCTTTTTGTAGTATGCGCCGAGCTTATCGCTTGTGGACATGATAAATACAACGACAATGCTTAAAATCATCGAGATGACATAGCCGACACAGACCATTGCGCCGCCCGGTGCGTTTTTCTTTTCGGAAAGCAGGGATACGATGCCCGGCAGCAGCATGACGATTGCGTTCAGTCCGAATATAAACGATGTAAAGCCCTTGACCTGTCTGACGCGCAGTACAATCGTGATTGCAAGTCCGATCATCGCAAGTCCGAGCAACAAATAACAGGTATCAAAGAACTTGAATACGCCCGGAATATTATCCGGATCCGGATAGGCACCCGCTGAGAACAGGAGCGTGCAGGCACCCGCAATCGCACCGATAATTGTCATAAAGACCGAAACCGAGAAGCCCTGTGCGGCAAGCTGTTCCTGCTGCTGCATACGGAGTCTTGCCATTTCCTCACGCGCGCGCTTCTGCTGCTCCGGCGTTTGCTGCGGAATTTCCTTGAGGCTGTCGCTGGCACGCTTTGCTGCCGACATTTTCGCAGCCTGCAAATCCTCCTGATTGAAAACGACTCTGCGCTCCGGCTCCGGTGCAGCCTCCTCCAGCAATGCGCTGGCGTCAACCTGCGGCAATGCTTCATGCTGCGGCTTGCGTTCGGGCTGCGAGTAATCCTCCGGCTCCGAGAGCAGTGCTGCCGCTGCCGCCTTCTGTGCTTCAGCCTGTGCAGCAAATGCAGCCTCCATTGCCTGTGCGCGCTGACGTTCGATAAATTCTGCCTTCAGCTCTGCAATTTCTTCAGCCGTATAGGGCGGCTGACCCTTTGCTGCACGCTGCTGCTGCAAAATTGCGATCTGCTCATCGCTCAGCTCCTGATACTGCGGCTGTACCGGCTTGCGTGTATCTTCATAGCCCATGTCTCCGAGAAGCTGCGCTTCTAAGTTTTTCTGATCATCCATTTCAATCCGACTCCTTATATCTAATAGTATATGTTTCTTTCTGATTTCTGCGGCAGGATATACAGCCACATAATACTATTATATCAGAATCATCCTGAAATTGCAAGCGTTTTTGGAAAATCAGACCGGCTTTTTTGCACAAGGCATTGCAGTGTGTGAATGCACTGTCATGCACTGCTTGTTTTGATTTTTTAATATGATAATGATTTATATTCTGCACATTTCAAATTAAATGAAAATATTAAAAAAGACGGTTGTACGCAGACGTGCAACTTTTTTGTGTTTTGTATCACTTGATAGGTGCCGGCTGCTCCCTCACCGTGCATCGAATCCATAAAACCCCAATTTTTATCAGAAAGGTGGTCATGTATCTGGAACAGCTTCAATCCCGCCGCGCTGCCTTTTGCCGCTGGTATCTTGCGCTTGGAAATGTGCGCGAGGCCGCTCTGCGCGCAGGCTGTCCGCCCGAAACCGCCGCCGAGGATGGGCTGCAAATGCTCCATTCACCGGTTTGCAGACGGTTTCTGGCACGGCTTGCCGCACAGCCTGCACTGCCCTTGCAGCAGCTTGTTACCGCCGGCTTTGCCCGTCTTGCGTTTGGTGACGCAAATGACGCGGTCAGACTTGCGCTCCATGAGAATCTCTCGGAATCCGATTTGCAGACGCTCGATCTCTTTCATGTCACATCCATCAAATATGACAAAAATGGCGTTGAGGTAAAGCTCGCGGATCGGCTCAGTGCGCTGACCAAGCTGCTGGAATGTGCCGGCGCTGCCGATTCTGCGGCGGCTGCGGCTGCGCTCATGCACGCGCTCCGCGGCAGTCAGACCGAGGAGGTGGACGCCGATGAATCCGACTCTGCAGGTCATGCCGTTTTCCCGCAAGCAACGTAAGGCGATCAACTGGTGGAATACAGCACGTACACGACATCTGGACGCTGTCATCTGTGACGGCGCGGTGCGCTCCGGCAAAACGACCGCGTTATCCTTGGGCTTTGTGCTCTGGGCAACCGCGTCGTTTCATCGGCAGAGCTTTGCAATCTGTGGAAAGACAAAAACCTCGCTCCGACGAAATCTGGTCCTGCCGCTTCTGTCCATGCTGAAAGCCATCGGCTTTCATATCTCCGACCACGTTGGCAGCGGCTATATCGAAATCGAGCTTGCAGGCAGGCGCAATCGGTTCTATTGCTTCGGCGGTAAGGACGAGGGCTCTGCTTCGCTGATTCAGGGCATGACGCTTGCCGGCGTGCTGTTCGATGAGGTGGTGCTGATGCCGCGTTCGTTTGTGGAACAGGCGCTTGCAAGATGTTCTGTTCCGCAGTCAAAATTCTGGTTTTGCTGCAATCCGGCACAGCCCTCGCATTGGTTCTATCAGGAATGGATTCTCAAGGCGCGTGAAAAACAGGCGCTGTACCTGCATTTTACCATGCGCGATAACGCGTCCCTGACGCCCGATATCCGCAGACGCTATGAACGGCTCTATACCGGCGTGTTCCATGATCGCTATGTGAAGGGCGTCTGGACGGCGGCACAGGGCTTGATTTATCCGATGTTTTCAAAGGAAGTGCATCTTGCGGAGCTGCATGAGCCGGCGCAGCGCTATGTGATCTCCTGCGACTATGGCACGATGAATCCGACATCATTTGGACTGTGGGCATACCATGACAGCAAGTGGTACCGCATTGCCGAAAGCTATTATGACGCACGGAAAACCGGTCTGCCGCGCACCGATGAGGAGCATTATGCGGTACTCGTTCAGCTTGCCGGAAGCCGCAGGATTGAACAGATTATTGTTGACCCCTCTGCGGCGAGCTTCATTGCCTGTATCCGCAGACACGGCGTTTACACTGTCGTTCCTGCAAAAAACGATGTGCTTTCCGGTATTCACAGAACCGCTGACGCCCTGCGAAACCGCGAAATCCTGTTTTCGGCATCCTGTACCGATACCATCCGTGAATTTTCGCTCTATATCTGGGATGATCAGGCAATTCGCGATGCGCCTGTGAAGCAGCATGATCACGCGATGGACGATATTCGCTATTTTGTCGCAACGGTGCTGGATCGCCCCGGTCGGGACGCGTTTTACGTGGCTGCCGTTCAGCGATGATCCACAAAAAATATGATGGAGGTGTTTGATTGGCGTTTCCGTTTTTCTTTTCAAAGAAAAAAACAGGCGTTTCCTCGGAGCGCATACCGCTTCTGCTGACGCCGCCCAGAGCCGCACCGGTTTCTACGCTGCCGCTGTGTGTTCCGGATACCGTTCCGGAGCAGGAATATCAGCTCTATGATGCACTGCGGTATAATGTTCCGGTGATTGACGCTGCTATCCGCAAAATTGTCCGGCTGACCGGTGGGCTTCGTCTGGTTTCCGAGAATCCGGCTGCACAGGCTGTTCTTGACCGCTTTTCCGTTCAGGTACCGGTCAATGTAACAGGCAGGTCATTGCAGCTCTTTATCGACCAGATGCTCAATAGTCTGCTGACCTACGGCAATGCGTTCGGAGAACTTATCCCGGATGAAAATGGCGTACCTGCGACGCTTTTGACTGCATATCCGGGCGCTGTGAAAACAGAGGTTTCCTCGGACGGCAGATGCAGCTTCTCGGTGCGGCAGGGTGATGCCTTTGCGCCGCTGTGTCATCCGGAGCGCATCCTGTTTGCCGCGCTCGATCCGCCAGCCGGTTCGATCATGGGCGTATCTATTCTTCGCGGTCTGCCGGCGGTTTCCAAGATTTTGCTTCGGATTTACGAATGTATCGGGCAGAATTATGACCGCGCAGGCAATATCCGCTATGCTGTGACCTATCATCCGGACAGTGATTCCGCAGCGTTTGCAAAGGAACACGCAAAGGCGATTGCCGACACGTGGCAGCAGGGGATTCGTGCCGCAAAATATGGCGAGGTACAGGATTTTGTGGCGGTCGGTGATGTGGATATCCGGGTGATCGGTGCGGAAAATCAGCTGTTTGATACGAATATTCCGGTTCGGCAGCTGCTTGAGCAAATTGTCGCAAAGCTCTCGATCCCACCGTTTTTGCTCGGACTCCAATGGTCGTCCACAGAGCGAATGTCCGCACAGCAGGCTGATATTCTGACATCAGAACTCGAATATTTCCGCAGACTGCTGACCCCCATTCTGCATCGGATCGGAACAGAGGTGCTTCATGGCGCAGGCTTTTCCGAGGAACCGGAGATTTGCTGGGATATCATCAATTTGCAGGATGAAACCGAGCTTGCAGATGCAAGACTCAAAAATGCACAGGCAGAAGAAATCGAACTCTGCAATCAAAAAATGAAAGCGAAGCTGCAATGACATTTGCGGACTTCGTTTGAAACAGACGGGGTATTCCCCCGCAGAAAGGAACTGCTATGTACGATTCTATCAGACTTGAAAAAGGTATGTATCACCTCGCAAACCGCAGCTTTACACAGGCACTGGAGGAAGCTGATCCCTCTGCACAGTATGCCGGAACCGAGCTTGCACAGCTTGATGCCTTTGAACGTCAGCTCAAGCGCTTCGATATCCATGTCTCCGGCGATCAGTGCGACCTGGTCGAGAAGTTCTTTACGACAACCGAAAGCGCGGTGCTCTTTCCGGAATTTGTGAGCAGAGCCATTAAACGCGGCATGAATGAATCCATTTTGCCGGAGCTGACTGCCGCGGCTTCCGCTGTTCATGCGACTTCCTGCAAGGGCTTCTCCATTGACGAAACCGATGGTGCATATTCCTTGACGACCGACGAGGGTGCGCTGCTCCATAAAACAAAAATCACCGAATCCGAAATCATTACCCTCGATAAATACGGCAGATTGATTTCCGCATCCTATGAGGCACTTCGTCAGAAGCGCATTGACGTTCTGGCGGTCATGCTGCGCGCGATCGGTCATAAGCTCGCAGGCTCGATGGCTGGCAAGGCACTCGATGTCCTCCAGAATTCCGTCACGCCTGTCGCTACTGCCGGTTCTTCGATCGCGTATGCCGATCTTGCGAAGCTCTATGCGCAGTTTACCGATTTTGACCTCGATACCGTCATCGCTTCTCCGGCAACCGTTGCCAATATCCTCGCAATGACCGAAATGCGCGACCGTACACTCGATTCTAAGGGTGAGGTTCGTCTGCCCTTTGGTGCAAAGCTCCTCAAGGACGCTTCCCTCGACGATGAGACTGTGATCGGTATTTCCCGTTCGTATGCGCTTGCCTGTATGACCGGCTCCGATGTTCTGCTCGAATCCGACCGCCTGATCGACTGTCAGCTTGACCGCATTGCCATCTCGATTTCCATTGGCTTCCAGCCGCTGATGCCCGGTGCTGCTGCTGTATTGCAGATTGGCGGCTGATTCTCTGTTTATCGTATCCTGAATTCCGAAACGGGTGGGCGGTGGGCGAAAGGAGCAACATGGAACAGAATATGGATATGCTGCTGGAGCAGCTCAATACCTTTACACGCAGAAATCATACGCTTGACGAGGTCTACTTATTTGATGTCATTCTCTGTGACAATGAGATTGACCGCGACGGCGACTGCTTCTCCGAAAAGGCACTTGCCGAATTGCAGAAACGCTTTGTCGGTGTGACCGGTATCTCTGACCATAATCCAAAATCTTCCAATCAGACTGCAAGAATCTTTCGGACAGCGCTGCGCACCGTTCCCGAACGCGTCACAAAAGCCGGTAAGCCGTATTGCTGTCTTACTGCGAATGCCTATATGGTGCGGACAGAGGGCAACGCCGATTTGATTCGTGAGATTGATGCCGGCATCAAAAAGGAAGTCAGTATTTCCTGTGCGGCAGGTGCGCGAATCTGCTCGATCTGCGGTGCCAATCATCTCCGCAGACCCTGCAAGCACATCAAGGGCAGAAATTACGGCGGTGCGCCCTGCTACACCATGCTCGACGATATTACCGATGTTTATGAATGGAGCTTTGTTGCTGTTCCGGCACAGCGTCATGCCGGCGTGACAAAAACGTTCGGCGGCGCTGCCGGGAACGCAGATGTCGAATTGCTCAGAACTGCCTATGATGAGGCGCTCGATCTGCTTGATGAGGTTTCCGATTTGATGCGCAGGGATGTCATTCGTCTTTGCACACGCACCGGCGAAAATGCCTCCATGCAGTTGCTTGAAAAAACGATTCCGCATCTGGATATCAAGGAGCTGCTCGACCTTCGGAATTCCCTGATGCAGAGTGCGCCGCCTGTTTCCGTAAAGCCGCAGCTTGTCATGGACGACCGCGGCGGCAGAGCGTCATCGGTACAGGCATTTTCATTTGCACATGGCGCAGAACGGAGGATGCCGGATGAGTGATGCAAAGGTCATGCAGCTGTTTCAGACATTTGCCACGCTCACCGATGGTGAGATGTGGCGCGATCTGGCAGAGGCGGAGATGAGCGCTGTGTATACAGAACTGCGCCCGGATGCCGACCCGGATGACATCCGCCTTTGCTTTTATGCCGCAGCACGGACGTTTTTGCAGTATCGGCGCGTCGTTGCCGCAGGACAGGCTTCGCCCTCGTATGCCGGTACGACCGCAGGCGGTTCTGCCGACCACGGCGGCTGTGTTCTTGCGGAGGAGCTTGTTCGGGTCTATCGTTCCCATTGTGCGCCGCTGCTGCGCGATGATGCTGTGATTTTTCTGCGGACGGAGGGATGCGTATGACCACAGCCTTGACCGACTTGTTTCTCACTGCGCTCAATGCTGCCGGTATCCCAGCCTATCCGGAATATCCGCAGATTCTGAAGCCGCTGCCGACAGCACCGTTTTTTGTGACGGTCGCCTGTACTGCTATGGATTTTGATGCGCCGCTGCAATCGGCATTCGGGGATGTGATGCCCCTTTCGCTGACGCTTCGCCTGCGGCTGCATTGCAGGACGGATGCGGCGTTTACCGATTATGCGGAGCAGGTTGATGTCTGTATCCTGCAAACGGCGCAGCAGAATCAGCTTGACCTACGGAGAATGCGCTTCGGTGAGCTGCACTATGTCCGGCAGATTGACCGTCTGGTGCGCGAAACCCTGCTCGATATCTGCGGAACCGGATGTGACTTCAACAGGGAGGTGCTGCAATGACGCTCGATGCCAAACGGGAAACGCTGATTTTACAGCTCGGCGGACTCTCTGTTCCTGTGACAGACTATCGGATTCAGACGGAAACGCCGGTTCTGCGCGATGTCCTCTGTGATGGAAGCACGCAGCTTCGGTTTCTGCCGCCGACACCCTGTATCCTCACGGTATCCGGTACGGTTTTGCAGTCGGAATGCGGAATATATCTTGCGGCATTGCAGGCGCCGATGCGGAACCATCGTTTGTTTGATACGGAGTTTGCCGGCATTCAGTTTCTTGGCTTGCAGATTACGAATGCCGATTGCCATGTCAAGGCGCATGGCAGAACTGCAATGCTCACGGTATCTTTAATCGGGGGGATCGACGCATGAATGTCAGCTGTATATTTCGCTGTCCGGACGGCACGACCTATGAGGCGACACGCTGTCTGCGCTTTGTATTGCTGCGCGAACGCTATCAGGCGTTTGCAACGCTCCATGCGCAATTTCTGGTGGAGGATGCGTCGCAAGTACCGTCTGAGGCTGCCTTTTCACTGGATGGACAGCTCCTTTATCACGGGAGCGTCGAGCAATCGGAATGTATCAGAGCCTCGAATCGGTATGTGCTGAAAATCAACAGCCGCAGCTTTTCTGCTGCCCTGACGCGCAATCAGCTCGTTCCGGGACTGCATTATTCCGTCACGCTGCAATCGCTCATGGAAATCTACGCGCTGCCGCATATTACCTATGATACGACCATGCCGGAAATTACCTATATCTATGTGCGGGAAAATACGGCGATGTGGGATTCCATCATGGCTTATAACTATAAGCTGAATGGCGGTTACCCCTATATCCGCGTTCCGAATCTGCTCTGCATGATGCCGCAAACCCGTACAGACGCCATTTTGCTGCCGAACAACGCAATCTGCACGGAAACAGTCGGCGGTGAATGCCGTGAGATGCTCAGCCGGATTGATATGGCAAATGCAGCCGGCGATTACGGCAGCTTTACCCGAAGCAATCCCGAAGCGGTCAGCAGAAATCTTGTCCGCGTCCGGCAAATCCGGATGGATCAGCAATATGTTCATAATCCCGATGACGCACTGCGCTGGCGGATTGACCTGAGCAACAGACGGCTCAAAAGCTGCGCGGTTTCCTATACCGGCTACTGCGGTGAGGACATCGAGGACCTTGTGCAGGTAGGCGATCAACGGCTGCGCGTCAGTAAAATCCGCGTTTCCGGCGATCGGAACGGGATTCGGACAGAGGATACCTTCTACTTCGACCCGTTTTGTAATCCCGAATAACAAAGCTGCTGCCGCTTGGGTGTTGCCTATATGCTATAAAAGTGAAACAAGACATTTATTTCACTGCTCCTATTGCAATTTTACGGATAATATGCTATAATAAGGCAGAACGCATCCCCCGAATGGATGCCGAATCCGAAAAATGTAGCTTGGGAGGATCCAAATATGATGAAAAAACTCCGTTCTGCCGCAATTTTGCTGCTTGCGGCTGCACTGTGCAGCGCTTCGATGCTGTGCGTTGGCTGTGGAGAAAACAGCAGCACTGCCGACCAGGGCGGTAGCATCTATACGCCGGAGGTTCCGGAGAGCCGTGTCGATGAAAATACACCGGGTACCGATTATGCCGGCAGTATCGGTGAAACCATCAATTATGCGGATAAGCTGGACATTACGCTCAACAATGTCATCGAGATTGACAATGTCAATAAGCTCGAATACCGCGTTCTGCTCGCTGAAATGACCATTCACAATAAAACTGCGGAAAAGGTTGACTGCTCCACGCTGACCCATTTCTCGACCAATATTGACGGCACGGAGGATGTCAATTCCGTGCGCGATATTCAGGCGGCGGTTCCGGGCAGAAAGTATTACACCAGCATCAACAGCACGCTCGTCAACTTCAATCAGGCAATCGAGCCGGGTGCAACCGCTGAGGGCTATGTGTATATCTATGCGCCGACCTCGTGGAAGGAAATGCAGCTCGTATACGTTCCCTATAAGTATTACAGCACTGACCGCGTGGTATTCAATCTGGATGAAACACAGTTCGTCCACAAGAGCTACACGACTGCTTCTTAATCATGCAAAAAACCGCCGTTCCGGTTTCCTTGGAACGGCGGTTTTCATTATGCTTCCGGATTCGGCGTGGCTGTCTCTGCGGTGCCTGCCAGATAGTGTTCGGGGTCTATATATTTTCCGTTTCGCTGCACTTCAAAATGCAGATGAGAATCCAGCTTGCCCTCGGATTCGTTGGTGTCTCCGACTGCGCCGAGTACGGTTCCGCGTGCGATGACATCACCGGACTGGACGTTCAGACCCTCGTTCAGACCGCAGTAGCGTGTGACCGTGCCATCCTCATGGAGCAGCGTGACGCAGATGCCGAGCAGTGCGTCCTGCACAATGCCCGTAACGGTGCCGTCCTCGGTGCAGCAGACCTCCGTGCCATAGGGAACGGCATAGTCTGCGCCGTTGTGCGTAGACCAGATGCCCGTTGTCGGGGATTTGACCAGCTCGCCCCGGCTGAATGCCTGTAACAGACTGCCCGAAACCGGCGGCATCGGCTGCTCAACAGGCGGCTCGGTTTCTGCCGGAGCAGGGGGTTCTGTCTGCGCTTCGGTTGCACGGTGCAGAATGGCGGCGGCTTCTGCTGCTTCGGCGGTCGGCACTGTGGTGGATTGCGTGCGCGACGGGGCGGTGGATTTTGCTTGTGCGCTTGTTGTGACCTGCGGTGCAGTTGTGACGGTCGGTTGCTCTGATTGTGCGGATGAATACTCATGCGTCGGTTCAGCGGGCGGCGTCAGCTTTCCCGCTTCCGAATAGGCATACCAGCAGGCTGCGCCGACCATTGCTGTACTGAGCGCCAGTGCGGCATAAAAGCCTTTGCCGGTCACGCCGGCTTGTGTTTTCTGTTTCATAGATATCGCCTTTCTTTCATTGGTTGAAGCCTCGTCACCCGATCGGCTTTCAGGGCTATTATGCTTCCTCTTTTTGCGTTTATACATTCTGCAAAAAAATATTTGTGTGGATTTTGTTCTGCAATTTATATTTTGTTGATAGGATAAAAATATCCCTGCGGATTTGCATCGAAATGCGCCGCAGGGATATTCATTATTCTTCTATTTCAAATAGATAGGGGGACGGCGTATGCTCCGGCACAAAATGAAACCGTACAACGCCCGTTTTGACAAATTCATAATATTCCGCTTCGGTACATGGGATTTTCCTGCGCTTGTCTTTATGCTCAAATGTGACGAAATATTCGACGCTGCGGCTGCCCTCGCGCTCGTTTTCTGCAAGCGTCGGTTCACCGTATGTCGGCGGCGTACTGCCTTTTCCGGTTTGGCTGACTATGCGGCTCGGAACCCATGTTTCATATTTATAGTAGTATTTTGTTTGTCCGTAATGCTCGGAAGCCGAATTGTTTTCCGTTTCGGTTCGAATCAGGCGTGCGTTCTCCGGGAGCGTCCAGCCGCTTTCCCGCACGATTTGGCATTTTTCAATCTCAATATCGGTTTGCCATGCCGCTGCCTCCAGCGGTGCTTTTTTGACGATGATATGCGGCAGAACCTTTGAGAGCAGCGCGCCAAGCAGCATCAGCGGAACCCATGCGATCAGCAATGCGATCACGATATGCCGTGCAAGCTCCTTGTTTTTTGCATCGCGCCTGCGGGCATCAGCCGCTTCCTTGTCATGCAGCGCAAGGAGTGCCTTCGCAATCAGCTCCTCGGAATACTCCGCTCGCTTTTCTGCAAAGATTTCGGCACAATCGGAGCAAAGCTGCATATTGTCGGCAATGTTCCGTCTGCAATATGGGCAAATCCGGTTTGTAGCTTCCATGACGCGCTCCTTTATCTGTCATATGTTTCAGAAAACCGGTTTCGTTCATGCGAAAAAGACCTTGCATCCGGACGAAAATCAGATGGTCAGATTTTCCCTGAGCAGCACGAACGGCCCGATCTCTGCGCCGTCGTCAATCTTTGAATGATATGCCTGCATGGTGTTGAGCGTGACTGCGTTTCCGACTTCACAATCCTCAATGACGCAGTTCGGTCCGATGACGCAGTTTTCACCGATGACCGTATTGCCGCGCAGAATTGTGCCGGGCAAAATCTCCGTACCTGCGCCGATTTTCACGTTTCGTTCGATGATGATGCCATCGGTGCAGGAGAAGCCGACACCGTTTGCCATGTGCTGATTCAGAACCGCTGTGCGTGCCGCGGTATTGAGTGCAAGCAGACCCTTGCGGTCGTTCGCGCCCAGAACCACATCCGGATTCTTTGAACAGAATGCGCCTGCGCGGAGACCGGTATTGAGTGCGATTGCAATGGTATCTGTGAGATAATATTCCTGCTGTGCATTGTCGTTGCCGATTTTTCCGAGCAGGTCAATCAGGTCGAGTGTGCGGAACCAGTAGCAGCCGGAGTTGATTTCGGTAATCAGCTTTTGGTCGTCGGTTGCGTCCTTATGCTCGACAATGCCGGCGATACCGGAATCCGTCCGGAGGATTCTGCCGTAGCCCGTCGGGTCTGCAACATTTGCCGTAATGACCGTGACGGCGTTATGCTCTGCGATATGGCGTTCCAGAGAGCTTTGAATGGTTTCGCTGTCGATGAACGGCGCGTCGCCGCAAAGCACCAGCGTATTGCCGTCCGTATCCGCTTCCAGAAACGCTTTGGTCTGCATGACCGCATGACCGGTACCGAGGCGCTCTGCCTGATAGGCAGTCTCACAGCGGTCACCGAGATATGCTTTGATTTGCTCCGACTCATAGCCCGTTACAACACAGATTTTTTCAAGTCCTGCCAGCTCGCACGCGCCGAGTACCCATTCCAGCATCGGTTCGCCCAGAACCCGAAACATCGGCTTCGGGATCGGTGCTTTCATGCGTTTGCCCTGTCCGCCTGCAAGAATTACAGCTTTATTCATTATATATAGTATCCTTTCGTATTCCGTTCAATATCATGCAGATGCCCTGCATATTCCTATTATAGCATAATATTTTGGAAAATGCAATGGGCGAAGTGAAATCCGATTTTTTTAACTTTGTTTCATGGGAGTTAAAATGGAGGCGGGCACTGCCCGCTATAGCATAATCTTTGGGAAAATGCAATGGGCGAAGTGAAATCTGATTTTTTTAACTTTGTTTCATGGGAGATAAAATGGAGGCGGGCACTGCCCGCTATAGCATAATCTTTTGGAAAATGCAATGGGCGAAGTGAAATCCGATTTTTTTTTAACTTTGTATCATGGGAGTTAAAATAGAATATGCGGATGAAATTTCTGTAGAGTTGTCAATGATATGTTACACTCAACCTCAAAAAAATAGATGTAAAAGTAGAATAAACGAAATGAGCCAAATGTGAGGAGCGGAGCGACGAGGATTTGGCTCATTTCTGCGGCTCACCACATCACCGCCAGATAATCTGCCAGAACTGCATTAGG
>JAZNTW010000104.1:0-11197 GCA_045591925.1 Oscillospiraceae bacterium
TCGGTGATGCCACGCTCGGTGCCGGCCAGCTTGGAGGTGAAACCGGACAGGAAGTAGTACTGGGTCTGCTCGGGGGTCAGGATGGACACGGGAGGCAGAACGCCGAAAGCATCAGCGGACAGGAAGATAACATTCTTGGCATCGGGGCCTGCGGAAACAGGACGCACGATGTTCTCAATGTGGTTAATGGGGTAGGAAACACGGGTGTTCTCGGTGACGGAGCCGTCAGCGAAGTCGCACACGCCGTTTGCATCAACGGTAACGTTCTCCAGCAGAGCGTTGCGCTTGATGGCATTGTAGATATCGGGCTCGGAGTCCTTATCCAGATTGATGACCTTGGCGTAGCAGCCGCCTTCGAAATTGAAAACGCCGTTGTCGTCCCAGCCGTGCTCGTCATCGCCGATGAGCAGACGCTTGGGATCGGTGGACAGGGTGGTCTTGCCGGTGCCGGACAGACCGAAGAACAGGGCGGTGTTCTCGCCGTTCATATCGGTGTTGGCGGAGCAGTGCATGGAGGCCATGCCGTTGAGGGGCAGGTAGTAGTTCATCATGGAGAACATACCCTTCTTCATCTCGCCGCCGTACCAGGTGTTCAGGATGACCTGCTCCTTGGAGGTCAGGTTGAAGATGGCGGCGGTCTCGGAGTTCAGACCCAGCTCCTTATAGTTGGTCACCTTCGCCTTGGCGGCGTTGTAGGACACGAAATCGGGCTCGAAATTCTCCAGCTCCTCAGCGGTGGGGGCGATGAACATATTCTTGACGAAGTGGGCCTGCCAAGCCACCTCCATGATGAAGCGGATGGCCATGCGGCTGTCCTTGTTGGTGCCGCAGAACACGTCCATGACGTACAGCTTCTTGTTGGAGAGCTGCTCCACAGCCAGACGCTTGCACTCGTCCCAGGCCTCCTGAGAGGCAGGCTTGTTGTCATTGGCGTATTCGTCGGAGGTCCACCACACGGTGTCCTTGGAGGTGTCGTCCATGACGATAAACTTATCCTTGGGGGAACGGCCGGTGTAGATGCCGGTCATCACGTTGACGGCGCCCAGCTCGGTGAGCTGACCCTTTTCGAAGCCCTCCAAAGAGGGATCCATCTCCGCCTCAAACAGTTCCTCGTAAGAGGGGTTGTAGACAATCTCGGTGACACCGGTGATGCCATACTTCTTCAGATCGATCATAGTTCTTTTCTCCTTTATAAAAATGATTTGTTAAAACAAGATTATGATAAACTGGGATACGAATACCACAGCAATCAGCGCAACGGGATAGGTGGCGGCGTAGGCGGCAGCCACGTCCTCTGTGCCGGCGACACCGATCAGGGTGCCCAAAGCGGGGGTGCTGGTCATGCCGCCGGTGATGGAGCCCAGATTGTTCAGCAGGCTGAGCTTCAGCACGTACTTGGCGAACAGGTAGCCGATGATCAGGGGAACGATGGTCATCACGATGCCATAGACGAAGTACATGGGGTCAAAATTGGCCACGAACTCGGCGCCGCCGGGGATGCCGGCGCCCACCAGGAATAGCACCAAGCCCAACTCCCGGAATAGCTTGAGGGTGTTTTGTGTCGGCATAATGCTTACGGGGCCGATCTTGCCGAAGTGACCCAAAAGCAGGCTCATCAGCAGACAGCCGCCGGTGGCGGTGAGGGAGAAGCAGGTTCCGGACAGACCGGCAGAGGTCAGGGGGATTTTGACATTGCCGATAAACACGCCCAAAATGGCAGCCAATGCGAAGCCGGCAATGCCCAGATGGTCGATAGCAAAGAGCTTTTTATGGCTCTTTTTCTCTTCTTGATCGGAGGAGATCACCAGCTTGGTGCGCTCCTCTTCCATGTTCGCCTTGGTCAGCTTGGGGATGAGCTGCACAAACAGCACCACGCCCACCACGCCGAAGATATAGGCGATGCCGTGACCCACGGAAACCAACCCTTCATAGGTGGGGTCTACCGTGGCCTTTGCCGCGGAGAAGGCGGGGGTGGAGGTCAGAGAGCCGGACAAAAGGCCCACGATCATAGCCACAAAGCCGTCCTGCTCCTGAATGGTGGCACCGTAGCCGAAGATCTCACCGGCATAGATGCAACCCACCGCCGCCAGACCACCGGCCAGGATGATGATGACGCCCAGCAGAACGTAGGACTTAAAGTTCTTTTTAAAGTTGCCGAAGAACTTGGGGCCGGCGATGTAGCCCACCGAGGTGACGAACAAAATCAGTCCCAGCGCCTCGATCATGGACAAGCCGGCAGAAAAATCATAAGGCTTGGCAGAGGCGAAAAAAATGAGACCGTCATCCGTCATACCAAAGCACAGAGCACCCACCAGCAGGGCGATCAGGAACACGCCGGCATCGCCTAAGGAGATGCCCTTGATGGTGATGCGTCCCAGCAGATAGCCGCCCAGCAGCACACCGAACACCACGAACAGCAGGGTGTAGATATGGCTAATCGAGATCACGCCGTTAAACAATGACATAGTATCGAACTCCTTGTGTTGGAGAGGGGTGAAATAGAGGAATTCCAAATCCTCCCCATATTACACTATCCTACATTATAACAGTTTATCTCAATAAAATCAATGTTGTTTTGCGACATTTTGCAAGTTTTTGTGAAAAATTTAACCGTCCAAGCGAAAAACCCACCATAATCAGCGCAGAGGCGGTGGCAAAGGAGGGAATGGAGGTGAACAAAGGAGCAAAGATGGTGGACGGCAGCACCGCCAAAATGTATGCTATGGTCATAAGGGTGGGAATATCTCCCATAATCTCGGTCTTGACGGTAGGGTTGTGCTGTTTGAGTTAAAAACTTTTCCGGCACAGACGACGCAGCAGAAAACTCCCCACCGATGGCTCGGTGGGGAGTTAGATAGGTGGGATGAGTCTTGTGCAGCAGAGAGGAAAAGAGGGAAGATATTACCAAACAAATGGTATTAATCGGTATTTGACTTTTTCCTTATACGCGCGATACCCATCCAGTTTTTCTTCAAGGAATTTTTCTTCGTGCTTAATCCGTTTTGCTATAATAAACGGATATGCGAGAAAAATCAAAAACGAGTATACCGAACCTAACACAATGGGCATTGATAAAAACAAGAGCAAAGTCACACTATACATCGGGTGCCTGACAATGCCATACAATCCCGTATCAATTACTTTTTGGTTTTCTTGCACTTCAATGGTGCGGCTCAGATAGGTGTTCTCTCTCAGTACCTCTGCGTAAAGAATATATGCAATAAGAAACACCACCGCCGCACCGATTACAGCACCCGTCGGCAAGACATACCAATGAAAACGGACACCAAGCCCCGCAAGGACAAATCCCGCCAAAAACATAAGACCGCTGAGTTTTACGACAAGACTTTGTTCGCGGGATTTTTCTTTTGCATCCAGTCTGCTTCTTAATAAGTCAGGATTTTTGAACATCATTACAATTCCTGCAAAGAACATTGGCACGAATAAAATCCCCATCAATAACCAGCCGTTAAAATAGGAAAAAGTACCAGCAGGTAAGAATATCAATAATCCAACCAAAGCAACACCTAATAAAAATTTGGTTATTGCCCCAAAAAATAAGTTCTTCGTCATGGTGTTTCTCCGTCAACATTTATTTGGTATCGCATTTTTATGTATTATACCATTTCCGAAATCTATTTGCAACAGATATAAAAATCCGCCCGAATTGCTTCGGGCGGATAGTTTTGTTTTATAAAGTCAGCAATTACTTGCTGCCCTTGATTGCAGCCTGTGGTGCTATGCACAAAAGGGGGAAATTACACTTGTTCCAAATAAAGATTGAAATACTCGATAGCATCTCCAAATAAAGAGATTTTCACATTGTTATCCAAAATAAAATGCACATTTGCTGGAAGTTTATTTTGATACATTGCTAATGCTGCCTTTTCTTCATCGAAGCCTTTTGCTGAAAAAGCATAGGTGTTTGTTCCATCAACTTTAACCATTGTAATACGAGTGTCTTCAAAAGATAAAGCAAATTCATCCTTAATATCAAAATAGTACGCTTCGGATAAGACCATATCGTTGGGAGGATAGTCCTTCGTTGTGCGAAAGGTCAAGTCAGAAACCTTGTGAAAACGATGTGCTATCATTCCCTCTGCACGAACATCTAGTTCAAGAGCAACATTCTCGCTGAAAACCATTAAGACCGTACCGCCCATATAAGAGAAATCGTAATAGTTCTCTTCGCGTTTCGCACCTTCCAAGTATCCATCTAAACCAACAAATACTTTTTTAAGCGTCTTGTCGGTTAATAGAACACTTAATGCTTGCTCAAAATCATCGCAAGAATAATTCCAGCTATATTCAGGATTGTTTGATGTAATAGTTGTAAATAAAACTTTGCCAAATGAATGGTAACTCATTTTGCTCACCTCTTATTTGCAGTATAACACATCTTGTGTCCTATTAAAAGGACTTTGCAAAGAAAAATCCGCCCGAATTGCTTCGGGCGGATAGTTTTGCTTTATAAAGTCAGCAATTACTTGCTGCCCTTAATAGCAGCCTGAGCGGCGGCCAGACGGGCGATCGGCACGCGGAAGGGAGAGCAGGACACATAGTCCAGGCCGATCTTGTGGCAGAACTCGACGGAAACGGGGTCGCCGCCGTGCTCACCGCAGATACCGCAGTGGATGGAGGGACGAGCGGCCTTACCCTTGGTAACGGCCATCTCCATCAGCATACCAACACCGGTCTGATCCAGCTTGGCGAAGGGATCGTTCTCATAGATCTTGGTGTCGTAGTAGGCGCCCAAGAACTTACCGGCGTCGTCACGGGAGAAGCCGAAGGTCATCTGCGTGAGGTCATTGGTACCGAAGCAGAAGAAGTCAGCTTCCTTCGCGATATCGTCAGCGGTGAGAGCTGCACGCGGAATCTCGATCATGGTACCGATCTCGTACTCCAGAGTTGCGCCTGCTGCTGCGATAACCTCGTCAGCGGTCTTGTTGACAACGTCCTTAACGTACTTCAGCTCCTTGACCTCGCCAACCAGCGGAATCATGATTTCCGGCTTCACATTCCAGTCAGCGTGTGCCTTCTGAACATTGATAGCAGCCTTGATGATCGCCTTGGTCTGCATTGCAGCGATTTCCGGATAGGTGACAGCCAGACGGCAGCCACGGTGACCCATCATCGGGTTGAACTCGTGGAGGGAAGCGATGATTGCCTTGATATCCTCAACGGTCTTGCCCTGAGCGTCAGCCAGTGCCTTGATATCAGCCTCTTCGGTCGGAACGAACTCGTGAAGCGGCGGATCCAGGAAACGAATGGTAACAGGGTTGCCCTCGAGAGCCTCATAGAGAGCCTCGAAGTCTGCCTGCTGCATCGGCTCGATCTTTGCGAGAGCTGCTTCACGCTGCTCGACGTTATCAGAGCAAATCATCTCACGGAATGCAGCGATTCTGGACGGCTCGAAGAACATATGCTCAGTACGGCAGAGACCGATACCCTCTGCGCCAAGCTCTCTTGCCTTCTTCGCATCTGCCGGAGTATCCGCATTGGTGCGAACCTTCAGCTTGCGATACTTGTCTGCCCAGCCCATAACTCTGCCGAACTCGCCAGCGATCTGAGCGTCAACAGTCGGGATGATACCCTTATAGATGTTACCGGTGGTACCGTCAATAGAGATTGCATCGCCCTCATTGAAGGTTTCGCCGCCGAGTGTGAACTTCTTGTTTGCCTCGTCCATGTTGATCTCGGAGCAACCGGAAACGCAGCAAGTACCCATACCACGTGCAACAACAGCTGCGTGAGAGGTCATACCGCCACGGACAGTCAGGATACCCTGAGAAGCCTTCATACCGGTGATATCCTCAGGAGAGGTCTCCAGACGAACGAGAACAACCTTTTCGCCGCGAGCATTCCATGCCTCTGCGTCGTCAGCAGTAAAGACAACCTTACCGCAAGCAGCACCAGGAGATGCGCCGAGACCCTTGCCGAGCGGAGTAGCAGCCTTCAGAGCCTTTGCATCGAACTGCGGGTGCAGCAGGGTGTCGAGGTTACGCGGATCGATCATCAGAACAGCTTCCTGCTCTGTCTTCATGCCCTCATCAACGAGGTCGCAAGCGATCTTGAGTGCTGCCGGAGCAGTTCTCTTACCGTTACGGCACTGGAGCATATAGAGCTTCTTGTTCTCAACAGTGAACTCCATATCCTGCATATCGTGATAGTGATCCTCGAGGATCTTGCAGACCTTGATGAACTCTGCGTATGCATCCGGGAACTCCTGCTCCATCTGAGCGATCGGCATCGGAGTACGAACGCCAGCAACAACGTCCTCACCCTGCGCGTTCTTGAGGAACTCGCCCATGAGCTTCTTTTCGCCGGTTGCAGGGTCACGGGTAAATGCAACACCGGTACCGCAATCGTCGCCCATGTTACCGAATGCCATCATCTGAACGTTTACAGCGGTACCCCAGGAATACGGGATATCGTTGTCACGACGGTAGACGTTTGCACGCGGGTTGTCCCAAGAACGGAAAACAGCCTTGATTGCGCCCATGAGCTGCTCTTTCGGATCGGAAGGGAAGTCCTCGCCGATCTTTGCCTTGTATTCAGCCTTGAACTGCTCTGCAAGCTCCTTGAGGTCAGCAGCGGTCAGCTCAACGTCGAGTGTGACGCCGCGCTCTGCCTTCATCTTGTCGATGAGCTCCTCAAAGTACTTCTTGCCGACTTCCATAACGACGTCGGAGTACATCTGGATAAATCTTCTGTAGCAGTCATATGCCCAGCGCTCGTTGCCGGATTTCTCAGCCATTGTCTTAACAACTTCTTCGTTCAAACCGAGGTTGAGGATGGTATCCATCATACCCGGCATAGACGCTCTTGCGCCCGAACGGACAGAAACGAGCAGCGGATTCTCTTTGTCACCGAATTTCTTACCGGTGATGCCTTCCATCTTCACGATGTACTCTTCGATTTCAGCGACGATGCTAGGATTGATCTGACGCTGATCCTCGTAGTACTGTGTGCAAGCCTCGGTAGAAATGGTAAAGCCCTGCGGAACCGGAAGACCGATGTTGGTCATCTCAGCGAGGTTCGCGCCCTTACCGCCGAGGAGCTCGCGCATACTTGCGTTACCCTCAGAGAAGAGGTAACAATATTTTTTGCCCATTGGAAAAACCTCCATTCTTTGTATACCGGCTCAGAGAAATATCTGCGCGCGCAGATAGCCCTTATACCGGAGATAGCATTATTATAACATACAATGCCATAAAAATCCAGTCCATTTGAGAAGTTTTTTAAAAAACGCTCGATTTTTGGCATTTTTCACAAATCTCTGGAATAGACTTGCAATTTCCGGTAAAATCAGGGATAATGATATAGCGCTGAGAGGGATGTTGTATCGGGAAACTGTGCGGCACAATGGCACCATGGAAAAATGGAGAGGAGCGAACACGATTCATGATATTGGAAAACGGACTGACGCAGGTGATGATGTACTCGGACGGCGCCTGCAGCGGCAATCCGGGACCGGGCGGCTGGGGAACGGTTCTGCGGTTTACGGACGGTACCGGAAAGGTATTTGAAAAAGAACTGTCCGGCGGCGAAGCGCATACGACGAATAATCGTATGGAGCTGATGGGTGTGATTTCCGGCTTGGAGGCATTGAATCGACCCTGCGCCGTCACGCTGACAACCGACAGCCGCTATGTCGTAGACAGCGTGACGAAAGGTTGGGTATACGGCTGGAAAAAAAAGGGCTGGATCAAATCGGACAAGAAGCCTGCGCTGAATGTGGATCTCTGGGAACGGCTGCTGCCGCTGCTGCAAAAGCATCAGGTGACGTTCTGCTGGGTCAAAGGCCATGCCGGTCACCCGGAGAACGAACGCTGTGACCAGCTTGCCGTTGCCGAACGCATGAAATTTGCGTGATTGCGATTATCGTATTGCTGCTTGTGTATTTTAATATGATATAATTTGTAATATTTTGCTTTATTGAGTCGATTTGCGCACTGCGGTATCATTATATCTGATATATGCAAAATCGAACGATCATCACAAGCTGTGGACGACCATTCGCAGCTTTTATGACAAGGAGAATCGAAACGTGATATTGTTATCCGCACAAAATATATCGAAAACCTATATGGAACGCAAGGTGCTCGACAATGTATCCTTTTTTCTGCACGAGGGGGATAAGGTCGGAATTGTCGGCATCAATGGAACCGGAAAATCCACGCTGCTGCGTATTCTTGCAAACGCTGAGGAAGCGGATTCCGGCGAGGTCATCCGGACAAACGGCATCCGGCTTTCGTACTTGCCGCAGATTCCGACATTCGGGGAGACGGGGAGTGTACTGGAGCAGGTTCTCATGCACCTGCCTGCCGATCTGAAATCATCAAAGGAATATGAAGCGAAATCCATTCTGGAGCAGATGCACTTGCCGGATTACGATCGCCCGATCGCAACGCTCTCCGGCGGCGAACGGCGCAGAGCCGGCATTGCCGCCGCATTGATTCAGCCGAGTGATGTGCTGCTGCTTGACGAGCCGACAAACCATATCGACAGCGAAACCGTTCAGCTTTTGGAGACGATGCTCCGCAAATATCGCGGCGCGATTGTCATGGTGACGCATGACCGTTATTTTCTGGATCAGATTTGTCGGACGATTGCGGAGATTGATCGCGGAAAACTGACGCTTTGCGAGGGCAATTACAGTGAATATCTGGTGCAGAAAGCGCAGCGAGAAGCTGATGCGGAAGCGGCAGAGCGTAAAAACCGCACACTGTATCGCCGCGAACTTGCATGGATTCGCAGGGGCGCACGTGCGCGCGGTACAAAATCCAAAGACAGAATTGAACGCTTTGAGGCGCTCCGTGACCGTGAAATCCCGGTGGACGCACCCGAAATGCAGATGCAATCCGTATCAAGCAGACTCGGCAGAAAAACCATCGAAATCACAGAGCTGTGCAAGTCGATTGATGGGAAGCCGTTGCTGACAGATTTCTCATGTATCATCGCAAGAGACGCGCGTATCGGCATTGTTGGACCGAACGGTGCCGGAAAAAGCACGTTTTTGCGCATGATTGCAGGCGTAGAGGCACCGGACAGCGGTACGATTGTTTGCGGCGATACCGTCAAAATCGGCTATCTTACGCAGAATTGCGGCGATATGGATCCGCAGCAGCGTGTCATTGACTATATTCGCGATACGGCAGATATTGTTCGGACGCCGGATGGCACGATTACAGCGGCGCAGATGCTCGAACGCTTTTTGTTTACACCGGAGCTGCAATGGAGTCGGATTGAAAAACTCTCAGGCGGTGAACGAAAACGCCTGTATCTGCTTAAAATTCTGATGGAAGCACCGAATATTTTGCTGCTGGATGAGCCGACCAATGATCTTGATATCACGACCTTGACCATCCTCGAAGATTATTTGCTGCAATTCAACGGGGCCGTGCTTGCTGTTTCGCATGATCGTTATTTTTTGGATAAAATTGCAACGGAAATATTTGCATTCCAAGATGGTATCTGTCAGCGATATACGGGAAATTATTCCGATTATGCCGAAAAAGCAGTCGCGCCGGAGATTGCAAATACACAAAAGAAAAAATCCGAAAAAACGGAACGCACATTTGGTGGAACCCATAAATTGAAATTTTCCTACAAGGAACAGCGTGAATACGATACGATTGACGATGATATTGCGGCATTGGAGCAGCAGCTTGCCGAGGTGGAACAGGCGATTGCCGAATACGCAATGGATTATCAGAAGCTGCAAGAGCTGACTGCGCAAAAGGAGCAGCTGGAGCAGCAAATCTCCGAAAAGATGGATCGCTGGGTATATTTGAACGATCTTGCGGAGAGAATTGCCGAGGGTCGATAAGAATTTCTGGAATGGTGCGCATATGAAAATGAAAAAAAGACGACTGCTGCAAATCAGCTTGCTGGGTGTTGGCGCGATCTGTATCGGCATCGGCATTTTGCGCGGCGAATGCGCTGTGATTCTGCAAAAGGCGGTGAAAATATGTCTCGAATGTATCGGCATTTAGAAAACGCCTCGGATGAGAAGCAGCCATCGGAGCATACCACACCGGATCGGAACAATTTGCGCCGTCATTCGCGGTTCAGACTGACGATTCAGCTGCTTGCGGTGGCATTTTTCAATGGTTATGCTGCCGGCTTTCTCAAAGGCAAAATTTTTACCGGTAAGACCAAGCTGCTCTGCGTTCCGGTGCTGAATTGCTATGCCTGTCCCGGTGCGCTTGGCTCTTGTCCGATTGGCGCTATGCAGGCGGTTGTCGGGAGTAGACACCGATTTTCGTTTTTTGTACTCGGTACGCTGATGCTGTTTGGTATCATATTCGGCAGATTGCTCTGCGGATTTCTCTGTCCGTTCGGGCTGATACAGGATTTGCTGTACCGCATACCGCTGAAAAAGCCGCAGATACCGCGGAAAATCGACAAGCCGCTGCGTTGGCTGAAATACGTGATTCTGGTGATATTTGTGCTGCTGATACCGGCGCTGACATCCAATGCGTTCGGAAACGGCGAGCCGGGCTTCTGTAAATACATCTGTCCTGCCGGAACGCTTGAGGGCGGCGTACCGCTTCTGCTTGCGAATGAAAATCTGCGGCAGGCGATGGGCTTTTTGTTTTCATGGAAATGCGGCGTGTTGCTTGCCGTGCTGATTGGTTCGGTGTTTGTCAGCCGGTTTTTCTGCCGGTATCTGTGTCCGCTTGGTGCGTTTTATGCGCTGTTTCATCGGTTTGCGCTGCATCGGATGGAGCTGCGGACAGAGCAGTGCATCGGCTGCGGAAAATGCGACGCGGTATGCCCGATGGCGCTTGATGTCCGCAAAGAGCTGATGAACGCAGAATGTATCCATTGCGGCAGATGCAAGGCTGCTTGCCCGACGAATGCGATTGTCAAATGCGGAATCTGTGCTGAGCGCAGTCAAGCCGCATCGCATGAGCAGTGACGCGCGAATAACAAAGCAACAGACCTCCAAGGCTTGTCCTCGGAGGTCTGTTTTGTATTGATTGGATATTATTGCTCTTTTCCGATGATGTCATCCCATGTAACGTCATTGCCGGATAGCACGGTTTCTACGTAGTAAAGCAGAATGAACTGTGCATCCGCAACGTCAACAATGCCGTCGTCGTTGACATCTGCCGCCTTGATTTGTTCAGGCGTTAGCGTACTCGAACCGCCTGCAAGCCCATCTGTGTATGCCATCAGCGCAAGCTGT
>JAZNTW010000105.1:0-12006 GCA_045591925.1 Oscillospiraceae bacterium
AAATCTGACTGCGTATCTGCACCGCCAAGCCGTAAGGCGGACTTTGCGCGGTGTTGCCTTTATTATAAAGTAGCATCGCTGCCGCGATGCGATTCAGAATGGGTGCCTCTATCGTAGGCACCCAAGCCCGCGAACTCTTATCAAGGCTAAAAGTATTTCGCACTCTGCGGAGTGCGCCGGGGGCTTTGCCCCTCGACCTAGCAAGTTTTTAAAAAACTTGATCAAAACTTTTATTTTGGGGCTGCATTTACAAAAATGCTGTCTGGGGGCGTAATTGCGTATCCGTGCTTTTGTTGCGCGAATCGCAACCCGGAATCTTAAATTTTGGGGGTCGAGGGGGCTCGCCCCCTCGTCGCGCAAAGCGCGAAATCAAATATTCTGAAAAAAAATTCTTCAGTACGCCCGCGGTCAAGCATTTCATTTTCTAATGTATGGGATTCACTTGCTGCTAAATTTTCATCTCCCCCATTGTGTTTTCCGATAAAATGTGGTATAATAGAAGTAACTGCATGGAAAGGAGCGCAGATATGGAAATCGACCGCGCAAACAATCCGCTGTTTCTCAATGATTATCTCACCTATCTCGATGTCATCCGCGGAAAAGCTCAGCGCACTGTCACCGAATATTACAACGACATCTGCCTCTTTCTCCGCTGGCTCCACTGCGTCAATCAAAAAAAACCGGTTTCAGACGTCGGTGAAACCGAAATTTCTGACCTCGCATTCTCCGAAATCGAAGGCGTGACAGTGTCCACGCTCTACGATTACATCCGCTATCTCCGCGATGTCAGGGGCAATACGCCGCGCTCGGTCTCACGTAGACTCAGCGCCGTGCGCAGTCTGTTCAAATATCTCATGAAAACCAAGGGGATGCTCAAAGCCGATCCCTGTCAGAATTTGGAGCTGCCGAGCGTCAAAAAAACACTCCCGCGCTTCCTCACGCTCGAAGAAAGTCAGCGGATGCTCCACACCGTCGAGGATGCGTCCGCTTCCCCCGAACAGCTCCGCGATTACTGCATCATCACCATGTTCCTTAACTGCGGCTTCCGGCTTGCCGAGCTTGTCAGCATGAACGCCGGCGATGTGGATTTCTTCAATCGGCAGATTCGCGTCCTCGGAAAGGGCAGCAAGGAGCGCATCGTCTATCTCAACGACGCCTGCCTCTCCGCACTTCATAACTATCTTGCTGCGCGCGAAAATCCTCCCGAAGAACCAAACGCCCTCTTTTTAAGCCGCAATCACCGCCGCATCAGTCGGCGCAGAGTGCAGCAGATCGTCGAAAATCATCTGACTGCCGCAGGACTCGGCGGCAAGGGGCTCTCCACGCACAAGCTCCGTCACACCGCCGCAACGCTCATGTATCAGCATGGCAACGCGGATATGCTCACGCTCAAGGAGATTCTCGGACATCAATCCATCTCCACCACCGAAATCTATACGCATCTCTCCAGCAGACAGCGGCAGGACGCCATCGACAGCAATCCGCTTGCCGGAGAACAGCTCCATACGAAAAAATAAAAGTGAAAGGGTTCGAATCTGCAAATGGAACGGAAAGAAATCTATACCGTCGTCATTGCCGCACTCGGAATCATTCTGGTCATCGGGCTGCTCAGCCTCTTCACCAAGCCCGATTCCAAAACGCAGCAGAATTCCATGCCGGCAGTCACCGGCGCAACCGCACAGCAATCCAATGCTTCGCAGACCGATATCTGGGATTATCTGCGCGAACAAAATACCACGACCGTGACCACCGAAACCACCGCCATAGAATCTGCCGTCACGACCGATACTCTGCCGGAGGGCGCGGAAACGCTCCCCACGCAGGAGGGCATTGAAATCCCGATTGTTTCCGGTGAAATCACCCAATCGGAAACCACGACCGCAACGGAGACCGTCACCACGGTGGACAACACGCCGCCGGAGCCGTACCACTTTGTCATTTCCTGAGCTCGGAGGCGCCTGATGAAATTATTGATGTTCGGTGATGTCGTTGGAGAAGCCGGTACCGCCTGCTTTCAACGGTTTGCACCCAAGCTCAAACGGCAGTACAACGCCGATCTGCTCATTGTCAACGGTGAAAATTCCGCAAAGGGCAATGGCATTACACAGCAGTCCGCTGACCGTCTCTTTTCAGCCGGCGCGGATGTTATCACGACCGGAAACCACTGTTTTCGTCGCAGATGCGATGAAATCTTTGAGAACGAACGCATTCTTCGCCCTGCCAATTATCCCGATGGCGCACCCGGCAGCGGTGTTTGCGTGCTGGACTGCGGCTCGTATCAGTTTGCCGTCATCAATCTCATGGGCACTGCGTTCATGGATGCGCTCGACAATCCGTTTACCGTGATCGACAAGCTGCTCGCGTACATCCCTACGCCGAATATTTTGCTGGATTTTCACGCGGAGGCGACCTCGGAAAAGCGCGCGATGGGCTGGTATCTTGCCGGCAGGGTTTCCGCTGTCATCGGTACGCACACCCATGTGCAGACTGCCGACGCCGAGATCCTCGATGGAAAAACCGGCTATCTCACCGATGTTGGGATGACGGGCGGTGCAAGGTCGGTGCTCGGCGTTCTGCCGGAGCTTGCAATCGAAAAACAACGGTTCCACAGACCCGTGCAGTTCACCGAAGCGGATTCGCCTTGTATTATAAATGCAGTTGTATTGGAAATTGACAGCAAAATCGGCATATGCACCAAAATTGAACCAATTTTTGTGAAAGAATAGACAAAAACATCTGTTGACTCTTGACAATTTTGACAAAATACGCTATAATATAATTAGCAATATGAGTAGCGCCATTGAATACAAGGTTGCTGCACTTGCCAAAAAATCATTTCAAAAAGCAATTTGCTATCATCTCAATTATTTTTGTAGGAGGTTACACCCATGGAAGTATTAAAAGTATCATCTCACTCTGTTCCAAACTCTGTTGCCGGCGCAATCGCAGGCGTCATCCGTGAACAGCGCGTTGTCGAGGTTCAGGCTGTCGGCGCGGGTGCTGCAAACCAGGCAATCAAGTCGATCGCTATCGCGCGCGGCTATCTTGCACCGATCGGCATTGATCTTGTGTGCATTCCTGCGTTCGCAAGCATCGAAATTGACGGTGAAGAACGTACCGCAATGAAGCTGATTTGTGAGCCGAGATAATCCAAACAGAAAATATGATTCACTTTGAGAGGGCGAATCAAGAATCTTCAGGGCACTTCTGAGTTGATATCGGAAGTGCCTTTCTGTTTGTCGCAGAGCCGCCAAGCCGTAAGGCGGACTTTGCGCGGTGTTGCCATATGGGCATTGAAAGTGCAGTGTCCCTGTTTTTTGTATTTATATTTGATTTCGCGCTTCGCGCGACGAAGGGGCTGCGCCCCCTCGACCCCCAGATGTGCTGCACTCGCATTCCCCTTTCCCCTAAAGAAAATACAAGTCAGCAGAGGGCTGATACCCTTATCGGAGAATTGCCAACCAACTGAATAGGAAACGAACCCCACGGAAATTCATTGTTTCCGTGGGGTATTTGTTTATGAATACACAATGGAATGTGGAATGATTAGATTCCACATGGGTTTACTTATTGAACTGAATATGATAGAATGAATTGTAATTGAAATAGATTTGCATATCTGTATACTGTGCAATTGACAAATAGTAAACTATTATTTTTGAATTTTCGAAAAAATATTTAATATCCACTGCGAAAAATCTGCCTTTGCTGTATCTAATAAGTGAAAAGCAAATTTGCAAGCATTGAAAGGAGGAAACCTCATGGACAACGATGCGGATCGCTACCGCCGTTTCCTGGATGGTGATGATGATGAACTTGTTATGATTATTGATACCTATCACCAAGGATTATCGCTCTATTTGAACAGTATTGTGAAAAATATCTGCGAGGCAGAAGAAATCATGCAGGATACGTTCGTGAAGCTTGCTGTAAAAAAGCCAAAATTTCATGGAAAAAGCACATTCAAAACATGGCTTTACTCCATTGCTCGGAATCAGGCTCTGAATTACCTCCGTCACCGTTAACACTATATAAATCATCCGATGGATGAAGCGTTCCTGCTTTCTGACGAGACAGATATCGAACGGGAGTATCTGATTGAGGAGCAGAAAATCCAGCTGCATACCGCTATGAAAAAACTGAAGCCTGAATATGCACAGGTGCTCTATCTGAAGTATTTTGAAGAATTTGACATGGACTCCATTGCGAGAATCATGAAGAAATCAAAAAAACAGGTCGGGGATCTGACCTATCGTGCAAAGAATGCATTGAAAGCTGAACTGGAAAGGATGGGATTTGTTTATGAAAAGCTCTAAAGAAATCGCAGAAGCAGTCTTTCAGGTACGAGATGCATATGTGGAACAAAAACGATTGGCAAATAAACGTATAAAAAAAGTAGCCAGAATCAGTACCATCGTCTGTGTATTCACTATGACGATTGTAGGTGCCGGATATTGGAACACTGTGCAGCACAGGCTTCCCTTTGTGCAGAGAGATACTCCGACGAAAGAAACGATGAATTCCGAATCGCCCAACACAAAGGAGACCAATCCTGCAGTCGCAGATCCGCAGACCGAAACGCAAATCATTCCTTCAGAAATTCAGACGGAAATGAGCGAAGAACCAACACCAAGTCCACCTATAACAGAAACAATTCCCCCAACAAGTGAATCCATTGCAGAGCAGACAACGGAGGAATCGGTGGAAGTGCCTCAATGGGATGAAAAAGAGATTGCTGAACAATTTATGCAATTTACTGCGGATGGCAATAGCTACAGTTCAAGGTGCAGTGAAATTGCAAATGAATCTATCGGTGAAAAACTCTATGATGCGGTTGTTTCAGGATTTGATGATTATGCCGATGAAATCCGTTATGCAGATGCAGCTGTTTATCGTATCAATGATATTTCCACAGAATGTGCGGTAGCCGTACGTTTTCAGGGCTACAATACGGGATATGTATATACCAATCAAAACTACTTCCCCGAAACTCTGGGAGAACTAATGGATGCACTTCATCTTAAAGAAACGCTTTCTTTCCACGCACTTACTCCGGCACAGGGCGAGAGCATCACGGAGTTTGACCGAGGTCTGCTGATCGATCTGCTGAATGATCATAGGGAGCTTGCAAGAACGGAGGATGACAGCTTTCACAAGCGATTGTTCAGCGTTAGCACAAATGTGGAACTGCTGGGCATCACCAACAAGGCGATGACGGTAACAGAGGACGGATGGCTGACAATGAACATTATGGAGTGGGGGTATGCATTCCACATCGGGGAACGCTGGTGCATATGGACAGAGTCCATGCTGTGAATCTGGACAAGCTGATTGACGAGCAGAAGCAAATCACAGCGCTGCTTTCTGAAATTGTAAAGGTGATTCAATAATGCCGATTATCCATTTCATCAATAACAAAACGCAGACTACAGGCGGTATGCGGCGTGTGCTGGATTATGTCAACCGAGAAGAAAAGACAAGCACGGAGGACAAGCGGTATGTAACAACACTCAATTGCTCCGCTGAAACCGCCTTCGAGGAAATGCAGACCACCAAGAATCTTTATCACAAGAATAGCGGTCGAATGTACTATCATCTGGTGCAGTCGTTCCCGAAAGGCGATGGTACACCGCCTGAGCTTGCACATCGGATTGCTGTTGAGTTTGCAGAAAAAGCGTTCAGCGGATATGAATGTGTGGTGGCAACACATATCGACCGAGAGCATATCCATTCGCATTTTGTGTTCAACTCGGTCAGCTTTGAGGATGGGAAAAAGTATCATTCCAACGGCAACACCGTACAGGAGCTAATGCATTTATCCGATGAAATCTGTATGAGGCACGGCGTGGCAGTGCTGGAAAGACAACCGCAGATGAAAAAAGATGTAATGTCCGACCGTGAATACAGAGCCGCAGTCAAAGGTGAAAGCTGGAAATTTCAACTGATGAATGCGGTCACAGAAGTGATGAAGCAAGCGAAATCCAAGAAGCAATTTGTATTTATGATGAAGCAGTTGGGCTATGGTGTGCGATGGGAGGACAGTCGAAAGTATATCACCTACACCTGTCCCAATGGAAGAAAATAAAAAGCAAACCCGAAAGGCGTGATGCCTTTCGGGTTACATACCAAGTTGATTTCTCCGTTAAGAATAACAGACAAAGTGCAGTGTCCCTGTTTTTTTGTATTTATATTTGATTTCGCGCTTCGCGCGACGAAGGGGCGCAGCCCCTTCGTCGCGCAAAGCGCGAAATCAAATATTCTTATTAGAGATCCGCAAGAGTCAAAGCTACGACGGAATGAGAATGACACGGCTGTGCAATAATATTCTTATAAAAATTCCGCAAGGGTCAAAGCCGTGAAGATATGAGATGCAAGATAATCATAAAACTTGCCGGAATCGCCCCGCCGCTTGAACCCAATTCCGCAAACTACGCATAAAAACCAAAACAGCCTTCTCGCGCATGAGAAGACTGTTTTGGTTACGGGTAAATTTCGAGAGGGCGATTGATTTATCATTGTGTATCGGCGAGCAGATAAATCAAAAGCGGAGGAAAGGATGGATGCCGATTACAAACGCTCACCTTGATTCTATTATAACAAACTGTTCCCGTTTCGTCAAGGGGATTTTGTAAAATTTGTAGAAAATTAGCATACTGCACATATGCTGTTCTACAACTTTGTAAAAACTGACGAATAATATACTATTTGTAATTCGCGAACATCTGCTTGATGTGCGAAGTTGTACGCTTTATCCACGATTCTACGTCCGATTTTGATACAACTTGTATCGTATCTGCTGAAAAAATCGGCGTCCGTGCAAACTCGATCGAACCATTGCGCCAGACCATTTCACCGATTTGCGCACCGCGCTCGATGGGCGCTGTCAGAAACGGCGGAACCGAGGCGGTCACCGTGCAGACAGGCGGCTTGCCGTACCACGTCGTCAGGTTGGGTGGCGTGCGGATGTAACCGGAGAGCGTTTGCGCGCTGCCGCCCTCGACTTGTACTGAAATTTGTTCCGGCATCGGCGGCGTGTACGCGGCGGCTCCGGCGAACCCGTAGTCGTAGAGCGCCAGGTGGTTTGCCCAGTCGTTCGGGTCGGCGAGCGTGACGCAGATGAGCGTGCGCGACTGCCGCGTACACGCGCTGACCAGACAGCGGCCGGCGGCGTCCGTGTAGCCGGTTTTCAGCCCGATCACCGAGTCGTCCATCGCGAGCAGCTTGTTCGTGTTGGTCAGCGTGCGCGCGTAGGGCGGATTGCCGTATCGTACCGTCATGCTCTGACGACTGCAAATCGCAGTAAAATCAGGGTTTTTGAGTGCTTCACGGGCAAGCAAAGCCATGTCGTAGGCAGATGCGCCGTGACCCTCCGCGTCAAGACCCGAGGGCGTTGCGAAATAACTGCGCGTCATACCGATCTGCTTGGCGCGTGCGTTCATCATCTCTAAAAATTGGTCAATATTGCCACCAACACTTATCGCCGCGGCATTCGCGCCGTCATTGCCGGAGGGCAGCAGCATACCGGCGCAGAGCGCGCGCCTCGTCACGGTGTCGCCCTCGCAAAGCCCCATGGACGAGCCCTCGACATGGATCGCCTCGCTGTCCACGATGAACGGTGTGTCGAGCGAACCGCTTTCGAGCGTGAGCAAGGTTGTCATAATTTTGGTCGTGCTAGCCATCGGGCGTTTTTCCTGCTCATTTTGCGCAAAGACCACCTGCCCCGTCTGTGCGTCCATCAGCACACAGCCCTTTGCGGAGACATTCGGTGGCTCGGCTGCACACGCAGGGAGACCGTGCAGAAGGCTGACAGACAGTGCTGCGGCACAGCAAAAACCTCGTAATTTCCGGAATAATTGTTTCATCAGATATACTCCTTTGTTGGGTTCTGTTCCAGTGTATGCAGCGAAACCGAACATCATTCCAAAACAGGCAGCCCTAGTTCACAGCATGGCTGCCGTAAACTAGGGCAATTTAGAGGAGGTATAGTCAAATTATGAAATATAAGGAAATTGCAGGGAGATTATTGCATGATATCTCCGAACATATTCAGTATAGACTGCATGGTCGGGAGGACGAAGTCAATCTTCCACTCGCCGTTGATGCGGACGACTGCAATATCCATACCGACCGAGCCGCCGGTTTCGTCGAGGTCGAACTGCAAGCCGCTGCCTGCCGCGTCACCAGCTTCTACGCTGCCATCCGTACTTGCCTCGATCCGGTAGAGATATACGCCGTCGATGTAGAAATTAGAAGATAATTGCGATTCACCGTGCGAGAGTTCGTCCATCTTGACCAAGGCCTCGTTATATTCCAGCTCCTTTTCGAGACTGTAAACCGGCGTCTGCGTTTCGAACAGGTCGTAGCAATCGTTCAAGACGCCGAGCTGCGATTCCTGATCGCTCATGACCTTAGAATCGAAGTAATTGCGATATTCTGACGATGTTCCTGTCTTGCCGTACTCCATATAGTAGAGCATTTCGATGTTTATGAGGTCAATGAGGGCTTTGGAGTCGTTCTTTTTCATCGCTTCGTTAAACTGCCGCATGATCTGCTGCACCTCTTCGAGCGCTTCCTCCGTACCGGCTTTGGCAGAATTTTTCGCTTTTTTCCCTTCGGAGGACTCAGAAGAGTTTGGGAGAACACCCGCGTCCTCCAAGGAAGAATAAGTATCCGATATGAACTGCTTAACATTTTGTTCGAAATTGCCACAGCCGCAAAGGCTGCCAGCCATGGTCAGAGCAAGGAGGGTGGCGGTCAGTTTTTTGTTCATATATATTCCTTTCGTCAACGCCCGTATCAGTAACGGGGTTGTTATTTTCGTCATTGATGCGTGTCGGGCAGTACCGATCGTACTGCCCGCTGCGGAGCGCATTAAAAAAATTCGGACAAATTTTTTTTATGAGGTTGTCATGTGAAATTCTGTCAATATTGCCATGCTGTCAGGGTTGCGATATAAATTGTGTCATTCTTGCTTTGTTGTCGAATCAGTTGTCATGTGATACTGTCATTCTGTCAAAATCCACGCTGTGGCTGCAATTTCGTCTTACTAGTTGTCAATGTCGTGTGTCGAATCAGTTGTCATGTGATACTGTCATTCTGTCAAAATCCACGTTGTTGCTGAGATTTTGTCTTACTAGTTGTCAATGTCGGATGTTGAATCAGTTGTCATGTGATGCTGTCATTCTGTCAAAATCCACGCTGTTACTGAGATTTCGTCATGCTTGTTGTCAATGTCGTACTGTTAAGAGAGGGGGGTGCACTTGTTGTCGAATCAGTTGTCATGTGATACTGTCATTCTGTCAAAATCCACGCTGTTGCAATTTCGTCTTACTAGTTGTCATTGTCGTGTGTCGAATCAGTTGTCATGTGATGCTGTCATTCTGTCAAAATCCACGTTGTTGCTGAGATTTTGTCTTACTAGTTGTCATTGTCGTGTGTCGAATCAGTTGTCATGTGATACTGTCGTTCTGTCAAAATCCACGCTGTTGCTGCAATTTCGTCTTACTAGCTGTCAATGTCGTACTGTTAAGAGAGGGGGTTGCACTTGTTGTCGAATCAGTTGTCATGTGATACTGTCATTCTGTCAAAATCCACGCTGTTGCAATTTCGTCTTACTAGTTGTCATTGTCGTGTGTCGAATCAGTTGTCGTAAAATTTGGTCAATCATGTGGTCGATCTTGCTGTCAAACTTTGTTGTCATGTCGTACTGTTGAGAGAGGGGGTTGTACCTGTTGTCATAAAAATGTGGTCAAACTTGCTGTCACACTGTAGCTGTCGAGCCTGCTGTCATGATGATGTTGTTGATCTTGCTGTCGAATCTGCTGTTGAACTGTTGATGTCCTGCTTGCTGTCAAACTTGTTGTCTAAATGATAGTGTCGAGCCTGATGTTTAACTTGCTGTCGAACCGGTTGTCATGCCAAGCTGTCGGGGGATAATGAAATGCGGCGTAGGGAAACCGCGTAGCTTCGTTTGTTTTGGCTGCTTGTTTGATATCGTTCCCTCCCGATGTTCTAATCATATCACAATTTCCAAGAATATGCAAAGCCCAAGAAAATGCCGTAGAATATTTAAAATGAATTTTCGCGGTGTTTGCTCCGGATATCTCTTGAATACTAACTTTTTCATACCAAGTCAAAAAATCGGTAATTTCACCATGAATACCATAAAAACAACGTATCTTCTAACGATAAAAATATAATTTACGCGGATGCTTCTCGAAGAACCGTGATACTATTATATCATTTATCGAAAGAAACCAATTCCACAACAAAAACCGCAGAACCGTCATCATAACAGACGACGAATTCTGCGGTTTGGTATGATATTGCGTGGATGCTCAGAGCATATGGACGGTCAGGCGATCGGGCGACTCCTGTTCCGCATGGGTAATGGCAGAAATTGCCGCGCTGCCATAGGGGCCGAGATTTTCGCGCAGGGCGTGTGCGTGGCGGAGGTTGAGGGTGGTGGGCTGGGGGAGGGCAGTCAGGCAATCGTAGAGCGCGTCGAGGTTTTTACCATAATATTGCGGCAGGGAAAGCGCCTCAGAAAATGTATGGTGGAAGTCCTCGCGCGACAGAATTTCGCTGCAATCAATGGTGACAGTCATGCGTTACTCCTCTCCGTACAGCAGCTCGAACGACTCGTAGTGGTCGTCGGTGTAGTAGATCAGACCGTCGTTGGAAAAGACGATTCTCTTTGCACCACGCGACTTTTTGCCGAGTGTGTCGATGTCGCATTCGGTGTATTCTCTGCCATTCTTTTCGGGCAGCAGACCCTCGTAATTGCCGAAGTACGAGCCGCCGATACAGCAGCCGGGCGCGTAGGGTTCGAGGGAGCCACCGCTCCAGCCGAGCTTCTGCGCTTCTTTTTTTGTGATAAAATTGCTCGGAAGCTCGCCATAGGTGTAGATGTAGAGCGCAACATCGTCCTTGGTGGTGTAGACGCCGTCAGGGTCGAGCGTGGCTTCGACAACCAGGGATTCGTCCGCCTCGGAGAGCTCGCCGGCGTCATAGGGGGTGTCGGAGTCCTCGGTCGTTTGGGCGGTCGTCTCGGACTCAGGCTCGGACGCCGCATCGGATTCCAGCACCGGCGGGAGGGTTTGCGCCGATTCGAGCGCAGGACGACCGGTTTCCGGCTCGACAATGACGAGTTCGGTTTCGGTTTGAGAGGAGCTGTCAACGATTTGGAGCTGGTTTTGCTCCTCGATCGGGTATTCGGGTGCGCCGCTGCAGCCGCTGAGCGTCAGGAGTACCGCGGCGGCAAGCATGGGCAGGGAACATTTCATGGCAATCGCCTCGCTTTCTGACTGCATTATACCATAAAATTGGGGAAAATGCAATAGTTTTTTGCTTGCGAGGTGCCGTATATGCGCATGGTTCAGAGCGCTCGACCATGTCATCTTGCGCAATATATTTTCATTTAGAATATTTGATTTCGCGCTTTGCGCGACGAAGGGGCTCTGCCCCCTCGACCCCCGACGACAGTTTGCGTAAAACTGTACGACCCCTAACGGATTGACAATAGCTGCAATCAATTTGATGCGCAATATCGTTATATAAACCAAACCGGAATCTGTTCGTGCAGATGCGCAGGGCGAGGGGAGAACCCCAAGAGGAAGGGGGGAAACTCGCTGCACTCGCATTCCCCCTTTCCCCCTAATTGCAAATTCGCAAAATAAACTGCTCGCCGCTACGCAATAAAAGAAAATTCTACTAAGCAGAGGGGAGAGAGTTAGGAAAGAGAGAGCGCGAGAGGGAAAACCTAAGAGAGAGGGGAGACCGGAGCGCAGCGACGATTCCCCTCTTTCTTGGGTTGTCCCTTTCGCATTCGTACTCCGAGCATTCCCCCCTTTCCCCCTAATTGCAAATTCGCAAAACAAACTACTCTCCGTTGCACAGTAAAAGTAAATTCAACTCAGCAGAGGGGAGAGAGTTAGGAAAGAGAGAGCGCGAGAGGGAAAACCTAAGAGAGAGTGGAGACCGGAGCGCAGCGACGATTCCCCAAGT
>JAZNTW010000106.1:0-11413 GCA_045591925.1 Oscillospiraceae bacterium
GCCGCCGAAATGAGCCAAATCCTCGTCGCTCCGCTCCTCACATTTGGCTCATTTCGTTTATTCTACTTTTACATCTATTTTTTTGAGGTTGTGTGTAACATATCATTGACAACTCTACACTATAGATTTATGCAATATAAAACATTCTCTTGACAAATCGTCTCCGCTGTGCTACAATCACAAGTAAAACCATCTTATCAAGATGGCAATTCCAGCACAGAACAGGGGTGATATTATGATTCGGATTGCAATCGTAGATGATGATTTAATGTTTCTAGACCGATTTGAAAAGTTGCTGTTAGAGACGTTTTCTAAATTTGACGAGACAATCAAGGTATCCATGTTTACCTGTGGAACGGATTTTCAAAAGGCAATTCTGCGCTCACCCTATAATCTTGTCTTCTTGGATATTGATTTGCCAGATTTATCCGGAATGAAAATTGCATCATTGTTGCGAAAACAAAATATTGATACCACCTTAGTATTTGTATCAGCTCATAATCAATTTGTGTTTGAATCCATACAATACAAGCCATTTCGGTTTATACGCAAATCGGAACTGGCTCATGATGTAGATGATACGATCCAAGGTTACTGTGATCAACAACGTAAATCACTTGACGTGGTTACACTTCTGACGGAATCCAAAAGAGAACAACCCGTTCAATTGAAATATATTATGTATTTTTATTCTTTGCGGCATGATATTTATGTTGTGTTACACTCCGGTAAATCAATGCGACTCGCTCCACGGCAATACACCTTGGAGTCATTGGAAAACGAACTAAATACACATGGTTTTATTCGCTCACACAAAACATTCCTCGTAAATTGCAAAAATATTTATAAAATACTATCAACCAAAATCATATTAACCGATCAAACTGAAATTAGTATTAGCCGTGGACATACAGATGAAGTAAAACAAAAGTATCAGCTGTTTCTGCGCGAGGAGGAAAAACTATGATCTGGAAACTCGTCGAAGCGATTGCCTGCATTATTGAATGCATGATTCTTTCAAACTTTATCATTCATTATTTCCCTTGTAAAAATAATCGCTCAAAAATTACAATTTATATTTCGCTATTTGGATTTTTGACGATTGTTGATTTATTAGGTACTTTCTGGTTTAATGTTGACTGGATATTTGCTGCTGGAATGATCGGATCCTGTTTGATTATTTCAATATTATTTCTAGACGGTCGAATAGTTGAGAAGATTCTGATATCAATAATCGGTTTTCTTCTTTTCTATTTTATCAATCTTCCGGTTCTTTACTTATTAGGATTTTTGTCCGGCTCATCTCCAACTGAAATCGCTTTCGCGAAAGATGTCAGAAGAATTGTTTGCTTGCTAACAACAAAACTATTGTACTTTGCCTTAACACGATTTATCTTGAAATTGAGAAAAAAGGAAACATACCGTTTTTCCAGGTATGAATGGTTTATCATTATTTCCTCGCTTTGTTCAACATTACTGATTGGCATTGCAATGAATACAGTCGTAACCAAGAATTATCTGAGTGATTATGTCATGATGGGTACGGTCATACTTCTTTCAGTTTTAGATGTTATCATTTTTCAGTTTATGAGACGGTTAAGCAAAGCAAATCAACAGGAAATTGAACACAAGATGTTAAAAGTGCAATTGAACAGTCAACAAGAAGATATGCGTAAAGCTGAACTTCAGTATAAGAGAATTTCCATTATTCAGCATGATTATCAGAACCAATTGGATTGCATACACAGTCTTATGTGTAACAATCAAATCCAACGTGCAATTCAATATGTTGAGGAAATATCTCAAAAGCATTCTACATTAATCCAGTCTCACATACACTGTTCCAGCTCTGTCGTAAATGCCGTGATAAACGAAAAAATCAGTATTGCGCAGAATGAAAACATTTCGTGTACGTGTCAAATAATCGTACCGATACCGGGCTATCTCGAGTATGATTTGAGTGTTTTGCTTGCCAATGTATTAGACAATGCAATTGATGATTGCAGAAAAGAACAGGAAGAACCGCGTATTGTACTGACTATTTCAGATGTTGCCGCCTATTATCGTATCAATATCAAAAACACAATATCAGAATCTGTTTTACAGAAGAATTCATCGTTAAAAACAAGTAAGGAACATCCCGAAAATCACGGTTGGGGACTTCAATCGGTAAAAGAAATTGCCAATAGTCACAATGGCAGTATAGACATATATGAAAAAGACAATATGTTTGTCGTCAATATTTTGCTGATGAAAGAGGAATAATCTGCATTTGGGGGCAAAAAACTGCATTTGGGGGATTCCGTATTGACTTTTCAATTATAACGCGATATAATTTACTCAAAGGAAAGGTGATATCATGATTACCTGTTTGAGTAAATATGTATCGCGTTTTTTGTGTAACAAGCACATAATCAATAGTGATGAAGTTGATATATACCAATATGGGTTTGAGATCATTATTTCCACAGTAGCAGGTATGATTATTTCTTTGGTAGTTGGGGTCATATTTCAGCTGTTTTATATCTCTTTAGTCTATTATACAATTTTTGTGACTGTTCGGCAATTCACAGGTGGATATCATGCTAAAACATATCTTGAGTGTAATATTGTATTCTCAATAGTCTCTTTTTCTACAATTGGCCTAACAAAGCTTATTCTAAAGTTATCAATATATCATATAGATCCAATTTATAATTCTTATCTCACAGTTACTGATGAAGTAGCTCTTCGTCACCATGGTGGTCAACTTCATCTAACAAGTAATCCAGGTTCATCTATTGTTGAAAGCTACGGCTATAATGTCTATAAGGGATAATACATATCAATTTAAAACGCACCTCGTAGGAAATATGTCTAATAAGAATAAAATTGCTAACAATGTTTAGCATAGGTGTAATCCGTCATTAATCCTATAGTCGGTATCGTACAATGATGGTGTACGATACCGACTATATTATTCAACTCTCATAACAAGGTGAAATATGAATAAAAGGATACAGTTGCTTATCGTGAGCATGAGAATACAAATCAGGAATAATCGCATTTTCTTTTTATCATTATTACTTATTCAATATATCGGTGTATTTATATTAATGTTCGGAAATGCGGCGATCCAAAATTCACATAGTATTGAGAAAGATATTAATGAGAAAGCAAGATATTTCAACTTGAATTTACTACATTATTCTGAAACTGAGACCGTAAAAGAAATAGTAGGATACAAAAGTAATGATGGAATTTCCGAACCGATTTATCGTGATACTCCAGTTCAAGAATATGACAAAGCTCTAACGCTACCAACAATGATTGACCGATGTAATAATGTCCTTGAAGAGAATACATGGATATCACCTTCGGAAATTTGGATAACTGCAAAATATGATGATTATAAAATTAGAATGGTATATCTTGCAGATGATAATATATTTTTAAATTCATCGAAACCATTAGTATGGCTGAATTCTAATAAGTTTTCTGATTATAAAGTTGGTGATTCATTTGAACTCAATGGTATTGTCTTTACAGTTGATAACATTTCAAGTAATCTGATAGGGGATATCACAATGGCTGCACAATATGCACCATCTAATTGTTTGTGTTCAGAATTGTACATGTACTTTCCCCAATCACCTACAACCACTCAAGCGCATTCTTTTTCAGCTCTTCTTGGCAAGTACTTTGATTATAGTGAATTGTACGAGCCTGAAGCGATTGACCCTTTAACTGTTCAGTTTAATTCGATGACTATCGTGCTTTGTTGGTTTATGATTTTAATCGTCGCTACTAATATTAGTTATGCGTTTTCATATTTGTATCAGCTTCAAAAAAGAATGTTTTCGACATATAAGCTTTGTGGAGCATCTACAAACTCAATATTACAATTGTGTCTTTCAGAAACAAGCATCGTCTTTATTCTTTCCTATTTTATATGCACCGTTCTTTTTCATCTACTTCTTAGAAAAGAAGTAATCACTCTTTATCCGGTTTCGGAAGGACTCTATACTATTCGATTCTATCTAATTTTGGGTGGAGTTTTCCTTTGCACTATATTAGTGGTTCTTGGCTTCATGGTAAAAAATTGGATGAAAATGGATATAATAGCCGCTGTTAAAGAGGTGTAAGATGAAAAAATATTTTTTACTCAGTGTATTCTTAGTTCGTAGACATTTAAAAATGAATTTATTCTTACTGATACAAATTGCGCTTATTTTATTAGGCGTAAACATTCTTGCGGCAAGTTATCAGTTGCAATCAATGCTTGAAGAGCCTCTGTCTTCATATTTAAAGCAAGACGGATACTATATTCACAATGTAAGTGATTTTGAGGGCATTGAAATTGTGAATCAATTAAAAGGCAATAAAGAGATTTATACTACAAGGACATTATCGGATATATTTAAAAGCGATATTGGAGATATTCCTTCAAACTTGATTGTTTATGACGACAGTTTTTGGAAAGAATACCATCCTGTTTTAAAGAGGGGTACCTGGAATATTCTGCAATCCAAAGAAATTGGTTGTGTTGTAACCGGAAATTGTTCTGCAAAACATATACAGATACCCGGCAGTTCCGATTTCATTAAGATAAAGGGTGTGCTGAACGATTCTACGTATATCCCTTCTTTTACACAATGGTCAAGATTGGGGGGATTAGCAGAGAATTTTTACAAAATATTCCATTCGGAAAATGAAGAGTTAGTCTATGTTTTGATGCCTTTGACACAATGGAATAAGCTGAACCTTTCAGATGACATGCTTGTATGGGATCAGTATGACATTGTTGTATTTAGCGAGCTATCGGATGAGGAGCGTAACTACAATCATAATCTGCTGGAGGCCAACGGTAATCCCGCAATTAGCCTATCTGTATTGTATGATAGAGCCGAAAAAGCCAAAACAAATATGATTCATCGTTTTCTCCCGCTTATGATTTCATTAGGCTGTCTGGCTATATTTGGACTGGTTTGTGGAGCGGCAATTCATATGCTTCAAGATTTACGTGTATTTTCGATATACTTTTTATCTGGAATGAAATGGAATCAATGCATTCTATTATGCATGATACAAATTTTTATCATTCTAATTCTTGCGATAATTATAAGTATTATCACGATCATCATACTGCTCCTTACCGGTGTCTTGTCGCGTCTTGGTCTGCGTTTTACATATAACAACATCATAATCTCATCGATAATTTGCTTTATATCATTGATAGCTAATTGTATTATACCATATTCAATGGTTCATTCTAAATCACCAATTAGCTTAATAAGGGGAACGAATATATGATCAGACTGGAAAATGTAACGAAAACGTATAATAAAGGAAAAGATGGAGAATTTGAAGCACTGCATAACATATCATTAGATATAGAAAAGGGGGAATTAATAGCTGTTGTAGGAAAATCAGGCTCCGGAAAATCAACACTTCTTCATATACTTGGCTGTGTTGACCGTTTTGAAAAAGGCAAGTATTATTTGGATGATGTTGATGTTAGTAATATATCTGAAAAAAAGGCAGCAATTATTCGGTGTAATAAGGTTGGTATTGTTTTACAGGATTTTATATTAGTCGATGACAATACCGTTTTACAAAACGTTATGCTTCCATTTTATTTCGACTCATCGGTGTCGCTTTCTAAAGCAAAAGAGAAATCTTTAAAAGCATTAAAGCAAGTCGGAATGTCAAATTATAGTAATAAAGTAGTAGGAAAGTTATCAGGAGGACAAAAACAACGTGTTGCAATAGCACGTGCTATTGTCAATGAACCGTCGGTGCTCCTTGCCGATGAGCCAACCGGCGCATTGGATTCCAAAACATCGCAAGATATCATGGATTTGTTCAAATCGCTTAACGAGCAGGGGAAAACCGTCATCATCGTTACACACGATATGAGCATCGCAGAGCAGTGCGGACGGATCATTGAAATATCTGACGGAGAAATAGTAGAGTAGTTTTATTTGCTTCTGAGTAACTAAAAAAGATCGTGTATGCGTAGTTTTAGGAACACCAAACGATATGGAGACAGAACGGAAAGCAACACGATTTGATTTTTGATGCAGCGTCAAGCAATCGCACTGTAAAAATACGCAATTTTGCTTTGCAGAAAAGGATCCAAACTGATGTTTATATTTCCAGACACACACTCTCTGTCTGTCTGGAATATTTGAGGAATTATTGATTTTCATGGGAAAGCATCCATTATGTTATTTAGGATGAAAAAACGGGAAAATGAAGTCAGAATTCTATTACAAGCTCTGTTAGCAGATCAATCATAAGAAGAAAAATCAATCGGAGATCAAACAAAGCCATGAGCGATGCTTGATCTCCGTTTTTTCTCCCATCTGCTCGATGGACAGTCATGCTGTCCGCGGCAGACGGGAGCTTTTTTATGCCTTGTCATCGAATGTGGCAATGCTACCTCGCGAAGTATCCATAGCCTCTGTTTTGATTTAACATATCAAAACGGAGGTAAAAAATATGTGGTATAACCACGCAAAAGCAGAAGCCGTCTTCAAACAGGAATGGACGCAGAAAGAACATATATGTCGTGAAAGCGGCATGACCGATGCACAGATTCAGGAATTGTATGATCTGGAAAGAGAAATCTTTAACAGCGACCGCCGGTTTTATGAACACTGTGAAATGAACGATAAGCTGTTGTCGCAAATGCAGCAACAGGCAATTACGGAAACCTATGATGCCTTCAACTGGATTTTAGTTTTGCCTTCAGAAACACAGCAGAGATTACTGCAATTGCCAGCAGAACGACTGCAAGCATTCTATTTGCATCGGATTTTGCACTATACGCAGCACGAAATTGCAGTGCAATTCCACAAATCTCAGGTCGCAGTTCACTATTGGATCCGGCAAATCGCCGAAATTCTCGAAAGCAGCAAAATGAACTTATAAAAAAGCTGTTCTCATCGGCTAGATAGTGAAAGGGCAAGGAAGGCGCTTTCAGGTATCTTGAAAACCGAATAGCAGCATACAGGGAACTTTTAGCTTGCGGCCGGGTGAACACCGGCAGCCACGGAACCCATACGCGATGACTGTGCAATGCATGAGAGCGATACATATGACGGTTCGAGATCGGAGCAGCGTCCGAGGGCGATGAAACGCAGGCGATCATGATACTTCTCCGGCAATGAATTGCCGGAGCTTCGCCGTGAGGCCTACGGTGTTTGAGAACTTAGTGCTATGCTGATCGGTTGCTGCCGATCGACCTGTATGTTCCGTGTTGTGACGGGCTCGATAAATATCACAACTGGTTGTTACGAATATAGTCAGCGGCGGTGCGCTACAAATACCGCCGCTGATAAACCATTGCAAAGGAGGGAAATAGATGAACAATGAAATCCAGCTTTTCCACAATGATGAATTCGGTGATGTGCGGACAGTTATCATCAACGGAGAACCGTGGTTTGTAGCAAAGGATGTTGCCACGATTCTCAAGTATACAAACCCCTTGAAAGCAATTCGTGATCATGTATTTGAGGAAGATAAAGGGGTGAACGAATTGTTCACTCCTGGAGGAAAGCAGCGTATTACCGTGATAAATGAATCTGGCGTATATAGCCTGATCCTTTCAAGCAAGCTGCAAAGTGCCAGAGCATTTAAACACTGGGTAACTTCGGAGATTCTCCCGACAATTCGCAAAATCGGCAGATATGGCGCCGACGATGCAACATTCCTTATCAATAAATTCTTTCCCGTTGCAACCGAACAGCAACGAGTATTTCTGCATACTGCGTTCACGCAGATTGAAGCACTGAGTGCGCAGATCGAGGAAGATAGACCAAAGGTTGAGTTCGCAGATCAGGTCGCAAGCACGGACGCGCTTATTACCATTGGGACAATGGCTAAGGTAGCATCGGATAAAGGAATTGCAATGGGGCAGAATAGACTCTTTCAGTTTCTCCGCGATATGCACATTCTTATCGACAGTGAAGACAAACGAAAGAATTTGCCATATCAGGAGTATCTCGACCGTGGCTACTTCAAAGTCCGTGAGAAGGCATTTCATAAACGGAACGGAATATACGAGCCATATTTTCAGACAATGGTGACCGGAAAGGGACAGCTTTATATTATCAAAAGGTTACGCAAGGATTATTATCCTGGAATGTATCCTCCTGAGTTATGGTAATGGATCTAATATATATAGAAGGATGTGAAGCAAATGAGCAGACATTGGGTATATGTAGGTCCGCCGGATGATACACCGAAATGGGTTCGCCAGTTTCCGCGCAAGTGTTGGAATTGTCTCTATCGAAAATCTGAACCGGCGGGCAGCTTTTGTCCGCTCCCAAACTGTTGTCCGGAAAAGAGGGATAAAAATGAAGGACGCCAATTGCACATCCAGAGAGTTGACATTAGCAACGATCATCTGGAGTAATATCATGAGACAACAGTATTTACAAGGTTTGTCAGATAAGCAGCTTTGCAAGGTCCTCGGTGTTACGATCAGGACACTCTATAATTACCGATCTGATCCTTCGGTTATGACCATGAAACAGATTCAATCTGTCCTTGACAAACTTGATATTGACATGGAGACCTTACTTATAGCTTAGCTTTTACGCACTTATAGCTTAGAATTCATAAGATTTTGGTTTAAATCACGAAAGTGTCAAAACCCTCTTTACAAATCTGACGAAAAGGTATATACTATAAATGAGGGTTATAGTGTATGCCTTTGAGAAAAGGAGTACGCTATGGCAACTGCAAAAAAGACACCTTCCGGCAATTGGAGGGTACAAATCTTCCTTGGCAGAGACAAGGACGGAACCAAGAGAAAGAAATCCATTACAGCACCGACCAAACGCGAAGCAGAACGGCTTGCAGCGGAATACATTATGGAGATGGAAAATGAGGCCGAGGAACTGACTAAAACGACTGTGCGGCAGGCAGTTCGCGGCTACATTGACATTAAGAAAAATGTTCTTTCCCCGGCAACCATTCACGGTTATGAGATCATCCTTGATAATCGTTTGCAGAGCGTCATGCCGCTCGATATTCATGATCTGGACAGTATCGCTATGCAGAAAGCCATCAATGAGGATGCTTCGAAGCTGAGCCCCAAATCTATTCGTGAAGCCAGAAACCTCATTGTTACGGCTTTGAAAATGTACGGGGTGAAACCCGATCTGAATGTCACTTTGCCCGCGAAAGAACCGAAAATGAAAGATCTTCCGACGGCTGCACAGGTTATTCAGATGATCCGCGGAACGGACATCGAATTGCCTTGTCTGCTGGCTATCTGGCTTTCGCTTCGCATGAGCGAGGTTCGCGGTTTACAGTTCGGCGATTTGAAAGATGGGATTTTGACGATTCGACGCAGCAAGCTGTATATCGGCGGCAAAGATGTCATTCGGAATGTAAACAAGACCTATAATTCAACGCGTCGCCTTGTTGTTCCTGAATACATCGAAGCACTTATCAATAGTATTCCGCATCAGAGCGATGATGATTTCATTGTTGCGAAAAGCTATCAGGTGATTAAGAAGCACTTGAAAAAGCTGACCGATGCCAATGGGTATTCTCTTACATTCCATGATCTTCGCCACTTGAACGCTTCGGTTATGTTGATGCTTGGCGTCCCGGACAAGTATGCAATGGAGCGCGGCGGATGGTCTACGCCGAATACATTGAAGGCCGTTTACCAGCACACCTTCTCCGAGGAACGCAAGCGTGTGGACGATCAGATCAATGGATTTTTCGACAGTTTACTGAGGGTTTGACACCCTCGGTTCAAGCGAATGGTTCCCACTCGGTTCCCATTTTGAAGTGATCACGATGTAAAAGCTCGCATCTGCTACATTTTCACAAGGCTTTTGGGGGTTCGAATCCCTCTACCCACCCGCTATGAAGCATCCCGAATCTTGTATTCGGGATGTTTTCTTTTTTGATATGACCAAAGATGACAGCCTTTGACTTGACTTTCCGGATTCTTGCTGATATAATGAATTTGAACATGAATAAACGGAAAGGCGGTGGCTGAATATGAAACGAATTTGTGCTGTAATTGCTGCAATATTGTTCATGATTCCGATGCCGATGGTGGCATCTGCGGATGCGGAAGCGCAGGCTTTGGGTGATATCAATCTGGATGGTGATGTCAATCGCGCCGATGTACTTTTGCTGCGTGACTGGCTGCTTGGTCAGGCGGCAGAGGGCGAGTGGACAAACGGTGACCTCAATCAGGACAATATCTTGAACGCTCCGGACCTTACGCTGCTCAAGCGCAGTGTGCTTGCCAATCAGTCGGAGCCGGAATGGATTCTGGAGCCAAAGGGTGTGATTCACAGCGGTGAAGCGACATTCTATGGCGGCGGCTATGAGGGCGGCTGCGCGATGCTCGACCCGGTTTCCAGAGATTATTGGATTACCGCAATGAATCTTGCAGATTATAATTGCGCACAGCTTGCGGGTGCTTATCTGGAGGTGACCGGTGAGCTGGGGACGATTCATGTGCTTGTGACCGACCTGCTGCCGGAGGGCAAAAAGGGTGACCTCGATTTGTATACGGACGCATTTCCGTTGATTGCGCCCGTGGAAAAGGGCAGGGTGCCTGTGACATGGAAAATCATTCCGTTGGATTCGGCTGCGGATGCGCCTGTCAGCTATAAATATAAGGTGGGCAGTACCGAGTTCTGGTGTGCGGTTCAGGTGCGCAATCATCGCTATCCGATTGATAAGCTCGAATATTTGAACGACGAGGGCGAATTTGTTGCGCTGCCGCGGCGGAATTATAATTATTTTGAAGCACAGTCCGGCTTAGGAAAAGGTCCGTTTACGTTCCGGATCACCGATATTTACGGGCAGGTGGTGATTGATCGGGACATCCCGTTCACGCCGGATGAGATTCAACAGGGACACGTGCAGCTCCCGGAATAAAAGCAAAAAACGCAAACCCATAGGCCGGTACTAATATAGAAGTTTTTGAACAACTATTATGTAAAGACCTATACAGCGGGCTATGAAACAGAACAGGCAGGTACTTTCATGTTAGGTATCTGCCTGTTTTCTATGTAATTATGTTGAAAATGCAAAAACAATAGTATCAAGTATTTTTTTTATTCTTTCCCAATCCTTTTCTACAAACAACTGATTGCCAGCTATTATACCATTTCGCATAGTTAGTCTCTCCTCGGGCTAAATAAAACGCTCGTAGTATCGACAAAAGCGATAAAACATGGTATAATAGAAGTGCAAGGAAAAAGCCGGAAAACGAGAAAAAGCTTGCACTTTGGAGGATGCCATGTATCAGTTCAAGAGAGAAAAGCAGATTTCATTTACAGATTTCAATCAGCCGCAGGGAATGCAAATGAATCCGAATAACCGCTGGGTGAAGAAAGCAGCAATGATTCCGTGGGACACAATTGAAGCAGAATATGCCAAACTGTTC
>JAZNTW010000107.1:0-21200 GCA_045591925.1 Oscillospiraceae bacterium
TCAGATTTTTCGTCAGATTGTATAGAAATGACGCCGCTGGGCTGACGCCCAGCAAGGAATTTCTGTGCAAGATGGCGGAAAATATGCAAGTAGATGTGCCGCCAAGCCGTAAGGCGGACTTTGCGCGGTGTTGCCTTAACGCTGCATTTACGCCATTACGTCCATTATCACATAAACAATGGGGTCTGGGGACTAGTCCCCAGTGAGGGTTGGGGGTGAGTTTGTTATGCAAACTCGCTGCGCAGCGTGCGAGGTAGCCCCCATTTTAATTCCATCGGAGATACCTCTATCATCCGTCGGAGACACATCTACTCTCGCCCCTTGCCGAAGCAGAGGGCAGCGGCGAGCGGGACGGCGAAGCTGAACGCAAGCGCGGTAAGGAGCGCTGACGGGCTGAGCAAGATTGTCGAAAAAACGGTTCGCAGTGCCGGAATTGTGACTGCCGCGACCGTCACGGCGGCTGAGACAAGAATCGCAAGTATCAGCTTGCCATTTGAAAAATATGGCACGGAAAACAGCGAGCCGTCCTCACGCTTGCATTCAAAAACATGGAGAAGCTGTGAGGCGATCAGCGTCAATAGGGCGGCGGTGCGCGCTGCCTCCAGATTGCCGGTCATGCGCAAGATTGTTGTAAATGAACCGAGCGTCGAGAGCGCGATAAACATACCGCGAAATACGATCCGCGAGAGCAATCCACCGGCAAAAAAACTGTCCTCCGCACGGCGCGGCGGCTGCGACATCAAATCGGAAGCCGGCGGCTCCAACCCAAGCGCGATTGCCGGCAACCCATCCGTCACAAGGTTCACAAGCAGAATTTGTGTCGGAAGTAATACAATGGGTAAACCCATCAGAATGCCTAGAAACATCGTCAGTACCTCGCCAATATTGCAGGCAAGCAGATAACGCACGAATTTACGTATATTTGCATACACCGTCCGACCCTGCTCCACTGCCGTGACAAGCGTATCAAACCGGTCGTCGAGCAGAATGACATCTGCAGCCTGACGGGTGACATCTGTGCCGTTTTTGCCCATCGCGACACCAATATCCGCTTCCTTGACCGCCGGTGCATCGTTCACGCCGTCACCGGTCATTGCCGTGACCAGACGTTTGGCGCGGCAGGCACGAATCAGACGTAGCTTGTGCGCAGGCGTGACCCGTGCAAATACACTGTATTGTTCGATGCAATCCGCAAGCTCTGCATCCGAAAGACGGTCAAGCTCCGCACCGGTGATTGCGGCATCGGCGTGCGGAATTCCGGCTTTTCTTGCGATTGCGGAAGCGGTTTTTGCATGGTCTCCGGTCAGCATCATCACACGAATTCCGGCACGATTACAGGCAGATATTGCGCGTTTTGCCTGTTCACGCGGCGGGTCGAGCATCCCCATCAGCCCAAGAAATACCATGGAATCCGTATCGCTGCCGACCGGATTCAGCTTCTCGGCAAATGCCAGTACGCGCAGGGCATCCGCTGCCATATCATCCGCGATACAGGCAAATTCGGCACGTTTTTGCGGCGTCAGCGGAAGGTCGCTGCCATGCGCGCGATAATATGCACAGCTCTTCAAAATGACATCCACCGCGCCCTTTTTCACCGCAAGCGTACCACTTTCCATTGCGAAAATCATCGTCATTGCGCGTGTTTCACTCTCAAACGGTATCTCCGACAGCACGCGGCAGCGCGAAAAAGCGTCCGCAGTCACATGACATTTTGCGGCAGCAACCAGCAGTGCCGCTTCGGTCGGGTCGCCGGTAACGCGCCATTCGCTGTCACCATCCGCGTGGATTTCCGCATGATTGCACAGAACCGCACAGCGAAGCAACGGCGACAGTCCAGCCATCGTATGCGCATTGCATGGCGTACCGTTTTGCGTGAGATTTCCGCTGCGCTGCCAGCCTGTTCCGGTAAGACAATATTGCGCTTCCGGTGAGGCGATGCGCTGCACAGTCATCTTGTTTTCGGTGACGGTTCCGGTCTTATCGGTGCAGATGACCGCCGCACAGCCGAGTGTTTCGACAGCGTGGAGCCGATTGACGAGCGCATTTTTCTTCAGCATACGCCGAATTGCGAGGGCAAGTGCGATGGTGACAGTTGCCGGCAGACCCTCCGGAATCGCCGCAATCGCGATGGTAATACTGGTCATAAGCATCTCAAAAAAGGGTTCCCCGCGCAAAATTCCGGCGGCAAAGACTATCACACAGACAATCAGACAGATGAGCGAGACCGTTTTTCCAAGCTCACCGAGCCGTTTTTGCAGGGGCGTTTCGCTTTCCTTGATGTTGCCGAGCATCCTTGAAATCTGTCCCATCTGAGTTGCCGTGCCGATGGCGATAACCCGTGCTTCGGCAGTGCCGCGGATGACCGATGTTCCTGCGTACAGCACATCCTCTCTGCCGATTTCGTTGCTGATGACGGAGTCAGTCGCCGTATGCGAACGCTTCTGTACCGCCGCCGATTCACCGGTCAAAATCGACTCCTCCGCAGAAACCTGCGCGGCACTCAGAATCATCGCGTCTGCCGGCACACGGTCGCCAGCCTCCAGCAATATGATATCATCCGGAACCAGTTCCTCTGCCGGAATCGCCATGAGCTTGCCGTCACGCCGTACCTGCGCTGTGGGGGCGGTCATGCTGCGCAGTGCAAGCAGCGTTTGCTCGGTACGGTACTCCTGCACGAATCCGAGAATCGCGTTCAGGACGACGATGATTGCAATGGTGATCGAGTCCGCGTATTCACCAAGTAAGCATGAAATCAAAGCAGCAGCTAACAAAATCAGCACCATAATATCGCTGAACTGCGAGAAAAATATCCGCAGAATATGTGGCTTTGCCGCCGCTTCAAGCGCATTGCGCCCATACTGCGTCTGCCGTTCCTTGACCTGTTCTTCTGTCAGTCCGTTCATATCCGCACGCTCCTTCCATGAGAAAACGTATGCGGTGAACACAGAAAAAATGCGCTTTTGGTGAAAGCAATATGCTCACAAAAAATGCTCCCAAAGAATCCTCTCTCTTTGGGAGCTTGTTGATTATAGAAACAAAATCCAGATCAGCTTTGATACAATTTGACAGCCGCCGTGCGCGAACATGGCATATCGCAGACCGTATTTTTGATACAGCCAGCCAAACAGCAAGCCCAAGCCGCCATTCAGCAAAAAGCATCTGAAAATGAGCAGGGGAGAGTTGCCAAGCACAATAAAGGTTGGCGGCAGATGTCCGGCGGCAAACAGAAGCGCGGTTATGATGTTCGCCGCCACGAAAATCGCAGTGCTTGGGGCTTCGCGCTTGTTTCCAAAGAGTTTGTGCAGCAAAAATTCTTGTCAACGCTAACGTTCGCATTTCTGCCGTCAGCCGCAACATCAATTTGACCCTTACAGTATCAAAGTTATACTGTAAAAAAATGGAGCAGACATTGTGAAAATGCTGCTCCGATAACCTATGATTTTATCTCAGTTTGCGTTTTTACAGAAATAGATTCGCAGGGTTGCTTAATTTGTAATACACTTCACTTACTACAAGCTCATCAGCGATATCTTCGATATAATCTACATCAAGATCCTCAGCATCAGTAAGCTTTTTGCTTGATGCTTCGTCAAGAGCCAATTCAAATGAAACTCTTGACAACTTGACATTTTCAAGTACATCAGATTGAATTTCCTCAGCATCTTCTAAATCAAAGAAAGATTCATCAGAGTGATTTTCAATAGCTTCAACGCCATGCTCAATATCATAGTCAACTGTTAATGTGCCGATTGTTGATGTAAAAGTATATTCACCATTAAATCCGAAATATCCAACGCTGATATCATACTTGTCTACGAGCTCTTTAACAGTCTTGCCATTCAATGAATCGGCAAATTCTGTTAATATATCATCTTCATAATCTTTGTTTTCAAGATATACGATTGCTTTGTTACTGCTTGTCATATATCCGTATACGTGAAATCCTTCATCAATCAGTTCGGAAAGCTTTTTGCCTGCTAATCTGTCTATCACGATTTTTCCATCTTTCGCATCACCTGATTCAGTATCAGACTTTTCCTCATCACTTGATTCGTCATCGTCAGCAGCTTCCTCATCAACTACAGTAGTTGTATCAGACTTTTCCTCATCAACTACAGTAGTTGTATCAGACTTTTCCTCATCACTTGATTCGTCACCGTCAGCAGCTTCCTCGTCAGCTACAGTAGTTGTATCAGCCTTTGAGGATGATTTCTTATCGTCCTTGCTGTCAGATTTATCAGAACAACCTGTGGCAGATGCAAGCATACAGCAAGCAATAAGAGCTGATAAAATTGATTTTTTCATTTTAAACCCTCCGTTAGTTAAATGTTTGTATATATAGCTCTGAGCAAAGCGCCGAAAGTGGCGAAAAAGCGACAAAACAGAGTAAATTATTTTGAAAATATCACTATAAAATATAGAAACAGCCAACCCGATATGTGTAATTAAATTGTAAGAAAACACACGAAAGGGGTTGACTGTTATCTATTGCCAAGAAATAATACAGGACATTGCATATTTCACATCCACACCGAAAGCAAAGTTTCCCGAATCAACTGCCAAAACAGGCAGAAACGGATTTTCTAAGCACGCTTTGCTCTGTGCTTTTATTGTTGTGAAATGCGAAACCTTTGTCATATCATTTCTGTGTATGTATGGATGTAAACGGTATTCCCGATTCTTTCGGAACACCTGTGTGCGGACGTAAGCGGGACATTTCGCTGCTTCGTCTGCTTGTGCTATTATATCATAGACGACAAAAATTGTCAAGAAACGGTTTTCACAAGATTTTCATTGCAATATTTCACGGAATATGCTAATATAAAAACATGATTTGGCGTAAAAACTGCGCGTTTCAGAAATAACAATACAGAGGTGGATCATGAAGAAGTTTGAAAACAAGGTTGCCGTGATTACGGGCGGCGCAAACGGGATCGGGAAATGTATCGCGGAGCAATTCCGGCAGCAGGGTGCAGCGGTCTGTGTGATTGATAAGGCACAGGGCGCACATTTTGTCGGAGATATCGCGGAAAAGGCGGTGCTGGAACGCTTTGCGGAGCAGGTGATTGCAGAATACGGTCATATCGACTATCTTATCAATAACGCGCTGCCGACGATGAAAGGCATCAGCGAATGCAGCTATGAGGAATTTCAGTATGCGCTTGCGGTCGGCGTCACTGCGCCATTTTACCTGTCAAAGCTGTTTATGCCGGCAAACACATTCTACCGCCGTGTGCGTGAGTATGAAATCCGTCACGGTATCACCGAGCAGACCTCAGCTTGACCGTCTGGCGAACGGAAATGCCCCACAGTACCGTCCGAGTCTGCGGAGCGGAAAACTAACCGCTGAAAAGAAAAAGCCCTCAGAAACGCTTACAGAGCGTTTCCGAGAGCTTGCGGTTATTCAGTTCCAATAGGGTTTGTGCCTGTTGTGGAATGCTCCACAATGCCTAATCGGACTTATGTGGAACGGAAAACGGGTGCGCCAGTAGGCTATGGTTATGTGAGAAACTTGTTATTATAGGAAAGTGGTTGCAGATAACCACAACCGCTTTCAAAATTGATGCTATATTATTTAACATTATCATCTGTTAGGACAGAGATATTGGCTGAGTTAAGTTCCTTTGTAAGCTGGATGAATAAATCACTGCTTATTCGTTTTCAGACTGCTTTACAGCTTCAACATAAATTCCCCGTATCATCCACTTGATACAAATCATGTATTAGGATTCTTTATAGATTACATCAGGAAAAGAACTATTTTCCTGATAATACCTTAATATACGTGGAATAATAGACACGGCAGAAAATTTCCCACCTTTGCTACTGGATAATTTTACAACCTTCCATGATAAATCTGTTTTAGCAAATTCTATAATTCCCTCCAAATTATTTGGATTTTCACCGTATGAATAAATTACTGCTTTTTCAGTTTCTTCTTTTTTTCTGCTTTTACAAAAACAGCCATCTTGTGCACCTCTAAATCAAAATCCCATAAGTTCATCAATCATAGCTCGCCAATTATAATACTTCTCTGCGAAGTTGTGGGCTTCACTGATTGTACAGCTGTTAACATCATGAAAATAATTATAATGTGTTATTTCCAATGGTACATCATGCTTTGGCGAGTTCATGCTCAAAGTAACGTTTACTCAGTTTTTTTCCGTTTGATTTAATGATATAATAAGGAATGCCTTTCTGATAGTGCCAGAAGATTTCAACAATTTCAGCATATGTTTCCGTATTATTTACTTTTACGAATTCTCCAATCATAAATTTTGGCTCATCAACTTCTCGAAAAACCGTTCCGGTAACAATGAATTCATGACCTTTATATGCTATTGCATATTTTTCTTCATGTTGATCGCATTGTAGCACCTTTCCAGATGGGGCAATGTTAAAAAAATCCTTATTATTAACTTCTTCAGCATTAATAGGTGTGCATACTATCCATTTTTTTGCCATTGTCGTATCTCCTTAATATGGGATGTATCCTTGGAAATTATCAAACAGTTTCTTGGGAAGTTTTTCAAACAGTTCTTCAACAATTGATAAACAGTCGTTACTTGGTTTGAAATGACCGCTTTCAATATTTACACTAGCAGGAGCAGACTTTGTATATTTGCGATATACAGCATGATATTAGAATAGCTGTTATCCGTTATCCATTCCAACTTGTCGATAATATCCGTGACCTCCGGAAGAATATAGGAGTCATTATTGATCCAATCCTCGTCAAGCCCCTTTTCCTCTGCTACCTCACGGATAAGTTCCTGCACGTCTTCAGTCATATCCTTTGTTGCTGTATCTACGTCCATTGTATAGCCACCACTGCGGAGCTTGTTGTAAAGCATCGCAAAACCGCCAATAGCCCTGATCTCAATTGTGATATGGCGAACTTTCAGTTTTTTATTCAGAGTTTCAAGTGCGTCCTTGAAATCGTCAAGCGTACATTCAATCCCGATCATCGCACACCTCAGAACATAACATTCATTTTATAGTAAACATTTTCTTCTCTCAAACCATGATCGCTCAGCACAAGCGGTTCTGAAAGAGGCTGACATTCCGTAAGTTTCTGCAAGTTTGAAAGCTCAAACAGCTTTTCAAGGTGATAATAGCTGATGATACAGTACAGCAGAACCTTTGTCTTATCGGACATTCTCTGTACATCAAGCTGTGCGATCTCATCCTTTTTGCGGTCAGCGTGGGTAACGAGCCTATGCAGATACCTGTGCAGGCTGTAATAATCGTTACTGCTCCAATCGTTCTGCGGAGCGTAGTAAGGCTTTGTGTTCAGCATAAATCTCACCCTTTCTGTATGATATAGCTTTCGGCAGGCATGACAGCCCTCTGTTTACCTTAATTATAGCACTTTTCCTCATAACTGTCAAGGCGATTTTGGGCAGTTAATTCAGACTTTCAGATATAGGCAAAGCCCATTCGAGCCGGTGTGTCCCGAATGGGCTATCCATTGTATATGCTTACTCCTGAACCTCACGCATCAGAGCCACGCCGTCTTTGAAGCCGACTTTGTATGCTACCCTCATCTCAGCGGCGGCGGTATCGCCCACACGGAGGTTGTAAATCATATCAATCATGGTAATCCGTCCTTTCGGTAAAACATCGTATTTCCGTACTTTATATAGCTTGCTGTATCGGTCTTTACAATGTTTCCAAAAAAACTTCTCTACGCCTACTGTCCTAAGTCTCAGGGCATGAAGCAGCTCATGGCTGGTCTTGGTCTGATCCTCCTCGCAATCATCCTCGTTCCTGTTCTCCAGAACATGATGACGGGTGCTGTGTAAATCTGATACACGGTGGGAGCAGCGTAAACAACGGCTGAACGCTCTATAAAACAAGCCGAAGCAATATAGGTGAACCGCTGTGGTGGGAGGGATATGGGTTAGCGGTTTACACTCTCATAAGAAGGGAGTGATGAATTATGGGAATTATCAGCGATGCGATAGATGCTCTGGAAGATTGGTGTTGCCACTTGTTCAAAGACGGTATCAAGAGCCAATTTGACAGCATTTCCGAACTTTTGACCGATACCTTTGCTCAGACCACGGGTTCCGGTTCAAGCGGCGGTCTTGTATCGAGTTTCATTACGCAGCATCCGTCACAGTTTAACGGCGGCGGTACTGGCGGAACTACGATCTGGACAACGATCGAAACGCTCTGTAACAATGTGGTTGTTCCCCTCGGCGGCTTCATACTGACGATCATTCTTCTGAATGAGCTTTGTCAGATGGTGCTTCGGGGAAATAACTTCAAGGACTTCGATGATTCAATCTTTATCAAATGGATCATCAAAGCCCTATGCGGTGTCATACTGGTTGCCAATACATATTACATCGCAAGCGCTCTATTCTCATTTGGCACAACAGTATGCTCCAGCGGACTGGCTACGCTATTCGGCAGCGGTGACTACTTATCGACTCCGCTTTCAATCAATCCGTCAGCTCTCAGCGGTCTGAGCTTAGGTGAGCTGATGACAGTGTGGTTCATATCCCTAATCGTTCACTTGGGAGTGCTGATACTGATAGTTGCTATCGTAATTACACTTGCTTCAAGAATTATTGAGGTTTTCATGTATCTGTCGATTGCTCCTATCCCTATGGCTACCATGATGGACAGCGGAGAATGGGCTTCTATCGGTAAGAACTGGATCAAACAGCTTCTCGCTCTTTCTTTCCAGGGGTTCTTTATCATAGTGGCTCTCGGTATCTTCAAGACTTTATTCAGCAATGCGATCGTTTCACTGAACGCAAGTTCGGACGGCGTGATCCTGCAAATGGGTATGCTTCTCGGATATACCGCAGCACTTATCTTTACGATTCTTCGCACCGGAGCTATCAGTAAGTCGGTGTTCAACGCACACTAAGACAAGATCGGAGGGTTTTATTTGGCACATTATGTACCGATCCCAAAGGATTTGAACGACATCAAAGAGAAGTTCATCATGGGATTCACAAAGAGACAGGTAATATGCTTCGGAATCGGTCTTTCCGTATGAGGACGGCTGGACAAACTGCTTTGCAGGCGAACGTGCTTCGGGGCTGACGGCAATGCCCAGCTCAAGAGCGATATACGGCTCTAAGGTCGATGTAATAACAGGAACCGGAATACGCCGTGACGAATACGGCGATTACTGCTGTGCTATGGGCGTGTGGTACGGCTATTGCAGCGACAGATTTCTGATTGAGCTTGAAAACGGCACGCAGTTCACAACAAAAATCTGCGACAGCAAGGGCTTTGCCGATGACGGCGATGGCAAATATCATTACTTCGGCGGCAGCGGTAAGTGTATCGTAGAGTTCATTTACGATGACAGAAATCTTCCGTCCTGCGTAGCTTTCAGCGGAAGTTGGGGCGGTTACAACTGGAATGGCTTGGATTTGGATTCAAATATCAGGTCTATCAAAAAAATCAACTACGGTGAACCCGTGGAATACTGAAAAATGTGGAGGTTTCTATTATGAACGTAAAGAAGATCATCAAAGGAATTGTCGGACTCGGTGCTATGGCAGGCGTTGCCTACGCTGCATATAAGATCGGTGAAAGCAACGGCAAGATCAACGAGCGTTTCCGTGAGAAGTACGGCGATGACGAGGACGATATTGAGCTTAACGATGATGAGGACGAGTACAGGTTCTATGACAATCTGGTCGAGCCTGACGATGAGTGCCTCGCACCAAAGAAGGAGCATATGCCCACTTTTAACGTGAGTATGCACACCTTCGCTCCGCTTGATTCCGTTAAGGTTGACGGCATTTCGGAGAAAGATATGGATATGCTTGTTTATCATATCTCGCTTGATAAATATACCTCTAACAAGCAGATTCGTGAGTGGCTTGAGGTTGATAAGGATACCGCTGCTAAGGTTATCTCTGCTCTGAGAAAGGCAGGATATATCGGGGACGAGTATTCCAACTATATTATTCCGGTCAACATCACAACCGAGGTATATTTTCGACTCAGATCGTACAACAATTCTAAATAAAAAAGCACATTCCCCATATCAGGAAATGTGCTTTGATAATCAGATGTTTTTCTCCTTTTTTTCTCCTACAAAAAGTTTTCTCCTATTTTGATATGAAATTTAGGAGAAAGACGTTTGTTTCCTGTTTCCCAAACTTGTGAAATTTTTGATTTTGGGAAACAGACTGTGTTATGTGTTTGTGAGCCAGTCCGAAAAGTCAATGATCTTTATTCCTTCATACTGATAGGCATCGTGGCGTGTCCTTGCAATCAGCATCTTGGGATAAGCGTCCTGAATGGACAGCAGCGGTGATACCTCACGCTGAAAAGTTTTATCATCGGTGATATTATCTGAAACCTGAATATACAGCTTCTCATCACGCTTGATTGCTACAAAGTCAACTTCTTTCTTGTAAAGAACACCGACATAAACCTTATATCCACGGCGAAGCAGTTCGATAGCTACAATGTTTTCAAGCACTCTGCCGTAATCCATATTCTTTGTTCCGAGCTTTGCATAGCGGAAGGAATGGTCGCTGAGGTAGTATTTCTCGGTTGTCGAGAGATATTTCTTTCCTTTGATGTCATATCGACGTACTTTATAAAATGCAAAGGCATTGCAGAGGTACTGCATATATGAGCTGACAGTCTTGTGGTTGATTTTATCCTTATGACTGTTAAAAGTATCTGCAATAGCTCTGGCAGATGTGAGATTTGAGATATTATCCATTAGAAAGTCTGCAAGTCTGTCCATAAGAGCTGTATTGCGGATTTTATACTTTTGGCGAATATCCCTGACGATCAGCGTATTAAAGACTTCTGCGATATAGTCATATTTCGCTTCAACGTCTCTATACACATACGAGCCAGCCATACCGCCCTCGCTGACATATTTATCAAAGGCAGCGTAGAGGTCAGTATATGCAAAGTATTTTACATATTCAGCAAAAGAAAACGGATAAACCTTGATCTCAAAGGTTCTTCCTGTGAACAGTGTTGCAAGATCGGAGCTTAACAGAAACGCATTAGAACCTGTGATATAAATATCGTATTTTTCTGATGCATGTAAGCCGTTTATCGCTTTTTCCAAATTATTGCACATCTGTATTTCATCTATCAGGACGAAATTATCAACACCTTCCTTGTAGGCTGCGTTGATATAGTCATACAACGGTCTATACTCTGTCAGGGTATCGAAATCCGGCAGATTGAAGTTGATGTGTATGATATTGGCATTCTCGATATTAGCTTTTACATAGCTTTTGAATGCTTCGAGCAGTTTGGACTTACCGCTTCGGCGGACACCTGTGATGACCTTTATATCAGGCGTACCGATCACATTGATCACTTTTTCAAGATAGTCTTTTCGTTCAATCAGTTTCATAAGCACTCACGCTCCTTTAACACTATTATACCACATCTATTTCCCAAAATCAAGTATTTTTCAATTTCGGGAAATAGAAATGAAAGGAAGTTGATATATGGCAGTTTTAATCGTGGGCGAAAAGCCCAGCGTGAGCCGTGCGATCAGCTCCGTGGTCGGGGCAAATACCACAAAGAAAGGCTACACAGAGGGTAACGGCTATATCGTTTCATGGTGTGTCGGTCATCTTGTGGGCTTGAAGTTCCCGAATGACTACGGAAACGGCTGGGAGCAGAAGTGGAGCTTTTCTCAGCTCCCTATGATTCCCGATAACTGGCAATTTCAGGTCACTGACAGCACTAAGGCTCAGTACAATCTCCTGAAAAACCTTATGAATAAGGACGAGGTGACGGAGATCATCTGTGCAACCGATGCTGACCGTGAGGGAGAATGTATCTTCCGCTATGTGTATAACACGGCTCGGTGTCGCAAGCCTGTGAAGCGTTTATGGGTTTCTTCTCTTGAAGAAACAGCTATCAGGCAGGCATTGACCTCTATGAAGCCAATGTCTGCATACGATAATCTTTTCAATGCAGGCTATGCCCGTGCAAGAGCTGACTGGCTTGTGGGTATGAACGGCTCTCGGCTGTTTTCCGTCCGTTACGGCGGTAAGCTCAACATCGGCAGAGTGCAGACTCCTACACTTGCGATGATCGTTCAGCGTGATGCGGAGGTCAATGGGTTTATCAAGCAGAAGTATTACACGGCAGACCTGAATTGTGGCGACTTCATTCTTTCTTCTGCAAGAATAGACGATGAAAGAACTGCCGATACGCTTGTTTCTGCCTGTGATGGCAAGTCGGTCACGATCTCCTCGGTCAAGCGTGAGGTCAAGACCGATAAAGCACCGAAGCTGTATGACCTTACCACGCTCCAAAGAGAAGCAAACAAGGCTTTCGGCTATACGGCGCAGCAGACACTCGACTATACGCAGTCGCTCTATGAGGGCAAGCTCGTTACTTATCCTCGTACTGACAGCCAGTATCTCAGTGATGATATGGCGCAGACCGCACTTGAAGTTGCAAAGCTCTGTGACAGCCGCTTCGGTTTTGGAATTACGCATACACCGGATATAAGCAAGGTCATCAATAACGCCAAAGTATCGGGGCATCACGCCATTATCCCTACGGTCAATATAGCGACCACCGATACCTCCTCCCTACCGGCAGGGGAACGCAGTATCCTCACTCTTATTGCAACAAAGCTGATCTGTGCAACTGCTCCGGCTCACAAATATGAAGCGGTGAAGCTGACAGGCATCTGCAACGGTGCGGAGTTTACTGCAACAGGCAGGACTGTTCTTGATATGGGGTGGAAAGCCTATGCAAAGCAGTCCGACAAGAAGAATGAGGAAAAGGCTCTGCCTGCGGTAACTGAGGGACAGACCTTCATTGTAACTGCAAGCAAGGGTGAACACTTCACAACTCCACCGAAGCCCTACACGGAAGATACGCTGTTATCTGCTATCTGCCAGTTACCGTTAAGAAGCGTGAAGCTGTAAAAGTTGTCCTCAGTCTCAATGGTCCAGTTACCGCTGTTATCGTCCTCAAAGTCCCAGCCGTCGATAAGACTGCGGTAATATCTGCGGTATCTGTGTGTGACCTCTCCTACATCGGTCCTGTCATATCCGCCTGTGCCGTAGTTCTCGTCAAGCCACTTGTCAATCGGTACATTCCTTGATCGTGAGCATTTCCATCGGCGGAGTTTTTGTCTGCGGATTGGCAGGCGCGTCATCAACGAGCTCGGTCAGAAGATCGAGGATGCGGTCGATGATCTCGGTTTGCTTTCTCTTCATTTTGGTTACCTCCCTGATTTTGGATTGATTTGAGAGAACCGCCTCTCATACAGCCCTACAGATATGCGCTAAAATAATAGTCTGTTACTGAAACTTTGTCTGACTGCACAAAACAGCCGGCAACATTCTGTACATTATGCTTCCGTTTCTGGGCTTGTGGAGATTTACGGCGGCTCTCACCTATATCCTCAAAACTCAGCTGTTTTTTCATGTTCGAGAGAATATTGTAAGAATGCTAAATAACAGGATTATTCGGGCTCATGGTTCAGGATAAATATCACAATTTTCATTGACAAATAATAACAAAAATGATATAATCAATTATGCCCAAGAACGGCTTTTTCATTTTTAAATAGTCAAACAGAAAATAACACAAGTTGAAATATTACACAGGAGGGCTTTATATGGGATTGTTTTGTACTACCACACAGATTTATACGCCAATCGTTTCATCCCCCAGCCAATTTGCCAATCTGTTTTGCCAAAAAATGCTGAAAGAAGGATACGTAATTTGCGACAGCGATGAAAGTGAGATTTCGTATATTTTACGATTTGCAGACAGCTGCAAATGGGTGACCGTAATTTCGGATGCCTATGAGCAAGGAAACCAGTTTGCTCAAACTGATACCGGCAGGATTGCAAAGATGCTGAAGACAGTATGTATCAGCACAACAGTAATTGACAGCGACTGCGCAATACTGGATTTGTATGATGGAAGCGGAAACAAAGCAGATTCGCTGATCATAGGGCGTGCAGATGACTATTTCGGAGATGACATTCCGCAGCCGTCTGAAGAGCTCTGGAAACCTTTTTTGAGCAGCGCCACTACATGGGAACAGTTTTCAGACATACAAAACGAAGACAATACCTTTGTGGAGGAAAGCCTGAAAGAGCTTGCGCCCATGATCGGAATGGACGATCAAAATATACTGTTCTCTGCTGATGAAGCGCATGAAGACGAGCAGACGGTGTTTTTGTTTTTCAAGAAAGATACGACTCAAAACAAAAAAAAGCCTTCTTTCAATGCAGCAATCAAGCATTATTTTGCAGAAGCGCTCAAACCACTCGGATTTCAGGTAGTCAAAAATAAATCACCCTATTTCATCCGAATTGTAAATAATGAGTTCATTCATGTGATCGCAATCATAAAGGATAGCTTCAGTGGTACATTTGGCGTACTTGGTGGAATTGCTACGATCTATCGGAAAGAACTGGATTTTTCGGAAGATTTGAAATCAGAAGTCGGACATTGGCTGATGCATACTGGATTCTATTATCGCAGGGCTTTACCGAGTGATTACAGCAGAGTACAAGAAATTGCAATGAGCAGGTGTCCGATTCCCGATATGGAGCATCCGGATGAAGTGCAAGCCTGTTTCAAAAAAGCGTTGGAAAACACAATGACATGGTTAATGCCGGAACTGGACCAAGTGTCTGATGCCGATTCAGCGATACGCTTTTTGTTCTTTTTTGCGCCTGAATGCCTGACAATATTTGATGAAACAGACCCGTATTATGATTTTCACTACTATAATGAATCGTGTTTGTTCTTGAAAGCAAAAGACGTAAACGCCGTGCTTAATGCATATACTGACAAAATAAAAGTCTCACATAAATTCTGCAAAATACACTTTAAACAAGAACCAAATTGTACAGCAGAAGATATTGTAAACCCTATCAGGGAAAAATTACAACTGTTTCTTGTTTCTGATAAATCACGTTCAAATGCAGAACGCAATACAACCCATAATCTGCAAATTCTAAAAAAATATAAAGAGCTTGCGCCCATGATCGGAATGGACGATCAAAATATACTGTTCTCTGCTGATGAAGCGCATGAAGACGAGCAGACGGTGTTTTTGTTTTTCAAGAAAGCAACTGCAAAAGGTGAAAAAAAGCTCTCATATAACGCTGCATTTCATCAGGTTTTTGGAAAAGCGCTCGAACCGTTAGGATATAAGAAACTGAAAAGCAAATATCCGTACTATGTAAAGTGTATCAATGGCGAAATTCTTCATATTATTGCGCTCATTTCTGAAAAATGGGGCGAAACAACAGACTCTGTTTCCATTGTCGGTGGAGTAGAAACTATATATAAAAAAGACTTTATTTTAGCAGAGAACCCGAAAGCTACTCGTGGGCGTTGGCTACAAAGTCTTGGAATTTACTATGAAAACCATCTACTTCCTGATTTTGATAAGCAATACAGATGGAAGCTATATAATGGCTATATTCCAGCGAATTCTTCGAACGAGATAATATTGAATCACATGGAATGGTTGCTTTCACAAACGCAGAAATGGATGCTTCCAGAGATAGAATCAGCCGTTGATATCAGCTCGACAATAAAATATTTTATTCACTATCAGAACGGACATCTTGGAATATGTCTACCTGGAGATAAATTGTTCAAATTTGGAATTCGTAATGAAAGTATCCTTTTCTTCTTGTACGAAAACATACCTGAACTTGAATATGAATATACAAATTATTATAATCGAATCAAAAATTTTTACGAAATTACAGGCAGAGAGAATGAAGCGAAACAAATAAGTATTGAAGATCTTGTAAAACGGGAAATGAAGAGAATTTTGGCATTAAGAGAATTAGAAGAGGTAAAATATTCAATACAAGAGCATATTGCAACAAACACAGCCATTCTAAAAGAGTACGGAATTATATAAACGGAGGATATTGTATGAGAATGAGTTTTAAAAAGAAATTTGTCTTGCTTTATCTGCTGCAATTTTAATCACTGGGTTGAACATAAGTGTAATACCAGTGTCTGCTGTTTCAACCACCAGAACATCACTCGATTCCATACCAAATGAAAAATATATTCCATCAGCTGGAGCTGAAGATGATATATTATCTGATGTTATGGACGAACCAAATTACAACACTATCACAAATAGCAGAAGCAATGACTGGGGAAAATTGCATTAGTATGATCATTTAGCATATAGTGAAATACATCGACGTGTTCAAAATGATATTGTAAATAATTTGCTAAATCATGTTAGCGGCCTTGAACTAAAACTTGATTATACTGATGTATCTGATGATAAATTTCAAAGCAACAAGGCAGGAACATATGGAAGGGCAGATATTTACTATGCGAATGAATTAACTAGAGTTATGTATCTTTGGGAGGTGAAACCATCATCTTATCGTTATGCAAACAAATCTAAAGGATTAAAACAAATTGATAGATATATCAATAATGGATATAGTGAATTATATAGTAATTTCGATTTCGATTATGGCAGTAATTCACCAGGCAGCATAAGCAATCGGTAATTTCAGTTCCATCTTTCATTGGATTGTGCAGAAGGTACCGAGTCTTGGATTGAAGATGTAACTTATACTGTAAGATACGAAACGATCGAATGCGGTCTTATTATATATGATTTCGAGCGAAGCAGTACTAAAACGAAAAAGCAAAAAGATGAAAAAACAAATTCTGAAGCAGAATCAGGTTCTAATGAAAATACGGGAGATAATACTTCATCACAAGATTCAGAAAATAGCGATGATAATTCTTCTAAAAGTAGCGACTCTGTTATTCCGCTGTTGTTTCCGTGGTGGCTTCTTCCTGGAGGAGGCAACAGTAATACCGGCTCTGGCGACAACATAAGCAATAATGACAGTAAACCTTCCATAACACAAATACAAGGCGGAAAACAAAATAACAGAAAGATTGCGATAGCTACCGGAGTACTTGCTGTTGCTGTAGCAGGAACAGCAGTAGCATTACCATATCTTACCAGTCACAAAATGTCATCATTAAAAGGTTTTATACCACCTTTATCAGGTGTGGAATATTCAGCGCTGTTTATAAGGAATAACGGCACACTTGTTCACGCTAAAGAGGGTGATTTCTATGTGCTGCCAGATACGGCTGAAAATGCTAAGAAAGTCCAGATAATAGAAGACGCCAAAGAGATTTTGGATGAGCTTCTTGAATTGAATGATCTTCTTGACTTGGATGTTCCTGACACATCAGACACTACCATGCAATTTGTTCCGGAAGGAGAGTCTCCTCTGCTGCTGACTTTTGCTACACAGACAGGTTCTCATGAAGTGATCGGATACGGTCTGGAATTTGGCTCCTGGAATAAATATAACAAAAGCTATGATGCGCGAATTCTTGTATGGGATTCAAGCTATCCAGATACATTGAATGAAGATTCCTATCTATATTATAATAGCGAAACATTTGAATACTGTATTCCGCAGTATGGACTTGAAAGCTTTGATGAAAAAGATGGTGGTATTGTTAGCGTTAGTGATGTCCGCAGTAATCTGAACGCTTACTTATATCAAGCGGAACAGTATAAAATAATGGGGGACATCAATCTTGACGGTGAAGTATCAGGGGCTGATGCTGTGTTGCTTTGTACTTACTTGACAACAGAGGAATCGCTTTCAGACATTCAACTGCAGCTTTCTGATATTTCGGGAGATAAAATAGTAAATGCGATTGATTTGACATTATTAAAGCGTAGATTATTATCATAATCAGATCGTATCCCAAATAGTTTTATACAAAAAGCCGGTGAATGTATTTTTGTACATTAACCGGCTTTTCAATTGATATATTCGCTTGTCTTGTTGTAGTTTGGGCAACTATTGGTCAACTATTTGGCTGAAAACCACATTAAAATTGGATAAGCTGATTTGCCTATCCGAACTGATTTTGGCAATATAGCGTGCTTTTCTGCTAGATCTGTCTTGCCGCAATAAACCGCTCGCTTAATAGTACAAATGGCGGTATATTGCAATGAAAAGGGTGTGGAGATTGACTTTTTCGGGGCGGTTTGGTATAATAAGGGTTAGTGAGAGGGCAACTTGGCATTCTCTGCTAAATCGGAATTTGGAGGAGAGATTCTATGAGCATACGTTCCAAAGGAAGGCGCAAAATTATCGTTGACGGTCAAACATATTTATGGTACATTGCTTTGGACGATGAAACTCCGTACAATATTTTGAACATCGTTTCAGATGATAAATACCTGATCCTGTCTTGTCCCCTCCGGACAAAAACAGAATATGTAATCAGCAAAGGCAGAGTATTCCAAGGAAAAGAAACAAAAGAAGGCTGGAGCAGATACTTGATTCCATTTTCTATTCCGGAAAGTATCACGCCGAAATTTGTTGAAAAATTGATCGTCTGGTCAACACAAAATACAGATGCAGTCAAAATACAATGGAATAACGATCAAGGTATTCCTGTTTAATAACTTCTGATTTAGCTTAGTAACTGAATATACTCAAACACGGATAACCGTCCTCATCAGACGGCTATCCGTTTCTTATTCCGCATACCCACAGTCAAGCACCCTCAGCTTTGTATGTTCTCCGTCTTGCGGATCAACAATATCGTAGGTGATTGAGCTGCACCGTAGTTCGTTGCAAAGCTCTGTGGCTCGTTTCAGGAAGTCGGACGGAATCTACTCTGTTACTGGAAAGTCCGTGACCTTATCGGCAAACGGCGGCGGTCAGGGTGCAAAGACCGGTCTTTACAAGATTGATCTGCCTGACGGCGAGTATGTGATCCGCAAGCTCACGCCTGTTGAAGCGGAGCGTTTGCAGACTCTCCCTGACAACTATACCGCAGGCATTTCCAATACCCAGCGATATAAGTGTATCGGTAATGGGTGGACGGTCGATGTGATTGCTCACATCTTGGGAGGGCTTCACAATGCTTGATGATGCTCTGAACAAGTGTGCCGATAACAATAACTACACGATCTACACAAGTATGTGCAAGGCACAGCGTATCCTGATGCGGTCTTATGATGCCGTGTGCAGTATCAGCGGCGGCTCGGACAGCGATATTGTCCTTGACCTGATACACAGGGCTGATGAGGACGGCAAGGTCAGATACTTCTGGGTTGATACGGGCTTGGAGTATCAGGCAACAAAGGAGCATCTTGACTTCCTTGAACAGAAATACGGTATCGAAATTATCCGATTGAAGCCCGATAAGCCTATTCCTTCCTGTGTCAAACAGTTCGGTGTTCCTTTCCTGTCGAAATATGTCTCGGAACAGATGATGCGATTGCAGGCTCATCACTTCCAGTGGGAGGATGAACCGCTTCAACTGCTGTTACAGAAATATCCGAAATTACTGCCGTTTGAGAAAGCATTGTAATAATAATTGTAATTGCAACAATCATACTTCTTTTTATATATTTCATCTATACCACCACCTAATTATCGTTTCTATATATTAGATGCATTTTGTAACGTAAAACACTAAGCCGGAGTAACAGAATTATTACTCCGGCTTTTAAATGTTTACTCCTCAACAAGATCACCAGATACCGGTTCAGCAGTTACTCTTTTTATGCTGTCAATACCAATCCTATCTGCAATTTCCTGTGCTTTATCCGTACCGATATAGAATGCGTATCCACGTTCCATGATATTTGTTGTAATATAGCCGTCCTCAGTAATAGCAAACGATTTATTATTGATTCCCAGCATATCAACGCTTGCTGAAACACTGAACAGCCTTCTATGACTAATGTCGTCAAATTGAGTTGAACAGTCTCTGTACTCATTCAGAAGCCCTGAAATTAAAGATTTATCATAATCGGTAACAAAAGTTCTGCTATCGGGAGTTAATGCGCCGAAAGAAATAGTATCATTCAATTTGAGAGCATCCACCAATTCGCCAAGTGTTGCAGGAGAATATTCTCTGTTGATATATACATAGTAGTTATCATAACCGTTGAATTTCACCGCAACAGCACATTCGCTTGAAATATCTTTGACGCAGAATACCTCTGCATTGATGTTATGAATCTTATCCTCATAGACATCCTGACCTCCCATTGTAACAGCACCGAGAAAACCACCGATATAACTGCCTTCGATAGTATGGTCTTTTGTATTGTAGTCGATACCGTTAAGGTCAAATTCCATGAATTGCGTGGGAAGCGTTCTCTCGTCCCATCTGGGAATAATTACGGCTTCGCTACCGTCACCCTCAGTATGCTGCTCTGTAGGAACTGTATTGCTGTTTGTTGGCTCTCTGCCTGTTGTCTCTGCATTATCGTTTTCTGTCGGGGAGAGCGTCGATTTTTCAGTTGAGTGAGCGCTGGTTTCCGATTTTTCAGCCGTGGAGCTTTCCTTTTCAGTATCTTCAGTGGATTTGGTCGGGCGCTCTGTACCAGTGCTATCGTTTGTGCTTTTTTCTGTATCTGAGGCAGTTGTCGGAGTTTCAGTATTGATTATAGTATTATTATCAATTGTAGGAATTCCGCTCTGGGACGATTTCAAATTTTTGACTGCCAATATGACTGCACAAAATACGAGCATAGATGAAGCACCTGCCGTTACTCTTTTGATATGACGGTTGCGGAGAATGAGCTTTTTCTGCTCAGCATCCCGTATTCTTAATACGGTTTCAGCAATCTGCTCAGTATTCTTCATAAACAAAGCCCTCCTTTTCGAGTTCTGATTTTAACGTCTTTTTTGCTCGATATAATAAGTCACCGATCTGTCTTTTTGACTTCTTCATAATTCTGGCAATTTCAGCAGTGTCAAATTCTTCAAAATACATCAAGTACAGCACCTGTGCATATTCCGGTTTCAATCGCCTCATGGCTCGGTGAAACTCAATTTTCTGTTCCTCTTTCAGATATTGTCGCTCAATATCTTCCTCATCCGACATCTGAAAGGCTTCGTCAATCGGAAAGTCAGCCATTTTTGAACTTTTCCGCAAGTAATCCAGTGCACAATGCTTTGCAATGCTATACAGCCATGTCTTAAAATATATCTTACCGTTGAATCTGGGCTTCTTTACAGCTAATCTTACAAAAGTCTCCTGCATCAGTTCTTCGGCAACACATATATTATCAACAATGCTGTTCAGGTACAAAGTCAGACCCTCATGGTATATATCAATGATTTCTACTATTCCATTGTCATCACCATCAAGGTAACGGCGGTAGCGATCCGCATCGTTCCCCATTTGATTTCCTCCTTCTT
>JAZNTW010000108.1:0-6518 GCA_045591925.1 Oscillospiraceae bacterium
CCTTTATTATAAAGTAGCATCGCTGCCGCGATGCGATTCAGAATGGGTGCCTCTATCGTAGGCACCCAAGCCCGCGAACTCTTATCAAGGCTAAGAGTGTTTCGCACTCTGCGGAGTGCGACGATGGACTCCGTCCCTCGACCTAGCAAGTTTAAAAAAACTTGATCAAAACTTTTATTTTGGGGTTGCATTTACAAAAATGGGGTCTGGGGATAATATCCCCAACGAGGGGGTTGAGGTGAGTTTGCTATGCAAACTCACTGCGCAGCGTGCGTAGCGTGCGTGATAGCCCCCATTTCTAATCCATCGGAGTTGCCTTATTACCGCGCAGCGGAGGTTCCGGCGGTGACACCGGATGCCCAGCACCATGTCAGATTATAGCCGCCGCAGTCGCCATCGAGATCAAGCAGTTCTCCGCAGAACCAGATTCCGCGGTGCAATTTGGATTCGAGGGTTTGCTTCACGCACTGTCCGGCAACGCCGCCGGCTGTGACCTGTGCCTGTGCAAAGGATGCGGTTCCCTTGACCGGAAATCGCAGGTCATGCAGTAGGGCGAGCAGCTTTTGCTGTGTATCCGGGGGGATTTGGGACGCAGGTGCGTTGAGATTGCCGCCAGCCTGCCGCAGCAGCAACTCCCCGATGCGCTTCGGGAACAGTCCGGTCAGCAGGTCGCTTGCCGGAAGATTGCTGCGCTGATGGAGCAATTCCGTAAGCAGTACCGCTGTATCTTCATCGGAATATGACGGCAGCAGATTCAGCGATAATTGCATACGGTCGCCGTGCATCGCTGCGAGCCGCGACAGATTGAATACGCAGATGCCGGAGAGCGCCTGCTCGGTAAACTGCACCTCTCCGGACTCGGTTTTCAGGATGCGTTCGCCGCAGATTGCAGAAACCTCCGCGCGTACACGAAGCCCTTTCAGTGCGCGAACCATTGCCGGCTCTGTGAATACCGGACAGAGTGACGGGCGCGGTTCAATGATGGTGTAGCCCATTTTTCGCAGGATCGGTAACAAATTGCCGTCTGTGCCGCAATTCGGTGATGCCGAGCCGCCTGCTGCGAGAATCAGCGCATCTGCTGAAAAAACAGAGCCTCCGGCGGTCACTTGCCATTTGTTTTGCTTCTGCGTGATGGCGGTGACCTGCCGTTCGCAGAGTATGCGGACACCCTTTTGTTCTGCGGCAAATCGCAGCGCATCAAGAACGGATGTCGCAGTTCCACTCATCGGGTAGATTCTGCCCTCGCTGTCAGTGCGCGTGAGCAGTCCGAATTGCCGAAACCATGCTTCTGTATGAAATCCGGCTAAAATCTGCTTTGCCTGTGGCAGCGTGCCATGATAATGCGTGAAATCAATATTTCGGTTGCCGAGATTGCATTTGCCGTTTCCTGTTAGCAGGATTTTTTTTCCGACTCGTGGCAGACGCTCCAGCAGCGTAACAAATGCGCCCTGTTCTGCCGCTGCAATCGCTGCCGCAAGACCGGATGCGCCGCCGCCGATAATGATTACGGAGCGATTCATGTCGAAAGTCCTCGCAGGGTGTGGATACCCTTATCGGCTTTGAGCGTTGGGATGACCGAGAAGATGATACAAAGGAGGATGGAGAGCAGCGTCGTCACCAGACATTTGACCAGCTCCGGGTTGATCGCACTGTAGGTTTCCATCTTGAGCAGCTCGGACATATCGGTCAGACAGCTTTTTGCATCTGTATGCGCAAGAATGCAGTTTGCCCGGTCATAGACTGCTTTCAATTCGTTCAGATCACCGATTTCCTCCGGAATTGGCTCGTCCGGTGGGAGCGTGCTGAGAATTGCGGACAGTTCTTCGTATGCGTCACAAACTTTTTGCGCATCTGCGGATTCTCCGACATTGAATTCAGCAATCACATCCGCAAAATGCAGCATCGTTGCGCTGACACCGGCAGTGATGCACAGTACAGCAAAGATCGCGGAAGCAGGTATGGTCAGCTTTTTGCCCAGCTTCCGTATCAGGAAGATGCCCAGTAATGTGCCGGCAAAAGCGGTCAGGAAGCTGAGGTAGTGGAGCTTTAAGACAAAGTAGGTCAATAGAAACACAGTGACAGCGCCGATGATTGCACCGATCAACTGTCCGAGCGGATTTGCCCGAACGCTTGCTGCATCCGTAACCGCATCCCGGAGCTGCTGTTCGAGATTCGGTTTGCAATCATCACAGATGGCAATGCCGTCATCATCAAGCAGATACATCTGATATCCGTATTCCGAGCCGCAGGACATACAGCAGGGAACCATACCCTGTGATGCGGCAAAGGAGACCAGCTCCGTGATGAGGGCAGAAAGATTTTCCTCTGTATTTCGCGGCGTTAGGGAAATCATAGCGGCGAGACAGTGGGGCTGATAGTTCAAGCCGCTGACGCCGGTATGCGCCATACTCCATTCGGAGATTTGTGTTCGCAATGCCGCTGCGTCGGGCGCTTTCGCACTCAGACGGAACAGTGCCGAATTTTGTCGGGAATTTACCGTGAGAAAAACAGGATAGCCGTGCAGATTGCCCCAGAATGTAGACGATGCTTTGTCATACATCAATCCGGTTCGTTGGGTAAAGCTGGTGGGTTTGAGTGACATATTAAGACCTCCATGATGTTGATGCAATCCCACACAAAGACTGCTTATCGCTCAGCACTGTTCCTTGTGTGATATTACTTTTTATTTTTATTTTGTATGCTGAATACAGGCGAGTGCCTTGGCAATATCCTGAATCGCCTCCGGCGGCAAGCCGTTTTCTGCATAACGATCTGTATGAAAATCTGCCGTGACAGCATCAAGTGCCTCCGGCGGCTGGTAATGCGCTGCCCATTTGTCTCGGATTTCCCGAACGGTATCTGCCTGATGCAGCAGGTTTTCCTGCCAGCAGGGCGCGTTCAACAGCAGCCGATAGCCTGCGTAAAATTTATCCGGATGATCGGGGAGCGCATTCCATTTTCGCAGTGCTTTTCGCCATGCGCGCTGGTGGTGACGAGGGCTTTTTTCACGCAGAACCGTCGATTCTGTATCGTAATAGGAGCCGTCCTCCGTATAGCGGACATCATTTTTTGCCGTTGGCTGATTGCGCAGCTTGGCTATGAGTTTTTGCAGCAGAACCCAAAGGTCATAGAGCCAATCCGATAGGAACATCCGCAATATATACACAAAAATTGCAATAAACGGAATCCAGAGCAGCAGCCAGAGCGGATTGCTTTCTCCAATCGGAAGCGGCGAAAAATCTTCCTCGATATATTCTTCCGGTGTGGCTTCCGGCATTGCTCCGCTGTCAAAATATCTCAGAATGCGACCAAAAAGCCGTAGACAGGCTGAGGCAAGACCGACCATCCACGCTTGCATCTGTTTCAGCATCGCAATCAGCGGCTCATGGAATGCAAATAGGATCAAAATTGTCAAAATGATGCCGCTGACAAGAATCAGATTTCCGCGCCGGATCTCCTTGGGAACATCGGTGTGCGCGCCGCCGCGTCGTCGGATAAAGCGCCGGAGCATGAACTGATTGCGCAGGAGAAAATACATCGCTGAAACGATGCCGACAACACAGAGCGTCATCGGATACAGCGCAGAGATATGGGCGAGCGAGAGCATGATTGTCGCAATAATGGTTCCGCTCAGAAACGTAATATAGTGATTATTTGTGAATAAGCGATCCGGCTCGGCGTCCTGATTGCGGTTTGCACCGATGACCGTGATGCCGGAAAGCAGAATGCTCGGTACAATCCCGGCGCCGAGCAGCATACAGCCGCAGCAGCAGAGTATTGTAGATATGAAAATCAACAGGAGACTCAGCCGGAATGCGAGCTTGTGTTTATGCGGAAGCCGCAGACGAATCCGGCGAATACATCCAAATGAAATCAGTGAACAGCAAAGCAAAAGTCCCATGATGGGGAGAAATGCAGCAGATTCGTAAATTGAGAGCAGGAGCAGCCAGATCGGATACCAGCTCAGGCACCGACAGAGTATGGAAATGCCGGTCAGCATCGCGCGTCTCCTTTCCGAAACGAACCGAGCGGTTTGTTCCTGTATTGTGCAAAAAAACGACAGATGGTGCGAATGCGGTCTGCCGTTTTTTTGATATATAGTATCGTTCAGAGCAATTCCGTCGGTTCGGGGATGCTCCGCAGAAGATTATCCATCTGTGAACGGTTGGCAATCCATTCGCTGAATGCGGTTGCAGAACCGGCTGCGATGCCCATGCGCAGTGCTTCTGTCAGGGATTTGCCGTTTGCACAGCCTGCAAGGAAGCCGCCGAGCATTGCGTCACCGGAGCCGACTGCGTTTTTGACCTGTCCGTGCGGTGCGGAAAGATGCCAGATGCGGTCATCGTCCGTAAAGAGGAGCGCACCGTCACTGCCGAGCGAAAGCAGCGCATTTTGCGCGCCCCATTCAATCAACTTTTTGCCGAACGGCAGTGCATCCCACCATGTATCAATCATATTGCCGCTTTCAAAGAGCGAGCATAACTCACGCAGATTCGGCTTGACCACAAACGGGTGGCAAGCAAGCGCCTGACGGAGCGGTTCGCCCTCGGCATCTACGGCAAAACGAACGCCGGTGTCACTGAGTGCCTGCATGATGTCCGCATAATGCGAAGCCGGCGCGCCTGCCGGAATCGAGCCAGCCAGCACGATAAAGTCATCTTCACCATATGCGCGGAGCTTATCTAAGAGCAGCTCCGTTTCGGCTGGGGAAACGGAAACACCTCTGCCGTTCAGTTCCGTAACAGCGCGATCTTCCTTGATTTTCAGGTTGATGCGGTTCATCTGATTCGGAACCTTGATCCAATCGGTAGGGATTTGCGTCCGCAGAAGCTGTTCTGCGATCATGGTGCCGGTCGTGCCGGAGAGATAGCCGTAGACTGTTGTTGGGACCTCAAGCTGCTGCAAAATCAGAGAGACATTGACGCCCTTGCCGCCGGCGGTGATGCGCTCATGCGAGGTGCGGTTGACCTCATTGGGAATCAACGGCGTTTCTAGCAGAACGGTATAATCGACTGCCGGATTCATGGTAACGGTTGCAATCATGTGCATTTCCTCTTTTCGTCAGTTCTCGCATGGGGATGTTCTTACGATTTTATATGCGTACAGCGGATTTCGTATTCCGCGTTATGGCTTCGGAAAACAAAAATATACCGCGGCGGCACACAGCACTGCGGCTGCAAGCCAGACGAGAAGCTGTATCATCAATTCACGGAAAACCTGCCGCAGTAAAAGGCTGCGGTATACCGGATAAAGCAGAATATTTCCTGTCGCTTCTGCTGCGGATGCGGCGTTTGTCGGGAGATTGCCTGCTTCCCAGTATGCGCGCGCGATGACAAATCGGATCGGCGTTTCCGGCTTGGGACAATGGCTGTCCGACAGCGCGGTCGGGAATACGGCGGTATGCTGTATCCGGTGGCTGTCTTGATAGGAAACGGTCAGGAGCATCACGGTGTTTTGGCGTTCTGCCGCAATGACGGTGCCGGAGAACTGCTTCCAGACAGTAAACGGATGAAGCACTCTGCCGATTCCGCGGAAAATCAGCCCGAACAGGATTGCGAGCGCAGTGCCGGTGATCAGATACCGCAGCATCGGTGCAAGCTGCAATGCGCATTCCTCCCATTTTGCCGAAACTTGTCGTATTGCTTCTATTATAGCATATTATTTGATAAATTTCAATGGGAGAATTGAAATAAAAAAATAAGTTTTGTAGTGTTACAATAGATGTGAGAACAAAGAAAATCAAACGGCGTAAACGCAAGCCATCAGGCACGATGCAAGATATTCCTGTTTTGTTTATATTGCATAAATACAAGGCGGCTTTTTTCTATACAACCCTACCTTGTTTACAATTTGTTCAGGGGATAGTTGCTGTTTTTGTAAAACTTCACCAAGTTGTGAATACAATGTGATTCAAATATCGTGAAGCAAGTGATATTCAGTTTAATGTGAATTATAATGGGTCACTGTATAGTTCATCAGATAACGATTGGTATAGATTCAATATGTCAGAGAATGGATATATATCAGTTGATTTTTCAAGAGAGGTGTTTGATGATACAAATCAATACTGGTTGTTAAAACTTCATAAATTTGATGAAAATATGCAAGAAATGGCGTCATGGACTTTTGATGGAAATCATCCCAAAGAATCTACAGCTGAAATAGGCCTGTCAAAAGGCGTATATTACATTAAGGCAACACCGCGCAAAATCCGCCTTACGGCTTGGCGACACATCTACTTACATATTTTCCGCCATCTTGCACAGAAATTCCTTGCGCGAATGCGAAAGGGGAAATGCGAGTGCAGCGAGTCTCCCCCTTGCCTCTTGGGGTTCTCCGCTCGCCCTGCGCACTGCGCGGAACACGAATGCGAGAGGGACAACCCAAGAAAGAGGGGAATCGTCGCTGCGCTCCGGTCTCCCCTCTCTCTTAGGTTTTCCCTCTCGCGCTCTCTCTTTCCTAACTCTCTCCCCTCTGCTGAGTTGAATTTACTTTTACTGCGCAGCGGAGAGTAGTTT
>JAZNTW010000109.1:0-78683 GCA_045591925.1 Oscillospiraceae bacterium
AATAGTGCACACGATGTGAACTTTTGCTTCCAAAAGCGCATTTTTATTTCAAAACAAGGAAAAGAAAAATGTCCTAGATACGCGATTTTCGTCGTATCTAGGACATTTCACAAAAGCGGAAAGAGAGGGATTCGAACCCTCGGTGCGCTATTAACGCACACACGATTTCCAGTCGTGCGCCTTAGACCAGCTCAGCCATCTTTCCATCCGGTAAACCGTCATCGCTCGCCCTATTGGGCAAGAAAAAAGTGGTGCGAGTGACGGGACTTGAACCCGTACGCCGAAACACACGCCCCTCAAACGTGCCTGTCTGCCAATTCCAGCACACTCGCATTCACTACTTGATTATTATATCAAATCAAAGGGAAAAAGTCAAGGGGATTTTCGCAATTTCTTGGAATTCGGCAGTTTACACAAATTCTTTGCAAAAATCCCCAAAACCTATTTTATCAATGCGCTTGCATCAGCAAGCTTCGCTTCAACAACGATAGGTCTGCCGCATTCAGGATTGTATTTGTATCCATATCTGCTGCTTCGCCCTGCTTTGTACTGAGCGTTTCGGTGCTGCAAAGATACTTCGTCAGCAATACGGCATCCACAATTTCGACCGCACCATTGAGGTCAACGTCGCCTTTCAGAAGCTCCGGCTCCGGTGTGGTCTGCGTTGTGGTAGTCGGGGGTGTTGTATCGGTGGGCTGAGAGGAAACCTCTGCGAGACTCGGTTCTACGTCATACCACCAATCCTCCCACGGATTGCCGGCACGCTGCTTTTCTGCGACCTCTGCCTTTGTCCACGTAAATACATCGTCATAGAGGTGACCTTCCTCGTAGTACCACTGTGCGAGCGCCACGCCCTCGTCCGGATAGTTTTTATAGTAGCCGTCGTTATCTCCGGTATAGTTCGCCCAACCGGTGTTGTGGCCTTTCAGTGCGCCGCGTACGATCTGATAGCCGGTCAGCTCATAATCCACCATCGCCTGACGAATAAAGTGGATGATCTTGCGAACGCCCAGATGATTGGAAATAATGCCATCATAGAAGTTTTCTTCGGTGAGGTCGTACCATTCAAGCTCCGGCACATCGTCCTCCTGCATGAAGCTGGTGCCGGGATCGTGAAACGCAGTGACGGCAGTTTGCAGCGTACCGTAAGCGTGTGCGGAGCTGACGCCAAAGCCCTCGGAAAATGCGGTTTCGTGATCGGTGCCATTGCCGTTTCCGCCGAGCGTGGATTCGAGCGTTCCAACGCCCAGAAACAGTGCATAGACCTTTTCGCGCTCAGTCTGCCCGAAACGCAGAGAAATCAGATCCCAATGCTCGTCAATCTCCTTATACAGCGCATATTTGACCTGCTGAACAGTCAGTTTGTGACCGATTGCGCGAAGCTCTGCAACGGGTGTGCCCTCCGGTGCCATACGCTCTCCGAAGTTGAACGGGTTTCCGACGCCCTCTGTCTGGACATCGCGGCTTGGGTCGTGTGCGATATTTGCGTCAGCCGCAGAAATATGCAGCGGCGGCAGGGCAGTCAGCAGCATCACCGTGCTGCAAAGAACTGCAAGCAGTTTTCTGTGGATTTTCATAGATGATATCCCCTCCGTTTTTTATGTAGTGAAGCGATCGGCGTTGAACCGGAATGCGTATCGGTACATACATATTCCGCGCAGATGCTCTGTCTTTATCTTAGCACATTTGATATGGAAAGTCAATCTATTTATGGCAACACCGCGCAAAGTCCGCCTTACGGCTTGGCGGCACATCTACTTGCATATTTTCCGCCATCTTGCACAGAAATTCCTTGCTGGGCGTCATTTCTATACATTCTGACGAAAAATCTGACTGCGTATCTGCACCGCCAACTCTGTGCGGTATTGCCTTATATTGCAACTAAATTATTGGATGATGACAGTCGCCGTGATGGAACGGTGCTGCGGTGAGAGCAGGGCATCCGGTTTCAGTGCGATGTTCGGAACGCCGTCTGCATCCATATAAACCTGTCGGATGCGCGTATGACGGCATGGGTCATAGAGCGGATCGGATGCGTATGTGCCGCAGGCTTTACTGTCATGCGAGGACGGTCTTGCATGGTAGACGATCAGGAGATTGCCGTTTTCATCGGTCACAAACGAATTGTGTCCGGGACCAGATTCCCCATCGAGATCTGCGGTGCTGAGGACGGCATTTTTCTCCTTATGCCAGCTTGCGGGGTTCATGAGATCGGAATTTTCGTCTGCCCACATTCTGCCGACGCAGTATTCCGAGCCGGTGCCGGATGCAGAGAAAAATACATAGACCTTGCCGTTTGCTTTGAGAACGGCAGCGCCCTCGTTGACGCGGTGATTGACAAGCTCCCAGCTATATTCGGGCTTTGTGAGTAGAATGGACTTGCTGGTTAGCTTCCAAGGCTCGTTGGGGTTGATTTCTGCCATGAACAGGGAGGAATCGCCCTTGATTTCAGCCCAGATGACATAGTGCTTGCCGCTGTGCTCAAAATAGGTCATATCGAGAGAGAAGCTCGTGAACGAATCGGTATCGCCGGACGAAGCCTGCATCTGACCGCATTCCGTCCATGTACCGGTCATCGGATCGCCATTGCAGCGCAGGACATACGGGCGGATAGCCCAGACATCGGAGCTGCTGCCGGCTGCAAAGAAGATATACCATGTTCCATTGATGCAGTGCATTTCGGGTGCCCAGATATGCTTTGCCATGATGCCGCTGCCATGCGCCTGCCAGATGGTTTTCTCTTGTGCGTCTGCAAGTCCTGCAACGGTATTGCTCTGCCGTAAAATGATACGGTCATAGCCCTGATTCACATTGCCGTATGCCGGATAGGACGCAGTAAAATAGTAGGAATCATTCTCGCCGCGCACTACATGGGGGTCGGCGCGTTCTGTGATAAAGGGATTTTCGTAGTCGGCAGCCATGACGGTTCCGCGGACGGAATAGGTACCGGCTGCTGCACCCTTGAGCTTTGCAAGATCATCTGCATTCCATGCAACGGGCAGCGCCATCGTACCGCCGTCACTGTATTCTGCGGTGACGGTTTCCGGCATCTGGACATTGCTGCTGCTGCCGGTCACATAAACCTGCTCCATATCGGTATTGTATGGCGTTAATTTTTTGCCGCCGAATGCGCCGGTCAATGCGGTATACTGGTCAGCGTTAATCGGAATGACATAGCCGTGGCGCGGTGTGAAATCGAAGCTGTAGGCATCGCGGCTGACGGTCGTAAAGTTTTCGAGGTCTGTTGTTTTCTGTATGACGTAGTAGCCGTCACCGTATGCGTCGGACATCAGCAGCCACTCGTTTTTGCCGTTCAGCTTATAAATATTCGGGCCCTCAACGCCAAGATTGCCCTCGGAAATCTTTTTGATTTCCTGATACGGACCGGAAGCGTGATCCGCTGTTGCAAGGAAGATACCCTTGGTCGTTTCATCCTTATAATACATATAGTATTTACCGTTTTCATAGATGATATCGGAGTCAATCGCATCGTGACCGGATTTCGGTGCAAGCAGCAGTGCCGGCGTGGTGTCGAGCTTCATCAGGTCTTTGCTGTAAGCATAGTACATGATTGTGCGGTCATCCGTACCGGGAACGCGTGCCGCAAAATAAATCATATAGGATTCCTTTTCCGGATCCCAGATTGCCTGCGGTGCCCATGCACGGTCGCAGTTCATCATGTTCGGATATTTGTTTGCGATTTCGATGAGCGATTCATCGAACCAGTGAACCAAATCCGTTGATTTTGCGCTGATGAGATTGCGGTTGCTGCTCCAGCCGAGCGAGGATTTCATATCGGTCGCAAGCAAATGCCAAAGACCATCCTGCCCCTTGAAAATATAGGGGTCGCGGAGACAACCCGTACCGACCGAGGACTGCCAGACCGCCTTGCCGCCGTTGAGTGCCTGGAAGTGGTAGCCGTCCGTGCTGATGGCGTAGGAAAGTCGTTCCTGCTCCGGCGCGTTGCCGAGGAAATATGCAAAGAGGTAAGCGACAGGCTGTTTTTTCTCAACGGGAACCGTCACGGTCGGGGTTGTGAGTGGATTTTGCTTGGTCAGCAGATAATCACGCAGACCCTCCGCATCCTCCGGTTTGACCGGCGGAACAAGACGGCCGTTTTCCGGAACGCCGGCATAGATAAAGCCGCCGCATTGTGCGACATAGGCGCAGACATCGTCAAAGCCGTATCGCAGACCGCGCTTCATGAGTGAGAGGTCTGCGGCATCGAGTCTGCCGTTGAAGTCCAGATCGCCGCGCAGAAACGTGTATTTTCCGTCTGCCGGCGTGATGTAGAATTTCTGTCCCTCGCCGCCCCAGTAATCCCACTGGTCAATATTTGCGCCGTTTTCATAGCTGATATCGTAGACATCCATTGCCGCATTGCCGCTACATTCTGCCTGAATATAGAACGCGTCATCGGTCTTATTCAGCATGAAGCGCTGCGCACTGCTGCCGGTATATTCTGCGAGCGCGAAGTTATTTCCATCGGTGCTGTCGCCGTTTTCGACCGTGATTGCCTGCTCCGGATGCTCTGCCGAGAGAAAGGCGCAGTAGCCGTCACCGGCATCAATGATTTTCCAAGTTTGCGAGGCGTGATCGAGTGCCTCCCATTGATGGATGTTACCGTCCTCGGCGGCGGTGATGAATTTGCCGCTGAGTCGAACCATGATGTTGTAATCAGCGCCGCTGATAATACCTGCGGATTTACTGATATACGGCGCAGTAACCGGATTTGCAGCAGATGCGTTCAAATTCGGGAGCGCAGCCGCCGTGAACAGGATGGCAGAGAGTGTCTGCGCGAGATGCTTTCTTTTCATAATCTTCCCCTTATCATTCAAAAAAATCCCCTAAGTTTATTGAATACTCTATCTTGATGCACGGCATACGCTGTCGTAACAAGGCAATTATAACATATTTCGCAGAGATGCGCAATGTATTTTTACACTTTTTTCTATATGATTTCTGTATTTTTTTCTGCTGTATTCTGTGTATGAACCGGCAGACCGATGCGCTGTACGTCCGCGAGCTTTCTGTGAATGGCACGGGTTCTTGTGCCGACAAGCTGCTCGAGGTCTTTTCCGGCGGCATCGAGCTTTTTACGGGTTGCGGTGAGTGCGTCCTCGAATTTCCCGAATTCCTCTTTGACGCCGCTGAGAATCTGCCAGACCTGATCGGACTGCTTTTGAATCGCAAGCGTCCGGAAGCCCATGGAAAGCGCATTGAGCATTGCCGCCATGGTGGACGGGCCTGCAACATTGACATAATATTTCTGCTGCAATACCGAGGTCAGACCATTGCTGACAACCTCGGAATACAGCCCTTCGGATGGCAGAAACATGATGCCGAATGCAGTGGTATCCGGCTCGTGCAGATATTTGTCGTGAATATCCTTGGCAAAGCTCAGGATTCGCTGGCGAAGAATGGTATTTGCAGCATCTACAGCAGTTTTATCACCGGATTCCTGTGCGTCGAGAAGCTGAGAATAGCAGTCGGCAGGGAATTTGGAGTCGATGGGCAGCCATACCGGTTCGCCGTTTTCGGTGGGCAGCTTGATGGCAAATTCCACACGCTTTCCGCTGCCGGGAACGGTTTCCACATTGGCGGCATACTGTTCGGGTGCAAGGATATCTTGTAGAATATTGCCAAGCTGAATTTCACCGAATGTGCCACGCGTTTTGACATTGGAGAGAACGCGCTTGAGTCCTCCGACATCGCCTGCAAGCGATTTCATTTCACCAAGCCCCTTGTATACCGCTTCCAGACTTTCGGTTACACGCTTGAAGCTCTCGTTCATTTTGGCTTCCAGATGCTCTTGCAGCGTGTCGTCAACCGTTTTTTGAATTTCGCGCAGACGCTTTTCATTTTGTGCGCGCAGAAGCTCCATCTGTTGGGAAATGGTCTCCTGAAGCATCGACATGGAGCTTTTGTTTGCGGATTCCAGACCTTGAATCCGTACCTCGAATTGCCGAAGCTGTGCGGCAGTGGTGTCTCTGGTCTGCGCCTGATTGTGGGAGAGATTTTCATTGACCATCTGCATGGAAAGCTGAATGGTTTCATTGGTTCCGGCGGCTTGTTCTTTCCGGAGCGCCTGTTCTTCTTTCTGCATCCGGCGAAGCAGTTCCTGCATGGCGGCGCGCTCCTTTTGCGGATTTCTGCCGTGCAGGACGGCGAGTATGAATACTTGCGTCAGGATGCAAACAATCATCAGAATCAGTATTGCAGTGTCCATAGATATGCTCCTTTTTATAGATTGTATTGCTCCGAACCGGAGCAGCTGGTTTCATTATAGCACAAATGTTCTGATTTGTAAAGATGAATTGCGCTGTGTGCAGCGCTGTATGATATAAAATAACAATTTTTATGTTTCGGTTGAAGCGCTTGATGGCGTATCTGCACCACCAACTCTGTGCGGTATTGCCTTAAGGCAACACCGCGCAAAGTCCTCCTTACGGCTTGGCGGCACATCTACTTGCATATTTTCCGCCATCTTGCACAGAAATTCCTTGCTGGGCGTCAGCCCAGCGGCGTCATTTCTGTACAATCTGACGAAAAATCTGACTGCGTATCTGCACCACCAACTCTGTGCGGTATTGCCTTAAAACGAATCAAAAAGCACCATCCAATCATCATTTGACAATCGGATGGTGCAATTTTTTAGATATCAGACCATCAGCTCACAGATCAGCTTGCTGAGTGCGACCGGGTCCTCCAGCGGCATACCCTCAATCAGCAATGCCTGCTGATACAGCAAATCGGAATATTTTGCGAGCTTTTCGGTATCCTCGGTTTGCAGACGCTCCAGCGTTGCAAAGACCGGATGCTCCGGATTCAGCTCCAGAACACGCTCTGCCTGAATTTTCTTTGCATTCGGCATTGTGTTGAGAACCTTTTCCATTTCAAGCGAAATGTCGCCGTCGCTGGACAGGCAGACTGCATGATTTTTCAGGCGATTCGAGAGGCGAACTGCCTTGACCTTGCCCTCAAGCGCTTTCTGCATCGTTTCAAACAAATCCTTTGCGGCGGTATTCTTTTCTTCAAGTGCAGACTTGTCCTCATCGGATTCGATGCCGAGATCACCGGCAGAAACGTTTTTGAATTCCTTGTCCTGGTAGCTTTGCATCATTTGCAGCGCGAATTCATCTACATTATCATCCAGATACAGCACCTCATAGCCCTTGTCGCGGACAAGCTCCGCTGCCGGCAGGGAGGCACAGCGCGTCACGGTTTCGCCGGCTGCGTAGTAGATAAACTTCTGATCCTCACGCATCCGAGTGACGTATTCGCTGAGTGTGGTGTAGTCCTCTGCCTGCTCACAGCCGGAGGAGTGGAACAGCAGCAGATCACGCAGAAGCTCCTTGTTTCTGCCGTATTCGTTGTAAACGCCGAATTTGAGCTGAATGCCGAATGCCTTCCAGAATTCGGTATATTTTGCGCGGTCGTTATTGAGCAGCTTGGTCAGCTCGTTTTTGATGGATTTTTCGAGTGCTTTGGCAATCAGCTTGAGCTGACGGTCATGCTGGAGCATTTCACGGGAAATATTGAGCGAAAGGTCCTCCGAATCGACCAGACCCTTGACGAAGCTGAAATGATCCGGCAGCAGGTCGGCGCATTTTTCCATAATCATAACGCCGGACGCAAAGAGCTGCAAGCCCTTTTCATATTCCTTGGAGTAATAATCAAACGGCGCTTTTGCCGGAATATACAGCAGGGAATTATATGCGACAACGCCCTCGCTGCGCGTGTGGATATGCAAAAGCGGCGCACCGTTGTAATCAAAGAACTTGTCGCGATAGAATTTGTTGTAATCCTCATCGGTCAATTCGCTCTTGTTCTTTTTCCACATCGGCGTCATGCTGTTGAGCGTTTCGATTTCGATATGTGTTTCATATTCGGATTCGCTGCCCTCTTTCAGCGTTTCACGGCTGACCTCCATGCGGATGGGGAAGCGGATATAATCGGAATATTTCTTGATGAGCTGACGGATGCGGTATTCCTCTAAGAATTCGGAATACTGTTCATCCTCGGTATCCTCCAGCAGCTCTAGGATGATTTCCGTGCCGACATCTGTTTTGGAGCAGACGTCGATGGTGTAGCCCTCTGCGCCCTCGGACTGCCACTCATAGGCGGTGTCAGAGCCGAATGCCTTTGTGCGGACGGTCAAGCGCTTTGCAACCATGAATGCCGAATAGAAGCCGACGCCGAATTGTCCGATAATATCCGTATTTTCATCCAGTGTGTTTTCGGTTTTGAATGCGCGGGAGCCGGAGTGCGCAATAACGCCGAGATTCTGTTCCAGTTCCTCGGCAGTCATACCGATACCGTTATCGGTGATCGTAAGCGTGCGGTTTTCCTTATCCGGACGGATATCAATATAAAAATCATCGCGGTTTTTGCCGATGGTCTGATCGGTCAGCGAACGAAAATAGAGCTTGTCAATCGCATCGGAGGCGTTGGAGATCAGCTCGCGCAGAAAAATCTCCTTGTGTGTATAAATAGAATGAATCATCAGATCCAGCATACGCTTGGATTCTGCTTGGAATTGCTTTTGTTCCATGGGAAATGAGCACCTTTCTGAATCGTATTAGCACTCGTGTATATAGAGTGCTAATATCAGTATACCACATTTTTTGAAAAATGCAAGCCCTACGCTCTATTTTTCACATAGTTTTCACACAGAGAAATATTATGATTCATTCAGAAAACCTTAATAAATGAGGTCTTGCAACTTTTTTGCGAAACGTGTATAATAAGAATAGTACAAGTCGATTTCGGAAAGGAGTATTTGAAATCATGGAAACGCTCTTAGTTTGTGATGATGAACGCGATATTGTATCGGCGTTGAATATTTATCTGCGTGCGGAGGGCTGGCAGATCGTATGTGCATATTCGGGCAAGGAGGCGGTGGAGATTGCAAGATCGCAGAATATCCACCTCATCCTCATGGATATTATGATGCCGGAAATGGACGGCATTACCGCGATGACCGAAATCCGGAAGTTCAGCAATGTCCCTGTGATTCTGCTGACGGCAAAATCGGAGGATTCGGATAAAATACTGGGTCTCAATGTCGGTGCGGATGATTATATCACGAAGCCGTTTTCGCCGGCAGAGGTTGTGGCACGGGTGCGCTCACAGCTCCGGCGGTATTTACGGCTCGGCGCAGCAGAGCTGGATGATCCCAATATCCTGACGGTCGGAAGCATTTCGTTGAATATCAAGGCGCGCTCTGCAACGCTCGACGGCGTACCTGTCTCACTGACGCCGATTGAATACGAAATTTTGTCCTTGCTGATGCACAATGTCGGAACGGTATTCCCACCGTGCGACATTTATCAGGCGGTTTGGAAAGCGAATCCGATTGGCTCGGAAAATACCGTAGCCGTACATATCCGGCATCTGCGCGAAAAACTCGAAATCAATCCGCAGGAGCCGCGCCAGATCAAGGTTGTCTGGGGACAGGGCTACAAATTGGAAAAGCCTTAAAAGGGGGTGCAGGGCGCTTTCATGTCAAATATACAATCGCATAAGAAAAATGTGACCGGTGTGATTTCGGTCATCCTTGCTATCATTTTTATGTGGGGCTTCGGAATTTCGCTGCTGATCGTGATTCTGAACTGCGGACTCGGCTATTCCGATAACAAAGCGGATTTCCGCACGCTGTTTCTCGATATGACGACGCAAAATGAACAGCCGCTTTTGGTATCTTATCTGCAAATGTATCTGAACAGCAAGAAAAATGATGAAAATGAAATTCGTCTGGATCAAGCGCTTCATACGTATCAGACGCATTTTGCGCCGGAGAATACAAACTTTCGCTTTGTCGCAATGGACAGCGATGGAAATATCCTGTTGACAAATGATCCGAATCCGGAAAGTGAAATGCCCCTGCTGGCATCTCAGGTCGATCAGGTGAACATTTTCCTTGACGAGCGCAGTTATCTGAAACGCGAGTATTTTGAGAATCCGGTGGAATCCTATTTTGAAATTATCTATGAAGATGTGTCAAAATATCTGGATGCACCGGAGGAATATCAGCTCTGGTATTTTACCAATCCGCGCGTGGATTCGATCTATCATGAAGGCTTGAATCTTCGGGTCTATGAAAATCCGTATACCGAGTATATCACCTTTGATTCGGAGGCTGCCGCAAAGGACTTTGATTATCAACGGCAATACGGCGAAATGTGCAAATGGGAGATTATCGCATCGTCTGAGACGGAGGGCGTCGATTTTACAACCGCACAGGGAGAAGTTTCTTCGAATGCCGAGATGGTGGATACGGTGCTTGTCTGTGTCAAGGCATATGACGGCTGCAAAGAATATCATGATACGCTCGACAACTATTACAGTATGAAAATGCAGGGTGAGGCTGTGTTTGCGGTCGATCCGGAGCTTGAGTCCCTGCTGATGGAAGGACTCGATATTACCATTCGTGCGCATCATGCGGACAGCTTTCTTTGCAATATCCACACCTATTTACCCGAGCAGTTGGAAATTGAGGATACCATTCGTTCTAATTATATGGTGTTTTCGCTGCTGTTCCGGCATTCGGAATGGTTTGTGGTGCTGATGTTTGTTCTCATGGTATTGACGGTGATCGTGTCCATTTGGATGTGTACCGCCGCAGGACATCCGGAAAAATTCGGCAGAGATACTGTATCGCGTGTGCATGAAATTGCATATGAATTCTTCTGGCTGTTGCCGGTTGCGTTTGTGCTGGGCTCGTACCTCGTGCTGTATTATCTCTATTTTATTCGGACATCGTATCAAATTATTGCGATTTTCTGTATCGGTATGATTCTTTGTATTGCCGCGTGCTGTATTCTGTGGCTCTATACAACGGCGGTGCGTATCAAGGCGAATACATTCTGGAAGAGCTTTGGATTTGTTCGAACGGGCAGATTCTTGTTTGGTATGTTCCAGAACCGGACGATTGCGGTGATTTTGATTCTGCTGCTGATAGTGCTGATGTTCTTCCTGAATGTGTTTGTGATGTTTGAAGCCAATATGCTTAACGTCGTGATCATTTTCACTTTGGATATTTTGTGCGTATTAACTGTGATTTACTGTGTCTACTCGTATTTTGAGCTGCATAGGCACGTAAAGGAGATGGAACAGGGCAACTATGAGTCTGTATCGCATCCGATTCCACTCAGCGGCGATTTTGCACGGTTTGATGATTTGCTCAATGATATTACGCATAGCATGGAAATGGTCGTTGCGGAGAGAACCAGAGCAGAGCATCTGCGAACGGAGCTGATCACCAATGTTTCGCATGACCTGAAAACGCCGCTGACCTCCATTGTCAATTATGTGGATTTGCTGAGCCGTGAACCGATGCGGACTGCGGCAGCAGACGAATATCTGGAGGTTCTGCGCAGACAGGCGGCGCGCCTGAAGAAGCTGACCATTGACCTTGTGGACGCGTCAAAGGCTTCGACCGGAAACCTGAGCGTTGAATTGATGCCGACGGATTTGCAGGTTTTGATATCGCAGATTGTCGGTGAATATGAGGAGCAGCTTGCATCGAAGGAACTGACGCTCGTGCAGAATGTACCGGAGGAGCCGCTGATGATTCTTGCAGATGGCAGACAGATTTGGCGTGTGTTTGACAATCTGCTGAATAACACCTGCAAATATGCGCTCTCCGGAACGCGCGTGTATCTGGATGTCTATGCAGAGGGCGAATCGGCAAAGATCACGCTCAAAAATATTTCCGCGCAGCCACTCAATATTGCGCCGGAAGCATTGATGGAGCGTTTTGTCCGCGGAGACAAATCCCGTCATACTGAGGGCAGCGGTCTGGGACTTTCGATTGCACGCGATTTGACGAAGCTGCAAAACGGTACGCTGACGCTGTCTACGGATGGGGATTTGTTTAAGGTGTATCTGGAATTCCCGATCTACCATGGCCCTGCCGAGCCGGAACAAATCGAGCAGCTTATCGGGTAATCTGTATCGGTTTGCAAACGTCAGTGACCGAACCGATAGCACAGAGAAACAGGCTGCGGTTAAAAAATCCGAAAAACAAAATTCAATTCCGGATTTTTGGTAAAATTGTGCAATGTGCAGAAAAGCGGCAAAAAAACAGTGAATCTCTTGCATTTTTGCGGAAAAAGTGGTATGATATAGTACAGTGAAATGATGAGATAAAGAAAGACCGGAACGCGATTCCGGTCTTTCTGTTTTGCAGTCTGTATTTTCAATTACGAAGCAGACCGACAGCCTGCAATGGCTACTGTCTGTCTCACGAAAGGAGCAATATGAAGATTAAAAAATTCGGCAGTACCGAAGCGAAAATTTACGCGCTGGTACACCCGATCGCAGAGGAACAGGGCGTGATTGTCTGGGATGTGCGATTTGAAAAGGAGGGCGCAATGTGGTATCTGCGCGTGTTCCTTGACCATATGGATCGCCCGATCAATATCTCGGACTGTGAAGCCGTTACAAGACCGCTGAACAAAATCCTCGATGAAACCGACCCGATTCCGCAGACCTATACATTGGAGGTCGGCTCTGCTGGATTGGAGCGTGAGCTGATTCGTGAAACACATTTTGATGCCTGCGAGGGCAGCCGGGTTCGCGTCCGTCTGATTCGTCCGCTGGAAAACGGCGTCAAGGAGCTGGTCGGTACGCTTAGTGGCTGCGACCGCGAAAATGTGACGCTGGATGCAGACGGTACGGCGCACGTACTGCCGCTTTCGGGTGTTGCATTTGTCAGACTTGCGGATTTTGACGAGGATGAAGTGAACCGTGCGGCAAAGGGTTCTGCGGATCAGAAATAAACGGCATCCGGATACGGGTGGACATGACAGCCCCGTTATCGCGGAACGATGGCCGCAAAACAGTTTGGTTGATGAAACAAAATTGTCTTTGTTATTATTAAAATAGTACAGCTCCGGTGGAGCCTATACTTTTTAGGAGGAAAAAATGCCATGAACAAGGATTTCTTTGAGGCGCTGGCAGCGCTCGGCAGCGAAAACAGCGTAGAGCAGGATCTGCTTGTGGAGAAGATCGAGGCGGCAATGCTCAAGGCGGCACAGAAGGCGTATCCCTATGCGGAGGATGATGATATCCGCGTAGAAATTGAGCCTGCTGCCAGACGCTTCGACATCTACATGAAAAAGAGCGTGGTTGAGGGAGAACCGAAAACGGAGTATGAGGTCAGCTACGCTCAGGCAAAGCTCCATTATCCCGACTGCGAGCTTGGCGATCTCGTAGAATGCAAGCTTGATCCCGTGAAGTTCGGCAGAAGCATTGCACAGTTTGCAAAGCAGAGCATTCGCGGAGATTTGCGCACGATCAACCGTCAGCAGATGATGGAGAAGTTTGAATCCAAGGAGCGCGAGCTGATTACCGTTAAGGTCACGCAGGTTGATCCGGTTCGCGGTACTGTGACGGTGGAATATGACCACACGGAACTGTATCTCTCCCGCAATGAGCAGCTCTTTACTGAAACTATGATTGACGGAAAGCCCGTCAGAGTCTATGAGCCGCTCAAAGAGGGTCAGCTCATTAAGGTTTTTGTTACAACCATCGCAAACCGCGAAAAGAAGCCGATCGTCCGTATTTCTCGTGTGGACAGAGGCTTTGTCGAGAAGCTCTTTGAGCAGGCGATCCCGGAAATTGCAGATGGTACGGTCGTGATTCACGCTGTATCCCGTGAAGCCGGCTTCCGTTCCAAAATCGCGGTCAGCTCCAATGACCCGAACGTGGATGCGATCGGTACCTGCATCGGTTCACACAGCTCCCGTATCAATACGGTTCTGAGTGAGCTGCACGGTGAGAAAATCGACATCATCCCGTATTCCGAAGACCCCGAAGAATTCATCACACACGCACTTGCACCGGCAACCGTTATTTCGACAACTATTTCGGATGACGGCAGTCGTGAAGCAACGGTTGTTGTTCCGAACGATCAGCTTTCGCTTGCAATCGGCAATAAGGGTCAGAATGCAAAGCTCGCTGCAAAGCTGACCGGCTATAAAATTGACATCAAACCGGAATTCCCGAATCCGGAGCCGGAGGCAAATCATGTCGATGCGGATGGCTATGAGATTCTTGAGGACGCTGCGGAGCTGGATCAGCTTGACGGCAGTGCTGAGGTTTGAACAGCATGACACCGAAAAAAATTCCGATGCGGATGTGCCTTGGCTGCAACGAGATGAAGCCGAAGCGTGAGATGATCCGCGTTGTGCATCAGAAGGATGGTACGATTCTGCTCGACGCAGTCGGCAAGCTGTCAGGACGCGGCGCATATATTTGTCCGCAGCTTGGCTGTCTGAAAGCGGCGCGCAAGGCGCGGAGACTTGAAAAATCATTCTCCTGCCGTATTTCCGATGAGATTTACGACGCGCTTGAAGCTGCGATGCAGTCTGCGGAGACTGCCGGACAGGAGGGAACTGCTGATGCCGAATGCAGCTGATAATCGCTTGACCGCAAGCCTTACCATGTGTCGGAAAGCAGGAAAGCTCCTGCTTGGCTTTGATGCGGTAAAGGAGGCTGCACAGCAGGGCAATGTCAGATTGTTTCTGCTCGCTGCGGACGCTTCCGCAAAGACTGAAAAGGAAATTCGTTATTTTGCCGGTACGCTTCCTGTCCGGAAGCTGCCGATGAATATGGATGCGCTGAAACTCTACTTCCGGAAACGGACTGCGGTGTTCGGCGTTTGTGAGGACGGATTTGCGGCAAAATTGCGATTGCTGCTGCCGGAATCCGAAGAGTGAAGTAAATCGTTCGTATCTGCACTCCGAATCGGCTGCGGATACGATAAGCCCAATGCGGTTGAGCATAGACCGCAGGAAACCGATAGGGGGTATTTGCCTATGCCAGCAACAAAGGTCAAACTGAGTGAGTTTGCCGCAGATTTGAATCTCTCGGCACAAGAGGTCGTCGACCAGCTGAAGAAAATGGACGATAAGGTCAGAAAGCCAACTGCATCTCTGACCGATACGGAAATGAATTATCTGCTTGAGGTGTATACGCAGCAGAATCAGGTTTCAAATTTTGATGCCTATTTTGCAGACCGTTCCGAGCAGCCGCAGGAAACCAAAAAGCCGAAGCGTGCCGCGAAGCCGGAGCAGGTTGCGCGTCCGAAAAAGCAGGATGCAAAGAAGCAGGAGCCGAAAAAGGATTCGAAGCCTGCTGCACAGAACACGAAGCCGGCAGAGCCTGTTGCAAAGCCGCAGGAAGCTGCACCTGCCGTGAAGCAGGAGCCGGAAACGACTCCGATTCAGGAACAGACAGCACCTGCTGCTGCACAGCCGACAGCACCGGCAGCACAGTCTGCACCGGAGCAGCCTGCCGGACCGCGCGTTCTGACTGCTGCCGAGACTGAGCGCCGTGCAAGAGAACGTGCTGCAATGTACGAAAAGCAGCACGCTGAAAAGGCTGCAAGACGCGAACGGAATCAGAAAAATCAGCAGCTCCGCGCACAGCAGCGTCAGGCAGAGGAAGCTGCCAAGCGCGCCGCCGAGCAGAAAGCTGCACAGGAAGCACAGGCTGCGAAGGCAGAAAAATCTGCACCGGCTGAGAAGTCCGCAGAATTGCCGACAAAACAACAACAGCAGCAGCCGCGGAATAATCCGAAGCCGGCTAAGAAGCCTGCAAAGGCACAGGAGCGCGGTGAAATCGTCAAGATGGAAGGCGGCTTTGCGTCCGCGACCGAGGTGCAGCCGAGTCAGCAGCGCCATATGGTCGATACGCGCGGTACCTATGTTGATCTCGATAAATACAATGAACGCTATGAGCAGATTGCACCGCAGGGCAGAGGCGGAAAGAATGACAATCTCTCTGCGAAAAAACAGAAGATCAATCAGAAATCTCAGCAGCGCAAGCAGCAGGCTCGCTCCGGTAAAGCAAGAGAAACCGAGGCAGAAAAGCTGCGCCGCTTAGAGCTTGAGCGCGCCAGAAAGCAGCAGCTCAAGGTCATGATTCCGGATATGATAGTTGTCAGTGAGTTGGCAACGCGCCTGAAGGTTCAGGTCAGAGATGTCATCAAGAAGCTGATGGGTCTTGGCGTTATGGCGAATATCAATGAGGAAATTGACTTTGATACCGCGTCGCTCGTTGCAGAAGAACTGGGTGCAAAGGTTGAGCACGAGGTCATTGTGACCATCGAAGAACGTCTGATTACCGATGAGGCAGACCCGGAGGATTCTCTCGAAGAACGCTGCCCGGTCGTTGTCGTTATGGGTCACGTTGACCATGGTAAGACCTCGATTCTTGACCGTATCCGCAATGCGAATGTCACCGCGTCCGAAGCAGGCGGCATTACCCAGCATATCGGTGCATATCAGGTCAAGCATGACGGCAAGGTGCTTACATTCCTCGATACGCCCGGCCATGAGGCGTTTACTTCCATGCGTGCGAGAGGCGCAAATATTACCGATATTGCGATCCTCGTTGTTGCAGCGGATGACGGTATTATGCCGCAGACGATCGAATCCATTCACCACGCAAAGGCTGCAGGTGTTTCGATCGTTGTCGCCATCAACAAGATGGATAAGGAAGGCGCAAATCCTGAAAAAGTCAAGCAGCAGCTCACAGAGCATGAATTGGTCTGCGAGGAGTGGGGCGGCGATACCATTTGTGTTCCGGTTTCCGCAAAGACCGGTCAGGGCATCGAGGAACTGCTTGAGAATGTTCTGCTGATTGCAGAGGTGCGCGAGCTGAAAGCGAACCCGAATCGTCTTGCAAAGGGTACTGTCATTGAAGCGAGACTGGATAAGGGCAGAGGCCCGATTGCAACCATTCTCGTTCAGAACGGTACGCTCCATACCGGTGATGTCATTATCGCCGGAACAGCAGTCGGCAAGGTTCGCGTCATGACCAATTACAGAGGTAAGGTTGTTACGGAGGCAGGCCCGTCGGTTCCGGTCGAGATCACAGGTCTTGCCGAAGTACCGAGCGCAGGCGATGTGTTCAACGCTGTTGAGGATGAACGCCTTGCGAAGGAGCTTGTCGAGCAGAGAAAGCATGAGGCAAAGGAAGAACAGTTCAAGAATTATCGCAAGGTCACGCTGGATAATCTGTTCTCGCAGATTGCCGAGGGCGAGATGAAGGAGCTGCCGCTGATCGTCAAGGCAGACGTTCAGGGCTCTGTTGAGGCAGTCACACAGTCGCTCGAAAAGCTGACCAATGAGGAAGTCCGCGTGAAGGTCATCCACGGCGCTGTCGGTGCGGTTTCCGAAAGCGATGTCATGCTTGCTTCCGCTTCCAATGCAATTATCGTCGGCTTTAATGTTCGTCCGATGCCGGGCGCTGCGGATGCCGCTGCAAGAGATGGTGTTGATATCCGCCTGTATCGTATTATCTACGATGCAATCGAGGAAATTTCAACGGCTATGAAGGGTATGCTTGCGCCGAAATTCCGCGAGGTGCAGATGGCACGCATCGAGGTGCGTCAGGTTTATCATATTTCCAGTGTCGGTACGGTTGCCGGATGCTATGTCACCGATGGCAAGGTAACGCGTCAGTGCCAGATTCGCGTTGTGCGTGACGGCATTGTGGTTGCGGAGGATCATATTGATTCGCTGCGCCGCTTCAAGGACGATGTCAAGGAAGTTGCGACCGGTTACGAGTGCGGTATCTCTCTTGATCGCTTTGCCGATATCAAGGAGGGTGACGTTCTGGAAGCATTCATCATCGAGGAATATCGCGAGGATTGAGAATAAAAACCGGTACGACAGTGATATGTCGTACCGGAACAGAATACTGAAATGGAGGGATGACTATGGATATTCAAAGAATGAGCAATGCCGATATGCTGCAATATTGCGATGAGGCACTTGCATGGCCGGATTTCGGCCCGATTGATACACTGTTTTTTGAAACAGTCAGAAAAATCCTGACGGGCGAGTTCAGCGTGAAGGAGAGCTTTGACGATTCGGAAACGATTTTTGATTCGGAAGGCTTCTTCAATGAAACGGAGACAACAGGCGACTACTACGATCCGGATGCGGACAGCTCGTTCAAGGTTTGAGAATCCGAACCAATAGGAGTAGAATATAATATGGCTAGCTTTAAAATTGGACGTTTGCAGGAGGATATCCTGCGGGAGTTGGCGGCGATCATGCGCGAGGAAATCAAGGATCCGCGTATCACACCGGATCTGACGATTGTTCGCGTCGAGCTTGCCGGCGATATGGGTCATTGCAAGGTCTATATTTCCAGCCTGACCGAGCTTTCCCGCGCAAAAGAGGCGTGCAAGGTTCTGACCAAAGCGTCCGGCTTTATCCGAAGAGAGCTGTTTCACAGACTGAAGCTGCGCAAATCACCGGAAATGCACTTTATTGCGGATGATTCGATTGCATATGCAGCCGATATCAGCGAAAAGCTCAACGATCTCGGTTTGACAGAGGGCAATTCGCCCGTCGTGGAACCGGAGCAAACGGATTTCTGAATCTGTTTGTGATTTGAGAAAAAAAGGAGGCGCTCCATGGAACATACAGCGTTTGTCAGCAAGGAGCTTGACGGCAAAGAGACATATGCTTTGCTCAGATCGCTTCGAGATGTTCAAATCCTGATCCATCGCTCTCCGGACGGAGATTGTATCGGCGGCGGCTATGCGCTCTATCATTTGTTCCGGCAGTTTGGGATACGCTCCCGCGTCTGCTGCGCCGATTCCATTCCCGAAATGTTTCGGGATATCACCAAAGACATAGAATTTGAGGATTTTGTGCCGCAGGTGCGTATTTCGATTGATGTTGCGGATACAAAGCTGTTCGGTGATTTGCCGGATGACGATAAGCAGGCAGAGATTTTGCTCTGTATTGATCACCATATCTCCAATACGCATTATGCAAAGTATCTCCACTGGAATCCGCATTCCGCGGCTGCCTGCGAGGTGCTGTTCCGCTTGATGCAGGAGAATGATATTCCGTTGACAAGGGAATTGGCACTTTGCCTGTATTCCGGCATTACGACCGATACCGGCTGCTTCCAGTTCAGCAACGCCGACGCTGCTGCGTTTGACGCGGTTGCGCAGATCAAAGCCGCATATCCCGATTTGCCGTATGCAAAGCTCAATCGTGAATTTTTCGTTCTGAAATCGCAGGGACGGATTCAGCTTGATTCGCGGCTGATGCAGAATGTACAGCTTTCGGAGGATGGCGCAGTTGCACTGATTTACCTGCCCTACGCATGGATGCAGGAACTGAATGTCTCCTCGGATGAGGTGGACGGTGTAGCAAATCTCCCGATGCAGATCATTGGTGTGGAAATTGGCATTGTCTGCAAGCAGCAGCAGGATGGCTCTTATCGTATCTCGCTGCGCGCCGGCGACCATGCGGATGTCTCAAAAATCGCACGACACTTTGGGGGCGGCGGACATATCAAAGCAAGCGGCTGCTCGATTTTTGAGGGCGAACCGGAGGATGTCTGCAAGCAGCTGTTAGATGCTTCCAACGAAATCTGGCAGAGCGAAAAGGCGGAGCAGGCATGATTGGAAGCGGTATTCTTGTGATGAATAAGCCGCAGGGCTTTACGTCCTTTGATGTGATCGGAAAGCTGCGCGGCATTCTGAAAATGAAAAAGCTGGGTCATACGGGTACGCTTGACCCGATGGCGACCGGTGTACTGCCGGTGCTGATCGGAACGGCGGCGCGCGCCTGCGATATTTTGCCCGATGAGGACAAGGCATATCTTGCGTCGTTTCAGCTTGGAACTGTCACAGATACGCAGGACAGCACGGGAACTATTCTGGAAACGCATCCGTTTGATGTATCCGAATCGGCGCTGCTCGCGGTATTGCCACAGTTTATCGGTGAGATTCAGCAGATTCCGCCGATGTATTCTGCGGTGCAGATCAATGGAAAACGGCTCTATGAGCTGGCGCGTGAGGGCAAGGAGATTGAACGTCCTGCGCGAAACGTGACGGTCAACGATATCTCACTTGTTTCGTATGATCCGGAATCCGGCAGGGGAACGCTTGCGATTGATTGTGGAAAAGGGACGTATGTGCGTACTATTTTGCATGATATCGGCGGCGTGCTCGGCTGCGGCTGCATGATGACTGCGCTCGAACGAACGAAAGCGTGCGGCTTCACGCTCGCAGAAGCGCATTCCTTTGACGAGGTACAGCAGGCTGCGGACAGTGATACGATTGCTTCTCTGATTGTTCCGACGGACAGACTGTTTCTGTCACTGCCGGAGCTTCGGCTCGGACAGGCGCAGACAAAGCTCTATCGCAACGGCGTGAAGCTGAATCTTGCGCGCATCCGCGGAATACAGTCAGCACAGCCGCGATATCGCGTCTACGGTGCAGAGCAGGAGTTTCTCGGTCTTGCCGATGCGGATTTCAAGGAAGAATGTCTGCGTGTTTATAAGAATCTTTGAGGAGATGAGCACACATGATGCAGGAATTGCATGAAACGCAAGATACTGCCAAAAAACGGATCGCCGCCGCGCTCGGTGTATTCGATGGCGTGCATCTCGGACACAGGCGCGTACTGGAGCATACGCTTGCACATGGCGAATGTCATGTTGTGACGTTTGCAGCGGATTCGATGCCGCAAAAGCGGGGCAAGCCTGTGCGCTATATTTATCATGACGAGCAGAAACGCCGGCTGCTGACGTCCTGCGGTGCGAAAGCCGTGTATGCGCTGCCCTATACGGAGCTGGCTGACATGGACGGCGAAACCTTTTGCAAGCAGATTCTACGGGAGCATTTGCAGGTTGACAGCGTGATTGTCGGGGCGCATTTTCGCTTCGGAAAGGATGCGGCAAATACGGTTTCCGATTTGAAACGCTTCGGACAGAAGCTGGGCTTTTCCGTCGAGGTTGTGCGACAGCTTCGCGATACGTCAAATGTACCGGTTTCGTCAAGCCAGATTCGGTTTTTGATCGAAAGCGGACAGATTCAAGCGGCAAACCGTCTGCTTGGTTCGCCGTATCGGATTCTGTCTCATGTCGTAACCGGACAGCAGCTCGGCAGTAGTGTGCTCGGTATTCCAACGGCAAATCAAGTGTTTGAATCTTGGCAATGTATTCCGCATCGGGGCGTATACGCTTCCTTTGCGGAGATCAATGACATCTGGGTTCCGGCAATTACCAATATCGGTGTGCGTCCGACCGTCACAGGCGGCGATGCGCAGCCGATTGCAGAAACGCATCTGATTGACTGGGATGGCGAGCTTGTCGGCAAGCTGTTGCCGGTCACACTCTGTCGGTTTATCCGTCCGGAGCAGACGTTTGATTCCTTGGAATCGCTCGCAATGCAAATCCGGCGCGATATCCGTACCAGAATGCGTTTTCTCCCTGCGGATGGCATAACCGCAGATGCGTAATCACGAAAACACAATAGTTTTCTTTGACTCAACACGGAACTATCACATGAAGATTATACAATAATTCCGTTAAGAATAATTTCAGAAAGGACTGAAACTGATCCATGATTGAAGTGCGGAATCTGACGAAGCATTATGGCGATAAGCACGCGGTCAACGATATCAGCTTTACCGTTGAGGACGGCGAAATCCTCGGATTTCTCGGCCCGAACGGTGCAGGCAAATCTACGACAATGAATATGCTTACCGGCTATATTTCTTCTACATCCGGTCAGGCGCTGATTAACGGCGTCGATATTTTGGAGGATCCGATTAAGGCGAAATCCTTTATCGGTTATTTGCCGGAGCTGCCGCCGCTGTATCTCGATATGACGGTGAAAGGCTACCTCAACTACATTTTTGACCTGAAAAAGTGCAAGCTGCCGCGCAGAGCACACCTCAATGAGGTCATGACATTAACAAAGGTCAATGATGTAAAGGATCGTATCATCAAAAACCTGTCGAAGGGTTATAAGCAGAGAGTTGGTCTTGCACAGGCGCTCATCGGCAATCCGCCGGTGCTGATCCTTGACGAGCCGACTGTTGGTCTTGACCCCAAGCAGATTCTTGAGATTCGTACCCTGATCAAGAAGCTCGGCAAAAACCATACGGTGATTCTGTCCTCTCATATTCTGAGTGAGATTCAGGCAGTCTGCGACCGTATCATTATCATCAACCGCGGCGTTGTTGCGGCGCATGATACGACCGATAATCTTTCGCGGAATGTCTCGAACGACCACCGTATCATTGCAAGACTGGAAGGCCCGCGTGATGAGATTATCAAGGCACTGCGCAATATCAATGGTATCAAATATGTCAAGGCGGATATGGAGCGCGAGCCGGGCGTCTATGAGTATGAGCTGGAGGCTGCGCCGGGTAATGATATTCGCAGAGAGCTGTTCAAAATTGCAAGCGAGCATAATTGGCCGCTGCTCTCCGCACGCTCTGCTGAAATGACCCTTGAGGATGTATTCCTGAAAATCACAATGGGCGAAGGCATCGTGATTCCGAACAAAGAGGATGCCGCAGACGCGGAGAAGGGAGAGGACGCATAATGGGAGCTATCTTCAGACGTGAATTCGGTGCGTATTTCACATCGAGTATCGCATATATTTTTCTTGCAGTATTCTGGTTGTTCTCCGGATATTTCTTCTTTGCAAGCTGTCTTGCGGCTGCAACAACCGATATGTCCAATATGTTCCAGAGCTTATTCCTGATTATCATTTTCCTGATTCCGATTCTCACGATGCGTTTGTTCAGCGAGGAGAAAAAGCAGAAAACTGAGCAGGGACTTCTGACTGCACCGGTCAGTCTCGGTGAGATCGTGTTCGGCAAGTATTTTGCCGCACTCGCACTCTATACCATCGCACTGTTGATGCCGTTTGTCTATGCGCTGATTCTGAGTGGCTTCGGCGTTGTGGAATGGGGCATGGTATTTGCAAACTTTTTGGCACTGTTTTTGCTTGGTGCGGCATTTATTGCTGTTGGTGAGTTGATTTCTGCGCTGACCGAAAACCAGATTGCTTCGGCTGTTCTGAGCTTTATTGCCCTGATGTTCCTCTATATGATCGACGTCGTCAATAGCTTTATTTCGGTTGAACTGGTCAACACAGTGTTGAATGCACTGAGCTTCTACCGCAAGTATTATGCGATCACCTGCGGTCTGTTTAACGTATCTACGATTATTTTCTATATCAGCGTTGCTGCCGTGTTTAATTATTTGACGATCCGCGTGTTTGAGCGCAGACGTTGGAGCTGAGGAGGGATTCTGTCATGAGTAAAAAAGAAAAAGAAAAGCAGGCGCTTGAATCCTCCGAGGAAATTTCCACAGCCGACGCGCTGAAGGAATATGCGGAGGAAGAACAGGCTGCTGCCACAGCTTCCGATGAGAAAAAGGAAGCCGATACAAAAAAGAAGAAAAAGAGTAACCGTACTCCGGAAGAAGAAAAGGAACGCGCACTGAATAGCGTAAAGCGCCGTAAAAAGCTCAAGTATGGCATACTTTCTGTTGTGATTTCCGTTGTGTTCATTGCAATCGTGGTTGCAGTCAATCTGATTTGCGGCATCCTCGATGAGCGCTATAACTGGAATATCGACCTGACCTCCGAGGGTCTTTACGAGATCGAGGATCAGACTGTCGAGTTCCTACAGAAGCTGAACGATGACATCAAAATCACCGTGCTTGCCAATGAGGCATTCTTCTTTGAGGATGCAAATCTGAAAGTGCTTTCGGAAACATTGTCTCGCTTCAAGACGGAATCAAATGGTCATATCACGGTCGAATATATCGACGCAAATAAGAATCCGGAGGCAATTTCTGTCTACAAGCAGAATTACACCGGCGATCTCCAGTCCGGTGACGTTGTCATTGCAAAGGGCGACCTCGTTCGCGTCATCGCAATGTCCAATGGCGGCTACAGAACCAACGGCCCGACTACCTATCTCTTTGAGCAGCAAAGCAGCTTTGACCCTGCAACCTATCAGCAGACCTCGTCGCTGTCCTTTGTTGGTGAGCAGTCGCTTGTCTCTGCAATCATGGGCGTGACAGACCTCAATCCGGTCAAAATCGGTATGATTGATATGACAAACGGTATGCAGATTTACGATGAGCGCGATAGCTATTGCTTTGCACGTATCAAAGAGCTGCTCGATAAGAACAACTATGAGGTTGAGTCTGTTGATATCGCACTGTCTGAACTGAGCGCTGACTATGATGTGCTGATGCTCTGTTCTCCGACCAATGACCTGACAGAAGCACAGGTTCAGAAGATTACCGACTTCCTCAACAATGATAACAAGTACGGCAAAAACCTGATGTATTTCGGTTCCCCGTTCAAGAGCAAGTCAACTGCGAACCTCAATGCGTTCCTTGAGCTCTGGGGCTTGAAGATCGGTGACGCTTATATCTCCGAAAGCGATGAAGTGGCTGCACAGGTTGCGTCGATCGCAGTTGGTACCGTCGGCGGCATTCCGGTTGTAAAGCCGAATATGGAAGCAGAGCTGAATGCAAAATATCAGAACTCCACACTCCCGATTATCGCACCGCTTTGCTGCCCGATCGAGCGTATGTTCGACCAGAATTCCGGCAGAAACACCAAGGCGCTGCTCACAACCTCTGAGACCAGCTTCCTCTATCCGCTGGATGAAACCGCAAGTGAGTTTGATCCGGAGTCAGCAGAAAAGGCAAGCTACGATGTCGCAGTCATTGCAGACAGCACCTTTACCGCCGGCAGCGATATCCTCAAGAGCCAGGTGACTGCATTTGGTTCGGCATGGTTCCTTGATTATGTGGTCGCTGCAAGTGCAGGCAGCTATGATAACGCAAATTACTTTATCAATCTGCTGAATACACTGACCGGCAAGGAAGCTGCGATGACCATTGCAGAAAAATCCTTGAATACGACCCAGATCACAGTCTCGGATTCGCAGAGCAAGGCAATTCGTAACGTGACAGTATTGATTATTCCGTTTGCTGTCGCAGCACTCGGCATTGTCGTGTATGTAAGGAGAAAGAACAGATGAACAAGACGCTGAAAGGGATCATCGGCGGCACGGTACTGCTTGCGATGCTCGGCGGCGTATTCGCCTATCTGAAAGTGACCGAGCCGGAGGAGACGACGGATTCATCCTCGTCATCTTCCGATAGCACGGTGCAGACAGAGCTTTTCAACGCATATTCCGATGATATCAATCAGATTGAAGTCAAGAACCCGAACGGTGATTCCTATATCGCCGTTCGCCGGTTCGATGAAACCAAAACAACCGACGCTGAGGGCAATGAAAAGATCGAGGAAATTGCAAACTATTTCCTCAAGGGCTATGAGGATCTGCCGATGAATACCACCCAGATCCGTTTGCTTGCAACGCGTGCGACCTCGGTGACGTCGGAGGATACCATTGCGGAGAATGTTTCGGACGCTGACCTTGCAAAATATGGTCTGGATAATCCGATTGAGGTGACGCTCTCCATTGACAATTCCGAGGATATCAAATTCCGGATTGGCAATCAGACACCGGTTGGAAGCAGCCGTTATGTTGCAATGGATGGCAGCAATACCGTCTATACGCTCGGTTCGTTCAATATAGAGCCGTATCTCAGCGGCATCAAGGATTATCTTGGCACGACCCTCATCGAGGAGCAGGCTGAGGATGATGATACCGTGATCGAATCGGTTCGCATCGAGCGCAAGGATCTGGATTATGATTACTATTTCATCCATGATCCGTACTATGTTGAAAATGCGAACGGCGGCGCGATGGCGGTTCATGTGATGGAAGAACCGGTGAAATCGTTGATCAGCGGCGACCGTTCGGCTGAAGTAACGCATGGTCTTTATGGTCTGACCGCAACGGAGGTTCATACGCCGTTCCCCAAGGACGCTGACCTCAAGAATGCCGGTTTGGATGAGCCGTTTGCAACGGTTACAATGAAAACCGATGACAAGAAAACCACTGTGTTCTATCTCGGAGACAAATATCAGAATGAAGCCGGCGAAACCCGTTATTACGGTATGCTGAAGGGTCTTGACTGCATCTATAGCTTTACGCCGGATCAGATTGCCTATGAGGACATCGACCCGGAGGAAATTATTTCCAGAAACGTCATTGATATGTATGTCTGGGATATCGGCACGCTGGAAGTTGAAGGCGGCGGCGAGAAAATCAGCATCGACGTTCAGGGTGAAAGCAAGGAAGACGCTGTCGTAACCTATAAAGGCAAAAAACAGGATGAGGCAGGCATCGAACGCTACCGCAAGTTCTATTCCTATCTGCTGCAAACAAAGGCGGAGGAACTGATTTTGCCGGCTGATGCGCCGAAGCTCACCGGTGATCCGCTTGCAGCTGTGAAGATTGAGCGTCAGGACGGCGTGCGCACCTATGATATCAAGTTCTATGATGCAGGAAATATGAAGGCTTGTATCGTGATTGATGACGAACCCAGATTCTATTGCCGCAAATCCTATGTTGACACATTGCTCTCAAATATGAAACTCTACGATGAAGCAGATACGGAATTCATAATGTCTTGGTAAACGTGAATTCCGCAGAAGAAAGGGAGGTTTTTCTATGAGCGAACGTTACTTTACCTATAAATCGCGGCCGGTTGTCCGAAACGGCAAAACCATCTATTACGGCAGTATGGCAGCATCCTATGTCGTAATGATGAATGTTACCGCTGAGGAATCGGCAGGGGAACTGAAAACCGCCTCGGAAGTCAAGTGCTATTTGATGAAAACCGATACGAACCTCAGCCCGATGGATGCAATTACAAAGACTGCAATTCGTCCGACGCTCTATGAAGCGTTGGAGCTTGCAGCTGCATGGCTGAAATCGACTGAGCCGGCACTCAGCTAACGCATATAGTTCTCAAACAAGCAATAAAAAGACCGCCACAGAGCATGGAACGCTTTGTGGCGGTTTTTGCATTGAATTTAGAATGGATTAGCCTTTGACAGTTTCTTCAACTACTTCAGCTTCATTGGTGGTTACCTGCAGGGGGGCTTTATTTTTGAGTATCTCGCCAATCTCGTCAAATTCAACCGTGATTTCCTGTTCGGGAGCCTTGGTGAGAAGCGATACAACAATGATTGCAACGAGTGCGCAGATGAATGCAGGGAGCAGTTCGTAAATATCCCATGTGCCGCCAAGCGGACGAACGAGGAATTTCCAGACAAAGATCATGATGCCGCCAACAACCAATCCTGCGATTGCGCCGAATTTGTTAGAGCGCTTCCAGAACAGTGCGGTCAGCATGACAGGACCAAAGGTTGCGCCGAAGCCTGCCCATGCAAAGGAAACAACACGGAATACGGAGCTGTTGGGATTCCATGCGAGAATCACGCCGAGCACTGCGATGATAACCAGAACAAGTCTTGCTACCAGCATGGATTGCTTCTCATTCAGTTTCATCTTGAATACGCCCTTGAGGATGTTCTCAGACATCGAGGAGGACGCTGCGAGCAGCTGGGAATCGGAGGTGGACATCGTGCAGGCGAGGATACCCGCGAAAATGAGTCCGGCTACGATTGCAGCAAGGATGCCGTTCTGAGACAGCTTCATTGCGATCTCCATGATGATGGTTTCGGAGTTGTTGAGGTCAGCGCCGTACAGGGTGCCGATTGTACCATTCGCGGAAAGCTGGTTGCCGACCAGACCAATCAGGATTGCAACTGCCATCGCAATGACAACCCAGACGCTTGCAATGCGGCGTGAGAGCTTAATTTTATTGTGATCCTCAATCGCCATGAAGCGGAGCAGGATATGCGGCATACCGAAGTAGCCAAGACCCCATGCAAGTGTGGAAACGATCGGGAGGAAGCCATATCCGGTCTGTGAGAAGCTGCCGTCTGTATTCAGCGAACGTGTGATGGTCATATGCAGATAATCCGGAATGGATTTTGCATTGTCCATGACAGCATCCAGACCGCCGGCATTGCTGACGCCAAAGATGACGATAATGACCAGCGCGATTGTCATAACGATGCTCTGAATCAGGTCTGTGAAGCTCGCAGCGAGAAATCCGCCCATACTGGTATATGTGATGATAATGAACGCGGCAAGAATCATCGCAATATGATATTCCATGTTGAACAGTGTTGAGAACAGCTTGCCGCACGCGGAAAAGCCCGATGCGGTATACGGAACAAAGAATACCAGGATGACCACTGCGGCGATGCCGGAAAGAATTTTCTTGTTGTCACGGTAGCGGTCGGAGAAGAAATCCGGAATCGTAATGGAATTGGTTTTTTGCGAGTAGATACGCAGACGTGTTGCGACAATCAGCCAGTTGAGGTATGTACCGATTGCCAAGCCGATTGCCGTCCAGCCGGCTTCCGCGATACCGCAGAGATAGGCAAGACCGGGCAGACCCATCAGCAGCCACGAGCTCATGTCAGAGGCTTCGGCACTCATTGCCGAGACAAACGGGCCGAGCTTTCTGCCGCCGAGATAGAAGTCGCTGACATCCTTGTTTTTCTTGGTGAATGACACGCCAATGAGAATCATGCCGCCTAAATAGACGATGATCGTAATAAGGATGCCAATGATGTTGGTTTGCATGGAAATAAATCCTCCCTTTTTTTATTTGAACATGATTTATTGTTTGGAATCATGCTCCGTTTTCTGTGCCTGAGATTTCTTTTTGCGCAGAATACGCGACAGGATGATACACGATGCGATGCCGAGAAGATAGGGGATTGCGTAGAGAAACGCCAGCGCAGGCGGGCCTCCGCTATAGAGGCTCATCCGATTGCCCCATTCCATATCTGTATATCCGGCTGCAACGTGAATGCACATGAGATGCGATAGCACCAGTGCAAGAATCATCAGAATTTTGTGAATCCATTTATCATGCTTGATCATAGATGTTACTTGCAGCAGTCTCAGAACAAACCGGTGATTTTGCCGTCTGCTTCCACGTCGATATTTTCAGCGGCGGGCTTTTTCGGCAGTCCGGGCATGGTCATGATGTCACCGGTCAGCGCAACGATGAAGCCTGCGCCTGCGGAGACCTTGACATTGCGAATCGTTACGATGAAGTCATCCGGTGCGCCGATGAGGTCCTTGTCATCGGTGAAGCTATACTGTGTTTTTGCCATGCAGACGGGGAGCTTGTCGAAGCCGAGTGCGGTAAGCTGAGCGATCTGCTTTTGCGCAGCAGGGAGAATGTTGATGCCATTGCCGCGGTATACGCGCTTGACAATCGCTTCGATTTTTTCCTCAATGGTGCAGTCAAGCTCGTAGGAGAACGAGAAATCACCCTGTTCCTCCTCGCAGAGACGGACAACTTCGCGTGCGAGCTCCTCGCCGCCCTTGCCGCCCTCTGCCCAGACGTTCGAGAGCACGACATTCACGCCGAGTGCCTTGCATTTCTCGATGATCAGTGCAATTTCAGCATCGGTATCTGTCGGGAAGCGGTTGATTGCAACCACCGACGGCAGCTTGTAGACCTCTTTGATATTTGCAACATGGCGCAGCAGATTCGGGATACCGGCTTCGAGTGCGGTCAGATTTTCGGCGCCGAGTTCGGTTTTGGCAAGACCACCATGCAGCTTCAGTGCGCGGATGGTTGCGACAATTACAACTGCGGACGGCGTCAATCCAGCCATACGGCATTTGATATCGAGGAATTTCTCTGCGCCGAGATCTGCGCCGAAGCCTGCCTCTGTAATCGTATAGTCACCGAGGCGCATTGCGGTTTTGGTTGCAAGCACGGAGTTGCAGCCATGTGCAATATTGGCAAAGGGACCGCCGTGGACGAGTGCCGGCGTTCCCTCAAGGGTCTGCACGAGGTTCGGCTTGATTGCGTCCTTGAGCAGGGCGGTCATTGCGCCTACTGCGTTGAGATCGGCTGCGGTGACGGGCTTTTCATCGTAGGTATAGGCGACAACAATGCGCGAAAGACGTTCTTTTAAATCTGTGATCGAATTTGCAAGGCAGAATACCGCCATGATTTCGGATGCGACTGTGATATCATAGCCGTCCTCGCGCGGCACGCCGTTGATTCTGCCGCCGAGACCGTCCGTGACATAACGAAGCTGACGGTCGTTCATATCGACGCAGCGCTTCCATGTGATGCGGCGTGGGTCAATATTCAGCGCATTGCCCTGATAGATGTGGTTATCGAGCATTGCGGCAAGCAGATTGTTCGCAGCACCGATTGCGTGAAAATCGCCGGTGAAGTGCAGATTGATGTCCTCCATCGGGACAACCTGTGCATAGCCGCCGCCAGCTGCGCCGCCCTTGATGCCGAATACCGGTCCGAGCGACGGTTCGCGCAGTGCGACCATGACGTTTTTGCCGATGCGGCGCATACCGTCTGCAAGACCGATGGTTGTTGTAGTCTTACCCTCGCCGGCAGCAGTCGGGTTGATGGCGGTGACAAGCACGAGCTTGCTTTGCTTGTCGGTTTCCGGCAGCTTGGCAAGGTCAATTTTCGCCTTGTATCTGCCGTATTGTTCGAGTGCTTCATCGGGAATGCCTGCGATTTCGGCAATTTCCGTGATGGGGCGCATGGGGATGGATTGTGCGATTTCAATATCTGTGAGCATCTCTGGATTCCTCCTAATTTTACAGCATGAAAGCTGTGTTTCAAAAACACAAATACAGTATACCATATATCTCTATGCTTTGTCAAATATATTTCGCATGATAGCGAAAAGAAAATTGTAATCTTTTTCGCCTGACGGGGATCGGATTGTGACAAAATTGTAATGGCACTGTAGTTGTAATTTTAAGGTGAACATGGTAATATAAAAGCATACAAAGCCTCGCTTATTGTGTACAGTTAATAAATATCCATGCGATTTATTGTGCATAATGACAAATCTAAAAATTTGATAAGGAATGCGGCACAGTTGTGACGTAATAAAAGCAAAGGAGGGGTTCACTCATGAAAATGAAGAAAAATTATAACCCATATACCGCAATGATTCTTGCAGCGATGATGCTGACAGGCTGTGGTGACACAGCAGCAGATGTGATGGAGACTGTAGACAATAAAACAAACGGCATTTTTTCCTACGATTCCGCGAAGTCCGAAGACCACGCATCATCCGCAGCGAGTGCAACAGCAGACGGCGCAGAGCACAGAGACGCTGGATTTGCAGCAGCAGACGTCGCAGAGTACGGAGACGCTGAATTTAAAACAGCAGACGGCGCCGAGCACAGAGACGCTGAATTTGAAGCAGCGGAGGAAGCGCTTCCGGATGATGTGATCGAAGAACCGCCGGTCGAGGTTGAACCGTCTGAAGAACCGCCGGTCAAGGTTGAACCGTCTGAAGAACCGCCGGTCGAGATTGAGCCGATTGAAAATGATGCGCTGTCCTTTGTCCTGACTGCCGGAGAGTGGAACGACAACGAGAACTGGGGCTTCTTTGCCAATCTGATTCACAACAATACGATTACATTTCCGTCCTATGGCTTGCAGCCGATGTATCGTGTTGCCGTGAATGTCACAAACGGCGGCACGGCTGTTGCCAATCAGGCAGTCACGCTGCTGCGTGGGGATGAAAGCGTCTGGTCGGCAAAAACCGATAAAAACGGCAAAGCCTATCTGTTTTATGATGAAAGCTGTACCGGCCAGGACTTGAATATTCAGACTGCCGGTGCGGAGGCGGTCGCATTTACCGCGCCGGAAAAAGCAAATGCGCAGGGCGGCAGCGGCTCCGTTCCGACACTGGAATACACGATTGAAACCGGTGAAGCCTCGCAGACCTATACCGAAACCGAGGTTTGCTTCATTCTCGATACGACCGGCTCGATGGGCGATGAGATCACCTATCTGCAAAAGGATTTTTCCTCGATTGCCGAGGCGGTTTCTGCGGAGGGCGTGACGTTTTCTGTGAACTTCTATCGGGATGAGGGCGATGACTATGTGACGCGCTGCAATCCGTTTACGGACGATGTCAAATCGGTACAGAAAGCATTGAATCAGGAATATGCAGATGGCGGCGGCGATGAGCCGGAGGCAGTTGCAGAGATTCTGCATGAGGTGCTGGTCAATGGCGATTGGCACGAAAATACGAATAAAATCGCATTCTTAATCTATGACGCACCGCCGCATCATGGTGATGCACAGGCAGAAATGATTTACAATGCTGTCCGCACGGCAGCGGAGCAGGGCATTCATGTCGTACCGGTTGTCGCATCGAATGCTGCACGTGATACGGAGCTGTTCGGCAGAGCGCTTTCGATCATGACCAATGCAAACTACGTCTTTTTGACGGATGATTCCGGCGTTGGCGGTTCGCATATGGAGCCGATTATCGGTGATTACGATGTCGAGCTGCTGCATGACATCATCGTGCGCAATATTCTTGAAATTGCAACATAAGTGAAACAAATCTGCTGCAAATGAGCCGCAGACAGCGTGAGATTACAAGATGAAAAAAGCCGTTCAATGTTCGCGATTGTGCGAGATTGAACGGCTTTTCTATGTTATATGAAAATGAATCTTATGCGGTTACAATATTATTTGCTTCGTGCAGGTTGAGGTAATCAACAGCTTCCTCACGCATCTTATATTTCAGAATCTTGCCTGCTGCATTCATCGGGAACGAATCCACAAACCGGACATAGCGCGGAATCTTTGTCTTATCCATATGCGAGCGGACATATTCCTTGAGGTCATCCTCGGTGCAGGTTGCGCCGTCATTGCGGATGACGCAAGCCATTGCTTCTTCGCCGTACTGCTTATCCGGTACGCCGATGACCTGTACATCGCGGACATCCGGATGCGTATAGAGGAAGTCCTCGATCTCCTTCGGATAGAGGTTCTCACCGCCGCGGATGATCATATCCTTGATTCTGCCGGTGATTTTGAAATAGCCGCTTTCGGGCAGTCTGCGAGCGAGGTCGCCGGAGTGCAGCCAGCCATCTTCGTCGATGACCGCAGCAGTTGCTTCGGGCATCTTGTAGTAGCCCTTCATGATGTTGTAGCCGCGTGCGCAGAATTCGCCATCCACGCCGTCCGGAACCTCCTCACCAGTCTCCGGATCGACAATCTTGCACTCTACGCCGAAGATCGGGCCGCCGACTGTGTTAACACGCGCTTCGATGGAATCGGTTGTCTTGGACATGGTGGTAGCAGGGGATGCCTCTGTCTGACCATAGGTGATGCAGATTTCCGGCATGTGCATCTTTTCGATGACCTCCTGCATGGTCTTGATCGGGCAGGGAGAGCCTGCCATGATGCCGGTGCGCATATAAGAGAAATCGGTCTTTGCAAAGTTCTCGTGACCGAGCATTGCAATAAACATGGTCGGAACGCCGTGGAAGCAGGTGATCTTCTCCTGATTGATGCAGCTCAAGCCCTTGCGCGGCGAGAATGCTGTGATGGGGGACATCGTAACGGCGTGTGTGACAGACGCGGTCATTGCCAGAACCATGCCGAAGCAATGGAACATCGGCACCTGAATCATCATGCGATCCTCGGAGGACAGATCCATGCAGTCACCGATTGCCTTACCGTTGTTGATGACATTATAATGTGTCAGCATAACGCCTTTCGGGAAGCCGGTTGTGCCGGAGGTGTACTGCATATTCGCAACATCGTCCTTTTTGATGGCACGGCGGCGGCGCTCAACCTCAGTCAACGGCACTTCGGTATGCTTTGCGACTGCTTCATCCCATGTATAGCAGCCTGCCTGACGGCTTTCAATGGTGATGATATTTTTCAGGAACGGGAACTTTTCGGATTCGAGCTGGCCCGGCTCGGAATCAGCAAGCTCCGGAATCAGAGTACGGATGATTTCGTTGTAATCGGTACCCTTGAACTGGTCGATCATGACGAGCGTATGCGTATCGGATTGCTTGAGCAGATATTCGGTTTCGTGAATCTTGTTACCGGTGTTGACGGTCACGAGAATCGCGCCGATTTTGGTGGTTGCCCAGAATGTGATATACCATGCCGGAACATTTGTCGCCCAGATTGCAACCTTATCGCCGGCACCTACGCCCATTGCAATCAGTGCGCGAGCAAAGGTGTCAACGTCATCACGGAACTGCGGATAGGTGCGCGTATAATCCAGCTCGGTGTAGCGGAACGCATACTGATTAGGGAACTGCTCACAGATACGGTCGAGCACATCCGGGAATGTATAGTTGATGAGGCGCTCCTTCGGCCACGGATAGAAGCCGATTCCGCGGCGGCTGGGCTGCAGCGAATGCTTATACTTCGTGCGGTATTTTTCCATATAATCGGCAAATTGCGGGAATACAATTCCTGCATCGGAAAGCTCCGGCATCCAGCGCTTTACCCATTCAAGGGAGATAAAGCCGGTGTAGTTGATGCTTTCAAGCGCTGCCATCATGTCATCCAGCGGCAGATCGCCCTGACCAATCAGCTCATAGCGAAGCACACCGTCCTTGAACGAGCTATCCTTTGTCTGTACATATTTAATCAGATTGCCGAGATTTTCTACGGTTTCGGCAGGAGATTCGCTGTTATAGCGATAGGGGTGGTGCATATCCCAGAGTGCTGCGACATGAATGCTGCCAACGGTATCGAGCATGGCTTTCAGACGCTTTGTGTTGCTGAAAACGCCGTTTGTTTCGACAAGCAGTGTGACGTCGTGTGCCTCTGCTTCCGGAATCAGGGAGGTCAGCATGGACGCAACATAGTTGTCATCCACTTCGCCGGTTACTTCGGAATAACGGTCGCCGAGTACGCGGATATAGGGTGCGCCGACTGCTTTTGCAAGCTCCATGCAAGCCATAAGCTCACGGCGGTTCTGTTCTTCATTTTCTTTTTCATTCAAGCAGCAGTTTGAGCTGATGCACGGAATTTCCAGCTTGAGGGAGTGCAGTTTTTCAACAGTTTTCGGAAGCTGCGCACCGGTGAACGGCTTGCTGCGGTATGGATCGGCAGGGAGACCGTAGCAGCGCAGCTCGATGCCGTCAAAGCCAAGATCTTTTGCCATGGAGTAAACGTCCGGCCAGTCGAAATCCGGACAGCCCAGTGTGGAAAAACAGATTTTCATTGATGAATCCTCCCAAATTATGATACTACAAAAAAACGGTGCGAAGCCCTGTTAGCCTCACACCGTTGCAATGCAGATTGATTGCTTTCCTGATACTCTGTTCAGAAAACACTCGCGCACAACGAAGCAGGCCTATAGCTTAGAGCCAAGACCGTAAGTCGAAGGACGAGCGTGAATACAGAGTTCATAGAAAACATCCTTTCTGTCGGTACACTTCGAAGAAGCTCCCGACTGATAATAGAAAAATTATAGCATACAGCAGAAAAGTTGTCAAGGATTCGGAAATGGATTTCACAGAATTTTAGAGGCTTCCATAATATTTTTATTTTGCAAAAAAGGTTTTTTATCAAAGAAATACAGTTGTCACATAGTGTCGGATTCTGCCGCCGCTGCATAGAATATACCGTGCAGCAGAGGTCTGCATGAGTAAAATACAGAAAGGAGAAACGCATATGTTACCGGATCAGACGATTCCGGCAGCACCACAGGGGACATTCCCTGCGAAGCTGTCGCTTGCAATGGCATATGTGCCGTATCAGTACTGGGAAACGCCGATGTCCGCAGCAGACGCACTGGAGGCAGGTACGGTATTTCCCGGATTGGTGAAGCCGTTTTTGATGGGGAAGGGAGGTGCTTCTGATGGCAGAGATGCGATTGCAGTCTTTGGATACAATGGAAAGGGCTGAGCTGCTCCGGCAGGTGCAAATGCACCAATTTGCGATGTATGATCTTGCACTGTATCTGGATACGCATCCGACCGATTCGGACGCGCTCGATGCACTACTTGCGCATCGGGATGCCTGTGAACGTGTGACAGCTGTCTATGTGAAGCGGTTCGGTGCGCTCCGTAAGGACCAGGTCGGCGCAGAACACGGCTGGGCTGCATGGAGTAATACGCCTTGGCCGTGGGAAAAGGAGGCGAACTGAATGTTTCAGTATGAAAAAGCATTGCAGTATCCCGTGAAAATCTCAAAACCCAATGCCCGTCTTGCGAAAATGATAACCTCCCAAATCGGCGGTCCCGACGGTGAATTGGGTGCGTCCATGCGCTATCTGAATCAGCGATATACGATGCCGCTGCGAGAGCTTCAGGGCATTCTGACGGACATTGGAACAGAAGAGCTTAGTCATATGGAGATTGTCTCGGCACTGGTTTATCAGCTGACAAAGGGCTTGACGCCGGAGCAGCTGGAAGCACAAGGGTTTGCGGATTATTTTGTTGATCATACGGTTGGCATTTATCCGGTATCGGCATCGGGCGTACCGTTTTCTGCGGCGACATTCCAATCCACAGGAGATGCCATTACCGATCTGCACGAGGACTTGGCGGCAGAACAAAAGGCGCGCACAACCTATGACAATATTCTCCGCCTTGCGGATGACCCGGATGTACGGGATGTCATTCGGTTCCTGCGTGAACGGGAAATTGTGCATTATCAGCGCTTTGGCGAGGGGCTGCGTCTGATTCAGGCTCAGCTCGGAAAATATGCAGTGGATATCAACAATCCCTATGCAACCAATCTTTCCTTTGACCCGATGCGCCGACCGCCAATGCGTCCGCGTCCGCGATAATCAATGAAGTCAGCCGGTGTGCAGTGCGCATACCGGCTGTCGCTTTATAATTATATAGGAAATGCCTTGCAATCCCCCCGAAATTGTGATATAATAACTATATATATAGGATATATCTTGCAATTCAGCAGGAATTGTGATATAATACCTGAGGATCAATCAGGATGTGAATTTGCGCACCGGAGCATTTGCGCGGTTCGTGATGGAGCATCAAAGGAGGTCAGCCAATGCGAACCGTACCACGTGTTGCTTGTATCAATGATCTATCCGGCTTTGGCAGATGCTCTTTAACAACCGTTTTGCCTGTATTGTCTGTGATGGGGGTGCAGGCTTGTCCCGTGCCGACTGCCGTATTATCCAAGCATACCGGATTTCCGCAGTTTGCATTTACGGATTTAACCGATTCATTGGAAGATTATTTGGAAAGCTGGAGCGATCTGGATTTTGACTGGATATTTGCCGGCTTTCTCGGCTCGCTCGGTCAGATTGAACTGATACGGCGATTTTTTGAGCTACAGAAACGAAAGAATCCCGAATGTCGGATTCTGCTTGACCCTGTGATGGGCGATTCGGGCAAACGATACAGCACCTATACGCTGGAGCTTTGTGACGCGGTGCGTGAGCTTGCGGCGGCAGCGGATATCATTACGCCGAATATTACAGAGGCTTGTCTGCTGACCGGAACGGAATACCATGGTGAATGTCTGCATCTGCATGAGGCGGAGTCGCTTGCAAAATTGTTGATGCAGATTGGCTGCGGCGCGGCAGTCATTACGGGCATTGTGCAGGAAAACCGAATCGGAAATCTGACCTATCTGAACGAAACCGCGACCTATTCTGCGGTGCATCGGACGAAATCCTTATTTTCCGGAACGGGCGACCTGTTTTCGTCTGTTCTTTGTGGTGCGCTTGCACGCGGCGCATCGCTGCTTGAGGCGGTAGAAATTGCAGGCTTATTTTTATCGAAGGTCACACAGGGTACGCTGCAGCGGAATACGCCGGCAGAAGAGGGGATTCTGTTTGAGCCACATTTATATGATTTGGGAGCGATGATCAATGAAAAAAAACAGAGAGAATGAGAAACTGATTCATATGGTCTATGCCGGAATGTTTGCGGCAATGACTGCACTTTTTACATCGGTGCTGCATATCCCCGTCGGAAACGGCTATATTCATTGCGGTGACGCTGTGATTTATCTTGCGGCGGTGATGCTTCCGATGCCATATGCAGTCGGCGCGTCTGCGATTGGCGGTATGGCTGCGGATTTGTTGTCCGGCTACCCGATGTACGCGCTGCCGACATTTCTCATCAAGGGACTTCTGGCACTGACCGTATCTTTGATTGGCGGAAAGCATCCGGTGGACGCCAGACGCATCCTTGCAATGGTGCTTGCCGGTATCATCTCCATTATTGGCTACTGGGTGACGGCTGTCATTCTTTACGGCGGCTGGAAAGCGCAATTCATCGGAACTGCGCCGGGAAATCTTGTGCAGGCAATCGGCTCCGGTGTGGTATACGCAATCGTGGCAGTGGCATTGGAGCAAATCCAAAAGAGAAAACCACATATGATGGTTTGATATTTGTGTATCAAAAACGGCATGGTTTGAGCGCCATGCCGTTTGTTTTTTATATGGATACGTGATTTTTCTGTGGATGATGCGGAGCTGTTTTCTAGAGGGTTGTCGTTTGCTGATATTGCGTGCCGTCCAGTGCTTTCCAGAGGAAAATGCCGTTTTCCAGTGTCATATAGCTATGCGGAGAATTGTTTTTGGGGATGGATACAGAGCCGGGGTTCATGTATGTAAATTCGTTGTGCTCGCCGCAGGACTCGCAAACCGGAATATGCGTATGACCATGCAGCAGAATGTCACCCGAATGCAGCGGCGGCAAATGCTCGGTATTCCACACGTGACCGTGTGTTGCAAAAATCATCCGGCTGCCTTCGGTAAGCAGCGCGTAATCAGCCAGCACCGGGAATTGCAGCACCATTTGATCAACCTCTGCTTCACAGTTTCCGCGGACGCAGAGGATATCTGCTGCCCTTGCGTTGAGCATTTCGATGACCGCCTTGGGTGCATATTCTTCGGGGAGATCGTTGCGCGGCCCGTGATAGAGCAGATCGCCGAGCAGCAGCAGACGGTCTGCCTGTTCTGCCTCATAACGCTGCAAAAGCTGTCTGCAATACAATGCAGAACCGTGGATATCAGATGCAATCAGCCATTTCATTGTGATAACGCTCCTTGTTTTATCATATTGATTTTTTGCTTATGATTCCTGAATCATATTATATCAAAATGAGGCTTCGCAGTCAACCGTATCTGTAAATTTTCTATGGTGTTATTGCAGCATACAGTTGGATTGATTTTGCTTTGGTTATACTGCGGCACTTATTTTCACGATTCTTCGCACCGGAACGATCAGGGATCGTGTTTTTCATGCGCGATAAATGAAAAGTGCCGGTCGAAGCCAGCAGTTAATTGTATGATTATAATTCATTTGTATAGGATCTGGTCGATGTAGCTGAGTTTCTTGCAAAGTCTTGTTCCTCTGCCGATCATCTGCCAGAATCTCGTTTTGCTGCGCACCTTTTTGAAGAACACCAGATTCACGCATAGATTATAAAAATAAGGCAATACCGCACAGAGTTGGTGGTGCAGATACGCAGTCAGATTTTTCGTCAGATTGTATAGAAATGACGCCGCTGGGCTGATGGCCAGCAAGGAATTTCTGTGCAAAATAGCGGAAAATATGCAAGTACAAGTAGATGTGCCGCCAAGCCGTAAGGCGGACTTTGTGCGGTGTTGCCATAAATTCCAAATAAAAAGCAGACTCATGATGAACCTGCTTTTTGGCGTATTTCAGGGTTTGCTTCGCGGCATATTCCCTACTCTTTATAGGTTATGTTGATTTGGTCAATCTCAGCTATCAGCGCACGGCATCTGGTGTAATCCTGTGTAACCATATAGATATCCAGCAAGCAGTTCAACAGTTCTGCTCTTTTATCAATATATGGGAGCATATCAGGATATCTGCTACAGATTTCGGCAGCTTCTTCTTATATATCGGGATGTCAATTACTGTTCTGGCAAAGAAAGCGCTATATTGCAATGGGATGCGATAATATGATAGACGCAGGCAGTGCCCGCCACCATTTTTTGCGCCCAAGAAGTATAACCTGCATATTGATTTTACTTCTCCCATTGCAATTTTACTGATAATATGATATAATAGCCCTGTATCCAACATGGAAAGGAGCCTGATGCGTTGTGCAGGGCATTCGGAAACGAACATGGGCAGAGATCAATCTCGACCATGCTGCATGGAATTACCATCAGATCAGAAACGCTGTACAGCCGGAAACCAAGGTCTGCTGCGTTATTAAGGCAAACGGCTACGGGCACAATGCGGTTCGGCTTGCGGCGCTTTACGAATCACTCGGCGCGGATTATCTTGCAGTCTCCAATCTGGAAGAGGCGCTGCAGCTTCGGCAGGGGCAAATTACGCTGCCGATTTTGATTCTCGGCTATACACCGCCGGAATGTGCCGGCGTGCTTGCAAAGCAGAATATTGCGCAATGTGTGTATTCGCGCGGCTACGGCGAATCGCTTTCACAGGCGGCGATGTCGGACGGCGTGCGCGTCAAGACGCATATTAAAATTGATACCGGCATGGGCAGAATCGGGTTTCAGCACCGCAACGGGCATTCCGAGCTTGCGGATGCGCTTGCTGTCTGTAAGCTGCCGTGTTTGAAGCCGGAGGGTATCTTTACGCATTTTGCCGTTGCCGATGACGGGGTAGACGGCGAGGCGTTTACCTTGGAGCAGTACCGCAGCTTCATAGAGGCGATCGAAATCCTCAGTGGTCATGGAATCAGCTTTGCTCTGCGCCATTGTGCAAACAGTGCTGCAATTTTCGATCAGCCGTCAACGGGCGATTTACCGAATGTGCATCTGGATATGGTGCGCGCAGGCGTTGTGTTATATGGCTTTGCACCGTCCGGTGTGACGCGGAATCTGCCGGAGCTTCGTCCGGTCATGGCACTGAAAAGCGTGGTTTCCCATATCAAAACGATTCAGGCCGGCGATACCGTCAGCTATGGCAGAACCTATACCGCCGATACGCCGCGCACAGTCGCAACCGTACCGATCGGCTATGCGGACGGCTTCTGGCGGCTCAACGGCTGCGGAAACTGTCATATGCTGGTGCGCGAGCAGCTTTGTCCGGTGATCGGCAGAGTGTGTATGGATCAGCTGATGCTGGATATCACGGATGCGAAAGGGATTTCGGTCGGTGATATCGTGACGGTATTCGGCGATGCGAACGGGCTTTGTACCGCCGACCGGATTGCCCAAAATACCGGAACCATCAATTACGAGGTTGTCTGTGCAGTCGGAGAGCGTGTGCCGCGCTTTTTCTTGCAGGACGGCGTACCGGTCGATGTCTCTGATAATATCTGGGCTGGCAGCGCACGGGTTCATTGACAGCGTATCTTTGGTCATACAAAAAGGAGCATGAAAGATGTCAAATTCAAAAATCAGACATTGGATTTACATGGCACTTGGATTCCTGATTCTGGTTGGCTGCGCATGGTTTCTGCTGCTGCGCGAATCCAAGCTGTCGGAGCAATATCTGCAATCGGAAATCATGGCTGTGCGGCAGGATGACCTGAATGCAGTGATTTCCTATCTGACGGAAAAAGGCGGCGAAAGCCAATATCATATCACGGACTTGCCTTCGATTGATAATTCATATTTTGGCGTTCCGAATGAGGATTCCGATGAATGCCGCCGCTATAATGACGCGGTGACTTCGCTGATGCGGACATCGTTTTCCGAGATTCTCTATCACGATGGCGCGGTTCGTTTTGTTACGCCGAGAAGCGGCGGCATTCTGAATTCCAATTATATTGTACTTGCTTATCGTGAAACCGCGCCGGTGCTTTCCGGTGCGCCGCAGACGATGCTGAAGCAGCAGGATTGGTCATATTATCTGATCACAGAAAAGGAATGATATCATGGTTCATATCGGGAACGACTGGGATACGATTCTTGCACCGGAATTTGAAAGCGAAAGCTATCAGCGGCTGCGGCAGTTTCTAATTCAGGAATACCGCACAAAGAAAATCTATCCGGATATGTATGATATTTTTAATGCGCTGAAATATACCGCCTATCGGGATGTCAAATGCGTCATTCTCGGTCAGGACCCCTATCATGGAGAGGGTCAGGCGCATGGCTTGAGCTTTTCCGTGCGGCAGGGGATTCAGCCGCCGCCCTCGCTTGTCAATATTTTCAAGGAAATCTATGATGATATTGGAATTGACAACCGCGGCGGCAGCGGCGAACTGACCGACTGGGCAAAGCAGGGCGTACTGCTGCTCAATGCGGCGCTGACAGTGCGTGCCGGACAAGCAAATTCGCATCACGGCATGGGCTGGGAAACCCTGACGGACGCGATCATCGCGCATCTCAATCAACGGGAGCAGCCGATGGTCTTTCTGCTCTGGGGCGGCAATGCGCGCGCAAAAGCAAAACTGATTACGAATCCGAAGCATCTGATTCTACAATGTCCGCATCCGAGTCCGCTCTCTGCCTACCATGGCTTTTTCGGCTGCCGGCATTTTTCTAAAACCAACGCGTTTCTGTCAGCAAACGGTATGACGCCGATTGACTGGCATATTACGGCGGCATCTTCCCAAACGGCAGATGCCGGAGCGATATGAGGTGTCATAATATGAAAGCGATTGAACTATTTCCAAAAAAGCCGGTGCTCTCGTTTGAGGTGTTCCCACCAAAGCCGAATGTACCGATCGACAGCATCTACCAGACGCTCGCAGCCTTACAGGATTTGCGCCCCGATTTTATCAGTGTGACATACGGCGCAGGCGGCTCTGTACCGGGTGCGTCTACGGCAGAAATTTGTGAGACGATTCAGAATCAGTATGGGATTCCGTCGATTGCGCATCTGCCCTGCATCAATGAAACAAAGGAATCCGTCCTTGAAAAGCTCGAAATTTTCCGCAAAAAGAATATCTGCAATATTCTTGCACTGCGCGGCGACCGCAATCCGGAGCTTGTGCCGAAAACCGATTTCCGCTATGCGTCTGATTTGATTGCATTTATTCTGGAGCACGGTGATTTTGATATTGCTGCGGCTTGTTATCCGGAGGGACATCCGGAAGCCCCCGATCTGGATACGGATATTTCGCATCTGAAAGAAAAGGTCGATGCCGGCGCGTCCCACCTGATTTCACAGCTTTTCTATCACAATCCGGATTTTTATGCGTTTCGTGAGAAATTGGCGCAGAAGAATATTACCGTGCCGGTTGAGGCTGGCATTATGCCTGTGACCTCAAAAAAATCCATTGAGAGAATGGTTTCACTTTGCGGCGCTTCGATTCCGAATCGTCTTGCAAAGCTGATGGCGCGTTATTCTGACGACCCTGCTTCGCTCAAGGCGGCAGGTCTTGAATATGCAATCATGCAGATTTTGGATTTGCTGGAGCATGGCGTAGACGGCGTTCATATTTATACGATGAATAATCCCGATGTCGCGCGCTACATTATGGAGCAAATCGGAGAGAGTAGAGCCGTATGAAGCCCTCTGATCTCGACCGCAGCGAGATATTGACCTATCTGCATACGCCGGCACTCGACGCGGAATTATCCGCAATACTCGATGAATGTATCGGGCAGCTATGTGAAGCGGCACAGCCTCGGACGACCTATCGGGTATTGCCGGTTGTGCATACGGCAGAGGGTGTGACGCTCGGCGGCGTGCCGCTTTTGGGTGAAGACATTGCGCGGCATCTGACCGGCTGCAAGGAGGCGGTGCTGCTCGCGGCAACACTGTCTGCATCGGTTGACGCGCTGATTCGCCGTGTTTCGGTGACGGATATGACGCAGGCTGTGATGCTTGACGCGGCTGCCGGTGCGGCGATTGAGTTTGTTTGCAATCAACTGGAATCGGAGATCAAGGCAAACTATCCTTATCCGTATTACACAGCGCGGTTTTCTGCCGGATACGGAGATTTTCCGATTACACAGCAGGGCGATTTGATTCGGCTGCTGGATGCACCGCGAAAAATCGGCTTGACGGTGACGCCGGCGCAGACGCTGCTGCCGATGAAATCCGTGACGGCAGTGATTGGCTTGTCGCACAGTCCCGTTCAGGATGCACGGCGCTTCTGCTGCGGCAATTCCTGTGCGGAATGTCCGTATTTTCGGGATTGTCCGGGGGCGCTGCGAGAAAATCCCGAATGCTTTTCGGTTTGACTGCCATTGATATATCAAACAACAGACAGGAGTATCCAAATGGAAGAATGGATTATGCGCCCGATCGGCTATGTTCGGAATGCGGTGCAGGAGAAAAAGGATGTTGCATGGGGTGAGGATGTTTCAGAGATCGAGTTGTGTGAAGCATATGCTTCGGGGCTGACAGGTCTTGAACACTTTTCTCATGCGATCATTCTCTTTTATTTAAATCAGGCGGAATTTGATCCGAAAAAACATTTGCAGAGAAAACCGCAGAATCGAGATGATATGCCCAAAGTCGGTGTTTTTTCGCAGCGCTGCAAAGATCGTCCGAATCAAATCGGTATGACCGCCGCTGCGATCGTTTCCGTTTCGGAACGAAAACTGACGGTTAGAGGTTTGGATGCGATTGACGGTACACCGGTTCTGGATATCAAGCCTTATTATCCGGTCTACGACAAAAGAGATGCGGCAGTTCCGGAATGGACAGACCGTTTAATGTCACATTATTTTTGAACCTGCAACGGCTCGCACGATATAATATGATTTTCTGCCGGATACGGCGGTCGGGCGATTGCGCAGAATGCCCGTATGCGGAAATGAGGCGATATCAATGGCGAATCCATGGGAAGAAATCAGTCTGGATATTTATGAAAAGCATATGCGTCTGGATTCTGTCAGACAGCTTCAGACGATGAATGCCATGATGAAAGAACAATTTGCCGCGTATCCTGTGGAAACTGCAATGATTCTTGGCGTAGCCGGCGGAAACGGTCTGGAGCATATCAATACGCAAAAATATCGTACCGTTTACGGCATTGACATCAATCGCGACTATCTGCGCATTGCTTCGGAACGATTTCCAGCGTTGTCCGCTGTACTGCGTTGTATGCGGCTGGATCTTGTGCATGATGTAGAGAAAATTCCGCAGGCACAGCTGGTAATTGCAAATCTGCTGATTGAATATATCGGATATGACGCGTTCCGGAACGTGATTTTGCAGTCGTTGCCGGCGTATGTTTCGGCAGCGATTCAGTTGAACGCCAATGCGACGGAATGGGTATCCGATTCCCCCTATCTTCATGCGTTCGATTCGCTCGATGTGGTGCACCATCCGATAGATGAAAACGCATTGATCGCGACGATGACTGAAATCGAGTATCCTCTCATATTTCGCGCCGCGAAACCGTTGCCGAATGGCAAAATATTATTGAGAATGGATTTTCAGCGACTGCGCAATCAAACGGTTGCTGTAGATTGATACAGGAGATTCTTATGGACTTTCGTACACTGCTTTTAAATGAGTTTGTATATCTGGATGGCGGTATGGGAACGATGCTGCGTCTGAAGCCCGGCGAGCTGCCGGAGCGTTTGAATCTGACAGAGCCGGAGCGCGTTGCGGCAGTACACAAAGCCTATGCGGAAGCAGGCTCTAAGATTGTTTATGCCAATACATTCGGCGCAAATCCCTTGAAGCTCGCCGGAACGGGCGTGGACTCGGCAGAGAGCATCAAGGCGGCAATCCGGCTTGCAAAAGACGCGGTAGGGGATGACGTCTGCGTTGCCCTGGATGTTGGCCCGACCGGACAGCTTTTGCCGCCTGCCGGACAGATGACCTTTGAAGCGGCGTATGAATCGTTCCGCGTCATGTGCAAGGCAGGCGAGGAGGCAGGCGCCGATCTGATTGTCATTGAAACCATGAGCGATCTGCTTGAGACGAAAGCTGCCGTCCTTGCCGCGAAAGAGACTACGTCACTGCCGTTTGTGGTCACAATGACATTTACCGAAACCGGCAGAACCTTTACGGGATGTCCGGTCTCTGCGGCGGCTCTGACGCTGGAGGGACTCGGCGCTTCTGCAATCGGCGTCAACTGCTCGCTCGGCCCGAAGGAAACACTGCCGCTGATGCAGGAAATGGCTCGCTGGACTTCGCTGCCGCTGATTGCAAAGTCGAATGCCGGATTGCCTGATCCCGTTACCGGAGAATATGACCTTTCACCCGATGCGTTTGCAGCGCTGATGCCTGCCTATGCCGAATGCGGTGTGCAGTTCTTTGGCGGATGCTGCGGCACAACACCGGAATTTATCCGGGCGATTCGCAGCAAGCTGGAGCCGATTCATCGCGGCAAACGCTCCTGTTCGCGCCCGACGGCGGTTTGTTCCGGTACGAAAACCGTCTTGCTGGATATGCCGCGCATCATCGGCGAGCGTATCAATCCGACTGGTAAAAAACGCATGAAGCAGGCATTGCTCGACGGTGATTTTGATTATCTGCGCAGTGAGGCAATCGCGCAGACGGAAGCCGGTGCGGATATTCTGGATGTCAATGTCGGAACGCCGGGTATCCAAGAGTCGGAGATTCTGCCGCAGGCGGTAAAGGCGATTCTGGAGGTCACCGATCTGCCCTTGCAGCTGGATTCCTCTGATCCGGCGGCGCTCGAAGCGGCACTGCGCATTTATCCCGGTAAACCGATTGTGAATTCCGTCAACGGAAAGGCTGCTTCTTTGGAGACAGTTTTGCCGCTTGTCAAGCATTACGGCGCTGCAATCGTCGGACTCACGCTCGATGAAAACGGCATCCCGAATTCGGCAGAGGAACGCTTTGCGATTGGCGAGCGCATTCTGCATTCCGCTTTGCAGCTTGGTATTCCGAAAGAGGATGTATTCCTCGATTGTCTCACACTGACGGCATCGACCGGCGAGGATGGCCCGATGAATACGCTGCGTGCGGTTCGCCGTGTGCGCGAGGAACTGGGGCTGCAAACCTTGCTCGGCGTTTCCAATATCAGCTTCGGCTTGCCGAATCGTCCGCTGATCAACCGCAATTTCCTCTGTATGGCACTCTCATACGGTCTGACGCTGCCCATCATGAATCCGCTTGCGGAAGGCATGACCGATACGGTTCGCGCATACAGAATGCTTGCTGGCTTTGACGCAAATTGTGAAAATTATATTGCGGCATATCAGGATGCGGATGCAGCTGCACCGCCTAAAAAATCAAACGATACCCTCACGCTTGCCGATGCTGTCATACACGGCTTGCGGCAGGATGCAGCAAGATTAACGCTCGATGCGCTGAATACCAATGCGCCGCTTGCAATTGTGAATGAAATGCTGATTCCGGCGCTTGACGCTGTTGGTTCGGATTATGAATCCGGAAAGGTATTCCTGCCGCAGCTGATTCAGGCTGCGACCGCCGCACAGAGCGCGTTCGGCGTCATCAAGCAGCAGATGACTGCACAGGGCGGCAATCAGGCAGATAAGGGCAAAATTGTTCTTGCGACCGTGCAGGGCGATGTGCATGATATCGGAAAGAATATCGTCCGGCTGCTGCTTGAAAACTACGGCTATGATGTGATTGATCTCGGCAAGGACGTTCCGCCGCAGACCATTGTTGACGCGGCAATTTCCAATCAGGTTCGGCTTGTCGGACTGTCTGCGCTGATGACCACGACTGTCGGCGCGATGGAGGAGACGATCAAGCTGCTGCATCAGCAGTATCCGGAATGTAAAACCGTTGTCGGCGGCGCGGTGCTGACTGCCGACTATGCCGAAAAAATCGGCGCAGATTGCTATGCAAAGGACGCAAAGGCAACTGTTGATTATGCAAAAAACGTCTTTGAACCGCAGTAAGCTGCGGTTCTCGGCTTTTTAGAGATGGAGAGAACATATGCGTGCATTGATTCAACGCGTGACGGAGGCATCTGTCACGGTAGAGGGCAAGATTGTCGGACAAATCGGGAAAGGCTATCTCGTATTGCTCGGCGTGATGGAGAGTGATACGGAGCAGGAGGTTGCGGTGTTATGTGAGAAACTCGTGAAGCTGCGTATTTTTCCGGATGCCGATGGCAAAACGAACTGCAGCATTCGGGATGTGGATGGCGCAATGCTTGTCATTTCGCAATTTACGCTCTGTGCGGACTGCCGCAAGGGAACAAGACCGAGTTTTTCTCATGCCGCAAAGCAGGAAACGGCAAATCGGCTGTACGAGCTGTTTCTGGAAGCCTGCCGCAAGGAGATTCCGCAGGTGGAATGCGGCGTGTTTGGTGCATATATGGATGTTGCGCTGCGCAATGACGGGCCGTTTACCGTGATGCTGGATACGGACGAATTTCGCGGCAAAGCAGTCGAAGCAAAGCACTGAATCGGGGAGAGCAAGGATATACGCCTGTTCTTCTACCGCGTACATCCGTATGCACAAAAAGTACATTTTTGAGATATAAACTTTGTAAATCCCGTCAATAGATTTTTTTTGAAAAATCGAATATAATAGTATCTGGAAATTGATATCAGGAAAGGATGCTTGTTATGTCAGAGATTCAGAGAACCAGTAAGGTTGTGAAATTCGGCGGAAGCTCGCTTGCAGACGCCAATCAGTTTAAAAAGGTCAAGGCGATTATTGAATCCGATCCGGAGCGCCGCTATGTTGTTCCGTCGGCACCGGGCAAACGCTTTGGAAATGATATTAAGATTACCGATATGCTCTACACCTGTCAGAAATTTGCTTCTGAGGGAAAGGATTTTTCCGAAACGATTGACCAGATCCGCAGCCGTTATCTGGAAATTGCCAAGGATCTCGGACTGAGCTTCGATCCCACCGATGAGCTTGATCGGATTGCATACCGTCTCAAGGAGGGCGCAACCAGAGATTATGCCGCAAGCCGCGGTGAATATCTCAATGGTATGCTGCTTGCGGATTATCTCGGATTTCCGTTTGTTGACGCGGCAGATGTGATCTATTTTAATGAAAACGGCAGATTGCAGATGACGGAAACCATGATGGCGCTGCGCGACAGACTGAACAATACGCCCTGCGCTGTAATTCCCGGCTTTTATGGTGCAGGCCCGAACGGTGAGATCATCACATTCTCTCGCGGCGGCTCGGATGTGACCGGTTCGCTGGTTGCAAGAGCGGTTCGTGCGGAAATCTATGAGAACTGGACGGATGTTTCCGGCGTGCTTGTCACCGACCCGCGCATCGTAAAGGATGCAGCCGTGATCAATACGATTACCTATGAGGAGCTTCGCGAGCTTTCTTATATGGGTGCGACCGTTTTGCATGAGGACGCAATTTTCCCGGTTCGTGCAGCCGGTATCCCGATCAATATCCGCAATACGAATGACCCCTCTGCGCCCGGTACGCTGATCGTATCCGGCGACAGCGCAGATTCTGATGCACAGACCGGCTACACCATTACCGGTATTGCCGGCAAAAAGGGCTTCTGCGCGATCAATATTCAAAAGGCAATGATGAATGCAGAGCTTGGCTTCTGCCGAAAGGTGCTCTCTGTTCTGGAAGAAATGGGTATCTCCTTTGAGCATATGCCGTCCGGTATTGATACGATGACGATCATTGTTGCGGAGGAAATGATCAAGGGCAAGGAAAAGACCGTTCTTTCGCGGATTCGCAAGGCTGTTGAGCCGGATTCCTGCGATCTGGAGCATGGTATCTCGCTGCTTGCGGTTGTCGGCAGAGGAATGCGCAGAACGCGCGGTACTGCGGCGCGGATTTTTGCTGCACTGGCACACGCGCGTATCAATGTGAAGATGATTGACCAGGGCTCCAGTGAGCTGAATATCATCATTGGTCTGCTGGATGGCGACTTTGAGGAAGCTGTTCGCCGTATTTACGATATGTTCGTCAATAGCACGCTGAACGAATCCATTTCGTAATCTCAAAACGATATATTTTCATGTACTGCTGTGGATTTCTATTTCGCAGCAGTACATTTTTATTCTAAAATTATGAACGAACTGTTAATTTTAAAAATGTGCGAAAAAATATATTGCAGTTCTTCTCAAATGGTGTTATAATAGATTATAAATTTTATATCATATGCTGGAGGAGAATTGTATGAAACAGACAGAATATGAGCAAATCAGTGACCATAACGCAATGTTTCAGTTATGTAGCATTCTTGCTTATGAGTATACAAATATTTTTGTTGTTCAGATTTCGGATAACAGTTATGTACGATATTGTCCGGATCGCAGAAATCATACGCTGGTTCTCGGCGGCGGCGGTCCTGATTTTTATGCAAGACTGCACAGTCTTTGCGAGACATATATATCTTCGGATTACAGAGAAAATATGCTGCAGAAGTTCAGCAAGGAGAATCTTCTGGAAGCCATGAAGCGTTCGGAAACGGTGTCTGTGCAGCTTCAGATTGGGGTTAATGATAAGCAGGTAACATATGATATGAAAGCGTATCCATGCGCGGATAAAAACGTCTTTATCGTCGGCGTGAGGAATGCAGCCTCGCAGGTAGATCAGGTTGTGGTCAGCACGCAGCGCAGCATTTATCGGAGTATTGTGAATACGCTCTCAAAATTATGTGAAGCCATTTATGATGTGGATATTGTAACCGGCGAATATACGGAATGTCATTCCAGCGATAATTATGCGAAGATGCAGTTCAGAAAAAAAGGTAGCAATTTCTTCCGCGATATGCAGGAGCATCTCAAAACGGATATTTACGCGGACGATTATCTCAAACTGGCTGAGGCAATGAAGCCTGAAAATCTCTTTTCGACCATTCGTGAAAACGGCTTTATGATCCTCAATTATCGGCTGTTATTTGAGGGCGTTCCGAGATATGTGATGCTGTATGCGGCGTTTCCGCCGGAGGAGCAGGATCATCTGATTATTATCGTTACCGATGTTGACGCTGATATGCAGCGGACGATTGCATATGAAAAGGCAATCGGAAATGCGATGCAGCTTGCCAATCTGGATGCGCTGACCGGTCTGAAAAATAAAACTGCCTATGTGCAGAAAGAACGCGAACTGAATCTTGTGATTGCGGCGCAGCCTCAGATGGAGCTTGCTGTTGTGGTTTGCGATGTCAACGGCCTGAAAATCATCAATGATACAAAGGGTCATATCGTAGGTGATGCGTATATTCAGGAGGCTGCAAAGCTGATTTGTACGATTTTTGCGCATAGTCCGGTTTATCGCATCGGCGGAGATGAGTTTGTGGTATTGCTGGAGGGCAGAGATTATCAGAATCGCGATGCGCTGATGCAGGAGCTGAACGATACGGTTCAGGAAAATCAAGCGCAGCAGCTTGTCACGGTAGCAAGCGGAATTTCGATTCTGAATCCAGAAACCGACAGCTGTGTGCAGGATGTATTTGCACGCGCCGACCACGAAATGTATTCGCAGAAGCGCAGCAGACGCTGATCGTTATCGCATATATCAGATAACCATGATACGAAAAAAGCACCATTCCGGTATTCATAGCAGAATCCGGAATGGTGCTTGTGTTTATATGGGTGCTTGCTGCGATTCTTTTTTCAGATACATCCCATAGTGGTTTGCAAGGAATTTTGCCTCTGCAACAGCCAGCTTTCTGACATTTTGATCGTTGAGCAGCCAGTTTGTTGCGCGCAGATTCGTGTGATAGCTGTGTTCGAGCAGAATCGAGGGCGTATTGACAGCGGTTGCGCTTCGCAGAACGCCGTAATAATCCTTATCGGGGTAGATTTCGCCGTGTCGTTTCAAAATCGAACCGCGCTGCGATGTTCCCATGACATCCGCAACGAGATTCGCTAAATCAAGACCAAGCTGGTCGCAGGTTCCTGTGATGGTGCAGCAGGCGACAGGCCCGTCAATCGTAGGATTGGAACACGCATTGGAATGTAGGCTCAGGAACAAATCACAGCCCTTCGATGCGCTGCCGCGTTCAGCGAGTGAAAGGTCGGTGTCCTTATCCTGACGCGTGGTGATGACCGTGACGTTATATTGTTCCAGTTCTTCCTTGAGATATCCTTGCAGCTTCCAGTTGAAATCGGATTCGTAATATGCCGAATTCACAGGGCTGAGATTATATTTTGCAAAATGTCCTGCATCCAGGCAAATTTTGACCGGATCATATACGCCCACATCCGTAAAGCGATAGTTCAAGCCATCGAGCGTGATGATGCCGGTTGCTGCAATGCCGTTTTCATCAAAATAGTATTGGTCTGTACCGACTGTTGTCCAGCCGATCACAATTTCGCCGGTTAATGGGCTGACATAGGTTTTTCCGGCATCCGTCTGACGAAATCCGTCAATTCGTTTGCCCTCGGCATCCAAGAAACAGAGGACGCCATTTTCATTGATACTGCCGGTCTGCATGACGCCTGCTGTATTGAAATAATACGTATCTTCACCGATTTGCTGTAAACCGATGTATGCTTTTCCCTGCGTATCAAAATAGTAGTTCTGTTCAGAAATGCTTTGCCATCCGGTCAGCATGACGCCTGCTTCATCAAACGCATACAAGTCATTTTCGATGGTTTGCAGTCCGGTGACAATCGCACCGTCCGATTCGGCATAGTAGGTTTGCTGTTCCAGCGTGAACCAGCCCGTCTGCATAGCGCCATTTTCAGCAAGGAAAATTCTTTTGTCATCAAGCTGACAGAATCCGGTTTGCATAATACCGGTTTCATCAAAGAGATAGGTTTGCTCCTCGATTGTTTGCATTCCGCAGAGCATACCGGTTTCCGCATCTGCATAGTAGGTGTTGTTTTCGATGGTGAGCCAGCCGGTTTGGATTTCGGGTGTTCCCTCGGACGAGATATCGTATCGGCGTGTGATGCCATCGGAAGCGGTCTGCCAGCCTGTCAATAGCTGATGGTCTTCAGAGAACAGATATGGCGCATCTTGCAGCATGGCTTCACCCTTGAGCGGCGTGCCATCCGCGTTTCCGTAATACCATGCGCCCTCGATCTCGCACCATGCGTCTTTTTGTAACACACCGTATATGTCAGCGAGATAGGTTTTGTCGTCTGCGGTGAAGAGGGTGGTTTGTTTTCCGAGTTGTGGGTCAATATAGTATTCGCCGCCGCGCCACTGCAGAAAGCCTGTAACCGGCTCGCCTGTTTCCGGATCATAGTATCTGCGAATGCCGTCAACATCCTGCCAGCCGATCTGCTGTACACCGTTCGGAGCGAATAAATACGTTGTATCGTCAATCGTGACAGCGCCAATAGCAACGGTCTGATTTTCATAGATGTAATAGCGGCGTTTGTCGTCTTGCACCCAGCTTCCGGATTGTTCAGCAGCAGAAGCACCGATCGTGAGGAGCATGATGGCACTGATTCCGGATAAGAATGCGCACGAAATGTGTGTGGGCATTTTAGGGTTCATGAAAATACTCCCTTGTTGTTTTTTCAATATTATAACATGATTGGTGTGAATTGTCAAGAAATGTCGGATTGTGCAGCGTTGGAGCAATCGGGATGAACAATGAGGTGATGATATGCACGTATTTGCGTTTGTTTTTAACTCGAAAAATATTTTTTCATTTGATACTTGACAAATGTCCGGTTTTATGGTATAATAATTGAGTCGTAGGGGTATAGCTCAGCTGGTAGAGCAACGGACTCCAAATCCGTGTGCCGAGGGTTCGATTCCTTCTGCCCCTGCCATTAGTTCTGTACAAAATAGATGACAGACCAAAAAAGTCCGATTTTTCGGGCTTTTTTGCGTTATATGAGCCAAAAATTTTTATATGAAAACCGTAGATGACATTTTGCTTTTTCGAGCCTGAAAGTGGACTTGAACGGGCGTTTTTTGATTTTGCAGAGATTTGAGAGCAGATTTGGAAGAAAAATTCCGAAGTCTGCTCTTTTTTAATGCAAAAAACTTTCACAAAGTTTTAAATCGAATATTGTCGCATTTGCCGAACCAGTTGAGATTGAGTATCTCGATTGGTTCGGCTTTTTTATTTTCCCTATACAAAGGACTGCTTGAAGAACCTTCGTGAGCTGAAAGCGCTCGGTATCACGGTAATGTTTGAAAAAGAGAACATCGACACAGCTAACATGACTGACGAGATTATGATAACCATTCTCGGTGGCTTGGCTCAGGAAGAATCGGTGTCCATATCGCAAAATATGCGGTGGAGTGTGCGAAAACGAATGGAGAATGGGACAATGAAAATGTCTTCAACTCCATTTGGATACAGACAGCATACGGAACATCCGTATTGCCGTCATAGGTCTTGGAGATGGTTCCGGCGATGATGGGGGTTACCGTTTGGGGGATGATTTTGTAGGTCGTGCTTGCGGTTTTGCCGTTCATTGTGATGCTGGCGATGACCTCGCCGGCGTTGATGTTGCCGTTTTCGCTGTAGCTGATTGTAGGTGCGTCCAGCACATTTTCGGGGCTGACGGTTACGCTTGCCGTATGTGCAGTGCCGTTATAGACGGGAGCAGCAGGTGCGGAAAGGGTGAAGATTACGTTATAATCCGTGCTGTCCTTGACGATGCAGTCGTGGCAGGTTGCGGTGAGGACTGCGTCATCGGCTGTATATTCCCATACGTGGTTATGCACCAGTCCGCAGGTGGTACAGATGTCGTTTTCGAAGCTGTGGCTGCAAGTGCCGCCGCAGGTGATGCAGATGCCATCCCGATTTGCCCAGTCGGCATATGTGTGGGTATGGGTCTGACCGCAGCCTAAGGTGCATACGCCGTCATCCCATTTATGCGGCTGAACTGTAACGGAAACAGCAGCATTGCTGTTGAGCGGATAGGATGTTTACGCTTTCCAATTACAGGGAATACTGATGGTCAAAACAGAATCAGTTTCCAAAGAACGATAAAACGCATATTCGGAAATTTCACAGGTATCGCCATTGAATATTACCGTTTCAAGAGAATAATTCGATAATGCGTAGTTATCAATCGTGGTAACACTTGCAGGAATCGTAATCGTTTTCAGAGAGCTGTCGCTGAATGCGCCGCTTTCAATGGTTATCAGTCCATCAGGAAGTACAACGGTGTCAATTCCTTTGCAGTTGTTAAAGGCATAAAAACCGATGTTTGTGATATCCTTGCCGATGGTAACGGAGCTGAGATTGTCACAGTTTGCGAAAGCGTAATCACCAATGGCAGTGATGCCGTCCCAAACCAGAATATCGGTGATGCTGCTTTTCTTGTCGTACCACGGAGTGCCGTTTTCGTTTAATCCGTAATCTGCGATCGCGCCCTCGCCGTTGATGGAAAGGATATAACCGCTTTCGTCGTCACCAACAAGCGCCCACTGAACGTCCTTGCCCTCATTGACTGACGGGTCGCCGCAGTAGCCGCCGGATGCGCCGCAGAGACTACATACGCTATTTGTAAATGAATGTGCGTTGCATAATATAGTACCATTGTTTACGATGATACCATTCTTATAGAGCGCACCTTTGATGGTGATGGTGCCATTGTTGATGATTTTGCCGCTGTTTGTGAGTGTTACGCCCTTGGCAATCGTGAGATTTGCGCCGTCTACGACGGTAAGCGTGTCGTCTCCTGCAATTTCAAGGTTCTGCGCAAGCTCATAATTACCTGTCACGGTGATTGTTGCAATATCATCTTGGGTTTGCGAAACAAGACAGTTGCCTGTCGGCGAAAAATCATAAGTAGCTACGCCATAGCCGCTACCGATTACTTGTGCTGATGTTGAAGTCTCCGCAAACACGGTACCGCCGCAGATGGTGATATTGCGCGCAATGCCTTTATAGCTGCCGCCAATCGCTGCGCCGGTATGGTTTCCTGTTGCGTAGATTGTACCGCCGTTGATGGTGATGCCGTTGCAGTCAGCGTTATCGCCGCCGCCGATGCCTGCGGCGCCATTACCACCGTTTGCAGTAATTGTACCGCCGTTTATCACAATATTTTCAGCTATAAGCTGATCGTTAGAACTGTAATCACTGCCGCTTCCTATGCCCGGCGCGCCGTTTGTGCCTGTTGCGACGATAATACCGGAATTGATGGTAATATTTTTTGTAGAATTATTGACGCTGCCGCCGATTGCAGCAGAGAACGAGCTGTCACTTTTGGAGCGCGCAGTAAGCTTACCTGTTCCAAGCGTGCCGCCCTGTATGGTGAGCGTGCCGACATCGCCGTTGCCGTTCTTTTGCAGGCCTGCCGCATTGTTTGCACTCTTCAATACATTTTCGGTTCCGTCTGCAAGTGTGACAGTGACATCGCCCTTGCTGTTATCGGCAATTTTGAATGCGCAGGTATGCCATGCGTCCGAAATCTGGATGCTTACGCCTGCAAGGGTAACGTTTGCAGAAACGTCAGTATCTACTGTAATTGTGTTTGTGATGGTTGTGCCGAAAATGGTGATTTCGCTGCCATTTACATATTCAGTCATTAAGCCGTTTCCATAGCTGATTGTGCCATCTCCTATGAGAATGCTGCCCTCCGATATATCAAAAGTGAGTGTGGACAGTTCAGTTGCCGCACTTGCCGATATTCCGAAATTGATATTACGGAATGTATCACTTGGGAAGTGCAGAAGCATACTGCCGCACATTGCCGCCGAAGCGAGAATTGCCAATCCTCTTTTCAATTTGCTTTTCATATCAGTTCCTCCTTTTATTTTTTGGTGATGGTTTTCTGTGATTTTTCGATCATTTCCTGTCGTCGCGTCTCCACTGCCATAAAATTCACAGCAGTGATATAATCCCTGAAGTCGGTGAAAATTTGGATTCCGAGACTTCGATAGTCCATTTGCATAATTTACTGGATTTTGCGTTCCCGCACATCCCACGGGACGTTGTAGAGCTTCATAATTGCGTGAAGTCCTTGTGAGATACGTTCATCCAGAGTTTCATCCGCGCCGCCGACTGATGAGTACATCCCGTATTCAATGCCGGAGTAAATATTCTCCATGAACGAGAATTGTTCCTCTGTCCAATCGGGGCAATATTCCGCAAAAACCTGCTGCGTTTTTTGGGTATCGTTTTCACGGATGATTTTCAGCGGCAGGGGATAGCGATATGCCGCCGTCAGTGTGTTTCGCATCGCTTGGTTCGCGTCTGCAATCGCAACCAAAGTGGCAAACTCGATGCACAGTGCAAGCAAGGGCGATTTATCCTCATTTTGCAGCATTCGGATGGTGCGCCATTGGAAATCGCACAGATCCTTGACAAATTCCGTAAGGAGATGCTCGCGCTGCGGGTAATGGAAGGTCAGATTGCCTGCGCTGATTCCCAACAGATCGCAGATATCTTTATTGAAAGTTGCTTCGAAGCCTCTTTCCAGATATTTTTTATGTTTTTTCATCCGCAGTGCGCGGGTGGGGAAAAAAATCCGGAATATGCTCAAATCTCTTGTGGTTTTGTGCTGTTTGTGCTATAATATAATCAGCGAGGTCAAATCGAACTTCGCTGATATTCTGATGTGGTATATTTATAAGCATCCGGAATGCAAGCAGACGTTTCAGGAAGCGCTGAATTTGCTGCTGCGCTCTGCATCGGTGGTGGATGTGCCTCTTGCATACCTCTACATTTACACCTGCCTTGTCATGGAACATCGTAAAACTGTATCGTTCAAGCTTGATCTGGATGAACTGCGTCCGTTGTTCGCGGAAGCTGTCAAGCGGCATAGTGATGCACTCTCGCAGCGCAATTATTTTGTGGGCGACGGTCGAAGCTGAATGAATGACAGCGCTGTGTATCTTGAAATATATGCAAATCTGTGATATGATATCGGAAGTGCGGTCGCGGAGAAATCTGTATGATTGCACGAGGAAAGCAAAGGAGTAAAGCAAAATCATGAATGTCAATCAAGCGCATCTCGATATGCTGATGGAGGCTGTCAATGCAAGTCCGTATTTTAAATTGCTGGGGATGGAAATTCAGGAGCTTGGTTTCCAAACTGCTGTTGTGAAGCTGGAAATTGGGGGAAAGCATCTCAATCCGTTTGGAACGGTGCATGGTGGTGTATATGCCTCTTTGATTGACACTGCGGCATACTGGGCGGCGTATTATGATCAAGAAGAATCGGCAGGCTTTACATCTGTTGATGTTTCCGTGACAAACCTTGCGATGAGCGCAACGGGGACTCTGATTGCAAAAGCGAAAGCCATCAAGGAGGGGAAAAGCATTTGTCTCTGCGAGGCGTCGATTTATGATGAACAAGAGCATCTTGTAGCGCATGGAACCTCGAAGCTGCTGATGCTGCACGGCAAGCAATCCGTAGCGGATGTTATCAAGATGATGGGGTGCAGCGATTTGCCGCCGAAATATTTAGGGTGATACCGCCAAGCCGTAAGGCGGACTTTGCGCAGTGTTGCTCAAGACTAATTGCGCAAGGCGGCACATGAATCTATATTGCAATCGGCGTGAGAAGAATGTGTTATAATGTATATAATAGACATCCGCGCGCAAACGGAATGCGATAAAGGAGTGATGGTATGAAATCTGTCAAGAAAACAGTGATTCTTTTGCTGCCGCTGCTGCTCTTTGTTATATTGCTGGTTCCGTATAGTTGGGTGAATCAGCGATTCTTAGTGGAATGGTTCGGCTGTGGCTGCCCGGTGATTGATGCGAATGGAGAAGCGGTTCCGGATTCGTTCAATGCCAATGATGTGACGCTGCTCTTCTGGCTGTTCGTATCCGTGTGTACGACAGTGATTTCGGTATTTTTATCGAAACGGATTTTGAGAGACGAAAAGTGGCAGCGGGTGCTGTATGTGCTTGGCGTACTGGTGATATCGCTTCTGATTTCATACCGGTTCTATCAGATGATGATGTGGACCTGAGCTGCCATATGCGTCATAATTGAAATGAATTGCTTGACATATTGTAAATAGTATAAATAGAAGGTGGCTGAATGTTCAAAACAGGGGATTTGGCATAATAACCAAATATCTCGGAGAATATTTGGCAAACTTTTCGATTGAAATGCTGCGGGAATCTTCAAAAAGACTTGAAATTTCTGCGGCATTGTGCTATAATGATAAAGCTGATGCAACAAGATGTACGATGATACCGCGAGGTTGCGGCTGTGTGCCGGTAATTCGCGGCGAGTATGTCCCGCTAGACGGGCGAATTGAGATTATGCACTGTGTGTGCAAAAAGCTGCGAAACCGCAGACTTCAGCTGAAGATGCCGTTCTGTCATCTTACGGATGGAACTGTGCAGGAAAGCTGCGTCTGTAGGTCATATGACTTTTTGCGTACAAACGCAGAGACACTCTCTGCTTATCTCATTCCATGAGCCCGACGCAATCATCTTGCAGTCGGGGTTTTTTATATGAAAATGTAGGGAACACGCGGCGCGGTTGTAAGAGCCGAAACGCGAAAATTCATGGAAAACACATAGGCTACTCACTTCATGTCCCCTAAAGCAGCAAAAGAAATCTGAAGGAGGCTAATCAAGTGGCAGGCAGCGAAAAACTGAGAATTCGTATCAAGGGCTATGAGCACGCAACAGTTGATGCCGTAGCAGCCAGAATCGTGGAGACCGCAAAACGCGGCGGAGCACAGAAGGTTTCGGGTCCGATCCCGCTTCCGACTGACAAGGAAATCGTCACGATTCTCCGCGCAGTGCACAAGTATAAGGACAGCCGTGAGCAGTTCGAAATGCGGACGCACAAGCGCCTGATCGACGTCATTCGTCCCGCAAAGGCGACAATGGACGCTCTCACCAGACTGGAAATTCCCGCAGGCGTTGATATCAGCATGGAGATGAAATAATCTCACTGATCTCTCTGCAAGGGGAATCCACATGAGGCGACTCTCTTCAAGTCGCCGGTCAAGTTGGCGCAGATGGCGTCAACCAATAACCAAAGGAGGAAACCACAAATGAAGAAAGCCATTCTTGGCAAGAAGATCGGCATGACGCAGATCTTCGACGAGTCCGGCAAAGTCGTGCCGGTAACGGTCGTTGAAGCAGGTCCTTGCTTCGTCGTACAGAAGAAGACCGTTGAAAATGACGGCTACAATGCAATTCAGGTCGGCTTTGGTGCAATCAAGGCTGACAAGGTCAACAAGCCGATGAAGGGTCACTTCGAGAAGGCAAACACCGGTGCGCTCCGCACACTGCGTGAGTTCCGTCTTGAGGATTGTGACGCATTCAACGTCGGCGACGCAATTCAGCCCGACATCTTCGCGGCTGGCGATATTGTTGACGTACAGGGTACCAGCAAAGGTAAAGGCTATGCAGGTCCGATTAAGCGCTTCAATCAGCACAGACTGAAGGAAACTCACGGTACCGGTCCGGTTCACCGTCAGGCAGGTTCCATGGGCGCTTGTTCTTCCCCGTCCCGTATCTACAAGGGCAAGGGTCTTGCAGGTCACATGGGTGCTGAGACTGTTACCGTTCAGAACCTTCTGGTCGTTTCCGTTGACGCTGAGAATCATCTCATCGCAGTCCGCGGCGCGATTCCGGGTCCGAAGGGCAGCCTCGTAACCATTACCAACAGCGTGAAAAAGGGTTAAGGAAGGAGGAAATCAGAAATGGCAAATGTTCCGGTTTACGATATGAACGGAAATCAGGTTTCCGAAACCGAACTCAATGACGCTGTGTTCGGTATTACTCCGAATGAGGCGATCATGCACGCTTGCGTCGTGAATTATCTCGCGAATCAGCGTCAGGGCACACAGTCCACACTGACTCGCACAGAGGTCTCCGGCGGCGGCAGAAAGCCGTACCGTCAGAAGGGTACCGGTCATGCTCGTCAGGGCTCTATCCGTGCTCCGCAGTGGTACCACGGCGGCGTTGCACTCGGACCGAAGCCGAGAAGCTACCGTTACACCCTCAATAAGAAGGTTCGCCGTCTGGCAATGCTTTCCGCATTCTCCCAGAAGGTTCTGGATCAGAGCCTCGTTGTGATTGATTCGCTTGCAGTCGAGGGCTTCAAGACGAAGACCATCGTTAATATGCTCAAGGCACTCGAAATCAATGGCAAGGCACTGATCGTTACACAGGATGCCGACAAGAATGTCTACAAGAGCGCCGCAAACATCCCGGGCGTTAAGACAGCAGCTGTCAACACCCTGAATGTTTACGACATTCTCAATCATGATGCATTCATCGTCAGCAAGGGCGCTGTTGCAAAAATCGAGGAGGTGTATGCAAAATGAAGGCACCGCAGGATATCATTCTGAAGCCCGTCATTACAGAAAGATCGACAGATCTGCTGCCGCAGGGCAAATACACCTTCAAGGTTGCAAAGGACGCAAATAAGCTCGAAATTGCCGATGCAGTTGAAAAGCTCTTTAACGTCGAAGTCACCAAGGTCAATACGCTGAACATCCGCGGCCGCGCAAAGCGCGTTGGCAGATACCTCGGCAAGACCGCTAGCTGGAAAAAGGCAGTTGTAACTGTCAATCCGGAGCCCGGCACCGATGCACAGGGCAAGAAGCGCAACGGTACCATCGAATTCTTCGACGGTATGTTCTGATTGATCGAAAAGATCGTTCAGTCAGCAGGATGTCCGTATTGGACAATCCCGTTTGTATGGGAGTCATGCTCCCGATAAGTAAGCATTGAATTTAAGGAGTGAAAACACATGGCAATTAAGGCTTATAAGCCTACGACTCCTGGACGCCGCGGCATGACAGTGACCGACTACTCCGGCCTTTCCAAGAATGGCCCTGAGAAGTCCCTCTGCATTACGCTGAAGAAGAAGTCCGGTCGTAATAATTACGGTAAAATCACCGTTCGTCATCACGGCGGCGGTACGCGCCCGAAGTTCAGAATCATCGACTTCAAGCGCAATAAGGACGGCATCAACGCAACCGTTCTGACTCTCGAATACGATCCGAACCGCAGCGCATTCATCGCTCTGGTTCAGTATGAGGACGGCGAAAAGCGCTACATCCTCGCTCCGCACGGCCTCAAGGTCGGCGATACCGTTCGCAGCGGCGAAGACTGCGACATCAAGCCGGGTAATGCTCTCCCGCTGAGCGCAATTCCGGTCGGTACTTTCATCCACAACATCGAGCTTTATCCTGGCAAGGGCGGTCAGCTCGTTCGCTCCGCTGGCAACCAGGCTCAGCTGATGTCTAAGGAAGGCAAGTACGCTCTGGTTCGTCTCCCTTCCGGTGAGATGAGAAAAGTTCCGGTTATCGGCAAAGCAACCGTTGGTCAGGTTTCCAACATTGACCACGAAAACGTCCACATCGGTAAAGCAGGCCGTACCCGTCATATGGGTATCCGTCCGACAGTTCGCGGTTCCGTTATGAACCCGAATGACCACCCGCACGGCGGTGGTGAGGGCAAGTCCCCGATCGGTCGTCCGGGTCCTGTTACCCCGTGGGGTAAGCCGGCACTCGGTTATAAGACTCGTAAGCATCACAAGCCTTCCGATAAGCTCATCGTGAAGCGCCGCAACGGTAAATAAGAAAGGAGGCTGACTCATGAGCAGAAGTGTGAAAAAGGGCCCTTACGTTCAGGAAGCTCTTTACAAGCGCGTTGTCGCTATGAATGAAACCGGAGAGAAGAAGGTTCTCAAGACATGGAGCCGCTCTTCTACAATTTTCCCGGAGTTTGTCGGCCACACCTTTGCGGTCCACGACGGACGCAAGCACATTCCGGTTTTTGTTACTGAAGAAATGATCGGTCACAAACTCGGCGAGTTCGCACCGACCAGAACCTTTAAGGGCCATGCCGGTTCCAAGACGTCCAACAACGGCAAGAAGTAATCGGAAGGAGGTAATTTGCATGGCTAAGAATGAAATGAACTACGAGCCGGAGGCAAAAGCAATCCTCCGCGGTGAGCGCATCTCCCCCAGAAAGGTACAGATCGTGCTCGACCTGATCCGGAATCAGCCCGTAGAGAAAGCAATCGCAGCACTGGAACTGACTCCGAAGGCAGCTTGCCCGATCGTCAAGAAGCTCCTCAACTCCGCGATTGCAAATGCTGACAACAACCATTCCATGAATAAGGATGCACTCTATGTTGCAGCCTGCTATGTCGGTCCGGGCCCGATTCTCAAGAGAATCCAGCCGCGCGCACAGGGCAGAGCATTCCGCATCAACAAGCGCACCTCGAATATTACCATTATTCTCAAGGAAAAGGAGGCATAAAATCCTATGGGACAGAAAGTGAATCCGCACGGCCTTCGCGTCGGCGTTATCAAAGACTGGGATTCCCGTTGGTTCGCTGATAAAAAGAATTTCGGCGATACCCTCGTCGAGGATTATAACCTCCGCGAGTTCATCAAAAAGTCTCTGTATGCTGCCGGCATCGCACGCATCGAGATCGAGCGCCTTCCCGAGAAGGTTCGCATTCACATCCACTGCGCAAAGCCGGGTCTGATCATCGGCAGAGGCGGTACGGAGATTGATAAGCTCCGCGCAAATATCGAAAAGCGCATCGGCAAGTCCGTTGCAATCAATATCATCGAGATCAAGAACATGGATATGTCTGCTCAGCTCGTTGCTGAGAAGATCGCTCTCGACCTCGAAAACCGCGTATCCTTCCGTAGAGCAATGAAAGGCTCCATCGGCAGAACCATGAAGTCCGGTGCAAAGGGCATCAAGATTAAGTGCGGCGGCCGTCTCGGCGGTGCTGAAATCGCACGTTCTGAGTGCTATCACGAGGGTACCATTCCGCTTCAGACCATCCGTGCCGACATCGACTACGGTTTCGCTGAGGCAAACACCACTTACGGCAGAATCGGCATCAAGGTTTGGATCTACAAGGGTGAGATCCTGAAGGGTGATGCTGCAAAGGCTGCTGCAAATAAGGAACGCTATGAGCGTAAGAACGATCGTCCGCGCGACAACAAGCGTCGCAGAGATGACCGTAACGGCGGTGGCGACCGCAGACCGCGCCGTGATTTCAACAATAACGGCGACCGCAGACCGCGCGCCGATCGTCCGCAGGGACAGAATAGAAGAGAAGGAGGTTCCGCAAATGCTGCTTCCAAAGAGAGTTAAGTACCGCCGCGTTCACAGAGGACGCCTGACCGGTAAGGCATACCGCGGCAACCGCGTCGTATACGGCGATTTCGGTCTTGTCGCAATGGAGCCGTCCTGGATCACATCGAACCAGATTGAGGCTGCCCGTATTGCGATGACCCGTCGTATCAAGAGAGGCGGTAAGGTTTGGATCAAGATTTTCCCGGATAAGCCGATTACTGAGAAGCCGGCTGAAACCCGAATGGGTTCCGGTAAGGGTTCTCCGGAATACTGGGTTGCTGTTGTAAAGCCGGGCAGAGTGCTGTTTGAGATCGGTGCCGATAAGGAGAAGCCGATTTCTGAGGCAGACCTGAGAGAAGCTCTGCGTCTGGCTATGCACAAGCTGCCTGTTAAGTGCAAGATTGTTGCGAAAGCAGAGCAGGATGGAGGTGCACAGGCATGAAAGCTGCTGATATCAGACAAATGAGCTACGAAGAAATGGCTGCGCAGCTCCAGAGCCTCAAGGAGGAGCTTTTCAACCTCCGCTTCCAGCTTGCTGCAAACCAGCTTGAGAATACTGCTAGACTGAAAGCAGTCAAGAAGGACATCGCCCGTGTCAAAACTTGTATGCGTGCCGCTCAGACTGCGGCTAACGCGTAAGGAAGGAGGACTTTGTCATGACTGAAACAACTGAGAGAAATCTGAGAAAAACAAGAACCGGTAAGGTCGTCAGCGATAAGATGGACAAGACGGTTGTTGTTGCAATCGCAGACCATGTTCAGCATCCGCTTTACAAGAAGATCGTGAAGCGTACCGTGAAGCTCAAGGCTCACGACGAGATGAACGAGTGCAAGATTGGTGACCGCGTTCTCGTGATGGAGACACGTCCGCTTTCCAAGGATAAGAGATGGCGCGTCGTTGAGATCATCGAAAAGGCGAAATAATTCTTCGATCAAATTATTCGAGCACTTTGCTTTCGCAAATCCGGACGGCAAACTCCGTGCGGTGCGGCAGAGTGACATGCAGATAGGAGGAACCTGCTGTGATTCAAATGCAGTCTTACTTAAAGGTTGCTGACAACACCGGCGCAAAAGAGCTGATGTGCATCCGCGTGCTGGGCGGTACTCGCAGACGTTATGCGAATATCGGCGATGTTGTTGTTGCATCCGTTAAGAAAGCAACACCCGGCGGCGTTGTGAAGAAGGGTGACGTTGTCAAAGCTGTCATCGTTCGTTCCGCGAAGGGTCTCCGCAGAAATGATGGAACCTATATTCGTTTCGATGAGAACGCAGCCGTTATCATTAAGGAAGACAAAACCCCTCGCGGTACACGTATTTTTGGACCGGTCGCAAGAGAGCTGAGAGAGCATGACTATGTTAAGATTCTCTCCCTCGCACCGGAAGTCCTTTGATTTGGAGGTGCCACGATGAGTAATGTTCATGTAAAGAAGGGCGATACCGTTCGCCTGCTCGTCGGTGATCCTGCTGATAAGTACACCGACGTTGAAAAGAAGAAGATCAAGACCGGTAAGGTTCTTGAGGTTAGCCCGAAAGAGGGCAAGGTCATTGTTGAGGGTATCAACATGATCACCAAGCACGTAAAGCCCACCAGAGTTGGTCAGTCCGGCGGCATCGTAAAGGCTGAGTCCCCGATTTATGCTTGCAAGGTTCAGCTGATCTGCCCGAAGTGCGGCAAGCCCACCAGAGTCGGTCACACGATCGAGGAAAAGGGCGATAAGAAAATGAAGCTGCGCGTTTGCAAGAAGTGCGGCGCGACGTTTGAGTAAAGGAGAACAACGATGGCTAGACTGAAAGATTATTATGTCAGCACCGTTGCTCCGGCGCTGATGAGCAAATTCGGCTACAAGAATGTTATGCAGATCCCGCGCCTTGACAAGGTTGTTGTCAATGTCGGCGCAGGTGAGGCCAAGGATAACGCAAAGGCGATCGACGCAATCATGGGTGATCTTTCTCTGATTACCGGTCAGCGTCCGGTTGTCTGCCGTGCAAAGAAGTCTGTTGCAAACTTCAAGCTCCGTGAGGGTATGCCGATCGGTGTTAAGGTTACACTGCGCGGCGAGAAGATGTGGGACTTCGTGGATAAGCTCTTCAATGTTGCTTTCCCGCGTGTCCGCGACTTCCGCGGAATCAACCCCAATTCCTTCGACGGTAAGGGTAACTACTCTACCGGTATCAAGGAACAGCTCATTTTCCCTGAAATTGAGTACGATAAGATCGATAAGGTTCGCGGTATGGATATCAACTTTATCACGACCGCTGCCACGGACGAAGAGGCAAAAGAGCTGCTGACGCTGCTCGGCGCACCGTTTGCAAAGTGATCTAGGAGGGTTATATGGCAAAGAAATCTATGATTCTGAAGCAGCAGAGAGCACCTAAGTACTCTACGCGCGCTTATAACAGATGCAAAATCTGCGGCAGACCCCATGCCTACCTCAGAAAGTTCGGTATCTGCCGAATTTGTTTCCGAGAGCTTGCACACGATGGTCAGATTCCTGGTGTCAAGAAGGCTAGCTGGTAAACCGGACGATAGATAAAGGAGGTCATTTGGTATGCAAATTTCAGATACCATTGCGGATCTGCTCACCAGAATCCGCAACGCTGCTACTGCTAAGCACGCAACGGTTGACGTTCCTGCTTCCAACGTGAAAAAAGCTATCACCCAGATTCTGACCGACGAGGGCTATATCAAGAGCTTCCAGGTCATCGAGGATGGCAAGCAGGGAATCATCCGCATCACTCTGAAGTACGATGAGAACAGAACATCCGTCATCAGCGGTCTGCGCCGCATCTCCAAGCCGGGTCTGAGAATTTACAGCTCCTGCGCGGATATGCCGAAGGTTCGCAAGGGTCTCGGTATTGTTATTGTCTCTACTTCTAAGGGAATTATGACCGACAAGAAGGCCAGAGAGCTGAATGTCGGCGGCGAGGTTCTCGCATACGTTTGGTAATAAAGGAGGAAACGCATCATGTCTAGAATCGGAAGACTGCCGATCGCGATTCCTGCCGGCGTCACCGTTACGGTTGACGATACCAACTTGGTTACCGTTAAGGGACCGAAGGGCGAGAATTCGTATCGCGCAAATTCTGCAATGCAGATCAAGGTTGAGGATGGTCAGGTCACTGTTACCCGTCCCAACGATAATAAAGAGAACCGCGCTCTGCACGGTCTCACCAGAACGCTCATCGCAAACATGATTTTCGGTGTGAACGAGGGCTTCAAGAAAACACTCCAGATCGAAGGCGTCGGCTATCGTGCAAAGAAGGACGGCAAGAATCTTGTTCTGAACCTTGGCTATTCGCACGATGTCATTATGCCGGAGACCGATGGCATTACCATTGATGTTCCGAATGCAAATACGATCATCGTTAACGGCTACGACAAGCAGAAGGTTGGTCAGTTTGCAGCGGAAATTCGTGAGAAGCGTCCGCCGGAGCCTTATAAGGGCAAGGGCATCCGCTACGAGGGCGAATACATCATCCGTAAGGAAGGTAAGGCCGGTAAGGGCAAGAAGTAAGGAGAAAGGTGAATTGCTATGGTAAAGAAAATTGACAGCAACAAAGCCCGTCTCAAGAGACACCGCAGAGTCCGTGCAAAGATCTCCGGTACTGCCCAGCGTCCGAGACTGAGCGTTTATCGCTCCGCAAAACACATCTACGCACAGCTGATTGATGATGTCGCAGGTGTAACGCTTGCTGCTGCTTCCAGCCAGGATAAAGGCTTCGAGGGCAATGGCGGCAATAAGGAAGGCGCACGTCTTGTTGGTGCAGCAATCGCAAAGAAAGCTGTTGACAAGGGAATTACCGAGGTAGTATTTGACCGTGGTGGCTATCTCTATCACGGCAGAGTTCAGGAGCTTGCAGACGGTGCCCGTGAAAATGGGCTGCAGTTCTAATGAAGGAGGGACTTTGATTGGCACTGATTGATGCAACAAACATGGAGCTGATGGAGAGAGTTGTCTCCATTAACCGTGTCAGCAAGACCGTTAAGGGCGGCCGTATCATGAAGTTTTCGGCACTCGTAGTTGTCGGCAACGGAAACGGCATTGTCGGCTTCGGTCTGGGTAAGTCCGGCGAAGTTCCGGATGCTATCCGCAAGGGTATTGAGGACGCGAAGAAGAATCTCGTCCGCATTAACCTTCGTGGAACTACCATCCCGCATGAGGTCATTGGTAAGTTCGGCGCAGGTCGCGTTCTGATGATGCCGGCAGCTCCCGGTACCGGTGTAATCGCCGGTGGTCCGGTTCGTGCGGTTATCGAAATGACCGGTATTCAGGATATCCGTACCAAGAGCCAGCGTTCCAATAACCCGTGCAACGTTGTCCGTGCAACGATCGCAGGTCTCTGCGAGTGCACCGACGCGAAGAGTGTCGCTGCAAAGCGCGGCAAGACAACTGCCGAAATCTTCGGCAAATAATCGAGTTAGGAGTGAGCTCAAATGGCTAAGAAAATCGAGCTTGTAAAGAGCCTGATCGGCAGAAAGCAGGATCAGATCGCAACTGCTCAGTCCCTTGGCCTCCGTAAGATCGGTGATGTCACAGAACAGCCTGATAATGCGGCGACTCAGGGCAAGATCAATAAAATTATCCACCTCATTAAGGTGACCGAAGCATAAGCGGCAGGGAGGTGCAATCCATTGAAGATTCATGAATTAACACCGGCAGCGGATTCGAACCGCCCGGTCAAACGCGTCGGCAGAGGCCATGGCTCCGGCAACGGCAAGACCGCAGGCAAGGGTCATAAGGGTCAGAACGCTCGTTCTGGCGGCGGCGTTAGAATTGGTTTTGAAGGCGGCCAGATGCCCCTCGCAAGACGAATTCCGAAGCGCGGATTCCACAACAAGTTTGCTACGCGCTATGCAGTCGTGAATGTCGGCGATCTCAACAAATTCGTTGAAGGCACTGTTGTAAACGAAGAAATGCTGTTAGCTGCAGGTCTTGTCACGAAGCTGGAAAACGGCGGCGTCAAGATTCTCGGCAATGGCGATCTGAATGTAAAGCTGACCGTTCAGGCAGCTAAATTCTCTGCTTCCGCAGCAGAAAAAATCGAAAAGGCAGGCGGGAAGGCTGAGGTGATGTAAGGTGTTCAAAACGCTCAAGACAGCTTGGGGCATCCCTGAGATCCGAAAGAAGATTTTGTTCACTTTGCTCATCATCGTGATTTTCCGTTTGGGTTCCGTTCTGACGGTTCCGTTCCTTGATACCAGCGTCGTATCCAGCTGGATGACCGAGAATGCAAGTAATGGTAACTTCCTTGAGTACCTCAACATTCTCTCCGGTGGTGCGCTCGCAAAGGCAACCATGTTCTCTCTTGGCGTTACGCCGTATATCAATGCGAGCATCATTATTCAGCTTCTGACCTACGCACTCCCGCCTCTGGAACGTCTCCAGCAGGAAGGTGAGGACGGAAGAAAGAAACTGAATCGTATCACTTCTATTGTTGCGTTTGGTCTTTCTGCCTTCATGGCTGTCGCTTACTATCTGACCCTGAAGAATATGAAGGACGGCGGCGTTTCTGCTGTTAAGTATACCGAGGGCGGTACCGGCATCTTTGCGATGTTCGTCATCATCCTCTCCTTTATGGCAGGTTCCTCGCTCGTTATCTGGATGGGTAACCGCATCAATGAAAAGGGAATCGGTAACGGCGTTTCCATGATTCTCTTTGCAGGTATCGTTGCACGTATTCCGGTTGATATCGGTACGCTCGGCGGTCTTGTTCTTGACAATCCGAATGAGTACTTCATCAAGGTTGTCATTTATCTGATCATTTTCGTCGCAATGATTGTTGGCATCGTCTTTATGAACGAGTCCGAGCGCCGCATTCCTGTCCAGTACGCAAAGCGCGTGGTTGGCAGAAAGCAGTATGGCGGTCAGAGCACTCACATTCCGATCAAGATTTGTATGTCGGGTGTTATGCCGATCATCTTTGCAATGAGCTTTATGTCGCTTCCGTCGATGTTCACCATCTTCAAGAAGCCGATGACTGATCTGACGAATGCGTCCGGCTGGGAAAAGTTCTACGCAGGTTTCGTAGAATTCTTCTCTACCAGAAGCTATTCCTACGCAGTCCTCTATTTCATCCTGATTATCCTGTTCAACTACTTCTATGTTGCAATTTCGTATAATCCGGTTGAAATGGCAAATAATCTCCGCCAGTCGAACGGCGGTATCCCCGGTATCCGTCCCGGTAAGCCGACCTCTGATTACATTCAGAGAGTGCTCAGCAAGATTTCTCTTGTTGGTGCAGTATTCCTCGGTATTGTTGCTGTCTTCCCGATCATCTTCCTGAATATCACAAAGATTGACGTTTCGTCGATGGGTGGTACTTCGATCCTGATTGTTGTCAGCGTTGCAATCGAGACGGTCCGCACGTTGGAATCCCAGCTGATGATGAACCATCACAAGGGCTTCCTCGGTTAAATGAAATTTTACAAGGAGGCTGCTCTATGAATCTCATTCTTTTGGGTGCGCCCGGTGCCGGTAAAGGTACACAGGCTGAAGCAATCTCCGCAAAGCTCGGCATTCCGCAGATTTCTACAGGCAATATGCTTCGTGAAGCCGTTAAGAACGGTACGGAGCTTGGTCTGCGTGCGAAAGCTGCTATGGACAGCGGTGCGCTGGTCTCTGACGATATCGTAATTGGTATCCTGAAAGACCGCATCGCTGAGTCCGATGCGAAAAACGGTTACATCCTCGACGGTTTCCCGCGTACCGTTGCACAGGCTGAGGCGCTCGAACAGATGGGCGTTCAGATTGACAAGGTGCTTGAGATTCATGTCGAGAATGACCGGATTATCGCAAGAATGTCCGGCAGACGCGTTTGCGAAATATGCGGTGCTTCCTATCATATCGAGTATAAGCCGACCAAGGAGGAGGGCATCTGCGATCTGTGCGGCGGTAAAGCTGTACAGCGTGCCGATGACGCTCCGGAGACTGTTCTTTCCAGACTTGAGGTGTATGCGGAGAAAACCGCACCGCTGAAGGATTATTACTCGAAAACAGGTAAGCTCGTGACCGTTAATGGTCAGGACGAGGTTGCCGATACAACGAAGCTGGTTTTCGATGCGCTCGGTATCAATGACTGAGATAGAGGCGCTGTATGGTTTCGATCAAAAGCAAATCTGACATCGAAAAGATGCTTGAAGCCGGAAAAATTGCTGCGGAAGCCCTGAATACGGTGGAAGCAAAATTACGTTCCGGTATGACAACAAAGGATATTGATAATATTGTCTATCAAGTCATCACATCACACGGCGCAACACCGAATTTCCTCGGTTTGTATGGATTTCCTGCAAGCGCCTGTGTGTCGGTCAATGAAGAAGTGATTCACGGCATCCCCGGAAACCGCAGACTCAATGACGGAGATATCGTTAGCGTCGATCTGGGCGCTTGCTATAAGGGCTGGAACAGCGATACTTGCTTTACATTTCCTGTCGGAGAGGTTAAGCCGGAGGTTCGGGCTCTGTTAGAGGCTACAAACGCTTCTCTCTATGAGGCGATTGCAGCAGCACAGGTCGGTGCGCGGCTGGGTGATATTTCCCATACGGTTGAGGATTACTGCCGTTCCAGAGGCTACGGTATCGTACAGAATTACTGTGGTCACGGAATCGGCAAAGAGGTTCACGAGGACCCGGAGGTTCCGAACCATGGCAGAGCCGGACACGGTATGCGCCTTGTGGAAGGAATGACGCTTTGCATTGAACCGATGATCAATATGCAGGGGGACGGTGTGCATACAATGCCGAACAAATGGACTGTTGTGACTGACAGCGGTTCCGTGTCCGCGCATTTTGAGCATATGATCCTCATTACTGCAAATGGTCCTGTGATTATGACGAAGCGGTGACGCCGATGCAGAGAAATATCTGTCAGCCCGGTATGATTGTGCTTGCAACCGCAGGCAGAGAGGCCGGAAGATTCTTTGTTGTTGTTGCGCTGGACGGTGCAGAACTGCTGCTCGCAGATGGAAAGAATCGCTCGCTTTCTAAACCAAAGCGAAAAAATCCCGCACACGTTCAGGCTACGAAGCAGACGCTTTCTCTGGAGCATTTAACAGACAAAGCCCTGCGAACAGTTCTGAATCCCATGAACGAAAAAGCGAAACATCCGCTTTCTAAACAAAATCAAATCCGCAAGGAGGTCATCGACGATGTCGAAACAGGATGTAATTGAAGTAGAAGGCGTGGTCATTGATGCCCTGCCGAATGCAATGTTCAAGGTTGAGCTGAATAACAGCCATGTAATCCTTGCACATATTTCCGGCAAGCTGAGAACGAACTATATCCGAATCGTCCCCGGTGACCACGTTACAGTCGAGATGTCGCCCTACGATCTGACAAAGGGCAGAATCACCTGGCGTTCTAAGTAATCACTCGGAACGCTGAAAAGAAGGAGGTATTTCCAATGAAAGTTAGACCTTCCGTTAAGCCTATTTGCGAAAAGTGCAAGGTCATTAAGCGCAAGGGCAAAGTCATGATCATTTGTGAAAACCCGAAGCATAAGCAGCGTCAGGGCTGATACCCCTGAGCATTTGGAGGTGTAATTAGGAATATGGCTAGAATCGCTGGTGTTGACCTCCCGAAGAACAAGCGTGTAGAAATCGGCTTGACATATATCTTCGGTATCGGTCGTACGACGGCAACCAAGATCCTGAAGGAAACCGGCATTAACCCGGACATCAGAGTAAAGGATCTTACTGAAACCGATGTCGCAGCGCTTCGTGCGTACATTGACGAGAATTGCATGGTGGAGGGCGATAAGCGCCGTCAGATTGCAATGGATATCAAGCGTCTCGTTGATATCGGCTGCTATCGCGGTGTTCGTCACCGCAAGGGTCTGCCCGTCAGAGGACAGCGTACAAAGACCAATGCAAGAACGCGTAAGGGTCCGGCAAAGACCATTGCGAACAAGAAGAAGTAAGGAGGGACTGTATCTTGGCACAGCAGAAGAAAAAAGTAACCACGATCAGACGCCGCAGAGAGCGTAAGAACATCGAAAACGGCGCGGTGCATATTCAGTCCACGTTTAACAACACCATCGTGACCATCACCGATACGCAGGGTAATGCGATTTCGTGGGCATCCGCAGGCGAGCTTGGCTTCCGCGGTTCGAAGAAGTCCACACCGTTCGCTGCGCAGTCCGCAGCAGAAACTGCTGCAAGAGCAGCAATGGAGCATGGTCTGAAGACTGTTGAGGTTTATGTCAATGGTCCCGGCTCCGGCAGAGAGGCAGCAATCCGTGCGCTCCAGACTGTTGGTCTTGAGGTTCGTATGATTAAGGACGTTACCCCGATTCCGCACAACGGCTGCCGTCCTCCGAAGAGAAGACGCGTATAATTATTGGAGGTGAACGAAAATGGCAGTACAGAAAGAACCGATTCTGAAGAAGTGCAGAGCCCTTGGAATCACTCCCGGTGTTATGGGCGTTTCCAAGAAGGAATCTAACCGCTTCAAGAATGCAAATAACCGCAAGAAGGTTTCCGAATATGGTCTCCAGCTGAAGGAAAAGCAGAAGCTGAAGTTCATTTACGGAATGCTCGAAAAGCAGTTCTATCACTATTTCGAGATCGCTTCCAAGATGGAAGGCAAGACCGGTGATAACCTCATCACCTGCCTCGAATCCAGATTGGATAATGTCGTGTTCCGTATGGGTCTTGCATTGACCAGACGTGAAGCAAGACAGCTCGTTGCACACGCTCACTACACCGTAAACGGCAAGAAGGTCAACATTCCTTCCTATCGTGTTAAGGTTGGCGACGTGATCGCACTGCGTGAAAAGGATAGAACATCCGATAAGTTTAAGGCTACCGTTGAGGCGACAGCTGACAGAGTTGTTCCGCTTTGGCTCGAAGCAAAGAAGGATGACTTCTCTGCATCTGTTGTCCGTATGCCTTCTGCAGACGATATTGAGTACGAAGCACAAACGCACCTCATCGTTGAGTTGTACTCCAAGTAATCTTGGGATAATCCCTGCGCAGCTGTTGAGCCTATGCTCCGGCTGTACAACAACTGAATGCACAACAGGAGGGTATTTATGCTGAAAATGGAAAAGCCGGAAATTGAGACAAAAGAACTCCACGCTGACGGCAAATACGGTAAGTTTGAAGTCCGTCCGCTGCCGCGTGGCTACGGCATCACGATCGGTAACAGTCTCAGAAGGATTCTGCTCTCCTCTCTGCCCGGTGTGGCAGTCTATGCTGTCAAGATTGACGGTGTTCATCACGAGCTCTCAACCATCCCCGGTGTCAAGGAGGATGTAACAGAAATCATCCTTGCAATCAAAGGTCTGACCGCAAAGCTGTATGGCGATGGTCCGAAGACGATCTATATTGACGCCCAGGGTGAATGTGAGGTCACCGCTGCTGATATCCGCACAGATTCTGAAGTCGAGATTCTCCCGCCGTTCCCGCATATCGCGACAATCGGTAAGGGTGCAAAGCTCGAAATGCAGATCATGCTCGATCGCGGCAGAGGTTATGTCTCCGCAGAACGCAATAAGCAGACCAGACAAAATCTGCCGCTTGATGTGATTACTGTGGATAGTATTTACACCCCGGTCTTGAAGGTGAATTATAAGGTCGAGGATACAAGACTCGGTCAGGTCACTGACTATGATAAGCTGACGATTGAAGTTTGGACCGATGGTACAGTCGGTGCGAACGATGCGCTTTCTCAGGCTGCAAGCCTGCTGACAGAATATCTCCAGCTGTTCGTCAACCTCTCTGATGAGAAGGCTTCGGAACCTGTTCTTCAGGATACCACCGATGGCGGTCAGGAGAAAAAGCTCGAGACAACCATCGAAGAGCTTGATCTGTCGGTTCGTTCGTTTAATTGCCTGAAGCGTGCCGGCATCAATACAGTCGCAGACCTCATCAGTCGTTCTGAGGACGAAATGATGAAGGTCAGAAACCTCGGCAGAAAATCGTTTGATGAGGTCAAGGAAAAACTCCAGTCTCTTGGTTTTGACCTTTCCTCGGATGACAATGACTAATTCCCGATTTCAGATTTCTTTCGGATTTCTGAATGGATTTACAAAGGAGTGAAACACAATGGCGGGTTCCAGAAAGCTCGGCAGAGCCACGGATCACAGAAAGGCTATGCTTCGAGGCATGGTGACATATTTGCTTGAAAATGGTCAGATCGAAACGACCGAGACCAGAGCGAAAGAAGTTCGTTCGATGGCAGAAAAAATGATCACCATTGCAAAGGGGATCTCCGGCAACGATACCGCTGCGGATCTTCACCTGAAGCGTCAAGTTTTTGCTTATGTGACCAAGGAGAGCGTCGCAAAGAAGCTCTTCGATGAAATCGCACCGCGCTATTCAGAGCGTAACGGCGGTTATACCAGTATGGTTAAGATCGGTCCGCGTCGCGGTGATGCGGCTGAAATGGCTATCATTAAGCTCGTATAATCTGTTTGCTATCACAAAGGCACTTCTGATCTCATATCAGAGGTGCCTTTTGTTGTATATCTGCATATTTTGGACTTCTGATTCATAGACTATGACTGCCGGTATTCTACACAAAACCTGTGGTGTGAATTTAGGCAGTATGTGCAGAGTCATGAAGTTTTTATCGCTCTCTTGCATTCTGATGATAAAAACGTGTATAATATACCGGAAAACAATGCGTGATTCTCATTGAAAAGGAGGGCTGATTTTGCAGCATTTGACAGTGAAAAACGGATGGATGCGGCTTTGTGGCTGCGGCAAATTTGTCCTGCTTGGGATATTGCGTATGATTGGGCTTGTGCTATGGGGAATTCTCATGGTCGCGGTCGAAATCTTCGGTGTATTGCTGCGCGGAGCGGCATTTTGTGCTGACTGTGTGGTAAACTGGCTTCGCGCACGCCGCCAGAATGCCGCAAATGCTGCAAGGGCCTATCATATGCCGGCAAAATCACGGCTTCAAGCGGTCATGCGAATGATGCGCGAGATATTGATTGGTCGGCAGGGGATGCTTCCGGTGCTGTTCCGATTCAGCATTCCTGTGATGAGCTGCATTCTTTTGGTTGGTGTGATTGTGCAGTTTCGAAATCGGCAATATTGCATTGCGGTTTCCGTAAATGGTGCGTCACTCGGTATCATTGCAGAGGAATCGGATTATTATGCTGCCGAAGCACTTGTTCGAGAACGACTTGACGGCTCAGAAGCCAGAGAAAACCTGACGTTTCGGCGCAGCTTTCAACTGCGTGAATACGAAAATGGGGAAATCCTGTTGTCTGCCGGAGAGCTTGCTGATAAAATGCTGGAGCAGGCAGATATTGCGCTGACCGAAGCCTATGGCGTCTATGTCGGGGAAGAACTTCAAGGCGTGGTTTCCGATACGCATCCGATTGAAGCCGCATTGGCAAGATTGCTTGGGACGGTTACCGATCAATATGACGGTGAATTGGAAGAAGTCAAATTTGCCGATACGATTTCCTATGAACGGGGACTGTATCCGGAGGAACGGCTCATTGCGCCGCAGAAGCTCGCGAATCAACTCACGGCTTCGGAGCATTCTACGCGTAATTACACTGTCGGACGAAATGAAACGATTTATTCCGTAGCTGCGCGTTTTTCAACTACTCCGGAAGAACTGCGCAAATTGAATCCGAGCTTGCCGGATGTGATGCCGCTTGCACAGCGCGTGAAAGTGCCGATTGTGAAGCGGCGTTTACCGGTTATCTGCACAAAAAAAGAAACCGTGCTGACCGTTCAAAATTATGATACGGTTCGCACGGAAACCAAGTCGCTTCCGAAAGGGCAGGAGGAATTGATTCGGCGCGGTGTCAAGGGCGAAAAGGAATCGCAGGTTTTGATTACCTATACGGATGGCGTGGAAACCGGGCGCAGTGAGCTTGCCGCGAAGCAGACCGTAAAGCCGATTGACGCAGAAATTGCGGTCGGGACGTTCGACGCTCAGCCCTATAGCACAGATACCGTCGTTGACGGAAACGGAAAATATATATGGCCTGTGGATGGCGGAAAGATTACCGATTTATTTGGCGGCGAACGGGAGCATATCGGTCTGGACATCGGGGCAGCGGAGTATTCGGAGATCTATGCAGTGGACGGCGGCAAGGTTCTCTATGCAGGCAGTGAGGATGGCTACGGAAATTTTGTCATACTCCAGCATGACGATGGCTATTATACGGTCTATGCGCATTGTGTCGAGCTGCACGTTGAAACGGACGACAAGGTTCGCCGCGGTGATGTGATTGCACTTGTCGGGAATACCGGTAACTCAACGGGTGCGCATTTGCATTTTGAGGTGCGCGATCCCCAAGGCGTGCGATTGAATCCGGCGTTGTTTCTTCGCGTCAATGCAGACTAAAAATGCGTATGTTCATGATACCGAACATACGCATTTGTTTTATTATTTCTTGATTGCAGGCCGCAGCCTTGACCAGAGGAAGATGATGAATTGTGCAGGAATTCCGACAAGAAATAGCTTCCAGATTACAATATCATTGATATAAAACGTTAGGAATAGCGCGCCGAGCAGCGACCAAACAAGAAATGAGATGATGAAGTAATTCCAGCGCGGATTGAACCAGATCGAATTGAATACGAGTACGACAATCGCCGTGATTGGTGCGGCATAGATAAATAAAAACATAGAATATTCCAGATCCGGTACGGCTGCGTCCAGAACGACAAATATCATTGATGCGATCAGCCAGACCAGCATGACTGCCATTCCTGCAATGACCAATCGGTTGATCTTGGTTTGCTTTTTTGCCGGCTGTTCTTCTATGGAATCAGGGGCTGCTGCCTCTTGGGTGATGGCCTGTTTATTTGCACGTTCATCCTCTGTCAGAAGAAAATCATCTATCAAAATGCCATAGAAATCCGCAAGCTGCTTCATGACGGCAAGATCGGGCAGCGATTCACCGCGTTCCCATTTTGAGACGGCTTTATCGGAATAATGCAGCAGTTCCGCAAGCTGAACCTGCGTCAAACCTTTTTCCTTGCGCAGTGTCGAAAGATTCGTCGCGACAATTTGCTTCCAGTGTTCCATGAATTCACCTCCTCTGTAATTTCAGGTGTCTGATTCTATTATACCATATTGGCGAAAGAATTGCAATGGACAGGATGAAAAAAATAAAATCGTTAGATTGTTAAATCATATCAAATATAGACAAGGAATATATCGAGTAGGGTTGTAAAATTTTGATGTGACAAATTTCGACGTAAATACGTCAAAATCACGAACTCTCCCGAAAGTAGAGCCGGTAGAATTTGAAATTATCGCAATTCTCAAAGCAGTTTCCGATTTCTCGAAAGAAATCTCGTGACTTTTTTGTAAAAATCGGTTACAATAATAACGGCGGTTCTGACCGCTAACATAATCACCGAAGGAAAGTGAGTCTTTATGAAACCGAATGAAAGCTACGTATTGATTACCGACAGTGCAGCCGACCTCTCTCAGCATATGCTGGATGCGATGGGCGTGCGCTCTATTCCGCTGAATATGTTTATGAAGGATAATCCTGCCCAGCCCTGCGAGCTGCGCGGCGCTGCTTTTTTTGACGCCCTGCGCAACGGACAGGTTGCCTGTACCTCTGCTGCGAATCTGGCGCGGTTCCGTGAAACCTTTTCCGAGGTTCTTGCGTCCGGAAAAGATATTTTATATCTTGCATTTTCATCGGTACTCAGCTGTATGTACGCAACGGCTTGCATTGCTGCCGAGGAATTGCAGGAGGAGTATCCGGATCGCCGCATCATTGTGATTGATACACGCTGCGCCTGCCTCGGACAGGGCTTGCTGGTTCATCACTGTGCAGAACAGCGTGAGCGCGGAATGTCGCTCGATGAGCTTGCTGAATACGTGAAAGACACCCGACTGAAAATCATGCACTGGTTCACGGTGGATGACCTGCTGTTCTTAAAGCGCGGCGGCAGAGTCGGTGCGGTATCCGCGTATGCAGGTGCCTTGCTCGGTATTAAGCCGGTTCTGCACGTAAGTGACGAGGGCAAGCTCGTTCCGGTGCAGAAGGTGCGCGGCAGAAAGAATTCGGTTTTAGAGCTTGGCAAGCGCTATCAGGCAGAATGCACCGACAAATCTGCAACCGTTTTTATTGCGCACGGTGATGCAATGGATGCGGCAGAAATGCTGAAATGTGCGCTGCAGGAATATGGCGCAAAGCATATTGTGATCGGAGAAATTGGCCCCGTTATCGGTGCGCACGCAGGTCCGGGAACCATCGCGCTGTTTTATTTTGGCACGTCCCGCGAGGAATATCAAACACGTTAAGGCAATACCGCACAGAGTTGGTGGTGCAGATACGCAGTCAGATTTTTCGTCAGAATGTATAGAAATGACGCCGCTGGGCTGACGCCCAGCAAGGAATTTCTGTGCAAAATAGCGGAAAATATGCAAGTACAAGTAGATGTGCCGCCAAGCCGTAAGGCGGACTTTGCGCGGTGTTGCCT
>JAZNTW010000110.1:0-2263 GCA_045591925.1 Oscillospiraceae bacterium
CGGCGAGCAGTTTATTTCGCGGCTTTGCAATTAGGGGGAAAGGGAATCAGGAAAGGGGAGCGCGAGGGGAAAACCTTAAGGGGAAAGGGGGAATGCGAGTGCAGCGAGTTTCCCCCTTTCCTCTTGGGGTTCTCCCCTCGCACTGCGCATCTGCGCGGGGCACGAATGCGAAAGGGACAACCCACGAACGAGGGGAATCGTCGCGCGCTCCGGTCTCCGCTCTGCTGAGTTGAATTTTCTTTAGGGAAAAGTGGGAATACGAGTGCAGCACATCTGGGGGTCGAGGGGGCGCAGCCCCTTCGTCGCGCGAAGCGCGAAATCAAATATAAATACAAAAAACACGGACACTACACTTGCAAAGCCCCTGATATGGCAACATCAGCTCTGTGCGGTATTGCCTTAAATTTGACGCGCTCTTTTCCTAAATGTGAAGTCCGGAATCATATCCTCAGCGAGAAATCAACCCTTTTTCAATCGTTATCTGCGTATAATCTCCGCGATTTTCGGTCATACTATCGGAAAATCACCAAAAAAGGAGTTGCTCATATGCAAGAAGCAAGCAGCCTGATTTCCCTGCGCAGACCGCCAACCATCGCCGCATGGAGCAGTACGGTCGGGAAAAAGGAGTCCGATGGCCCGCTCGGTAGCTGCTTTGATCTGGTCGAGACGGACAGCCGATTCGGTCAGAAAACCTGGGAACAGGCAGAGAGCGAATTGCAGCGCCGCACCATTCATCTGCTGCTCGAAAAGGCTGGCGTTTCCGCAGAGGACATCAGCTGTCTGTTCGCCGGCGACCTCATCAACCAATGCACCAGTTCAACCTACGCCCTGCGGCATCTCGATATCCCCTATTACGGCATTTTCGGCGCGTGCGCGACCTTTGCCGAGGGAATGCAGCTTGCCGCCGCGACGCTTTCGGGGATGGAGCTGCCGTATTGCGCGGTGCTGACCTCGTCGCACTATTCGAGCGCGGAGCGACAGTTCCGATTTCCGCTTTCCTACGGCAATCAGCGCACACCGAATGCGCAGTGGACCTGTACGGCTGCCGGTGCGGTGCTTCTCCGACAAACCGCCGCGCCGCCCTATATCCGCGGCTTTTGCACGGGCAGAATCCGCGACATCGGCGTGACCGATGCAAACAACATGGGTGCGGCAATGGCACCTGCCGCCGCTGATACGATTGCACGGTTTCTCTCCGCAACACGCACGCGCCCGACCGATTACGATGCGATCGTGACGGGCGATCTGGGCTTTGTGGGCAGCCGGCTGTTCATTCAGCTGATGGAGCAGAACGGCTACGAGCTGCGCGGCGTACACCGTGACTGCGGCGTGATGATGTACGACCAGAGCCGGCAGGATACACACGCCGGCGGTTCGGGCTGCGGCTGCTCGGCAAGCATCATCTGCGGCTATTTTCTGCCGCGCCTGCAATCTGGCGCGCTGCGGAATGTGCTGTATGCCGCAACGGGCGCACTGCTCTCCCCGATGCTCTGTCAGCAGGGCGAGAGCATTCCGGCGATTTGTCATGCCGTGCATCTGTCGCACGAAATCGGAAAGGAGCGCGTGTCATGAATTATCTCTGGGCATTTTTGATTGGCGGCTTGCTCTGCGTCATCGGTCAGCTTTTGATTGATTACACAAAGCTCACGCCGGCGCGGATTCTGGTGGGCTACGTGGTGGCAGGGGTGGTGCTGGGTGGACTCGGCATTTACCCGTATCTGGTGGATTTAGCTGGTGCCGGCGCGTCCGTACCGCTTTCGGGCTTCGGCAATCTGCTCGCACAGGGCATCCGCGAGGATGTCGATGCGCATGGTCTGCTCGGCGTTTTAACCGGTGGTCTGACCTCCTCCGCTGGCGGTATCACTGCGGCATTGCTGTTCGGTTTATTTTCTTCCATGCTGTTTCGCAACACGGTAGGCGGCAGTGCCGCGCGTCAATGATTGACCATCCGCAATATCATACAAAAAGCCGTACTCGATTTCCGAATACGGCTGTACTTATGGTGAAACGATTACATGATATTTGTAAGCGGTTCACGGATTTTCGCGTGCTTATAAACTGCTCTCCGCTGTGCAAGTGCAGTGTCCCTGTTTGTATATATGGCGAACTTTGTGCGGTGTTGCCTTTATTATAAAGTAGCATCGCTGCCGCGATGCGATTCAGAATGGGTGCCTCTATCGTAGGCACCCAAGCCCGCGAACTCTTATCAAGGCTAAGAGTGTTTCGCACTCTGCGGAGTGCGCCGGGGGCTTTGCCCCTCGAC
>JAZNTW010000111.1:0-3468 GCA_045591925.1 Oscillospiraceae bacterium
CATCTTGCACAGGAATTCCTTGCGCGAATACGAAAGGGACAACCCAAGAAAGAGGGGAATCCTCGCTGCGCTCCGGTCTCCCCTCTCTCTTAGGTTTTCCCTCTCGCGCTCTCTCTTTCCTAACTCTCTCCCCTCTGCTGAGTTGAATTTTCTTTTACTGCGCAGCGGAGAGTAGTTTATTTCGCAAATTTACAATTAGGGGGAATGCGAGTGCAGCGAGTTTCTCCCTTTCCTCTTGGGTTCTCCCCTCGCCCGCACATCTACTCTGTGCGGTATTGCCTTTAAATTCAAAGTGGTATGTCAATATGAAAAGGAGCGCCGATATGGAAATCGAATATCTCAAATCGAAACTTCCGGCGTATCTGGAACGCATTTCCGTCAAGGAGCGTTCCGGCTTGTATCATTGTCCGCTATGCGGCAGCGGTACGCATCGCGGTGAAAGATCCGACGGTGCGTTTTCCGTTTATGACAATGACACGCGCTGGCATTGCTTCGCCTGCAATCAAAGCGGCGATATTTTTACACTCATCGGCTTCATCGAACAGCTTCCCGATTTTCCGCAACAGATTCGGTATGCAAAGGAGCTGTTCGGCATTGCAGATTCGCAGCATCCAATGTATCCGACAAAAAAATCACCCAACCGGAATCAAACGGTCAATTCCAATTACAGAGATTATATCAAACAATGTATCGAGAATGTCTGTCAAACAGATTATTGGACGAAGATGCGCGGTTTTTCCGATGAAATCGTTCAGCGCTTTCAGCTTGGCTACGATGCGGAAAAGCAGGCGGTCGTGATTCCGTATGACGCTTCGCATTCCTACTATATCACGCGCAGCGTCAAAGAAAAAGCCTTCCGCAAGCCGCGTTCTTCGGAGGCCGGTGAAGAACCGATTTTCCGGCGGGACGGGCTGTATCAATCAGAAATGCCCTGTTTTGTCTGCGAGTCCCCGATTGACGCAATTTCCGTGATGGCAGCGAGTCCGTATCCGGCGATTTCGGTTGGCGGTACGGGTGTGCGAAAGCTGCTTGCACAGCTTGACGAAAATGCGCCAAGCTGTCCGCTGATTCTCTGCTTTGACGCGGATGAGGCTGGTAAAAAAGCGTCCGAGATACTCGGAAAAGAGCTGATGGCGCGGCAGATTTCCTTTGCCTACGCAGAGTTTGACCTCAGCGTATATCCGGAGAGCCGGCGCAAGGATGCAAATGATTATTTTATCGGAAATCGTGAAGCATTCACGCAGCAGCTCACCCAGATTGCAGAATCACTCTGCCGCAGCAGCGCGGCAGTGCTGGATGAAGCGCAGCGCAGTCACGAAGCAAACACCGGTGCGCATCGGCTCAGCGGCTTTCTGGACAGTATTCATAATGAATCGACGATGGACGCGATCCCATCGGGCTTTTCGGATCTGGACGAGGTATTGGACGGTGGATTTTTTGCCGGACTGTATATACTCGGCGCTATTTCCTCACTTGGAAAAACGACGTTTTTGCTGCAAACTGCCGACCAGATTGCAGCGTCTGGAACGGATGTGCTGTATTTTTCGCTTGAGATGTCTGCGAATGAGCTGATTGCAAAGAGTGTGAGCCGTCAGACCTATCTGCTTTGCAATGACGACACCCGAAAGGCAAAGACCGTGCGCGGCATCACCACAAAGAGCAGATATCCGGGCTATTCCGAAGCGGAGCGCTGTTTGATTGACCAAGCCGTACTTGCGTATCAGAAATACGCCGGCAAGCTGTATTATTATGAGGGCATCGGGGATATCGGTGCAGCGGAGATCCGCAGAAGAACGGAAGCGCATATCAAGCTGACCGGCAGAACACCGGTTGTGATGATTGACTATCTGCAAATTTTAGCGCCATACGACCTGCGTGCAAGCGACAAGCAGAATATGGATAAGGCGGTATTGGAGCTGAAGCGGCTGAGCCGAGACTGCAATTTACCGGTCATTGCGATTTCCAGTTTGAATCGTGACAGCTATCATTCCGGAGAGATTGAGATGAATGCGTTCAAGGAATCCGGTGCGATTGAGTACGGCTCGGATGTGCTGATCGGATTACAGGTGCAGGGACTCAGCGGCAAGGGTGCGGCGCAGGAGAATCAGAAGAAAATTCAGCAGTGCAAGGAACACGCGATTCGAAATGTCGAGCTGAAGATTCTGAAAAACCGGAACGGCAGAACCGGTAATAAAATCGGGCTGCGGTATTATGCGATGTTTAATTGCTTTACGCGTGATGAAAGCTATGTGCAGCAGGCGATCTCCGACGGCATCCAAAATGACGACTTTGAACCGGCGCTGTAAGGCGGATAGTTATATAGAAGTATTACAAAGCCACTTTTGATATTTATGTCAGAAGTGGCTTTGCGTTATTTATGTTGACTGTTTCTGACGTTTCTGTTATAATGAATTTATTAACATCATTGAATTTGTCAAAAGGAGTTTGATTATGAAGTGCATTAACAGCAACATCAAGGTGTTGAATCGTGATATGATGAAATACCTTGCATATATTCCAATGTTTATAGGTCATATGATAGCCTGGATCAATCTTATGAATCATCCGGAGAGTACACTTGCTTTATATGAACTTCCTATACCGTTGCTTCTGATTTCAGGCTTATCACTTTTTTGTCCGCCTATTATGTTTTTCTTTATAGCTGACGGATACAAATATACAAGGGACAGAAAGAAGTATGCACTGAGATTGCTATTATTTGCGTGTATTTCACAGCCTTTTCATTGGCTTTTGTTTCAGCCAATAGACGGTTGGTGGACGTTCAATGTGATATTTACACTATTTTTCGGATTGCTCTCCATTATTGTATGGGAAAGTAAATTCAAGCTGTGGCAAAGAATAGTGCTTATTATCCTGTGTGTTGCCGCGACTGTTCTGCTTTATTCCGACTGGATGCTTTTTGGCGTATTATTCATATTATTCCTGCATATTTTCAGAGACAAACCGAAAGCGAGATTTATTACATATAGCGTGCTGATATTTATTCACACTTCGCTGAATCTTTTTTCACTAGGTACAGTTCCTGCGTTTAAGTTGATTTTATATATGGTCGTTATGCTTGCGGTTTTTATGGCGGCATATCTTTGTATGACTATATTCTATAACGGTAAAAAAGGCAAACACCCTAACTTTGCTAAATGGTTTTTCTATATCTTTTATCCGCTTCACTATCTGATAATATTTATTGTAAAAATAGTATTGGACAGATTATGATTTTTAGTGAATAATAAAATCCGGAGAAAAAAACAATGCTTCTTCGGATTTACTTCTTTATGACCGCTCCACTTAAGGCGGGCTTTGTGCGGTATATATACAAACAGGGGCATTGCAAGTGCAGTGTCCCTGTTTTTTGTATTTATATTTGATTTCGCGCTTCGCGCGACGAAGGGGCTGCGCCCCCTCGACCCCCAGATGTGCTGCACTCGTATCCCCCTTTCCCCTAAAGAA
>JAZNTW010000112.1:0-1973 GCA_045591925.1 Oscillospiraceae bacterium
CTCTTTCTTGGGTTGTCCCTTTCGCATTCGTGCCCCGCGCGGTGGTTCCTTTATTATAAAGTAGCATCGCTGCCGCGATGCGATTCAGAATGGGTGCCTCTATCGTAGGCACCCAAGCCCGCGAACTCTTATCAAGGCTAAAAGTGTTTCGCTCACTGCGGTGAGCGACCGAGGCTCCGCCACGGTTTGCGAAGCAATACCGTAGGACTCACGCAAACTTTTGAAAAAGTTTGATCAAAACTTTTATTTTGGGGCAGCATTTACAAAAATGGGGTCTGGGGACGAGTCCCCCTTTCCCCCTAATTGCAAAGCCGCGAAATAAACTACTCTCCGCTGTGCAGTAAAAGAAAATTCTACTAAGCAGAGGGGAGAACCCCAAGAGGAAAGGGGGAAACTCGCTGCACTCGTATTCCCCCTTTCCCCTTAAGGTTTTCCCCTCGCGCTCCCCTTTCCTGATTCACTTTCCCCCTAATTGTAAATTCGCGAAATAAACTGCTCTCCGCTGCACAGTAAAAGAAAATTCAACTCAGCAGAGGGGAGAGAGTCAGGAAAGAGAGAGCGCGAGAGGGAAAACCTAAGAGAGAGGGGAGACCGGAGCGCAGCGACGATTCCCCTCTTTCTTGGGTTGTCCCTCTCGCATTCGTACTCCGCGCAGATGCGCAGATACGAGGGGAGAACCCCAAGAGGAAAGGGGGAAACTCGCTGCACTCGTATTCCCCCTTTCCCCTTAAGGTTTTCCCCTCGCGCTCCCCTTTCCTGATTCCCTTTCCCCCTAATTGCAAAGCCGCGAAATAAACTGATCGCCGCTGCGCAGTAAAAGAAAATTCAAGTCAGCAGAGGCTAAGAGTGTTTCGCACTCTGCGGAGTGCGCCGGGGGCTTTGCCCCTCGACCTAGCAAGTTTTAAAAAAAACTTGATCAAAACTTTTATTTTGGGGCTGCATTTACAAAAATGGGGTCTGGGGACGAGTCCCCAGACCACCTAAATGCAAATTCGCTAAATAAACTGCTCTCCGCTGCGCAATAAAAGAAAATTCTACTAAGAGGGGAGAGAGTTAGGAAAGGAGGTCTGTCATTTTTATGGCGCAGATGAAATCAGATAGGCTCTGCATGGTGCGCCGTCTGCCTTTCCGAGATTCAGCGGTGCGGCACTCAGAAAGTATGCTCCCTCTGCCACGTCCTGTAACCGAATGCCTTCCAATAGCACGATGCCGCTGCCCAAAAGAATCAGATGCACCTCCTTTGGCGCGTGTTCCGGCCCGACTGTCTGGCTTTCGTTTCCGATGAGCCGGATGCCGCCTGCTGCAAATACCCGTGCCGCTTCCGCTGTGACGGTCGCTTTTCCGCCAATCAGGATGCGCTCTGCCGCCGATGCTTCTGCTGCGTGGCTCAGAATCTGTTCCGCATCCGCAGCCGTCACATCGCCGCTGTGCTGTACGACAAAGCAATTTCCTACAAACGGCGTCAAACCCAATTCATCGACGGTTTTGCCATCATCCAGAAAGTGATACGGTGCGTCAATATGCGTGCCGTTATGCGCACACATCGAAAGTGTTGTCAGGTTGCAAACGTCACCCTTTGCAAGCTGCATTGCCTGCGTGCGCACCGGTGCCGGATCGCCCGGATATACCGTGCATCCGAATAATTCCTGCGTAATATCTATCAGCGTCATCATAGTCTCCTTTTCGTGAATACAATCAATATACTATAGGCAACACCGCGCAAAGTCCGCCTTACGGCTTGGCGGAAAATATGCAAGTAGATGCACCACCAACTCTGTGCGGTATTGCCTATATTATATATTATCCCCGTCAATTCGTCAACCGTCTGCACCTGCACGGCAACAGCATTTACTTTTTAGGAAAGAAAAGGATATCGAGGAGGACAGAAGGGTCAAGGGCAGCTTTAAACATGAGTTTTTTCTTGCTGATACGCCCGTACTGAGCCTGAGTAACGAGAGAAAGAGATGTTTTGC
>JAZNTW010000113.1:0-4423 GCA_045591925.1 Oscillospiraceae bacterium
GTCCCAAGGGTTCGGCTGTTCGCCGATTAAAGTGGCACGCGAGCTGGGTTCAGAACGTCGTGAGACAGTTCGGTCCCTATCTGTTGCGGGCGTAGGAGATTTGAAGGGAGCTGTCCTTAGTACGAGAGGACCGGGATGGACTGACCTCTGGTGCACCAGTTGTCGTGCCAACGGCACAGCTGGGTAGCTAAGTCGGGAAGAGATAAACGCTGAAGGCATCTAAGCGTGAAACTCACCCTAAGATAAGATCTCCCATCCTTTATGGAGTAAGGGTCGATGTAGACTACATCGTAGATAGGTCGGAGGTGTACGCATGGTAACATGTTTAGCTGACCGATACTAATAACCCGAGGGCTTGACCTACAAAGGAGCATGCAGGCGCCTTGCTTGAATAAAAGACTCTGTTCAGTTTTGAGGGTGCAGAGATGAGCACCTTTAGCTCAGTTGGTAGAGCACCTGACTCTTAATCAGGGTGTCCAGGGTTCGAGTCCCTGAAGGTGTACCAGGTACGCTTTCGGGTGAGCCTTGGGTTCACCCGGGAGTGTATGAGACGATGGCCCGTTGGTCAAGTGGTCAAGACGGAGGCCTCTCACGCCTCAAACGGGAGTTCGACTCTCCCACGGGTCACCATTTCAAAGTTCATATGTAAGTATATGGCCTGTGCCATTTACGATAGTTGGTGTTTTTAACGGTGAGGGTCCACCCGTTCCCATTCCGAACACGGAAGTTAAGCTCACCAGTGCCGACAATACTTGTCTGGAGACGGACCGGGAAGATAGGTCAATGCCAACACAAAGCCCGCAAGAGCAATCCTGCGGGCTTTGATTTCTTTTACTGGTATTTTTCTAATGACTGTGTTATACTTTTTCTGTTGACTATTTGTTGTATAGAATTAGTCTAATTCGATGGAATTCGGATACATCTTATTTTTAATTTAATGACGAACAATTAAAGCCTTGCGATGCATTGGGAGGTAGTTGTCAAAATGTCTAAGAAGCGTTCAAGGGGATTCCAATCTTTTTGGGTTGGAGCAATCATGGTGAGCTTGCTGCTTGTTTTGTTTTCGTTGATTTTTGTATCCTGCTCAAAACCTGGCGATGAGGGCATGGATGTGAATTTGGAAAGTCCTGATGTCGGCAAGAACGAAGATCCCGAAAATAATGAGGATCCGTTGACCGGCAATGAGGGACAGCAGCCGGAAGAAACGCCTGCGCAGAACACCACGCCGCCGACGACGCAGACGCCCACGAATGATCCGCAGTATACACCTCCGGTGCAGTCGCACACGGTGCTTGCGCAGACGGAGGATATGGGCCGCGAGTATCTTGACAAGATTTATTTCCTTGGTGACAGCACGACCTATGGCCTCGGCTATTACTATGACCATGGCTATACCGATCTCGTCACTTCCAAGCATGTTTGGACGCCGAGCAGCGGTACGCTGACGCTCGACCAGTGGAGTTACGTTGCCATTGTCAATCCAGACACCGGCGAGGAAATGATGCTGCCGGATCTGCTTGCGCTTAAGAAGCCCGAATATCTCTGCATCACGCTTGGTGTCAATGGAGTGAGCTTCATGAAAGAGCAGTATTTTAAGGACTCCTACACTTCTTTGGTCAAAAAGGTGCAGGAAGTCAGCCCGAACACGAAGATCATTCTCAACTCGATCTACCCGGTGACAACCGGCTATGAGGAGAAGGGTAACGGAATCAACAACCTGAAGATCGAAGCTGCGAATCTCTGGATTCAGAACGTTGCGGAGAGCTGCGGTGTGAATTATCTGGACAGCGCAAGCGCGCTGCGCAATGAAAACGGTTATCTGCCTGACGAGCATACGAACGGCGACGGCCTGCATTTGAACGGTGAGGCCTTTGGCCTTGTGGTACAGTATATCCGCACACATGCCTGCTGATGAATTAAGGAGGAAATGCAAATGAAAAACATTGTGAAATTTGTAGCCCTGGTTTTGTGCCTGACGGCGCTTCTCGCGCTGTGTGCCTGCGGCGGCGGAAAAATCCGCACGGATGTTGCACCGGCTGATATCGCAAACGCGATCGTCAACGAGATGGGCAGCGCGGACGCCATGACGGCTCTGGACGAGAGCTATATCACCGGCCGCATGGACATTGACCTGTCCAACTGTGCTGAATATGATGTTCGTCTGAGCACAGCGAGCATCAACGTCAATGAGTTCGGCGTCTTCAAAGCCAAGAGCGAAGATTACGTTCAGGCGCTTGACGAGGACGTGCAGGCTTATCTGACGATGCGCATTGAGACCTGGATGGACGAATATCTGCCCGAGGAGAAGCCGAAGGTTGAAAATGCACAGGTTAGAGTGATTGGAACTTACGTGATCTATACGATTCTGTCCGAGAGCGACAGCACGCTTGCGTTCAACACCGCGAGCGAGATGCTGGAGCAGTAATCCGGAAGATTGACATTGCCTTAAACCGAGGATTTGGTATGCAAGTACCGAATCCTCGGTTTTTTTGCTGCCATGATGCCGGATTTTGCCGTCACACCCGCGCAGCGTCCGTGACGGAAACTTCAAAAGCCGTTTTTTCCATCTGTTCGCCGTCGATCAGTTTTATGTATTGCCGCGATTGGATGCGCCCGTGCAGTGCGATGCGGTCGCCGACGCGCCAGGCGGAGGCGCTGTGCGCGAGGAGTCCCCACGCGATACAGGGCAGATAGTCGCTGCGTCCGTATCGCCGGTTCACGGCGAGCATCAGATCACAGATCTCGCGCCCCATGGGGGTGGTGCGCAGCGTTGGCGCTTTGCAGAGCGTGCCGGTCAGCTCGACCAGGTTGCGATCCTCGCCGGTTTCCATTTCAATCGACCTGGCAAACACACTGATGATCAGCCGGCTGCCGATGCCGCTGCGGTTATTGAAAGAGCGCAGCTCGCCGTATACGCCGAGCTTATCTCCCTCGGTTAGCTCTGTGCACGACAGCAACTCCTGCCTTGCGATGACATTGAGCCTGTCCACGGCGCCGGACAGGCGCTCAACTTCAATGGGGAAACTGTAAAACCGCGCGCCTCTGCTCTCGTGAGAGAAGACCGGCGCGCAGGAAGTGACGCCGCGCAGCGTCACGCTGTTGATCTTCGGATTTTCGTCCATACGCACACCTCGAATACGTTTCATTCGGAATTGTTTGCTCAGAGCGGGCGAGAGAAACCGAAAGCGGTTTTGCCTTGTTGCACCCGGTGCTGCCGGTTTATCGACTTTGACGAACATTAAGTCAACAAAACCTGCGCAGGGAAAGGCGGATTCGGATCCTGTCGCACGGCCTTAACCAATCGTATTCGGGCACCGCGCGATTTATGCGCGCACGTACTTCGCCGGACAGCGCAAGCGGGTCTGTTTCGGACTTGTGTGATTTGGGTTTTGCTGAAGGCAGCCGGTTAAAGCTGTGCCCCCATGAGCAGCGATGCCGCGCAAAAAGCGAGGATGTCCTCGGTTTCTCCGGGCGGACAGCGAATGGGGATTTCCTGCATCTCCAGCACTTTGCCGGAAAGCGTGGGAACTTCCCGATGCACGGAGAGGGTGAGGCTTTCCGGTGTGCGGGACGAAAAGCTGATGCTTGCACGGGAGGAGGGGCCGAAGCTGACGATCCACTCGGCGCGAACGCGCGAGAGCTGCGCTGCTTTCTCCGGCGGTGTGAGCAGAATGCGGCAGTATATCTCCGGCGCTTCACCCTGCCAATCCGGAGAAACGATCAGCATGGCGCAGCGGAGTTTTTCCCCGGGCGCAGGCCGCAGCAGACGGCAGGCGCAGCGCGAGGCAATCGGGAGCAAAAGCGGAAAAAGTTGTCCGTTCGTTTCCAGTATAGCCGCTGCATGCATGTCTGCCGCCTCCCTGTGGCCCGTGCCACTTGCATATTCTGTGTGTGCGGGGTAAAATAAATGTACATTTCTGTTTTTTGAAAAGGAAAATTTGCTATGGATCTGGATATTCGGGAGATTTTGCGCCGCTGCGACCATACGCTGCTGCGACGTGACTGCGGGGAAAGCGAGATCGCAGCGCTCTGTGATGAAGCGCTGCGCTATGGCTGCGCCTCGGTGTGCATTCCGCCCTGCCACGTTGCTTTTGCTAAGGCGCAGGTCGGGGACAAAATGAAAATCTGCACCGTGATCGGCTTTCCGAACGGCTACAGCACAACGGCCGTTAAGGTTTTTGAGGCGCAGGAGGCCATCCGCGACGGCGCGGACGAAATTGACATGGTGGTCAACCTCTGCCTGCTGCGCGACGGGAAGCGGGATGCGCTGCTTGGCGAGATTCGCGCGCTCAAGGCCGCCTGCGGCGAAAAAGTGCTCAAGGTCATTGTGGAAACCTGCCTGCTCAGTGAGGAAGAAAAACTTGCGCTGTGCGACATCGTGTCCGAATCCGGTGCGGATTTCATCAAAACATCCACCGGGTTC
>JAZNTW010000114.1:0-4679 GCA_045591925.1 Oscillospiraceae bacterium
GTTGAATTTACTTTTACTGTGTAGCGGAGAGTAGTTTATTTCGCGGATTTGCAATTAGGGGGAAAGGGGGAATGCGAGTGCAGCACATCTGGGGGTCGAGGGGGCGCAGCCCCTTCGTCGCGCGAAGCGCGAAATCAAATAATCTTATAAAAAATCTGCATAGACTGAATTGGCGAGAAGTACCTCTCGGTCTCTCACAAAATCATTCTGCATATTATAAAAACGGAGCCTGTTGTTCGCAGACTCCGTTTTATCATTTATATCGGTTTTATTTGCACGGAAAACCTTTTTCTTGCGTATTACAAAAGCACGTAATTACGCCAATTACTTCACAAATGACAGATTTCTTGCGCCGGACATCTGATTTGTGAGCAGCGTCTTATCGGCAGAAGTAATCTTGCCATCCTTATTGACGTCCGCAATAAACTTACGGTAGTTCAGGTCAACGCCGGAAGCTGCGGTGTAGCTGCTGCCTCTGTTGATCATTGTCTGAAGCATGGTGGTGTCGGAGGAGTTCAGATACGAGTCACCGTTGACATCGCCAAGCACCATCGGACGCTCAACCCACAATACATTATAACGATATCTGCCGATCATGAAGCAATCCTTACCACCGTTGTTGGCAGCAGGATAATAGGAACCTGTCTTGTTCCATTGAATAATGTTATTTCCGTCACTATTGCAGTCCGTATAAGTAATGGTCGATACACCGTTAGAATTGGTGGATACACCTGTGATGAAGATGCTGTGTGCACCGTCGTCGCCGGTCGAGGTCTCTCCCAGCTTAATACGGAGATGGTCACCGACACGCGGTTCATACTGATATGTCTTATCATCTATATCCAGATGCAGGAATTTCGTTGTTCCGAAATAATCCATCTGCAGCTTCTTTGCAAAGCCTGCGCACTCATAGTACGGCTCTTCCACTTCATAGTTGAATGACTTGTTCAGACCTCTGTCAAAGGTCGTATTGACGATGATTTTATTTGCCAGAGTAGAAGATGGGGTGGTCGTTGTTTTTTCAATGTCACCGCCGCACCAGTATTTTCCGTTCGGATATTTGCGAGTCTCAAATCTGATAAACTCAGCCATATGCGTTGGATTCATTGACAGAGCCAGTGTTTCTGCGGTATAGCCCATTGCAGGGATATTTGCTTCATCAAATGCAGTATTGATGATATTGATATAATTCTTGTGCGTGCTCTGTGCATAGTTTTTCTCAAACAGGATGCTGTTTGCGGCAACAACCACTGCCTGTCTGACATCGCTAAAGTTCACAGCAGTCGCTCTGTTGAAATAGGTAAGATATTCGAGTGAACGCATCCAGATTTGCGTCAGCAGACTCTTGCTGATGCCTCTATTGTACATTTTATATGCGGCATGAGAAAGAACCGTCGAGCCGCTTTCAGAATCAAGAGCAGATACGCTGCTTGCGCTCTTTTTGAATGCCTGATAATCGGTAAAATAATTATTGGAATTATAAATCAGACGACCCTTGTAGTAGTAGGAGGGAGACTGGGTTGCACTCGGATTTCTCAGGTCGCGGATGGAATAGACCGTGGAGCTGCTGGACGGCTTGATGACATAGGCATCGGAGCCAAGTACCCAATTCATATTACTGTCGAACAATTCACCGAAAATATCGCAATATGCTTCCATAATTGCCTTGACTTCGCCATTGTTCAGAGACGATGTCCAACCCATTTTTTTGTTGAGCATGATATGTGCCAGCTCATGACCGACAATGTCCTCATCGGCAGCCATATAGTTAAATACGGCATTGCTCGACGCCCTCTGACCGAAGCGAAGCCATGAATAACCCGAAGGATAACTTACGCTCGCCTCGCCGGTGTTGGTATCCAGTGTAATATACAGTGTGCCGTTACTGCCGGAGCCGAAGTTGCTGTATCCATTCTGCTTAAACAGATCGTAAATGCGCTGCACCTGATAGAGTGTAGCCAGCGCCTGTGCGGAGAATTGCGATACACTGGTCGGCTGTTCGGTTTTGCTGAAAGCTACTATGTCATTGACATTCGGGGTATCGCCTGTTGTGCTGTTCAGCGTTGCAGAGACGATTTTAATGTTTCTCGTCTGGTCGTGCAAGACGTAGCGAGTGCGCTCCTCGCTAAGCAGAACACTGAAATTTGCCTTGCCGGGGACAATCGAGCTTGCTGCACTCGAAGCTGAGTAGTTGTAGGTGCTGGGGTAACCTGCTGCGGAGACTCCGAGCGACATGGTGGGTGCCAGCACTGCGGCTGCGGCAATCGTGCTGAGCATACGTTTGAGATGTTTTGTCATGTAAAACGTCCTTTCAAAAATGATATAATAGATTGTGATATTGCAAACTTGTATGTATGCAATATTGTCATTATCATACTATATCGCGTGGAATATCGCAAGAAAAATATTGCGATAATTATTAGAATCATGCAGCAAGAAATAGTGATTCTTAGATATAGAAAACAATATATTCATAGTTAAAGCATCATTTTCGTATAAATCATCGGAACGCGAGAAGTGTTTTTGATTTTACAATTTCCTTATAAAACAGCTTGTCCGCAGCCGCTTCGGATACCGCAATACAGTTACAATATCATGATTCCACGCAAAGAATGATACGATATAAATATGAAATTATCTGCCTATTTCCACAAGATTATACCAGAACATTTGTACGATAATCGTGAATCCGCGCATTGACAAGCAGCCGAACATATGTTACAATGGAATTATGGCGAATCTGCAAACTGGGGGTGATACCAATGAATCGGGATGCACTGCCACACGCGCAGTCTGTCCGCAATATATGAAAAATGCGTTCTCTGAACGCACTGCTCTCCGCGATGTCCACCGGCATCCAGAAAGGGGGGTTCTTTTTTTATCCAAATTTTCATGCAGACACTTCGCCGGAACGAACCGAAACCTGACGATACAAAGGGGATGACTATGAACTATATTGTGATGCTGACTACTGTACTGGGTCTTGCGTTTGCGGATTTCATCACCGGCATCATCAAGGCCTATGTGCAAAACGACCTCAGCTCCGCGAAAATGCGAACGGGTGGGCTGAACAAGCTCTGCGAAATCATTGTCATGGCGGTCGCCTGCGGCATGGAAATCGGCGTCGAGCTGCTCGGCACGTACTATCAGGCGGCAAAGCTGACTGCCATGCTTGGTGCGGTGACCGCGATTGCCGTATTTACGTATATTTCGGTGATGGAGCTGATCTCCATTCTCGAAAATTACGGCGCGATTTCGCCGGACGCTATATGGGTGCGGAATCTGATTCGCCGTCTGCGCAAGTTCCGAATCGAGCTGGAGCATTCGCAGGAGCATGATGACGAATCGGATGATAAAAACTGAAAACCGCCGTATTTGCTGATTTTTTGACCTTTAAGGAGGAATCGGAATGTTTCAACCACGCTTGCAAAAGCCCGAAAAGGGCAACCCCTACTACAACACCGCTGCCGCCGGCGGCTACAGCACCGCAATTCTCGGAAATCCGCGTGATCCGGATTGCAATACGCTTGCAAATTGCGTTGGGTATGCAGCCGGCCGCTTCAATGAAATCATCGGCGCAGGCTGCTGGCGGTATTTTCAGTATCCCCCAAACGCGGAGGATTTTTGGGAGACCGGCAAGGCGGCAGGGCTGACGGTCGGCGATGCACCACGGCTCGGCGCGATCATCTGTTGGGCAAAGGGCAAGGCTGGCAGCGCCGCGGACGGCGCAGGTCATGTGGCGGTCGTGGAGCAGATCAACTCCGATGGCAGCATTCTGACCTCGGAATCGGGCTATGGCTGTCAGCCGGCATTCTGGACGCAGCACCGTGAACGCGGCGGCGGCAACTGGGGCGCAGGTGCGGCATACCGTTTTCTTGGGTTCATCTATCAGCCGGAGGCAGCTGCGCCGGCTGCGCTGATTCGCAAGGGCGACAAGGGCGATGCGGTGACATGGCTGCAAACGGCGCTCTATCGCAAGGGGTATCTGCGAAAATCCGAGATTGACGGCGATTTTGGCAGAATCACGCTTGGTGCGCTGCTTGCGTTTCAGTTTGAGCATGGGCTTACCGTAGATGGGCTGGCAGGTGCGCAGACCAAGGCTGCGTTATGAGTAAAAGCAGCCCAAAAATATAAGTTTTTGGTCAAGGCGATACCGCACAGAGTTGGTGGTGTCATATATACAAACAGGGGCATTGCAAGTGCAGTGTCCCTGTTTTTTTGTTTTTATATTTGATTTCGCGCTTCGCGCGACGAAGGGGCTGCGCCCCCTCGACCCCCAGATGTGCTGCACTCGTATTCGCCCTTTCCCCTAAAGAAAATTCAACTAAGCAGAGGGGAGACCGGAGCGCAGCGACGATTCCCCTCTCTCTTGGGTTGTCCCTCTCGTATTCGTACTCCGCACAGGGCGCGGTGCGAGGGGAGAACCCCAAGAGGAAAGAGGGAAACTCGTTGCACTCGCATTCCCCCTTTCCCCTTAAGGTTTTCCCCTCGCGCTCCCCTTTCCTGATTCCCTTTCCCCCTTAATTGCAAAGCCGCGAAATAAACTGCTCGCCGCTGCACAGTAAAAGTAAATTCAACACAGCAGAGGGGAGAGAGTTAGGAAAGAGAGAGCGCGAGAGGGAAAACCTAAGAGAGAGGGGAGACCGGAGCGCAGCGACGATTCCCCTCTCTCTTGGGTT
>JAZNTW010000115.1:0-2330 GCA_045591925.1 Oscillospiraceae bacterium
GGCACATCTACTTGCATATTTTCCGCCATCTTGCACAGAAATTCCTTGCTGGGCGTCAGCCCAGCGGCGTCATTTCTATACAATCTGACGAAAAATCTGACTGCGTATCTGCACCACCAACTCTGTGCGGTATTGCCTTAACACCTATGAAGTGAATCAAAAAAATATTTCATTTCTCCCATTGAGATTTACTATAGAATATGCTATAATGAAGCAAAACAGAACGGGGAATTAGAACATATGCAGATTCTTGTGATATCGGATACGCACGGCAGATATGATATTCTGAAACGTGTATTGGCAGACCATCGGGATGCGGATTTTGTGATCCATTGCGGCGACGGCGAATATGAAACTGAACGATTGATTGCAGAGCATCCGGAATTGAGATCGTGGATCATACAGGTGCGCGGCAACTGTGACCATAATCACGAGATTCCGCTGATGCGAGCAATTCCGCTTCCGTTTGGGCATAAGGCGATCGCGCTGCATGGACATACAATGATGTATGGTGATTTTCAGGAGAATCTGGTGCGGCTTGCTAAAGACAATGACGCGGATATTGTGCTGTTCGGACATCTGCATATGCGGATTGATCGGAATGTGGACGGTGTACGGCTGTTCAATCCGGGTAGTGCCGCGCAGCCGCGCGACCAGTTCCCTGCCGGCTTTGGACTTCTGGACGTAATGGAATCGGGCATCCTGACATCACATGGTGCCGTATCCGGTTCTGCCTCTCTGGATTCTATGCCGGAGTGGTGAAAAATGTGCATAGAATAAAATCATGAATAAAGGGTGTGTGTGATATGCACAAGAAGCTACGGAGCAGATTTTTTCTGACTAGCTGGATTTTGCTGATGCTGTTTCTTGCGGCGATGTGTGTGGGTGTAAGTCTGCTGATGTATCAATCCACTGCCGATGAAACGGAGCAAATGCTTCATACGGCGGTGGAGACACGGAGCCTGCCGGATAGCACGCGCGGTCTGGTGAGTTTTCTGTATGATGAGGACGGAATGCTTGACGGGATTGAGCAGGTGCATATGAATCTCGGCAACGAAACGCTATCTAAGATTGCGGCACAAATTGAATCAAACGATGGGCAAGCCGGTGGAACGATTGTGCAGGATGGGAAAAAATACAGATATATCTGTATGCCGGAATATGAAAGCACATGGATTGTGATCGCTGAATGCTCACAGGAACAGGCTTTGGTCAAGACGCTTCGGCGTAATTCGACTATCTTTATACTTGTAGGCGCGCTGCTGCTGATTCCGGTTTGCATGGTTCTGACGAAATGGATTAGTAAGCCGATTGAAACGGCGCTTGCACAACAGAATGACTTTGTATCGGACGCTTCCCATGAGCTGAAAACGCCGTTGACTGTCATTGCGACCAATACGGAAGCGGTCATGGCGAATCCGGATGCGACGATAGAGAGTCAGGAGAAATGGCTCGACAGTATACAGGGCGAAACAACGCGAATGGCAGGCTTAGTCAGCGATTTGCTGTTCCTTGCAAAGATTGACGCAAACGAGATCCATCCGGATCGGGAGGAGCTTGAGATATCGGAGCTGCTTGAGGGGATGTGCATGGATCGCGAATCGCGCATTTTTGAGGCTGGATGTCGATTTGATTATGAGATGACGGCAGGGATTCGGTATCACGGTGACGAAAGACTGATTCGGCGCATGGTAGATGCGCTGTTGGATAATGCGGAGAAGTACACGTCGGAGGGCGGCAGCATTCGCGTGGTTGTCAATCGCGACCGCAAATTACGGCTTCGGATTGTGATATCAAATACGGGTGAGACGATTCCACAGGAAGCACTGGAAAAGATTTTTGATCGGTTTTATCGAGTGGATCCGGCACGCTCACGCGATACGGGCGGATACGGCTTAGGATTATGTGTTGCGAAAAGTATTGCGGAACTGCACGGTGGTGGTATTACGGCACTCTCAGAGAATGGAATTAACGTGTTTACGGCGATTTTATCGGGTGTGATGTCGGGTGGTGGTGAAAGTTGACAAAAAAGTTGCGGAGTTCCTCGCTTTGTTTTATGTGGAGAGGGGTTGACTTTTTCGTCGAAATATGTTATTATATACAAGTCGCCGCGAGAGAGCGGCCGACGAAAAAGGTCACAAAGACATGAGGAAAGTCAAGGAAACAGTGAGAAAAAGGCATGAAAGGAGCCGGGAGGTTACGAGTAAAGCTGGAAGCTCCTGAAAAAAGTTTTTTAAAAAACTTTTGAAAAAGGCTTGACAAACTCACAAAAATGTGATATAATAAATAAGCTGTCTCGGAAACGGGAAAGCGAAAGCGGCACCTTGAAA
>JAZNTW010000116.1:0-3924 GCA_045591925.1 Oscillospiraceae bacterium
CCAAGCCCGCGAACTCTTATCAAGGCTAAGAGTGTTTCGCACTCTGCGGAGTGCGCCGGGGGCTTTGCCCCTCGACCCCACAAACTTTTGAAAAAGTTTGATCAAAACTTTTATTTTGGGGCTGCATTTACAAAAAATGGGGTCTGGGGACGAGTCCCCTTTCCCCCTAATTGCAAAGCCGCGAAATAAACTACTCACCGCTGCGCAATAAAAGAAAATTCAACTAAGCAGAGGGAAAACCGGAGCGCAGCGTGCAGATGCCCTCTTTTCCCAATCCATCAGAGATACCACTATCCCCCAAGACAAAAATCTGATAAAAACGATTCGCAAATATAAATTTTGTAAACAATTTGCGAAAAAGCCCCCAAACCCTCTTGCAATTTGTGCGAATATATGTTAGAATAAAGATGTCTGACTGAATCGTCAAAAGACTCAAAATCAGAGGAGGAAAGAGCATGAGATACGGCTATTTTGATCTCAAACAAAAAGAATATGTCATAACCCGTCCGGACACGCCATCCGCATGGTGCAATTATCTGGGAGACCCCGAATACGGCGCAATTATCTCCAATAACGCCGCAGGCTACAGCTTCGTAAAATCCGGCGCAAACGGCAGAATCGGCAGATTCCGCTTCAATTCCATGATGTCGCTCCCCGGCAGATACATCTACCTGACCGACATGGAAAGCAAGGATTTCTGGTCTGCATCATGGCAGCCGGTCGGCAAGCCGCTGGATGATTACAAGTGCGTCTGCCGCCACGGTACGGCTTACACCGTCCTGACCGCAGAGTACGCCGGCATCCAGACCGAAACCACCTACTACGTCCCGGACACCTACGAGGTCTGGCAGTGCAAGGTCACAAACAACTCCGACCGTCCGCGCAAGCTCGCAGTCACCGGCTTCATCGAGTTCACCAACGAAAGCAATTATCAGCAGGATCAGGTCAACCTGCAATACACGCTCTTCATCTCGCGCACCAGCTTCGATGGCGGCAACCGCATCATCGAGCATATCAACGAGAACAGCGGCAAGGATGCCTCCGGCTCGAACCATATGGAGCGCTTCTTTGGTCTTGCAGGCGCACCGGTCGCAACCGCAAACGGTGACCTGACCTCGTTCATCGGTCCGTACCGCACCTACTCCAACCCGATCGCAGTCGAGCGCGGTCAGTGCGATGGCACTATGAATTATAACTCCAATGCCTGCGGCGCACTGCAATCGGACATCGAATTGCAGCCGGGCGAGACCAAAACACTGATTTACGTATTTGGCCAGCGCAATTCCGAGGAGGCTGCCGAAATCCTCAAAAAATATGACGATGTTGCTATCGCAGACAAGGAGATCGAAAATCTGCGTTCATATTGGCATGAGCAGCTCTCGCATTTTGAGGTCGAAACACCCTCGGACGAGTTCAACAACATGATCAATGTCTGGAACGCATACCAGTGCTACATCACCTCGATCTGGAGCCGTGCGGCGTCCCTGATCTACTGCGGCGAGCGCAACGGCTACGGCTACCGCGACACCGTGCAGGACATTCAGGGCATCATTCACCTGAATCCGGAGATGGCACTTGAAAAGATTCGTTTCATGCTCTCCGCACAGGTCGATAACGGCGGCGGCTTACCGCTGGTCAAGTTCAACCACAATGCCGGTCACGAAAATACGCCGGACGATCCGGACTACGTCAAGGAAACGGGTCACCCGTCCTACCGTGCAGACGACGCGCTCTGGCTGTTCCCGACCATCGTGAAATACATCGGCGAATCGGGCAATCAGGCGTTTCTGGACGAGGTCATCGTCTATGCAAACGGCGGTGAGGACACCGTATACGACCACCTCAAGCGCGCAATCAACTTCTCGATGGAGCGGCTCGGCGCACACAAAATGCCGGCAGGTCTCCATGCAGACTGGAACGACTGTCTGCGGCTTGGCGCAAAGGGTGAATCCACGTTTGTTGCATTCCAGCTTTACTACGCGCTCCGTGAGATGATGGAGATGGCGAAGGCGAAGAATGATTTGGATTATCTTGCATATCTGGAGCAGACACAGGCAGCACTGTCCGAAGCACTGGCGAAGTGCTGGGACGAGGATCGTTTCATCCGCGGAATCCGTGAGGATGGCACGATTGTTGGTGCGAAGAATGATCCGGAAGCAAATATGTGGCTGAATCCGCAGAGCTGGTCGGTGATCTCGCGTTTTGCAACGACCGAGCAGGCAGAGGCGGCGATGGAGAGCGTACACCGCATCCTGAACACGCCTTACGGCGCAAAGCTGCTGGAGCCGCCGTATGTTGACCACCATTTCAGCGGCGCGCTCATGCAGGTATTCAATCCGGATACCAAGGAAAACGGCGGTATTTTCTCGCAGTCGCAGGGCTGGCTGATTCTTGCGGAGGCACTGCTTGGACATGGCGACAGAGCGTTTGAATACTTCATGGAAAGCTCGCCTGCCGCGATGAACGACAAGGCAGAGATTCGCGTGATGGAGCCGTATGTCCACGGACAGTTCACCGAGAGCAAGCGTTCGCCGTTTGCAGGACGTTCGCACGTTCACTGGCTGACCGGCACGGCGTCAACAGTCATGGTTGGCTGCGTCGAGGGCATCTGCGGTATGCGCACGGAGCTGAACGGTCTGCGCATTGACCCGTCGATTCCGGCTGCTTGGGACTGCTTCAAGATTCACAAGTCATTCCGCGGCAAGAAGCTGAATATCAACATTCAGAACCCGAATCATGTTCAGCGCGGCGTCAAGGCAATGACGGTCAACGGCAAGCGTATCGAGGGCAATTTCCTGCCGGCAGATCAGCTTGCAGACGTCAATGAAATTGAGATCACACTCGGATAATTCAAGTGAATATTTAGAAAGCGCAGCCAAACAATGGCTGCGCTTTTAATAACTATAAGTTAAAAAGCCTGCACTGATAATCATTCCTCCACATCATTTTCATCATCTCTTTCGTTAATAGAATATTCAGCATCAATTATTCTACCATCATCGTTATTACCATTATCGATAGATTCCGCATTTTGAATTTCCTTATGTTCTATAAACTTAAAGATTGAGGTGACAACAACGGCTACCGCAGTTACAGTTGGTGCCAGATATTTAGCACCTGTTGTAAACATTTCTTTTAACCATTTTTTATTTTCAGTATCCTTAGCTGAAATCTTATCAGCTACTTCTATCATTTTTTCATTTAGCAACATTTTTTGTTCATAAGTCAGATCATCTCTAAGAACCTCCTCTCGGAGTGAATCTAACACTTTATTATAGGCTTCAATTGCAGAAGAGTGTGATTTATCATTATATTGCAAACTATTATTATATATCTGTTTAAGAGTTTCAACTATGCCACTAGCATAATCTGCATAAGAAGGGAATTGGTTAATTATAGCGACAGCAACATCTTTTTTTATTCGAGGTAATAATGCGACAAATTCACCAATTTTATTTTTAGGCATAGTTTCAAAAGATTTTGTATTTAGGACTTTCTTTGCTTGATCTTCATTAAGCATATGTTCATTATTCCTTTTTTTCTTAGCCATTATTAACCTCCTTAAAATCAAAAGCCCCCTTGCTAATCCAATTATAGCATATAAATTGAATTAAATCAAGAGAAAAATTCTTTTATTAAAAGCAAAACTCCCAAGCAAGACTGCCTGGGAGTTAAAACGGAGTCGGGCACTGCCCGATGGGCCATCAGGGACTCGAACCCGGGACCAACCGGTTATGAGCCGGGGGCTCTAACCAACTGAGCTAATGGCCCAAAGAATATGAGAAAACCCAGAGCGAAAACTCTGGGTTTGGTGCCGGCATCGATCTATCTTCCCGGGTCGTCTCCAACCAAGTATTTTCGACGCGAATGAGCTTAACTTCCGTGTTCGGAATGGGAACGGGTGGATCCTCATTGCCATTAACA
>JAZNTW010000117.1:0-31327 GCA_045591925.1 Oscillospiraceae bacterium
TTCTGAGAATTGCGGTTACATCGAGGATTGTTGTCATGCCGTCACCGTCATAGTCGGCGTTTCCGAGACCGGTCCGCGTGATGTTGGCGGATGCATCTTCTGCGCAGAATCGCGCAAGCAGGACAGCATCCGAGACATCAACGGAGCTGTCGCAGTTCGTATCTCCAAGACTGACTTTAGGGGCAGCAGGTATTACTACCTGCGGAACACCGTCAATAACTGCGATTGTTGTATAAGCATATCTGTCAATATGATATTTCTCAGCAAAATCACGTACGATCATACCGGCAGACTTTCCGCCTTCCGTAACATTCCATTCGACGATGACAGGCTCCGAATATCCTGCATATGCGGTGTTGTCAACGCATCTTGCATCCAGCTCATTTTCTTGAATCAACTTGGTAATCATCGCACGAACGGTTTCTGTGTCGCTGATGGTTTCTGTTCCAGGTTCCTCAGAATATGTCCATGAATACGATTTCATAACCTTCTGAATTTGCGGATTTTGCTCTGCGGCTGTGAGCTGTTCCTGCGTCATCTTACAGGTGATATACGGCGTGACTGCATAAATTGTTGCATCCTCCGGCGAAATGCCGAGCACCTTCAGAATTTCTGCGGCGCGTGTATGCAATTCCGCACTGTATGCATCGTTATAGGATTTCTCAAAATATGCATCCTGCTTTTGCGCGATCTCATCTGCGGTGTATATTGCCGGGTCAAGTGTCTGTGCATAAGTAGCCGCTGCTTCCCTTGCCTGTTCGTTCAGCTTTTCCCAGTCAATGCCGGTCTGCTGATAGTAGATTATTACAGGCACGGCTTTTTCGCCGGAATCGAATGCCGCATAGACATCACCGGAAACCTTTTTGTTTTCATTGGCGGACGGTGTGTACGGCTTTCCGTCTTTGATCCGCACGACACCCAGACAGTATGTGGGGATATTTTGCGAGATTGCGAATTCCTTGATGACCGCTGCAATCTCCAACGCATTGTCATCCGGATCGTATTCAATGACAACTCTGCCGTCATATTCCGGATACAGTTCATAATGCGTTTCATAGCGGCATACGGCATTCAGTTCATTTTCAACGATGAATGCGCTGATCAAATCTATAATTGTTTCCGGATCTGTGATTTCTTCTGCGGCGGTCGTTGTATTTGCCGTCTGCACCGCAGCATATGCGGAAAGCGCAAATGCAGAAGTATATGCCAGCGAGATCGCTGCGGCAGAACAGATCACGGTATAAATCAGCTTTTTCATGGTGCTCCTCCTCTCAAATTAGGCATTATGCGGTTATTTATGGACTAACATTGTGTCAGAATCCCCGATAATAGCACCTGGCGCAACTTGATGCAGTATGAATAAATATCCGTCAATATGATTCTCTTTTGCGAATTGCAGGATCAGATGTTCCACATCAATATCAGATGCAGGATCCCATTCAATGATGGTTTTTTCGGTAAATTCCGGATACTGCGCTTCATCTGCGATTCGTGCAGGCAGGTGGTTTTCAGATATAAATGTCTCAAACAAAGTGCGGGCTATTCCAAGCGGATCAACCGGTTCTGTTTCGGTTGCAGATGTCTGAGTTGGCAAAGATACAGTCTGTAAGGTATCTGTTGTCAATTGCGCAGTGGATACAGTTGCAGGAATTGGTCCTGCGGTCAGCTCTGGGTTATCAGTTACACTAGAAGTTGTTGCCGGTTGTGTGAATTCTGTAATCGCAGGATCAGTGGTGTGCGGCTGTTCAGTGTTGACAGGTTGCTCAACCTTAGTAGATTCAGTTTTGGTATGAGCATCGGTTTCAGGCAGTTCTGTTACAGTCTTGGTACCTGTTTCAGTAACAACAGCCGAGCCTGCAACAGATGCTGTTGTGCTCACGGTAGCAGTCACAGAATCGAATGTTGTCTGAAGCGGTGAGGTTGCGGTTTGTATTTCGGAATGTTCGGCAGATTCGGAAACAGTCGTTGTAGTGATGACTTCCGCCACTGATTCGGGTGGAACTGCGATTTCAGGTGTCTGAATACGCAGTTTCGGATAAATTGCAGCCGCAATCAGCAGAACAATGCAGGCAGCAATCGCAAAAACCTGATACCAGCGAATGGTCTTGCTGTGCGGTTTGGCAGCGGATGCGATGTATTCATCCGAAATATCGCTCATCATTCCTAAAAATGATTTTGGATTCACAGCAATCCCTCCTTTACCAGGTGCTTTTGCAGCCGTTTTCGTAACCGGGTAAGTGTCGTTCTGACATGGCTTTCTGTCATATGAAACATTTTAGCCAGTGCTACAGTATCAGTAAGATACCAATAACGCCGAACGAATAAATCTCGCTGCTTTATTGGCAATTCCTGTAAAAAACGATTGATTGCGCCGATTATTTCGCGGCGTTCAACTTCATCGACCACATCACCTCTGTCCGGAATGATCTCTGCAAGCTCATCAAGGGAACTTGCAGTGTTGGCTGCATTACGCTTTAATGTGTGGGCAGCACAGTAACGGTTATATGCAGCATTACGAACTAAACGCAGCAGATAAGCGCAATAGTTCTTCGGCTTGGCGGGCGGGATTGCATTCCATGCAGCCAGCATTGCATCATTTAGACATTCTTCAGCATCTTCATCACTGCCGGTAATGTCGCGCGCAACAGATCTGCAAAGCGCTCCGTATTGCTGTTCGCTCTCGGAGATTGCCTGCTCATTGCGCTGTTCAAATAATGCTATGATTGCTTGATCGGTCATGGCTGCCACCGCCCTTCGTGTTTGCCTTCATACATAAGAACAAGATTTATAGAAAAACGCTACACTTAGAAAGAAAATATTTTTTTCTTTGGATTCATTATAACATAATTTGGAGGAAGATTCAACTTATAGCATAGGGTTCAAGTTAATATCTGATTTGTATGGTATGAGGTATATTCAGCATGATATTCCATTGGAGACATACAGCATAGCTTTGTTTGATATCGTTTTGTATTATAGAACTTGTTATGTTACCGCTATTGATTGTTCCGCCATTGGTATTGAGCGTAAAATGGAAAAAGAAAAGTATATCGCTCCCGAAATGGAGATCGTGGAGTTTGATAACGAGGACGTAATTACTACAAGCAACCAGACCGATCTGTTCTGATTTGGAAAATGGTAACAGGTACAGCAGGCAGTCCATGCGACTGCCTGTTGCTATACAAGGAGCATTTATGAAAAGAGTATTACCCATTCTTCTTTTGTCGGCGCTTCTGCTGACAGGCTGCCACAACGAAAGCAGTTCATCAGCGGAGGACACTGCCACGGAAAGTACAACAACTGCTACGGTGAGCGATTCCTCCTCGAAGCAGACCGTAAAGAGTGCCGATGATAACGAATCCCCTACGGGACAAAACACTTCAACTGCGAAGAATACTGAAACATCGGCGGATTCATCTGCCACTACAACAAAAGCTGTGAACGAGCAAGGCAATGATACCGTCACAACCAAAGCAAGCAGCTCTGCCGAGCCTGCAACAACTACAAAGGCACAGCAGGACGGCTCAAAGCCTGCGGCAGCTACGACAAAGCCTGTTCAGCAAGCAACCACACAGGCGGTGCAGGATACGCCGTCCGACACAACCGCCAGCGATAAACCAATAGAGCTGCCGTTAGTACCCCTGAGATAGTGACATAAGGAGAACCCCGAATGAAAGAATAATATATTACGCCCAGAATAGAGGTTGTGGAGTTTGATACCGAGGACGTTATCACAACGAGCAATACTTGCTCCAATAGCAGCGATGAACCTATTGAAACCTTGCGTGCAGTGTCGTCTGAAAACTCTGCTTGCCCTTCGCTTCCACATCGACCGGTATCTCTGCCGTCACCAGCTTCGACCGCGATGTGAAGACGATCGGCAAGCATATCAATAACGCATTGAAAGAAGAATTAGCTGATGATTCGGCAACTGTCGCAAAATTTGCGACAGTTCAAATGGAAGGTGAACGTGAGGTCACAAGACAGGTTGACTACTATAACCTCGATGTCATCATCTCGGTCGGCTATCGTGTGAAGTCGCAGCGCGGCGTTGAGTTCCGCAAGTGGGCGAATCAGGTTTTGCGTGAATACATCATCCGCGGCGTTGCGGTCAATACTAAGCGTATGAATCAGATCGGTGAGGTCATACGCATTATGAAACGAGCAGAAAACTGGCTTGATGCCAAACAGGTTCTCACTGTGATTGAAAAGTACAGTAGTGCTCTCGACCTGCTGGATGCTTATGATCACGAAACAATGCAGAAACCGAAAGGAAATGCAGCGACCTATGTTCTTGAATATAATGAATGCCGCAGCGTGATCGACCAGATGAAGTTTGTTGCGGAGAGTACGCTGTTCGGAAATGAAAAGGACGATTCGTTCAAAGGAAGCATCGCCAACATCTATCAGGTGTTCGGCGGAGTGGAAATCTATCCGTCGCTGGAAGAAAAGGCGGCGAATCTGTTGTACTTCATTGCAAAGAACCATTCCTTTTCAGACGGCAACAAACGAATTGCAGCGGCAATGTTCCTTTACTTCCTTGATAAGAACAATGCACTGTTCCTTGATGAAGCAAAGACACAGAAGACAATCGCAGACCAGACGCTTGCTGCTCTGACAATCATGGTTGCGGAATCCCGACCGGAAGAAAAGGAAATGGTGATCAATGTTATCATGAACTGCATGGTATGAAAAAAACGTGTTGCTTCAAAAAACAGAGCGGCAATACTTCTTTTTTTCAATACGGTCATGAGCGAAAAAGCTCTAAAACCCTGTGATTAGAAACTTATTGATACTTTACCCAATATCAGTATTGCACGCCCGTTTTCTGCCGAGCGATACTGACTTGGGTGTTCCGCAGTATACTTGGGAGTTTCCCGAACCCTTCATCATTGCACAAAACACTTCTCTCAACACAACAGAAACAGCCGCCGATGTGTTTTTTACACCGACGGCTGCTTTATGGAAAAGAAACTCAGATGAGCTTTGCGATATAGCGCAGAATGACAATGACATCCGAGCCGGTCACATTGCCGTCGCCGTCAAAATCTGCATGGGAGACAGCCGCCTGCGAGATGCGCACCGAAGAATCCTCTGCGGCGAAGCGCGCAAGCATCACCGCATCGCTGATATCGACGGTACCGTCCTCATTCATATCGCCGTATGCTGTGACATTCGCGAGAAGCAGCGATGTCTCCGGCTGCAATTCTGTTTCGCTGCATTCATACAGTGTCTCATAATACGGAATCACATAATAGGCATCGTCCATTGCGCTTGCAAGTTCTGTTTGGGTGTAAGCAAGTCCTGCATCCGTTCTGCCGCCAGCGTGCAGCTGTCTGATTGCATCAAAATACGCGGCATAATCCATCGTATCCAGATAGACATATGTGCGGTTATATTCCGGCCAATCGACAATCTCCTGAATCCCGCTAAGGTTCAGCGCAGATGCATCCTCCAGCAGCGGAAGCGAGATGCGGTAACTGCCGGACGAGTTCGCCTGACTGTCTGTACGGTAGCCGAACTGTGCCTCGATCTTTTCGACTTCCGGAATTTCTTCCAGCACATCGAGCAGCGAATACTGTGCCCATGCATCCTGCGTCGTGCGGAAATCATAGACATTTGCAAATTCTGCGGATTCCGGCATATCAGGCAGCTCATAATTGAAGCTCTCAAGTATGTTTTCGGGATATCCGCCCTCGCGCAGCGTTTCGATCCACTGATTTAAGATTACATCCCAGTCCGGCTTTGTGCCCTGCCGGAAGGTAATGCGGTAGGGGCTGTACCGCAGTCTGACAATTTGATAGGGCTTTGTCGGTGTGAGAAACTGTGTATCCGAGACAACAATGCACTGATCGACAGTCGTCTCCTGCCAGCGCGCAATGCGCTCGTACATCACGCCGATCTCGCCGTACTGCTTCACGATCAGCTGATTTGTACCGAGCAGCAGCTGCGGCTGTATTGCAGGCATATCGGCAATCGGGCTGATGCCGAACTGCTCATAGAGATCCACCGCAAGTGCATAATGCTTTTCAAAGGTCATGTAATACGGTACGTTTACGGTATAGCGCGGCTCTTTCTCATCCTCCGGATCCGGACGTTCCAGACTGCAATCCGGATACTGCACCGTCAGCCATGCTTCCACAGCGTCCCAGTCGATGCTGATTTCCTCGTTCCGGTTCGTTTCGGGATTGACGCGCATCGCAGTCGGGAAATATTGCGTCAGATCGGTGGAAATCACCTCATAAAGAGCAGTATCGCCGTAGGTATAAAATTCGTCGATCAGACCGGCATCATAAAGAGAATTCATGATCTGGTCAGGCTGCACACCCCTGTCACTGTGAATTTCCACTTCATAGTATCCGTATGTGCCCCGCTTACTGAAATCCGCAAGACGCGCTTCCTCGGTCGGTCCCATTTTCCGGTACACATTATCATGCAGATCCGAAAAAAATCCGCTCAGAATCTCTGCCGCTTTCACTTCTGCCTGTTCGGTGTCCAGATCACTGCGCAGATGAAATGTCAGGTAATTGTTCCGTGGAATGATATGGTACAGCGTATCGGTTGCGATCAGCGTGTTACGCTCCTGCATTTCTTCCGCCGTGTAATCGTTTGTAATCGGCATAGCCATTTGCCGGACGGTTCGTGTATAGTAGATCTGTCCGCGCCAGCCGTCTCCGAAAAGCCCGCTGTCCTCCACTGGCTGCAAGCCGTTGATATAAGCGCCGGAATCGGTGCGCCAGCTGAACACCGGATGGCTCTCCAGTGCTGCCGATACGGGCAATGTGCTGCACAGCATCACTGCGCCTGCAAGCATTGCGGCACATCTCAGTTTCTTTTTCATATTGGCTCCCCCTTTCAGTAGATTGTCAGCGTGATTGTTTCTGTTTCCGATTCCTCTGTGCCGGGCCTTTCGTTGTGAAAATTCTCCGTCGTATGTGCATACACAGCGCTGCACTGATACGGCATAAGCCCGAGCGACTTCGGTATACCGAGCGCAAACCGCAGATAGCGGGGCTCCTGCCATGCTGCCGCATCGGTACATGTCACATGCACTGTCAGGACTGTATCCTGCATCTCCGCATCTGTCACTTTTGCGTCCGCACAGTTTGTGCGCAACGTATACATCAGGCAATCCTGCGAATCAAAATCAAAAGCTGCAAGGGCTTCACGGTCGGCATCGGGGACGCTCTCCGCCGCAAGAATGAGATAGAATCTACCTTCCGTACTGTTCGGCGGTGTCGCACTTTCCGACACTTCCGTTCCCGTTTTCAGATGCAGCAACGGAATGCTGAATGTCTGCGGCTGGCGTTCTGTGACCGGCGTATCAGGCACTATAACACTTTCCGAAACCAGCGATGTGACGCCGGTATCAACAGCCTCGGTCGCTGCTTCACTTTGCGTCTCCGGCTCTCCGGAGGACGTTGAGGCTGTATTGTACGTCTGTGCCGGAACAGTCGTCTGCTGCTGTTCACTTGAAACGGCGGACTGCTCCTGCGTGACCGATGCAGTTGTATCCGACTGTGCAGGGACGATCACATCCTGCGGCGCAGCTGTCTCTGCGAGCGTCTGCGTGACGGATACGGTCGTGCGGGAAGCCGTCTTAGTGGCGGTTTCGGTCTGGACGGTTATCTGCGCTGCCGATACAGTGACTGTGGTTTTCGCGGTACTGACCGGCGCGGTCGTCTGTTCGGGCTGCTCTGCGACGATCACCGGATCAGCGGTGATATCCGGCTTGGGTACCCGAAGTATCGGGTAGATCGCAGCGGAGATCAGAACAATAAAACAAGCGGCAACTGCCGGAATCATATACCAAATATTATGATTTTGCTTGACAACCGGCGAATTGGCGGAATCAATCACAGCATCAGGCAAGTCATTCATCATGAGAATGAATTGCTCCGGATTCATAGCAATCCCTCCTTCCTCAGATACTTTTGTAACCGTTTGCGCAGGCGCGTTAATGTCACCCGTACATTATTGACGGTCATGCCGTAATCATGTGCCAGATTTTCAAACGATGAGAAGCGCCAGTATCGCCGGACAAACAGATCGCTTTGCGTTTTCGGAAGCGTTTCCAGAAATCGCGATACAGCATCCAGCATTTCTCGCTGCTCAACAGTATCCTCGGTGTTTTGCGTACTGGGCAAAATCTCGGCCAGTTCATCCAGTGCATCTGCATACTGACCGTTCCCGCGCTTGTCGCGCTGCTTTGATTTATATTTATCCAGTGCGATATTGCGCAGGATCTTGAGTAAGTATGCGCGATAGTTTTCGGGCTGTGCAGGCGGAATCGCATTCCATATCGTGAGCAGCGCATCGTTGATACATTCCTCAGCATCCTGATCGTTTCCGAGAATATCGAGCGCAACAGACCGGCAGAGCACTCCGTATTTGGCTGTGGTTGCCGTAAGTGCCTGCTCGTCTCTGTTATTCAGCATCAAAAGAATTCTTTTGTCTTCTATGGCAATCACCGCCTTTGCGTTTTGCCTTTCTATATATAAGAACGACATAAATGATGGAAAATTACACTTGAGAAAAAATTAATTTTATGGTTTCAGTATAGCATAATTCCAATGTTTTTTCAATATTGATTTCCTTCTATGCCAGGTAGGCAAAACAGCATCTGCCCCCACAGTTCTATTCTCTGTGGGGGCAGATGCTTATAATCGGACGCGGATCGTTTGACGCTTACCAAAATGCAAGTTTTCCATCCGTTCTATATTACATGATGACTCGTTGCCGCAACAAACGCAAACAGCATTGACAATTCCTGCCAATGCTGCCGTTATCATTTTTAATATTCACCGCCAAACGGCGTCACTCCTCCATCCGCAAGGCTCTGACTGTCACGCGGCTCTGACCGCCGATTGTGCAGGTAAACAGCGTCAAATCCCAATCGTCTGCGTTGCCGAATTTCATATCCTCCACCGCAGTGCCGGGCAATTCCTCAATATTTACAACCGTATATTTGTGTTCTTTGCCGCCAACCTCTGTGAATACAATGACCGAATCCGTATGAAGATTTTTGATTCTGCCAAAATGCGTATTATAATTATGCGCGCAAAGGATCATATCATCCGTGTAGATACTGCCCTGATACCGGCAAGGTGCAATTTTGAGCTTTGGGTAGCTCCAATCCTGCATCACCGGCAATTCGACCTCCAGCTCCGGAATTGAGATATAGCCGATGTATACATTGCCATCCAATTCGACCGTTTCCATTTCCGGCACAACCGGCTCCGTTGTTGTAGCGCCGAGTATTTCGTAGATATCATAGCTTTCACCGGTCGCCATCGTGGTAACGGTCTCGGTATATTCGGGGATATCCTCTTTCAGCTCATCCAATACGCTTGAAGCTGTTTCGCCGCTTTTCCGGTCCACATACCCATTATAAACAACTAGAAACAGTGCTGACAAGAGCAGCACTGTCCCCAGTGTAAAACAGCAAATTCTCGCTGCTTTGATTTTATTCATGCTTGTTTATTCCTCATTTTCGTGTTCAGAAGAACTTTCCTGCCTTAGCCAGAACCCAAGCCCCAGCAAGAACAATCCACTGCCTCCCAGCAGGAATATCGGCCACCACAGCTGACCTGTCTGCGGCACTTTTTCTTCTGTTATTGTTGTTTGGGAAGTAATTTTCGGAGTAGTTTTGGTAGTCGTTTTGGTTGTGACAGTTGAAGTTTCCGAAGACTTTGAAGTAGTTCTGCTATCATCGGTTCCGGTCACCAGCGTCGTGGTCGTAGTAGTGACCTGCGTAGGTGTTGTGGTCACATCGACATCCGAGCGCTCCTCCTGATAGGTATTCACGATATAATACTCAGTCAGGTGCGTTTTATAGGCGACAGTATAGTTCTCCGGAATGACCTTTTCGTGAACAAACCACTCATGGCCGTCTTCCTCAGACCACTCAAAGCTCCAATGATTTGCTTCGTTCAGAACGACCTCGTCATAGAACTCATTATCACGGTATCTCTCAACGACAATCGAAGTATTGACATCCCAAGCCTGATCCTTGCTATTCTCCCAGATTTTGCGAACGGCATACGGTTCAGCAGTACCGCTCAATGTCCGGTAGATAATCTTGGGGTAGGCATCGAGGCCCTCAGCTTCCTTTTCACCCATCTCGAAGAAAATCGCAGACGGGATATAGGTTGTATCGCCCTTTTGGAGGACATCGCCCCAAACGAGATACAAGCCCTCGGAGAGATTGTGGAACGTCAGGCTGCCTTTTTCATCCGTCCAACCCTCTTGGAGGAACGGGATATCATCAACGATGGAAAAGATTTTCAGCGTTTCGCCGGCGTCCGCGACTGTTTCCGCATCCCATTCGAGCATAGGCTTTGTCTGATCGCCGAGCGTGGGACGGTAATCCTCGAACGCACCCTCGAAAACATAGTCATCCGCAACACGATGTCCAACGCGATAAATCTGCCAGTGCATATTGGTGATGATATCATCATCCTTCACGCACCATAAAGTCAGCGAACCATTTATTTCCTCCGCAGATACAGTACGCAGATGATCCTGCAAAGACAGAAACATCCCAAATACAACAGCAAAGGCGCAAATCAGCCCGCCGATTCGGCATATCGTTTTCCGCATCATCAGATTACCTCCTTTCATAGTGTAGCAGATTATCGGTCATTCGTCAATCCTGCTTCATCAAAATTTGGATAGAACACTTGACAAGAAACGTGTTCCGAAACAATTTTCAGCAATATGCCCAAACCGGGTGCCGGATTCTGCCACACAAACTTCAAACTTCGCGCTGCCATTTCACGGCATTTCTGCTATCGTTTATGATATTTTTGGCGATTTCTCTTGGCGACTTTGTTTTACGCCGACCGCCGAATACCCAGAAAATAATGAGAATGAAAACAAACGGTGCGCTGATAAAGGGGATGACGAGCATCGGATCGACCTTTATCATTTCCGCAGAGATGCGATATTCTTTCTTATAGACCGTCTCGACCCGATGGGAGCGAATCAGCAAGCGATGCGTATTGACGCCATAGGGGGTACAGGTCATCAAGGTGACATAATCGCTGTTGGGGATAATGGCGAGGGTGTTGATCTCGTGCGGCTCAACGATGAGGATTTCCTCGACCTCATAGGTATAGATGCGGTCGAGAATATTGACCGTAAAGTTATCGCCTTTTTCGATTTTATCGAGGTCGGTGAACAGTCTTGCAGAGGGGAGACCTCTGTGGGCAGATATGACAGAATGGGTATTCGCGCCGCCAACGGGGAGCGTCGAGCCTTCGAGATGGCCTGCGGCAATATTGAGAACCTCTTCACTGGTGCCGTGATAGATGGGCAATTCGACCTGAATGACGGGGATTGAAATATAGCCCATAATACCCGAACCCGAAATATCGAGGGTCGAGTTATAGCCGGAGACCCTGTCGAAATCCACAAAGGGCGATTGCAGTCTTGCGAGCTTGGCATTGTAATCATGCGCCTTTTGGATCATTTCGTCCGTTTTGTCCGCTTCCATATTCGCAACAGCGACTTCATAGTTTGCAACTGCGCGGCTTTGCACTCTGGAGTTCCACCAATCGCTCACGATTGGGTAAAGCATCACGGAGACTCCCACGAACAGCATCAGTGTAAAGAATATTGTAGTAAATAAGCTTGATTTATTGATTTTTTTCTTCATGGGAACCTCCCTAATGGCCGCCGACGGCATTCACCGTCGGCGGCATAATTAGGTCAATTAGCCTTTATTGATTCTGAAATTGATTGAATGCGTTATGATAATCACAAATTATTCGTTTTCCTTGGTTCTTCTCTTGGAGATGAGGTAGATGCCGCCAACAGCAGTCATCAAGCCGCCGCCCAGGTAGAAGATTGTGGTACCGATACCACCGGTGCCGGGGAGCTGTGTACCCGACTTATTTTCGTATGTATAGGACATAGTTTCTGATGTTAAGTCTAATGTCGCAACTGCTCCATCAGCACTTTCAGCATGAGTTGCTGTAATTGTAATTGGCTTAGCATCCTTTATGATATTATAGCCAGCTGGTGCCTTAGTTTCTTTAATATAATAAGTACCAACATCAAGACCTACAATATTGAACGTACCGTCACTCTGTGATGTCATTGTTGCACCTGTTGCTCCTGCTGCTGCTGGGATATAATAAGAAATTCCACCCTCACCCACAACACTTGTAAGAGCTATTTCAGTTGTGCAATCTGCATTTGAATAAAGTTTAAATTCTGCTCCAGGTAATTCATTACCGTTTCCAACTGAATTTGCATACTTTGTATTTTTAATCTTATATGTGAATACACCAACTGTATCGTCTTTAGTTTTACCGAGTGTTTCAGTACCAGAACCGTCCCAGTTAGGATTATTTGAATACTGTAAGTAAACATTGTTATTGTTTACATCACTATAACCACCACTATAGTCAGCATCGCTAACAATAGCATTCTCATTAAGATGAGCATCATATATGACTTCTACAGTTAATGTTGTTGCACCCCATGTCGCACCCTCAGGCATAAACTTTGTAAGGTCATTAACAGTAAGAGTCCATTTGCCATCTGCATCAGGTTGTGTATATTCATAACCTGCAGTAAGTGTAGTTGTTTTAGGATCAATTACCTTTTCTTTATTGTTAGCAATAACCTTTATGCTTCTGATACCATCAAAGCTTACACCAGCTGACATATCATCATTGAAAACAATCTTGTATGACTCATAAGCTTTAAGTTCGGAATTTGCAGGGATATTTGCAATAAGCTTAAATCCAGCCTGCTGATTTCCACCATCCATGTACTTGTCATTAATATTCCAGTCAGCTGTTTCGTCCCATTCTTCATCTTCATTATCCCAAACTTGCTTATCAACTGATGGAGCAGCAGATTTTGCGTTAATTGGCTGTGTTGTATCATCTGTTACTTTAAGAATAAATCTTGTCTTAGCACCATTGTTTTCGCCTGCTACTGTATCAGATGGTGAAGTAGCAGCATCCTGAATGAGGTAATAACCATCAGTTAAACCAGGAATAATAATATCGTTCTCGTCATATGCAGCATATTCTCCACCGTCAGCTGCTTGGGTAGCATTTACTTTTAGTGAATCTGTTTTTGTAGTGCTTAAATACTTAGCAACTACATCTGCAAATGTCTTGGCTAACTCAGAATCATCATCTGTATTAGCAAGTTTATCTGCGATTGCTGCTGCAGACTCATCGGAATCGCCACCATATGTATAAGATGTATTTACTTGCTTGAACATAGCTCTTATTACTGCATCTTCATCATCATTTGGGTCAAGTGAATGATAGAAAGCATTTACGCTATCATCTTCAGCATTTTCCTTCCAAGCGTTGTATTCAGACTCAAAAGTATCTGAATCTTCTGTTGAAAGATCATCTTTCTTGGCATATGTAATTCTAGAAGCAAATGCAGAATTTTTAGTTGCTAATGCGTTTAACAGATTCTGGTGTTCACCATCCTTTATACCTGAACCCCACTTAATCTCAGTAAGAACCTTATTTGCATCTTCACCACTAATTACACCACTAAAAATCTGATATGCTTCATAAACATGAGCAGCTGCATCAGTATTTGTATTTGTAATCTCGATTGTGCTTTCAGCATAAGAGGTCACGCCTGTGAACATAGGAACCATTGCACAAGCTGCGAGTAAGGATGCAGTAGTGACGACTGCGATTTTCTTAATAGAATTGTTCATCTTTTTCATAATAATTCTCCTTTTTACATTAAATTTTCGGTTGCGGAGAGGGCATGGGCTTAGACACGCCCTCTCCTTTCATTGATTTAGATGCTTGTAGTTTTATTCTTAACGACGCGTTCTCTCACGCCGTTTCAGACCGATAAATCCGGCTGCGCTAAGAAGCATGATCATTCCTCCGAAGATGTAGTAAGTCTTGACTCCGCTTCCGCCGGTGGATGGGAGCTGACCTTGGTAATTTTGCGAGAACTTGTTGCCGACCTTGAGGGTGCTTGGCGAACCGTTCTCAACAGGTGCCATACCGTTGTTGAAGTAGCTGTCAGGCATAAAGATTGCATTCGAGCTGTAGATGAAATGACCCTTATCGTCATTCAAAAGCTGCTTTGTGCCGCCCTGCGACTTCACGTATCCGGCTTCCTGGATGTAGTAGTAATACTTGTTGCCTTTCGTATCCGTGAGCCACAGCTTGTCAACGATTTGCTGCCAGCTATTGCCCTCCGTCAAGATAATCTCGATTGTATCGACTTTCTCTAGGAAGACCTTCTTCGGAAGCTCAGGCAGTTTCGGTCTTTCGGCAATCACGACCGAAATCTCTGCCTCACTTTTACGACCAAGGCTATCGGCATGGCTGTCTCTTGCTATGATCGAGAACGAACCGCCGTTTCCAAACGTTACAAGCTCACCGGTCTCTTTGTTGAATGTTGCAACTTTTTCGTTCTCATTGCCATTGGCAGTTAAGTAGATTGTTACAACATCACCATCAGTCGTCATTTGGTATCCTTCTGCGATTACAGACCACTCCACCTCGTCGAGCAGGTTGATCACGGTGAATACGTTCGAGGAGTTCAGGTCAACCATTGCGGTGCCGGTAAGTGCCTGACCTCTCTGACAAATCGCGATTTCGTCCTTGACTGTCAGTGCGATCGAAACAGATTCCTTGTTGTCTTCAGAATCGACTACCGTAGCTTCAATCGTATACGTTCCGGCTGCCAGATCAGCAGGTGTTGTAAAGGTTTTAGCGTTCACATCATCGAAGGTGTAAACAACTTTTTCGCCGTTCTTAATTACAACACTCTCAATCGTTCCGCCAACCGTTCCGCCGACATTCACGGTGAAATTACGGGTTTCGCCCTTGCGGATTGTCTGCGATGTGGATTCATCCGAATACTTGATTTCAATGAATGTGGTATCCATCTCGTATTCAAATTCAACCCAATTGACCTTGAACTCACCACTAGAGCCCCAAAGACCTAAACAGAAGAAATGTTCAGCACAATCAATATTATTCATCATGCTGTCTTTTGCTGTAAATGTCTTACCAGCAGCAGGTACCTGCTCATTGATCTCCATTTTGTTCCAGACTTCGCCCTCATCGATACCCATCATCACAGCACCTTGAATTTGGGTTTCATTACCACTTGTCGGTGTTACATTTACGGATGCTCGCTTTAGAATCGCGCCTGTCGGCAAAATGTCGGACAATTTGTAGAAGTACTTGTCGCCGCCATTGCCCTCAATGTAATCCTGAGGAACTCTGACTGTGCTGGTTGAGGTAATGGTAATATCCTTTGTTGCCGTTGCAAGAGGTTCGCCGGTCATGCTGCTGTCACTGTATGCCGAAAGCATAATGGTCGCTGTGCCGGCTGATTTACCGACAACCTTACCGTTCTCGTCTACAGTAGCAACACTTTCTTTGAAAGAAGACCACGCGTAATAAGTGGCATTCAAAGGACCGTCTATCTGTGTCAGCTGCAGCTCGCCGCCAATACCTATTGTATCGCTATCCGATTGAATCTGCAAATCTCTTTCTACGATATTTGCCGAGATGCTAACAGATGTGACTATGTTGTTTGTCGTATCTGTTGCGGTGATGGTAGCTGAATATGAGCCGCCTTTCAGAGCCTTGACGACTCCGTTTTCGACGGAAATGCTTTCAGGAGCACTTGACGACCAAGTGAAATCTGTCAAAGGTCTGTTCGTATTCATCTCAAGCGTTACAGGTGTATTGTAGCTTGTGAGCGGTACTGACTGGATGGTTAACGGCTGCACCGTGATTGTTATGCTATCAGTCGCTGAACCGTCCGATGCAGAAATCACATATTCGGTATTTTCGCTAACGTCCGGAGCTTTGAAGTCATAACTATTGCCTGTTCCAAGCTGTGTATCGCCGTTTTTCCATGTTACTGTTGAGTTGGCTGCCTTGCCAACTTGTCCAAGGGTTATCGTTTCACCTTCTATCATTGAAATTTCATCGGTTGCTTCGCCGTTGACTGTAATAGCCAATTCAGGCTTTTTGTAGATTACAAACATTTTTTCAGGATAGATATTCTTACCACTCCAAGAACCATAAATTACATAGTTTTCCGGTTCCTTATCAATGGTATAGTGTAAATCCTCTGGAAGTGCGGAGAATTTAATATTACTAGTTTGATTATCATATGAGTCAATCGCAAACTTGAATTCTCCATCATTTGCTCTGCCAGTAAATTTAAAGCCTACGTTCATCACTTCATAAGACTGATATTCACTAGGCGAAGCTGGAATAGTAATTGGGGTTTCCCACGTCAAATTACTATAATCAATATCGACTTCCTTAACATAATCTCCAATTACAACATTGAAGCTCTTTGAAGTGCCATTCTTTGTAGCTGTAATCGTGAATTTTCCTGTGGTGTTACCAACAGTCATTGTTGTACCGTTAATCGTGATACCAGAATCACCGCAATTCCAAGTAATTCCATCTGTACCGCCTGTAATGGTAAGCTCATAGGATTTACCTGTTTCTAAGTAATACTTTTCAGGTGTAACTGAGAATGAAGTTTCAGCCTGTGCAGCAGATACATTAACATTGAGTGTAGCATATGTCTTATTGTTTTTCGTTGCACTAATTGTAATATTATTACCCTGTGCCTTAGCTTCGGCACTTCCTGAATTAACATCAATGGAAACTACATTAGGATTAGATGAACTCCAGTTAAATCCGCTTACATTGTTATTCAACGAGTATGTCGGCTTATCGCCAACTTGCAAATTACCGTTGCCGTTGATTGAAATCGGATTAATCTGTACATCCTTTGTAACTTCTCTTCCGCTGCTGTCACTTGCATGAATTCTGACTGTAACTGCATTTTGTAAATCAGCAAAAGCTTTAAGTGTATTGCCCTCAATTTTCAGATTACTTAGTTCATTATTAAACTGCTGATTATTAGTATCTGTTAATGACCAAGTAACTGTGTTATTGACTGCAGTTCCACTAAAACCAAGCTGTATTTCCTGACCTTCATAAACTGTCTGATTAATGTTATTAATTTCAAAGTTGCTTGTTGTAGCTTCTGTAACAGTTATGTTTACTGAATCACTTCCATTACCGCCTTGTTCTGATACATTGATTGTGAACGGATTGACGTATTTTGAGATTGCAACTGTACAACTCTTGCCGTCTGTACTTGGTGTGAAATCAACACCGTCCATATCATTCGGCCAGTTTGCAGCTCTGTTAGCTGTGAGTGTAGCACTGCTATCTACAGCGATTGAAACTGATTCTGGTTCTACTGCGAATGGTGGTGGTGTTGTGCCGCCACTTGACGAATAGAAACGTATCTCTTTAACATTAACATTACTATAGTTTCTACCTACTTGAATATAGTTAATTTTAGTAGGTATACCATCAGTTAATGTGAATACATGATTATTACATTTTTCAGAACCAAACGAAGTTCCATAATCTTGCCCGCTTACAAATGAAATATATCCATTGTAACCATTTGATTCGTTTTCAAATTCGATTTCAATAGATGTAATATTTTCAAGACCATTAACAGATGATTTAAATGGCATTGTATCGTTAGAAGCAACTATTGTGTCAACCAAATTGGCTGCATCCCCCAACACATTAACCCTTGTCTGCTTCATAGCGTTGAACGACTGAGAAGAGCCGGATTGAGATTCGGTTTCTTTTCCGGATTCTGTACCTGCACTGTAAACAGGAGACTGGATATCGCCTGACGGCATTGTCAGACCGTAGCTACCGAACTTCACGCCCTCAATCTTCGTAGAACGCTTGCCTGTGCCGAAGAAGTAATACAAACCTGCTGCCGCACCGACAAGACCTGAGTTATAGTCGATCGCAACCTCGTTACAGCAATAATCGTGAAGATCATCAATGTAACTATGATTGGATGTCGGGTGATTATGGTGATAATCAGTCATCTGCGGCTGTTCGGTATGGATGCCGTTGCCCGTAAGCTTATGAGCGCCGCCAACCAATGCACCAATCAACGTGTAACCGTCTTCATCATAACCACAGTTCAGTCTGTACTCTTCATGTGTGTCCCAACCGGAAGCTGCTCTGTGGTGCGGTGCCTGCGGTGTCGGAACATCAAAGCCATCCGGAACAAAGTTTGTGACGAAGCAAATCTTTCCGTTCGTATCGACAACCGTACCGCCCTCGCATTCGCCGTAGGTACTCGAAGTCGGCGTGTTGACCTTTACGATCGTATCTCGCCACTGGTTTTCGCCCAGAATCTTGTTCATCTGATCGACTGCCCAGTTAATGAAGCTATCGGCTTTCGTGTTCAACTCGTTCTTCTTCGCCTCATCCTGCTCATTTTGTGCTTGCTGTTTCAGATGCTTTGCAGCGATCAGCGTTGCTGTCTGAGCGATTGCGTTGAATCGAGCAGTACCCCACTCATGATCGGTATAGAAGTCCTTGTTCGTATAATTCGAACTGATCCAATTTACGACCGACTCCCAATTACCTGTATCATAAGCTGTTGCACTTGCCGCTGCAAGGTCAACGCCGTCCCACTGGAGCTTTCCAGCTGTCGTTGTTCTTGCATCTTTGTATTTTTTCAGGTTGTCTTCTGTATCTAATACTGAATCGTTTCTGAGCTTTTTCGCTGCGTAAATCCAAGCCGCCGCCAACTTCTTATCGTCGTCGCCGCCTGCGCCCGGATAGAACTCATTCGCGTAATGACTGGTGCCCTCTGCGAACGCATACAGCTTTTCAGCAAGTTCAAGATAGCTGTTATACTTTGTTTTGTCCGTATCACGGAAGCTCATGTAACCCATTGCCAGAGCCGCTGCATATTCAGATGCAATATCGCTGCCCAGTGTGCTCCATATCATCGTTCTTGTCTTTTTGCTCTGGAGCTCAGGCGGTCCCCATTCAACGTGGTCACCGTCGCCGTCGCCCTTTTGAACAAGAATCTCTACGATGTTGCCATCCCGGTCATACTTCACCGAATTTTCGAAGAATTCATAGAATCTGTCAAGAATCGTTTTCAGATGCGCTTTATCAGCTTCATCTATTGTACTATCCTTGAATAATTCCAGATAAATCCAGCTCAGCATGGAAGCTGTATAGCCTTGCGGTAAACCAAACATTACGTGGTCTCCCGCGTCATGGTAGCCTCCGGGAACTTCATCCTCTGTGTGACAATTTGCACGCCATGCGAGACCGCTCTTTTCAGATACATCATCACCACACATATTTGCGTCATAGAAGTAAAGTGAGTGTTGTAATAATCTCGCATAGTCATTCTTGTAGTCTGTACCCTGTGGATTCTTACCTTCACCTGTATCAGTCCACGGTGCATCCGTTTCCGTATAAGACGGTGCGACGACCGAGCGATACAAGTCAAGATAGATTGCGAAAGGCTTCTTCGCGTCTTGCGGTATGTTATTCCAGAGCTTCTGGAATGCAAGGCTGCCCTCGGCGATGTCGAATGTATTCGTTATTGTGAATCTATCAACATTTTCATTGTTAGACTCACCGTTAGTTGATATGGGAGCACCATTGGATACTTCCCAACCAAACGGTACATCGACTTCGACTACCTGGTATTTGTAGCCCTTAATCAGACCCTCAAATGTACCAGACCAGCCCTTGCCTTGTGTCAGCTGCAGTTCCTTTCCGGGAACGTCTACCCAATTACCATTGCCGTCCACATCTACTTGCAGCTTAACCTTGATTCTTCTGGGTTCCAGAACGTCATAGCCATTGTAATTCCAAGTCTTCGTCACAGGGATATCAATGTTATCCGCTGTGTTCTTGACCAGAATCGTTCCACCGGAATTGACGTCCTTGCCCTGAATCGTAGACTCGTAGCCCGTAACAGTTGATGTTTCGATGACTTGGTAGTAGTACAAGCCGCCATCAGCATTTTCGCCATTCACGAATCTTGGCAGGTCTTCCCAAACATAGTACCACTCGTTTTCGCTATTCAGCGTTGCTCCACCGTTCGGGTAATCGGCGTAAGTACCGTCTAAACCGGTTTTCTGCTGCAGTTTCACTGTAACAGGTACACGCAGCTCCGGAATGCCGTTATCGCCAATCCACTTCTTGTCAACACGCAAATCCATCGTTGTTTTGATTTCTTCATTCGAAATCTTGATGTCATTTTTGTTGCTGACCGTGATTAACGGGCCGTGGTCGATTTGCTCGCCCTCGGTCGGAATCGTACCAAATTCGTAGTACGGATTTTCAGCATCAGCAGGCCTCGGCTTCATATTGGTGTAATCGCCCCACTGAGCATCCGGTGTTGCGCCCCAAATTTCGTCGCCGTCACCGTTTCGAACCATGAACTTTTTATCGCCTTCATCATTGCCACTAAGTTTAATCTTCATGCCTATGACATTGTTCGGCGAAAGTCCAGCACTTTCGATATCAAACGTATACCAATATTGTCCGCCGGTCACTGCTACATCTCTGGCTGTCTTAGATGTGCCGTCGATATAGTAGATTATGACTTCGTCTACTTTGTAATTCGGCTTGCTATCGGTACTCCATGCCATTTCAATGGATGCACCATCACAAGACACGACTTCGTAGGAGCCATCGGCTTTCTCAACAACATTGAAATAGAACGATCTGGTTGCGGCTTCAAATCCCTCCGGTGCTGTCAGCTCCTGGAGATAATATTTGCCGGGCTTGAGATAACCGCCTTCAACATAAAGGGTATCCTTTGTTTTGGCTTCGTATTCGCTGAAATCAAATTGTGCATAACCGTTCTCATCCAGCGTTACAGGGTTTAAGATTTCAGTGCCATCCTCTGCATAAAGAGCGAATGTTGCGGTCGCCTTAATGACAGTACCATCAATTTTCGTCTTTGTGAGACTCGGCTTCACTCCTACAATGCGTTTGTTTTCCATTCGGATGACACGGTCTTTCGTAAGATCAAGCGTAACCGCCTTTTCCGTTTCCGAGCCTATCCAGTAGGTAATCTGATTATCGCCGGATACCTTGAAAGTAATATTGTCCGCGAGGTCGTATTTATTACCTCCAAAGGTTTCAACGAATGTATACTCATCACCCTTTGTGAGCTTGGTATAGTCGATCAGCCACTCTGTGGATTCTCTATCCCAATACCAAATATCGCTGCCGACCACTACACCGGAGTTATTCCTGAGTTCAATATCAACGTTATTGACTGTTGCGCCATTGATATCGACTTTCTTGAACAAAAGACCGTAATTGTTCTTGTAGGTAATCGGATCCGGAACAGGAACAATCATCATTGCGTTCGGATCGAAATAATAATTCTTTCCATTTGCCTCGCGCAATCCGGGTTCGGTTGTGATCCAAGGCAGTGTCTTTTCTCCGCTCGTAACTGTCAGATTTCCGTCCGCATCCTTTGATACAGTAAATTCACTGCCATCGGAAAGCGTCAGATTTCTTGTTTCACCATTATTATCATCGTTTGCTTCAACAGTGTAGCTCATTACGACTACGTCGTTCATATCCCTTACCGTAATCGTTGTAACGACGATGTCAGGATTTCCGTTATTATTGAGTTCGTTGAGCTTAATCGTTTCTTTTACTTCAATGGTATAAACGCTGTTTTCCTTGAAGTAACCAGCAGGAGCCTGCTGCTCAACCAATGTATAATTGTTGATGATGTCAAAATCATTGTTTACTAAGGCATTCAGCTGCTCTGGCGAGTACTGTGTTTCACCAATGAAAGCACTGATATTGTACTCTGTGACAGTCAGCGAATCAGCCTCTGTGGTATAAACTCTGATTTTGGTGATATTTGCGCCGGTTTCGTTCGAGATTGTTATGATTCCGTTTTCAATCGTAGCCGATTTTATTTCCGGAACTGCCGCTACATCATCGGTTACCAAAGCATAGTATACAGTGCCTTGATTTCCGTCTGCGAAGTGGAGTGTCAGCGTATCGAGTACCCTTGCCCAATCTTCAAGAACGATTTCCTTTTCAACATTCGGCTGCAATTCGAAGCCTATTGCAGGTGTTTTGTGAATCTTGTATTCGCTCTTTACGAATGTCGGATAGCATTTGTCAATCGTAATCGAACCGCTTGTTGCTGTCAATACGATTTCATGCGTATTATCGGGACAATCAATATCAAGATACGTCGGAGTATTACCCAAATTCTCTTTTGTGTAATATCGTTCTTCTATTATGTTTCCGTCTGCATCGTCTGCACCCTTAAATGTTGCTTTCAGGGTAAAGCCCGGATGCGTTTCATCAATCGCAGTCGGGAACAACAATCTTGCGCTATGGATTTCCTCATTGTTCTCGCCTTTGATTGTCAGCGAATTGTCAACCGTAGACGGATCAATGTTTCCATCTGCCAGAAGATTGAGACCTCTGCCCAAAGCAAACATCGACCTCGGCAAGCTCTGCGCCTGAGCCGCATCCACAATTTTGATTGTGGAATTCCATTCGGTAATCGCGCCGCCCTTGTGTTTAATTCTAATATACAGCGGAAATTCGCCGGTATAGGATAACAAATTGATCTTCACTAGATTGTCGCTGATTGTAATATCATTCTGATCTACAGCATTTCCGGCAATCGTAAGCTGCTGTACCTCAGCGATCAAATCACTAGTATCATGTACCGTAATTGTCGCAGTGCTTCCGCCTGCATATTGGCTTGCATCAAGAGAGAATACACTATTGACTCTAACCTTGCCTTGTGCAACAGCAACACCGTCAATCGAAACAATGATCAGATGGTCGCCCTTGATTGCCGGTTGGAATGTGTAGGAACAAGTGCCGCCATTAACAGTTGCCGTTCCACTGCCAACATGGTTTTCTACACCATAATAGTAAATATCAAACGTCGCGACCTTACCATCAGCACCACTCACAGCCAAATTCACGGTAAGGTCTTTACCCGGATTGAAGTCCGCTTCACCATTACTATTGAATGAAATATCGCCAGTGATTTGAGCACCCTTTGTGAATGACTGTTCACCTAAGTTGAGTGATTGACCATTCTTTTCAAGAACAGCGCTTATTTTGTAGCCACCATCATTCGTCATATTATATGCGTTCTGGAAGCCGCCATTGTTGATAGCTCCGGAAGTCCATTCCGCTCCATTCACATACACTCTAACAGTTGCACCATCGGTAGCATTCTCAACATAGATATTCAGCTTATCGCCTTCTTGCACCACTCTCAAGTTACCTGCAAGCGTCGTGGTATTTTCTCTTACCAGGAACGAAGACTGCACTTCTCTCGGAGAGCCGTTTGCTGTCGTGATTGTCGCGTAAGCGGTATAGGTACTAGCCTTGGTCGGGACGTAATCTGTAATTACATAATTACCAGCCTCGTCCGCGACGCCGGAGTACGATCTGTCTTCGTTGCCATACTGATCTCTTACAACGATTCGGACGTTCGCACCCTCAGGAGCACCGTATACTCTTAATTCGACCGGATTACCTGTGTTGGTCTGGTTCGGATTTACTGTAATTTCACCGGTTACCGGTATCGCGCTAACAGGGAAGTTACCGCCCCAGATTTCTCTTTCGGCATTGCCGGCAAAGTTCATAAACGCTCTGATGCTAATATGGTCTGCTCTGTCAGGCGTATAAGTGACCGGGCACTTGCCATCACTTTGTACAGTCTCTTCATTAGATGTCCAGATCACATTGTTATTAGAATCATAAGCTTTGAAGATTACCTTCGCACCGCTCGGCGCATTCTGTAATTCCAATCCAATGTCGCTTCCTTCGATGTATGGACCCTGCGTGATCGTTACACCCAGACTATCGCTGTATTTACCGGTAACAGAATTTCCGGTCAGCGTTTTCTCCAAGCCCTTAACGTTGAGGATTGCGTATACAGGCATACCGTCGCCAACTGTGTTTTTCGGTACTGTATTGCCCTCAAGCTGCCTGTTGTTGAAGTAATAGGTAACTGTTGCGCCATTGTAATAATCGCCGTTAATTAAGCCAAAATTCAGGACACCATTCTGATTCTGATCAACAACATAGTTTGTATCATTCAAATCCACGGTTCTGTTTCTGTCATAGTCATTATCAAATGCTATGCCGTCATTGGGGTTGAAATTAACGGTGATTGTGTCGTAACGCTCAACAGTTTCCTCCTCATTCTGGGCATTGAGGCGTGTAATTACCACTTTGACCGGGAGTTCTTTTCCAGCGATACTATCCGTATCAATCGTAAAGCTTGCTACATTATCGCCCTGAGGTCTTAAAGTGTTTTCAAAGTAATACTGTACCGTTGCGCCATCAGGTAAGTTATTTACTATTATTTTAAATTCCTCACCCGAAGTGATCGCGTCAACGTCTTGATTCTGAGAATTTACAACTGTAATACCGACCTCAGACAAGTTGCGGTCTTTAATTTCGACCTTTGGAGCTTCACCCTGTGCAACTTCGTAATAGTTGTCGCCAACTTTTACAAATGCCTTAGCACTATAAATGATGTTACCGGGAGCCGTCGGCACATAATTTTCATATGCCCCCTCCTTATAGCCCTCGTACATCAAAGTACCATTCGCAAAATACTGATAGTAAAGTGTACTTGCACAACCGGGAACATCGGCAGGCGTTAATGTAAGCGGATTACCAACCTGAAATTCATTATTTTGCGCAGATACTGTCAATTTCATCGTCGGGGCAGTGTATACTGTTTCAGTCTTTGCGCTGGTGCTATCAGCAGCGTTTCTCACTGTGATATCAAAATTGCCATTGACAGGCTTAATCATCTGAATTTTATGCGTATAGCCATCTATAGACTCTGCAATAAAATTCTCGTTGCTGTCAATCGTTACAGGCTGATCCGACTTGACATAGAATGTTACGATATTGCCCGGCTCGTATCTCATTGCCTTAGTTGTTTCATCCACATCATACTCGTTATAGGCGATTTGATTTCCACAAGCCGAATCGCTGTATAACTTGAATGAAAGCGGTGCAGTGAGCTTTTCGCCGTTCACTGCTGTACCGGCATAAGGTCTGTCTGTCGTAGCTTCATCCTGCGATACATATTCCTGACGATACTGGCCTTTGTAATCGACCTTGGACGGAAGTGCTGCGAAGTTCGTTCCGCTTCCACTTTCAAACAAGCTAACGAACTTACCGTCTTTCTTAATTGCAAACAGTGCGCCCGGAAGAATCGAGCCACCCTCGTCAATCTTGTTGACGGGGACGCCGTATCCGGAAACCATACCGAAGATGTCAGCGCCGCCACGATACGGTCTGTAACCAAATTCAAGACCGCCGTAGAACGACTTCGCAATCAGAGCACCCGAAAGGTGACCCGGACATCTTTCTGCGGATTTTACGTTTGCATTCGGAGCCATGATGGTTCCGTTGAAGTTACAGTTGCCATTAAATTGAACGCTTGTTGCATTGGGGAAATTATAGAGAATATTAGAAGAAAGCGGATGGTTATTCGTTGCGTTGCTGCCGTTATTGCTGATCTGATACGATGAACCGCCGTCAATCGTAACCGTTGTTTTTGCGCCGCCGATATTTATCGCTTTATCGTCGCAGGTAACAATAATATTCAGATCAAGCTCTGTAATCGTCTCGCCGTTGTTCGTATATCTGCTAGTTCCCTTTGTAGTTCTGTTTTCCGGAACTATAATTTCGATTTCACCGGGAGCAGCCCATTCATTGACTTTGAAGTATACGGTCTTGGTATCCGGGTCCACATTAGATGCGTCCAGAACCAACTTGTTGTTTTCTACGGCGACTTCAATCGCGTCGATAGAACCAAGACTCAATGAACGGGATCTCAGTGTATCAAAAGACTTTTCGAGCAGCGTGCTTACACCATCATACTGATAGAATTGTGCAAGCTCATTGACTTCTTTCAAATACGAGTGTTCGTTCTTAATTGTGTCCAAATCTGCGATTCCGCAATACTTACATTCGTGATCATAATACTTATGGTCACAAACGGTTTCATACGGAATGTCCTTTTTTTCCTCATCGCCATAAACCAGATAGTCTTCATCAAGGTGAAGCGACTCTCTGATGTTGCCGATAACGAATCGTTTATACAAGCCCTCCTCAGGGTACACATAAATATCGTATCCGGAAACGTGTCTTGCAGGTCTTCCGGCAGGCAGCGGCAGGTTTTTGCCTTTTTTTACCGTTTCGGTTGAACCTGTGGACAATGTTCCCAAGCGATAAACCTTACCGCCGATAATACCGGAAGCAAAGCCATTAACGCCACGATATTCATCGGTGCTCGCAATCGGAATAAAGTGACCAAAGTCACCTGCGCCAACCTGATAGTTCCATTCGCCAACCTCAGGGTTTCCGTAGAACATCAAGTTACCGCCAATAAATACTCTGCCTTCTGCGTCAGCGTCAAATGCTTCAAAGTCACTTTCGATGAAAGCACAGAAGTCACTCGCATAACCTAAGAAGTATTCTTCGTTTGCGATCTGGAGGTTTTGATCAAGTGTCAGATCAGGTTGCATCCAGTGATCCTCGCCCTCGCCGAACAGAAGCGTATAAAGCGGAAGCGTTGCGGGGTTATAATAACCTTCGGCATTCACTTTCTTGTGTGCGTCAACCGCGCCGTACATTCCCTTTGCTTCATCATACACACCGGAACCGGCGTTATAGAGGTCGATGTTTTCATCGTTGCCGTTGTTTCCCAGCGCAGCCAAATCCAGCTTCCAGATATAACCTTTATCGTAACAATCCTCTGTGTGAACGTGTTCTTCAAGAACACAATTCAGAGCGTTGTTTTCATCAAAACATTCAGCGCCATGCGTATGAACCGATTTGCCGCAAATAAGAACACCGGCCATACTATCCGCAGGTTCAATGAGAATCAGCGAAACCATAAAAGAAACAAGCAGAGAAAGTGCTGTTAAGATAGCAAGATATCTCTTATGATTTCTCAATGCGTTTATATGTCCATAAACGAAATTCTGCAGCTCTTTCACAGATATCACCTCTCATTCAAAATTTATTTGGAACGCTGCGTATTATAGCGGGCCAATCGCCTCAAAAGGCCAAGCCCTGAACATCAATTTGCCGATGATATATTCATCAGCGATACAGCCAACCATACTCGTTCGGCTGTCAATGGAAGTCGCACGATGATCTCCCATCACAAAAATTCGACTTTCGGGAACCTGATACGGTAAATCAATATCACATTCACCGAGCGCCTTTTCATCAATGTAAGGTTCGTCAAGAACCTCGCCGTTGACGTAAACCGTTCCATCCTCTGTAATGTCTATCCAGTCGCCGGCTGTGCCAATCACTCGCTTTAGCAGCACCTTATTATTATAATAGAATGCTATCATATCGCCCTGCTTATAGTCGGCGAGCTTATTGCACAGTACAATTTCATCATTATACAGCGTCGGCGTCATGCTCGTACCGGTCACTCTCAGAACCGGCAGCAGCATTACGGAAATAATGATTGTAATTGCAGAAACTACAACCAAGGAACTTGTTGTGCTCCAGATTGATTTGATGAATCGTTCGCGATACCGCAGACGTTTCAGTTCCTGTTCAAACTGTGCGGTCGTTGGTAAATCTCTTCTTGCTTCATTCATTGTCTCACTCTTCTTTTACTTTGTCGTTTGCAGAATCCTCTGCTGGTGCTTCAACTGTTTCCGTCACAGTCTCGGCTGTTTCAGCCACCTGTGCGGCACTCGCGAATGTTTTTTCAATCAGCGAGTCCAATCTTGCATTCAGCTTATCCTTTTCTTCTCTTAGCTCATCGTTTTCCCGACTCAGATAATAGAGAATCTCTATTAAATCCGATTTTTTCAGTTTTCGCAGTTCTTTCTCCGTCATATTCGTATCCTTTTCTTCATCTTTGCTCTGACATTCGGTTCTGAAATTGCGATGTAATCGCTCAGTTATAAAACAAAAGCAATTTACATCTCGTATAATCAATTCAACATTTCTTTCAAAGCACTTCGATCAAGATATTCACTTTTTCACTGTCCGCGCTCAAGCAAATCTCCCGTTCGTTTCCTCAATTATATCATAACTTTTGCTTATTGTCAACTACTTTTTGGGCATCTTTTCACGAAAAATGACGATTGGTGCAATGATACCAATTTTTGTTGTATGTTTTTGTATAATAAAACTATTATGCGACATAGTATTATCTTGCTGTATTTTTAGGCACAATATAATGATACTCGCTGACGATTTAACTGAAAATAATACGATTTGTAATATTTTCGAGAGATTTTTTGAAAAAAGTGTTCGCATTCACGGCTATCTGCACAAACGGGGGCTATGGAATTTATCACATTTGCCATTAACGCGATCAACGCCGTATACACACAGAACATAATCAAAGCCATTCAAAAAATGCACACAGTCATATGGCACCATATAAAATATTTCGTATTTACGCCCATTGCAATATCCGGCAAAATATGTTATAATAGTATAGAGATGCAGCATATGGCCCGGCAGAAAAAGGAGGTCGCCGTCATGATAGATCTGAACCATCTCGAAGAATATACCGAAAACAACCGCATCGAAGCAAAGAAAGCGCTTGGCGGACTGCCGCATAGCATATGGGAAACCTATTCCGCATTCGCAAACACATTGGGCGGCGTCATTCTGCTCGGCGTTGAAGAATACAGGGATAAAACATTCCACACAGTTGATTTGCCCGACCCCGAAGCGATGGTCAAGGCGTTCTGGGCAGCCATCAATACGCCCAACAAGGTAAGCGTCAATCTGCTCACGAGCCGGCACGTTCGCATCGAAACCGTGAACGGCAATCGCATTATCGTGATTGAAGTGCCGCGCGCGCATCGCTGTGATCAGCCTGTATTCGTGGACGGAAACCCCACATCCGGCGCCTACAAGCGAAACGGCGAGGGAGACCACCGCTGTACCGCAGAGGAATTGCAGGCAATGCGCCGAGATGCCGATGTCTATACGCAGGATATGATCGCACTGGAAAATATGGACGATTCTGTATTTTGCCCGGACAGCATCCAGCGCTACCGCAAGCAGCTTGCACATATAAACCCCAATCATACATGGAACGCACTGAACAGCACCGATTTTCTGATGCAGCTCGGCGCGACCTGTATCGGAACAGATGAAAAAACACATCCGACCGCCGCCGGCTTGCTGATGTTCGGCTATGAGCAGGAAATCCTGCGGGAATATCCGGATTATTCTCTTGCTTATTGCGAGGAATCCAATGACGCACAGCAGCCAAAGCATTTCACCTCATCATCCGGCGATTGGAGCGGCAATGTATTCGACTTCTTCTCCCATGTTTCCGAACAGCTGATGCACAGCTTAAACGCGCAACCGGATACAGCAAGCACAGCTGTTCACAAGGGCATTCAAGAAGCATTGGTAAATTGTCTTGTCAATGCGGATTACTACGGGAGTACGGGCGTTGAAATCATCAACCAACCCAATGAAATCATCATGTCAAACCCCGGAGATTTCCGTATCGAAGTCGATGAAGCGCACGCAGGCGGTATGTCCGATCCGCGAAACAGCATCCTGATGAAGATGTTCAGTCTCATCAATGTCAGCGAATGCACCGGCAGCGGCATTCCAGATATTTTGTATATCTGGAAACAGCGCGGCTGGAGCAAGCCGATCATTCGGCAGGCAATCGAACCCAATCGCATCATCCTGTCGCTTCCGCTGACAAATAACCCCGCACAAAGCACCGAACCCGAATCCTGCTCCGCAACAAGCATCAAGCTCCCTGCAAGCAAAGGCTTGGTCATTGCGTATCTGACGGAGCATACAAGCGCATCCTGCGAACAGCTTGCCGAGCTGCTTGACCTTAATCTACAGCAGGTCGAGACGATTTTGCAGGGAATGATTACCGAGGGAATCATCGCCGTCAAGGGCGATCCCTCATGCAACACCTACAAGCTAAAGGCTTAACACAACCCAATTACATATATAAATGGAGGATGACTCACCGCTATGGTATGGCAGCTTTTATTACAACTGGTTCTAATCGCATTGAACGCGGTATTCGCCTGTGCGGAAATCGCAACAATTTCTATGAACGACACCAAGCTGGAGAAGATGGCAGCGTCCGGCAATAAAAAAGCGATCACGCTCAAAAAACTCACCTCGCAGCCGGCACGATTTTTGGCGACAATTCAGGTTGCAATCACGCTTTCCGGCTTCATCGGCGCCGCGTTCGCAGCTGATAATTTCGCAGACGCGCTGACAAATTTAATTCTAAAAACAGGCATTTCGGTTTCGGCAAGCGTCTTGCGCCCGATATCGGTTGTTGTTATCACGCTGCTGCTTTCCTACCTGACGCTCGTATTCGGTGAATTGGTGCCGAAGCGCGTCGGCATGAAATACGCAGAAACCCTGTCCCTGAATATGGCAGGTATGATTCGTTTCGTACAGGTCGCCTTTGCGCCGCTTGTCTGGACGCTGAATGTCTCCACAAACGGCATTCTCCGTATATTCGGCATCGACCCCAACAAGGAGGATGACGCTGTCACCGAAGAAGAAATCATGATGATGACAGACGCCGGCGCAGAAAAAGGAACCATCAATGCCGGAGAAAATCAGATCATCAAAAATGTATTTGCATTTGACGATCTCACCGCCTCCACCATTTGCACGCACAGAACCGATGTTACCGTGCTTTGGGAATCGGACGATCTCTCCGTATGGTGCGAAACGCTCGAAATAGAACCCCACGCCTTCTACCCCATCTGCGGCGAACGCATTGACGAAGTAAACGGCGTCCTCTGCGCGCGCGATTTTTATCGTACCGACAAAACCAACCGCAAAGCCGTCTACAAAAACGCCGTCCGCACACCATTTTTCGTACCGGAATCCGCAAAAGCCGATAAGGTCTTTGAAACAATGCGCAAAAACAAATCGTCGCACTTCGCGATCGTTGTAGATGAATACGGCGGCATGGCAGGCATCCTGACCATCACCGATTTGCTTGAAGAAATTGTCGGTGATTTCAACAACGACGATGATGAACCAGTTCTGACAAAAATCGGTGAACAAGCATGGACGATCCCCGGACTGACCGCACTCACAGACGTTTGCGCCGCATTGAACATCACATTGCCAACCAACGACTACGACACGTTCAGCGGCTACGTCATCGGAAAGCTCGGCTCCATCCCGGAGGACAACACCAAAACAGCATTCGACAGCGATGGTCTGCATATCGAGTTGCAGCAAGTCCGCAACCACAGAATTGAGCTGTGCAAGGTATCAAAAATTACCGAGCAGAGCAAGTAAAGGCAATACCGCACAGAGTTGGTGGTGCAGATACGCAGTCAGATTTTTCGTCAGATTGTATAGAAATGACGCCGCTGGGCTGACGCCCAGCAAGGAATTTCTGTGCAAGATGGCGGAAAATATGCAAGTAGATGTGCCGC
>JAZNTW010000118.1:0-26513 GCA_045591925.1 Oscillospiraceae bacterium
GGCGAGCCAAGGCATATTGCAGACGTATGTCTGATTATCTTTTCCATAGATATACACAATCATTTGCTTGATACCTATGAATGTGAAAAAATAGGATTTCTGGGTTCTTGCAATGGAAATATCACTATCTATAAAATGAATTATAAAGGCAGAGATATTGCTTTTTATTTAACTGGCATAGGTTCAGCACTTGCTTCCGCTTTCTGCTATGAAGCTTATTGGCAGACAGGCGCTACAAAGTTTATTATGTTTGGTTCCTGCGGAAGCCTTGACAGAGAAAAAACCGAGGGTAAATTTATTGTTCCCACAGAAAGCTATCGCGGTGAAGGTTGCTCTTATTACTATGCTGAGCCGGCTGATTATATTGAAATTAAAAATAGCAAAAAACTTTCTGCTATATTCGATAAGTTAAACATACCTTATGTGTCAGGTAAGGTGTGGACAACGGATTCTATGCTCAGAGAAACCGTTGGACTTGTTGAAAAGCGTAGAGAAGAAGGTTGTATTGCAGTTGAAATGGAATTGGCAGGAGTTCAGGCTTTATGTGATTTTTACGGTTTAGAGCTGTATAATTTTCTTGAAGCAGGGGATGTGCTGGAATCAAGCGGTTATGATGTTGAAGGTCTCCATGATGCAAACCATAATTTCGGCAAACTATATATCGCACTTAATACAGCGTTACTTTTATAAATTTTAATTTTTCAGTGAGATAATGAATAAAATCCAGAGAAGAAAACTGAATCTTCTCTGGATTTACTTCTTTATGAATACCTCTCTCAATGGTTCGCGGATTTTTATTTGGGGGAGTATTACCTTGACATTTTGAGCCATTCATGGTATACTGATTCTGTTCTGAGAAGCGATGGAATCGGATGTTTCGATGAAAGGAGTTCATCTATGAGAAAATGGAAAATCGGGGTTGTAATCGCGACAGTCGGATGCTTGCTGATGGGCTGCACAACACAGAAGCAAGCCGAAAGCAGCGAAACCGTAATGTCAACATCACCCTCATCTACTGCCGCAGAGCAGCAGAATGATGCGGAACAGACTGCGAAATATTCCTTGCCGACAATCTCGATTCAAACAGTCAATCAGGACCCGGACGTGCTCGATTTTGTGACGGAGCCTGTTGCGGAGCACGTATCCGAGCAGATTGCATCGTGGACGCCGGGTTACAAGATGCCGCCTGCGCCCTATAAAGAGCTTTGCAAGGTGTCCTATACATTTCCGGATGGTCGGGTACGGCTTACGGATGCGGAAGCTGAGGTAAAGGTGCGCGGTAACTGGACTACGAATTATCCCAAGAAGCCGCTGCGTATCAAATTCACGGAAAAGCAGAGGCTCTTTGCAGGGGACGGCGGTTCTGATGCAAGAAACTGGCTGCTGCTCGCTTGCTATAAGGACGCATCCTTGCTTCGTGATAAGACTGCGCTTGATCTTGCAAGAGAGATTTTAGAACCGGATGGTCTGTATGCTTCGGAAGCGGAGCTGGTCGAGGTAGAAATCAACGGTGCATACTGGGGTGTGTATCTTCTGACCGATATGCTGCAGGTACATTCGGATCGAGTGAGCATCAATGAGCCTGTAACCGATTATCAGGGAACAGATATCGGCTATCTGCTTGAGTTTGATGGCTATTTTTACAATGAAGAACCGCTGTATCAATTCCATGTTGACTATAATAATAATGCACCGCTGACACCGTATGACGGAGAGGGCGGCAATGGTAAGACAATGACCTGTCTGCCTGAAAATGGTGGGGGTCGCAAAAAGGATATCGGCTTTACAATCAAGAGCGATATTTATTCGCAGGAACAGCATGATTTCATCGCATCCTATGTGAACAATGTGTATAATATTCTGTATCATGCTGCATATGACAATCAAGCGTATTGCTTTAATGAGGATTATTCTGCAATCACCCCGACGGATGCTATGACGCCGCAGGAAGCGGTTGAAGCGGTGATTCATGTGCAGTCGCTTGTTGATATGTATATTATCAGTGAGCTGACCTGCGATGCGGATATCTATTGGAGCAGTTTTTATATGGACGTTGATTTCAGTGCGGCCGGTGATAAAAAACTGACCTTTGAAGCGCCGTGGGATTTTGATTCGGGTCTTGGAAATAAGAGCCGCTGTCCGAAAGGTACCGGCTTCTATGCGGCAAATATTGTGCCGGATGTCAATGGAAATGAATATGAAACGATCAATCCATGGCTTGCCGTGCTGATGTATGCCGATTGGTATCAGGAAATGATTCGCGAGAAATGGACGGCTGTATATGATGCCGGCACGTTCGATACTGCTATGCAGCAGCTTCATGAGACAACCGAACAATATGCCGACGCATTTGCGCGCAACGATGAACGGTGGGGCGTTAGCACAAAAGATGAGGGCGTTGCAATGGAGCTGAGCGCTAAGGCGAAACAATGCAAGTCACAGTCAGAGGCAGCGGAATATCTCTCCGAGTGGCTGCAAAGCCGGATTGAATTTATGAATTCGCATTGGCATCAATAATCTTTTTCATTTGCATACAAGTTTACAGACAAAAAGCAGGTATCGGAATAGATTCCGGTGCCTGTTTTGGCTATGTATACTGGTACCTTAAAATGCAAAATAATAGAAGCAATTCGGTCATTTTTTGATTGCCTATTGATTTATGGTAAAAGTCGTAGTATACTATAATTAGTTTTATGTTTATGAAGCTGAAATTTTGATAGCACATATGAGTATTGAAAATATGGCGAGAGGGGAGTTCTGATGGTCGAAGTAGTGGCTGCTCTGATTCGGCAGGGTGAAATGTTTCTGATTTGTCAGCGTCCGGCACACAAGGCAAGAGGTCTTCTTTGGGAATTTGTTGGCGGCAAGGTAGAAACGGGAGAACAAAAAGAGGATGCGCTCATTCGTGAGTGCCAAGAGGAGCTTGCTGTCACACTTTCCGTTTGGGATGTATTCATGGATGTGATTCATGAATATCCCGATATTACTGTGCATCTGACAGTGTTCAATGCCACGATTGCGGATGGTGAACCACAAAAACTTGAACATAACGACATTCGATGGATCACAACAGACGAAATCCCGAATTACGAGTTTTGCCCGGCAGATAAAGAAATATTAAAGAAAATGATTGCGCAGTGAAAGCTGTGACGATGCTTAGTGTTCAATCAGGAGGAGTAATATGATAAAAGAATTGATACACGATCCGATATTTCTTTCGGGAAAGTCGGCTGATGCAACGAAAGCGGATTTGCAAGCCGCGCAGGATTTGCTTGATACGCTCATGGCACATAGAGAAACCTGCATCGGCATGGCAGCGAACATGATTGGCGTCAAAAAGCGAATCATTGCATTCCTTGACGGAAGCGGGAAATTTCCTGTCTATACCGTAATGCTCAATCCCGAAATCATCAAAAAGGACGGTACATACGATACCGAGGAGGGTTGTCTGTCGCTGCTCGGTGGTCCCAGAAAATGTAAACGCTATCAATCAATCAAGGTGCAATATCAGAACTTGGAAATGAAGTCATGCGTCAAAACTTATATCGGTTTGACGGCACAGATCATTCAGCATGAGGTGGATCATTGCAATGGGGTTTTAATTTAGTGTTGTTGGGGCTGTGAATCATTTGCTTGATACAAGTATGATCGAAAGGAGTCGTAAATGAATATAGAAATCTTTCGCGCAGAAATGCAGCAGGCGGTTGACGAATTTTTCGGAAAATGCTTTTCGGCTGTTGGGATACCGTATTCACCGATGGACAGACACGCTGATATTGCAAATATTGAACAGCATTATATGCAGGACGGCTGCTTCTGGTGTTTGTACGACAATCAAACGCTGATTGGAACAGTCGCCCTGCGTATCATCAACCTTGAACATAAGGTTGCCGAGGTGAAACGTATGTTTGTTTTACCCGAATATCAAGGGAAAGGTTATGGCAGAATGCTTTTGAATCACGCTATTGCTTATGCAAAAACGATGCAGTATAACAAAATCTGCCTTGATACAAGAAAACAGTTTTCTGCGGCACAGCAGCTCTATCGCAGCTCCGGATTCAAGGAAACTACAAAATATAACGACAACGACCGTGCAGAGCTTTATTTTGAATTGGTTTTATAATACGGAACGATGCTGATGCGGTTTATTTCGTATACCTATGAAGAAAATCAAGCGTTTCATAGTAATTGCACTGACAATCGGAATTCCCTATATCCCGTTCCAAATTACAGAGGATAAAGCGATGGCGGTGGATGTCTCCGCCAACCTATGAATGGGTAGGAAATTATTTTTGCGAATTTTATCAGGGTGAAGTATCAATTCAGGAATGCAGCGGTGCTAGTGGGTCTGTTGTCATTCCGTCTACCATTCATAATACTCCTGTTGTGTCGATTGGTGGCTTTGAAAATGAAACGGGACTTTTTCCGTGGTGATTCCCGACACTGTCAGGAGTATTGACGACGAAGCATTTTGGGGATGTACGAATCTGAAGACTATTACAATTCCCGACAGCGTCAAATATATCGGTGCGAGTGCTTCAGAGAATGTTCGAGTCTGAGTACGATAACGCTTTCTAAAAATCTGGAAACACTCGGTAGCTATACCTTTATGAATTGCACCGGACTTGCAACCATTGACCTTTCCGGTTCTTTGACAAACATATTGGAGCAAGCTTTCTATGGCTGTACAAACTTGCGAACAGTAACGCTGCCCCAAAATATAAGGCAATACCGCACAGAGTTGGCGGTGCAGATACGCAGTCAGACTTTTCGTCAGATTGTATAGAAATTCTTTGCTGGACTGACGCCCAGCAAGGAATTTCTGTGCAAGATGGTGGAAAATATGCAAGTAGATGTGCCGCCAAGCCGTAAGGCAGACTTTGCGCGGTGTTGCCTTAATGAAGGCGGTCTACCACCTGTGGCATTAAGAACCTCAAAGCAACTCTCTCATCACGCTGCCTGATATCTGCTTATTTCAGATTTTGGGTATTTTATGACTGCACTTTTCTTGAAAATTCCAGTTAAAATCGTAATTCCTGTTTCGTTAATTTAAAATCGTAATTAAAATTTTCAAATAGATTTTCTATCTTTACTCTTATAATCATAGTTAATAACATCACTTCTTACAATCGCAATATTATGTATCTTAAATTACATATAGAATTTCTTATACCACTCGGCAAACTTACGAAGTCCATCACGCAAGCTTGTACTTGGTTTAAATCCGAAATCAGCCTCTAACGCTGATGTATCGGCAAATGTAACAGGTATATCACCAGGCTGCATGGGAACGAGTTCCTTATGTGCTTCAAAGTCATAATCTTCGGGAAGAACACCTGCACGAACAAGCTCCTCGCTGAGAATCTGAACAAAGTCAAGGAGATTTTCAGGATTACTGTTTCCAATGTTGTAAACCTTGTATGGTGGAATGGGAAGTCCATCCTCGCCATTTTTCTTTTCGGGAGGATTCATCATTACACGCTTTACGCCTTCTATGATATCATCAACGTAGGTGAAATCACGCTTACAGTTTCCGTAGTTGAAAATCTGAATTTTTTCGCCCTTGATAAGCTTATTGGTGAATCCGAAATACGCCATATCAGGACGACCTGCCGGACCATATACCGTAAAGAAACGCAAGCCGGTTGACGGAATATTGTAAAGCTTTGAATAAGCGTGAGCCATAAGTTCATTGCTCTTTTTAGTTGCGGCATACAATGAAACGGGATTGTCCACTTTATCATCTGTTGAGTAAGGAACTTTTTTGTTTGTACCGTATACAGATGAAGATGAAGCGTAAACAAGATGCTCTACAGGATGATTACGGCAAGCCTCAAGAATATTATAGAAGCCTATTATATTTGATTCAATATAGGCAGCAGGATTTGTTATAGAATGCCGAACACCTGCCTGTGCAGCAAGATTTACAACAATGTCAGGCTTGGTCTCTGTGAAAATCTGCTCAATCAAAGGCTTATCTATAAGATTTCCCTTAATGAAAGTATACTTGCAATTTAACTTAGTTGCCGCAAGCTCATCAATTTTTGCAAGACGATATTCTTTTATTGATACATCATAATAATCATTTACGCTGTCGAAACCTATTATTTCGATATTATCGTTTGTTCGGAGCAGTTCCATTACAAGGTTGCTGCCGATGAAACCGGCGGAGCCGGTGATTAAAAATGTTTTCATACCATTCTCCATTATAGCGATTTTATGGTCGAAATATACTTTTTGCCGTTAATTATGTACTGCAATGCACAATATACAACCACTGTTAATAATCCCCAAACTAATATTCTGACCAGACAATCGTCAATAACGATGCATCTCTTCAACGCCCAAAGCAACAGCATCGTAACTATCATAATTGTCATGTTTCCAAAGTACTCTCTTGTAATTAGCCAAATACTTTTATAAAAACCAATTTTCCGACGGAAATGATACATAATCAAACACAGAGAAATCACAGATGCCAATACAGTACCTAAAATGATTCCATAAAAGCCAATTACAAACACTAAGACAAAACTGATTGTCAAATTAAGTATTGTTACCATTACGCTATTCTTTGCCGGTGTCAAAGTATCGCCCGTTGCATAAAAATACTGATAGATCAAACTTCTGATACAATTTGTTTGCTGTCCGAAAATGTAAATGAATGCACCAATAAAAACACTATTGCAATTATCTAAAGTGAATTTTCCACGAAACAGCAGCAGTTCAACCCCATCACGACCAACAACAAAGAATCCGACAACCATCAAACAACAAATAGCATGAAGCACTGTCGTAATATCCCAGAAGAAGGATTGCTTTCCGTTGTTATATATATTCTTTATAATCTTCGGATAAACATAGGTATGCAGGTTAGTAATAATAATTGTGTTCACCATTAATGCAACTTGGGATGAGTATCCTAAAACGGTTATTCCGCCCGTCCCTATAAATGTCGCTAAAACCGAGTCCACCAAATGGGATAGATTGTAAACTCCGGTACTAAAGATAATCGGAACAAAACACTTGAAAATCCTCTTTGTTTCGTCCGAAAACAGGAATGTAACCTTAAATCTCCAGCCTGCCTTTACTGCAAGCGTTGTATCTACTATAAAATTAATTGCAGAACCTATTGCAATAATCACGCCATACTCAATAATAGACAGATGCTTACAGAAAAACAAGAATCCAACAACAAAGAGTTGCGATACTAAATGAATCACCTTCGGAAGAAGAAATTTCTCTTTGCAATGAAAATACGCCACAGTAATACTTGATACTGAACCCATTAGCTGCGAAAGAAGTAGAATGATCAAGCACTCTGCCGCAACTTCTTTAAAAACGGATTCCTTGCCCGTCATAAGATTCATTATCGGGAATCGCAAGAGTATCATAAAAGCAAGTAAAATGCCGATCACCAAGTACAAAACAGTGATAAATGTATTAATACTTCTGATGTCCTTTTTTTTGGAATATTCAGGAAGAATGATAGATGTAATCCCCGCAGTAACAAATCCGAATATAAACGTTGCTATGCTATTAGCAAAATTATAAGCATCTAAAATAGTGGTTGCACCAAACATACCTGCCACTATTGTGGATTTCACTAATGTCAATATTTGTCCTGCTGCGGTAATGATGATCATCGGAAGAATAACGACACCTTTGCCTAATTTTCTCATTTCAAACCTTCCATCTTTTCAACAAATTTGTCAAATCCGGAAAACTGTGCATTTGCTTTCGTAATCGTTTCAGAAAGATCGCCATATCGTTCAGCCTTTAAGCAATCTGTCAAAAGGTTATCGGATTCATATGATTCATCCTTCAGATTCCAATACATTCCTTTATAATCAACATCATTCATTACAGACAGTTGTTTCTGGCTGTACACAATCGGGAACACCTTTTTATGCATACACCAGCCAATAATCATTGCATGAAACCTTGTAGCTATCATATATTCACATGAATTGATTTCATCTAAAATCTCATTCACATTTCCATTGTAACATATTGTTGCGAAGTCTTTGTGCGTTGCTTTTTCGCGGATTTGATGAATCGCTGCTTCATCCCCCTCTACTTTACAAAAACTGAATAATTTTACCGGAATATTCATTTCATAACAAAAATCTATCACTTTAGCAATCGCTTTATAGTAAAGTTCCGCTTTTTCAGACAGACCTTCTCGATGTTCCAATGCAATCACACTAATGCCGATGCCTTCACCATTCCGTTTCTCCGAAAAACAAGGATAACCAAACAACACGTCCGGTGCCACTCTTACATTGGGTAAATCCGAAAAAACGTTGTATGATAAAGTATCCCTAAAACAAATATCACTTGCTTTTTCGATACGATAACGAATAAAATCCAAATACGCCTGTGTTCGGTAAGGCCCGAAATTACATCCTATGTAATACATATTTTGGGGGCAAAAATAAGATGACGGCTTGCGAAAATCAGGTGGTTCAATAAACACTGAGCCGCCTATAAAAACCGTTCCAATTGCTTTTTTTTCAAACAAATGATTCCAAATTCGTTTCTTTAAAAGCTTATTTGCAATTCTATCCAAAAAAACAAAAACAGATGACGAAAACCTTATGTTTTTCAAATGTTGGAAAGTCAAAGTTTTTTCCTTATTCGCATACGCAAGGAAATTCACATTCGGGTAACGCATGGCAAGATAATGTACAAACATATCATCGCCGAGATTATTTTGAAAATAAGCTTTGATAAATATATATTTTTTTGCCATAGCTCTCCTTTTGCAACTGAAAACGGTACAAATATAAACACGAAATAACAAGCATTGATCCCATTCACCAATAATCAGGATACATTATTCTGCGATTTCAAATGCACCACTATTTTCAAGCATACCAATGATATAGTTTACATCCTCGGACATTGCATAAATAATATCCTTTTCCTCATCCGTCCATGTGTCATCAAAATCAGATTCATATGGCTCGATATTGAGTTGTACACCTTCCACGCCATCCATTGTTAATGTACCAACGTGATAGCCGGAAGAACCGTTGAAAATCACATCAAAAAGATGCTGCTCCGATTTTTCTTCAACCGTACCGTAGAACTCAACCTTGTATTCATCCTTATCCACGATCTCTGTGCGAAGATTATTTTCCCACTCTTTCGGATACAGAAGCGTACAATATTTCGTATCGATTTCAACTGAATTTCTATTATCATCAGGTGTTCCGATTATAATTTCACTTGCTTCGGTATAATCGGATGACACATTCTGTGCAGTATCTGAAGCATTATTCATCATGTTATTATCAGGATTTTTCAGCAACAGACACATCAGAATGATAATAATGATCACGCATATTGCAACCATAATGCTTAATACCATAATTGGTTTGGAATTTGTTGTATTAGAATTATTTGTTTTTGTTTTCTTTGTATTATCCATCTTCATTCTCCTATTTCTGATAAAAACTGCTTTTTCCTTGTCATGTTTTTTGCATCAAGCAAGACATTCAACTAAATTAAAACACATAGGCACGTCATTTCAAGCTATCTGAATATGACGTGTCCTATGTCACTTTTGGTGTAAAATTCTTTTTGCAATGCCTGCAAAACATCAAATACTGTTCTTATATATTTTTCTTATACTTCTGAACTCCATAAAAGATCAGACCTATGACAACCCATATCACAAGCATCAGATAGGACTCTTTTCCAAAATGAACGCCCTTGATTCCAGGTATGGGGATTAACTGAAGCACCATAAATGTAATGGAAAAAATCATACCAATCCAAGCTGCGATGGTAAAGATCTTACTTTTTTCTCTGTCTTTCACATGTATTTTCAAAGCGGAGGCACAAGTGAAAAAGAACCCGATTGACGCTCCTATTGCGGACATATCAACAAACCAGCCCAGAGCTTCTCTTCCTAAAACAGGACCGGAAAGTGAAATAAACAAACAGAAAATAATAGCATTTCTGGGTGTTCCATACTTCGGATCAATTTCTCCAAAAACTTTTGGAATATAAAAATCCCTTGCCATGGAATACATCAAACGTGATGCAGCAAGATAAAAGCCCATGATTCCAGATAATACTGCACAAGAAACCGCAATACCGACAATAATTTTACCATATACACCCATTAATTCTTCCGCAGCGACCAACAGAACCCAATCTCCTGCCATAACTCTGTCAGGCCAGTTATTTAACACTGCTGCGGCAATCGTATTATTTGATGTATACACAAAGCAACCAAAAAGAATTGCAGTAATCATAATGCCGATTATTTTTTTATAGGAAAACTTAAATTCTTCTGCAGCCTGTGGAATCGCATCAAAGCCTACATATGCCCACGGAGCGATTGCAAATGTTGCAAGGATCGCTGAAATGACGCCCTGTGTGCCAGTGTTGGCATATGTACCGATATTCTCCGTTGTAGCATTTGCAGCTATTGCTGCTGCCTTATCAAATCCCCAAACAGGCTCTAAATTGATGCCTTGTGCTTTTCCGCTGATGAGCGTTGAGATTGCAAGGACAAACACGGATACCACTAACAGGGTTGCAAGTATAGTCTGAACTATGCCAGCTTTTTTTACTCCGAATATATTCAACAATGCAAACACGATAAGTATAAATGAGGCGAAAATTATTTCACCTAAATATACCTCAAAACCTGCTAATTCATAATGAAATCCAAATTTCAGTATATTTGCATTGCCATCAATTCCATCTACAATCAATCCAATTGCGGTCGAATTCATCGGAACATTTGTCAGATATGCAGCAATTAAGAACCATCCACAAAGAAATGCTGCATTTTTGCCAAAGCACTCCTTGGCAAACGTAAATTCTCCACCAGCTTTCGGATATTTAGGAATCATGTATGCATAGCTGAATGCAATGATTATCATTACCAAAGCACCCAGTGCCATTGCAATCGCTGTACCTGCTACTCCAGAATTGGGTAAAAACTTTTTTCCAGGATTCACAAACGAACCCCATCCGATGATACAACCAAACGCAATCGCCCATACATTCAGAGGTGAAAGTCTTTTTTGCAGATTATTGTTTTCCATCATATTCTCCTTTTTTTAATATATTCAGAATACAACTTCGAAAAATCATAATGTTTCTATTATCATTTTTATGATGCTATATTTCTTTAAGCTTTCTTCACTTTTCTTATTTTAGCCCCCAGCTCCAATGGAATCAGCAACCAATACAACCGATGATATACAGCCCACAATATGTATCGGTTTATTAACCCATTTACCATATTGATTGCAGTTTTATATTTTTCTCTAAAAAAACTGCTGCTTGATTTTTCTTTATATTTTTCGACTTTTTCATCATAGGATAAATCGGACATGATCGCCTTTTTTATTTCACGCGAAACATTATTTAACACTCTATTGCATATCAAAGTCAGTAGATCTGTATTAACATCAGATTGCCAGATTTCTGCAAACTTGATTAACTCATTATAGAAATCAATGTCATTTTGATAATTCCGAAAAGTAATAGAATGTGTCACACTATTTGGATTCTGCCTATAATAATATAGCATTTCATTGGTTAGTGCAATTCTTTTCGCACCATGCAACCAAGGTAATGCCTGCAACAAATCCTCACCTAATTTGATGTGTGCAATCGAACTATAATCATAGGATCTATCAATGAGGCTTTCTTTAATGGCTTTTGACCACAGAGTATTAAGATCGTGGCCCCCACATACCAATGTATAAAAAGCTTGCTTATCTTCCGCTTGGTTCATATCGTAGAACAAACGGGAATACTTTTGAAGCGGTTTCATGAAGCCTTGCTCTAACGCTGCATTAAAAACTACAATATCCGCATCTTCTTTATGAATCAAAGCATATACTTGTTCTAATGTATCATATCGATATAAATCATCCGCATCCAAAAACATAATATAGTTTCCTTCAGCGGCAGTAATTCCCGTCCATCTGGCGGTCAGAACCCCTTTATTTTCTTGATTAATACATTTTATTTTATGTGGGTGTAATCGTTCGTATCGTTCACAAATCTCCAAACTATGATCTTTGGATCCATCGTTGATTAATACGATTTCAAAATCCGGAAAGCTTTGATGTAAAACAGATTCGATACATTCCACCAAATATGTTTCGGCATTGTACACGGGTATAATTATACTAAAAAAAGGCTTTGACACGCTATCCCTCCACAACTTTATTTGATTTCCGGAAGTTCTACCCAGTCACCCCATTTTTCTCCCCAATATTCAGGTGTAAATTCAAAATAGCCTGCACAGTGGAAAAATGTCAGCTCTCCAAAATACACCTTTCCATTTACTTCATAAAAATCTACACGCACTTGAGGCGTTCCTTGACTCAACACTTGGGCGAGTTCTTTCATCAATTCAAAATTTACAGGTTTTTGCGGCGGAATTGCACCCATTTCATGATCAATTTTCAAATCCAAATGATTAAAATCCATATCAAAAAAATCCGCCGTTGTTTCACCTTTTGTTCTGTCACCCTGCGTTATATAGAGAATTTTGGGTTCTCCTCCAAAAGTGAAAAATTTATAATCTCGGAGTTCTCCGTAGTTTTCATCTTCTAAATAAGGTTCGGCTATAATACGAGGTTTTACATTCTTGTACGGAAATTCCCTACTTCTGTTATAATAGTTTAACCTTAATGCTTTAGACAGCTTCTTCTTTGCTTTTTTCAGATCAAACGTCGACTTATCTTTACAAATATAATAACTACCGCTATCGTGCGTACACTTTAATACAAACTGATTCGGTAGTTTTTCAAAATCAATTTCGTCAAATTGATTCCACACACCCAAAACCGGTATGACATATTCTTCACCTATCCGTTCTGAAACCCAACGACGCACCTCATATTTATCCACCATAGTTGAATAAACGGGGTTTCTATCATAGAGCTTTAGCCATTGTAGCTTTTCCGCATATGTTTTGGGATTATCCAGATTCAAATCACTATTACAGAACAATTTCCAACGCTTTTTTAAATATTTTTCATCAGACATCCACCCAAGCAAATGGTACTTGCTTAATACAGCAAAGCGAAACTCTGAATCGTAAATCACTCTAAACAAATTTTGTATCATTCTACTTCTTCCTTACTCACTTTTGAATAGTAGAGGGAACATTATGTTCCCTCTACCATCCTTACATAGTTATGCGGGAGGATTCAAAAGCTTACCATCTGCGCCAAATGTATAGTTATGCTTGGGAAGCAGATCGTTTGTCTTTGTGATACCATAGCTACGATTTGTAACGATTTCGCCCGATGTTCTTGCATAGTAATAATCACCTTCAATGAACAACAGACCGCCGTATGTCTTCACATCATCTACATACCACCACAACTTGCCGCCTTCCTCAATGATTCCGTTCTTCAGAACGGGCTCCGGATCAGCTGCAGGAGGATTCAGGAGCTTTCCATCTGCGCCAAATGTATAGTTACGCTTGGGAAGCAGATCGTTAGTCTTTGTGATGCCGTAGGTTCTGTTTACTACGATTTCGCCCGATGTTCTTGCATAGTAATAATCACCTTCAATGAACAACAGACCGCCGTATGTCTTCACATCATCTACATACCACCACAGCTTGCCATTTTCCTCTACGATTCCATTCTTCACAACAGGAGGATTTGTCATCTTACCATCTGCGCCAAATGTGTAGATTTTCTTCGGAAGCAGGTCGTTTGTCTTTGTGATACCATAGCTACGATTTGTAACGATTTCGCCCGATGTTCTTGCATAGTAATAATCACCTTCAATGAACATCAGACCGCCGTAATAGTTTTTACCATTTACAACATAGAATAACTGATTCTTTTCAGATACGATTCCGTTCAGATCAACAGCATCTCTGATATAAACACCATTTTCATCAAACTCATACCAGTAAATACCTTCATTGACATTATTACGGTTTACAGGGATGGAGCGGAATCCGGTATATGCATAGGAATCTGTTCCGAAATAGTACTTATTGCCATCGATTACCTTCCATGTACGAGTAAAGTACTTGGGACCATAACTGTATCTGATACCGGTTGCGTTCTTAACCCAAGCACCCTTAACCATCGCACCATTCTCATCAAATGTGTATGTCAGGCCCTTAATAGTCTGAACACCTGTTACTACCTTCTTTGTTGTAGGATCAGCATAGCAATATACATCACCTTCAATATTCTGCCATCCACCTAATGCCTTGTCTGCGATAAGATAATAAATATCTTCACCAAGATTTACAAGCCCATTACCCGATATTCTGTTACCACATTCACATGATAAATATTCTTCTGCATCAAGTGCATAGCTATGACCAGTAGCATCAATAACTGTGCCCCAATCAACTACAGACTTACAAGTCTCACAATAAGTACGATTAGCATAACCGTTCTGTGTGCAGGTAGCATCACCATTCAATACTGTAAGCTCAGCGTCATGAACATGATAAGGAGAAGAAATTGTTGTCAGCTCGGTTGCAACATTGATTGCACCACCGAAAGGAGATGTTGTCTTATCAGCGAGAGAAATCTCACCGTATACGACGTCACATTTAACATTTACAACAGGTCTATTATCTACATATTTAGTAGGATCATCATATTTTTCAGTAACATAGTTGTAACGGTCGAATGTCCATACACGAACAGGAATGCTTACGATTGTCTTATCAAGTGCCTTTGCCTTTGAAGCATCAGTAGCCTCAACGGTAACAGTCAGAAGCTCAGAAACTTCGTTGTATGCAAAATCAGCCTTGAAGCCTTCAGCTACAACAGCACCTTCTGTTTCCCAGACATTAGAATTGTTCAGCTTGAGTGTTGCGACAAGCTTGTTAACATTTGTAAGATCAGCTACATTGATATCTACATAGTATACAGACTGTGCCTTAGGAGCTGCACCGGAATTATTGTGACCGGAAAGCTCTACTACAGCATCTCCGGCAACAGTAAATGTTCTTGTGAGCTTTGTAGGATTGCCGAGTGCATCCTTCACTTCAAAAGCAACAGTATGTGTACCTGCAACAAGAGTAATATCTTCCTTGGAAGAAAGAACACCACCGGAAATAGCGGACTTAACTTCTACACCGTCAACCGAAATCTTGCCGGAAGTGAGGTCGAGTGCCAGATTGTCGGAAACATTTGCAGAGAATGCAATCTGATTTCCATTAATAACAGTACCATTGTTAAGAGAAATTGCTGTATCAGATGTAGAATAGGTAGGAGCTGTTACTGTCGGAAGCACTCTGTCATCTACTGCAGAGCTATAATCAAGCGTAATATCATCGATATAGAAAGTAATGACATCTGCAGTATCAGGCTTTACATATGTACGAACAAATGAAGGTGAACGAGTGTTTCCTGTATCACTTGCAACAGGTGTACAAAGATAATCATATTTTGAAATATCAATTTTTGCATATACCCAGCGGGACTCAGGAATATCTGCATTTGTTGCAGAGTTTAGGTTGGTCTGCAAACCCGTTGCAGCGGAAGTAAACATAAAATGATCCTGTTTACAAGAATAAGTACCATCTGCATTTTTCGCATAAAGCTGTGACTGGAAAGCAACGCCCTTTCCTGCAGCAGGGAATGCATTTTCAGGAATATACAGCCACATACCAAGTGTAGTAGCTAACTTTCCGTTTTCCACATCACGAAGAACAATTGATTCGTTAGTGTTGAAAAGTACATTATATGACCAGCTTGCGAAAGCTGCATCAGTGTTGTCCAGCTTCCATGCAAGTGCATAGTTTCCGTTTCTGACCTGACCGCCTTCTTCAGCAGTTGTAGTAAATGTGTCACTGCTCAGGTACTCGTTAAACTGACCTGCAAGAGGCTTATCACCAACGAGAGTGTTATATACCCCATTGTCAAGACTCCACTGCTTTGCTTCTTCAAAGCCCATGAAGCCTGCTTTGTCACCATCCTCAAAGTCAAAAATAACTTCGGAGCCCTTACCAAACTGAACAGCATAGTTAAGTTTTGTTCCGTTTGAAAGATATTCTGCTGTGATAGTAACACCGGAAATAGAAGTATCATCAGTCGCTGTAAAATTAAATCCGTTAAGCGTACCTGCGTTCTCATCGGAAAGTGTTACTTGAATAGCATTTGTATCATAGTAAACATAGCTCTCTCCAATCATAGCAACAATTGGAATAGAGATTGTTCTTGGCTTATCAGCTGTTGAATAAGGAACAACTGTAGAATCAGCAGAAAGCTCAAAAACATCAGGATCAGCAATAGTAATTGTTTTTGTACCAACCACATTACCATTAGAAATTGCCTGGATTTCTACGTCACCGCTTGTTCCGTTTGATGTAAATGTTCCATTATCAATTATTCCGAATGAATCATCTGATAATGCCCATGTTACATCAGCAGGCATATCCATAGCATATCCGTGTGTATCAATTGCTTCAGAACCAAATGTATATTCAGAGTTAGGTGCAAAATAATCATAATCTGAATTGATATTGATTACATCAAGTTCACCGGTTGGAGCAACATTTGATGCAACGAAAATACCATGTGCAGTCGGACGCTGTGCACCGTCGCAAGGTACAGAACGCATAGTGAAGGTTTCTTCACCTACACGCTTTGTAAGGAATGTAGAGGATCCGCCACCATCGCAGTTAGCAGCCCACTTACAACCGAGTGCGAGCATTGCTTCTCCTTCTTCGTAGTTACAGAAACCAACAGAGTTATTCGCACCACGGCCATCATTCATACAAATAACAAGTGTACCATCTTCCTTAACACCAACCATAGAACGAGCTGCAGGATCAGATGTACGCTCTTCTTTTGCATTAACAAGCGCTCCATCCTTAACTACCATTCCAAATGATACACCTACTGCATGAAGAAGTGTTCCATCTGAAAGATAAGAATCAAAGTCAGCTCGATTGAATGCCTTTACATCGCAACTGATGTTTCCTTCAGCATCCTGAAATACATAAAGGATTGAAGATGTAGGTGATGTTTTACCCTTTACGCTGAGATCTACACCGTTATACACAAGTACACGAGGCGCATATGTGTCGTAATAAAGGTCTGTGTTCATACCACCAACGATGTTGTATCCGAGATTATTCTCGTAATACTTTGCCATTTCGGTAAGTTCCTGATGTCCCCAGTTTTCTTCCAGAGACAAATCCTGATCAATGTTATTGTATCCCGGAACGATGGATACATCAGGGTTAGACGGATCAACTTCAATTACATGAATGACCTGTCTACGAGTTCCGGATGAATTGTTGAGAACGATTTCCGATTCAACAGCTGCACCAGGAACGAGTACGTAATCTTTTTTAGAGATTACGTTGTAATAACCATTTGTACCAAATGTTGTGCTGTCATAAACAACGTTATTCTCTTCCCAATTTGCAATGGATGCAAATGCGGGTGTTGGAACAACGCTCATGAGCATAACAAGGGACATGATTGTGGTTATCACGCGGGTTGTTACTTTTCGTGTCATTTTTTACACTCCTTTTTTTTTATTTATATAATCGCCTACCGGCGTTTATATACCTTCACCATTTTCAGTTCCACTAAATTCATGACATAAACTTAGGTAAGCTACTGCCAACATTACAATATTGAAACTTCCCGAAACAAATTGACCTGCTTGTATTTTTAATAAAATCATAATCAGTGGTACAAAATTTATTATTTTGATATTTTTATTCGTTCGTTTAGCAGTATAATATAACGAAAACAAAAACAATATTATAATAAATAATCCGACCAATCCCCACACTAAAACAACTTCTTGAACTCCATTATGTGGGACACCTATGGATATATTGTTAATTCTATTAGGATAATTCTGCAACCCCAATCCCCAAAACAAATGCTTCACGTCTGAAAAGATATAATGATTATAATCCATAAAAATCTGATTGCGATTATTTGAAATGTCATCAACCCTGAATCTTTTCAGAAATTTTTCCATTGCATCGGGCATAAAATAAATAACAAAAGAGGAAACTGCAATTCCTGCAACGCCGATTTTCGCTACCATTCTGATTTTTTTCCTTGTACTACCATTGATAGAGAACATCAATAATAACAGCAAAATCATCAAGCATACGATAAAGGTTCTGGAGAGCGTTAAGAATCCTGTTAAAATCAATCCAACAATCACAAACAAATCAGCTTTACTGCATCTATGGGTTATCCACAACTGAAACAGTCCAATCGTTCCAAACAAACAGATGAAGCCAAGTGTATTGGGATTCTCAGATAATCTGGATTCATTAGAAACTGCGTAAAAAGATCCCAGTCTTCTAATGTTATCAAACGTACTGACAAGATTGAATTTTGATAATACAAACACCCTGCCAATAAACGATGCCCCCATAAAAACCGAACATCTCGATAGAATTCGTACCACCGTAGCATAGTCCAGATCAGCACTGTCCAAAGACATTACAAATATACAAAAAACATATGGAACAATGAACGACAGCAAAGTGATAATCGAAAACTCATATTCACAATTATGAAGCAATTCCCATATTACGATTGCAGTAACCAATAATATCTCATAATTGAAATGCAGCTTATGTCTTGAGAATTTCACAAAATAGACAAGCAAGCAGATGAAAAGCCATGGTACTGTCTGGATTACCGTTCTTAACGGAATGCAACAAGTTGCCACACCAATTAACTGATCTCGATTGCTTGTAAATGCCAATAATGCAACTAATGGAATATACAGTGATTCAGGCAACGGAAATCCAAATACATATTTAATTATGATAAAAGCAAACAAAGAGTACATACATATATTAAATATGCTCTTATTATCTATACATTTCAACTTTATCCTCCATCTATAAGCTTTGTTTATCGACCAACATTTATGATAGAATGGATATACTTTTTCCAGTCATGATTGATCTTTTGGGGTTCGTTTGCAAAAGAAGAAACCTTTGCATTTTCACCCAATTTTGTTCTATAGGTTTCATTGTGATGTATCTCTAATAATGAACGTATCAGCTCTTCCTCGTTTCCTACAGGAACCAAAACGCCATTCTCGCCATGTGTTATCACCATTTTAGGTCCGCCACATGGACAATCCGTACATATACACGGCAGTCCAACCGCCATAGCCTCCAAAAGAGCATTCGGCATTCCTTCATAATCCGATGTCATGAGAAACGCTTTGGCTTTTTTCAAAACGCTTGCAACATCATTTGTTGTTCCCATAAAATGAATATTCTCTTCGACACCAAGATTTTTTATCAATTCAATATATGGTTCGGTATCACCCTCGCCGTATATGAGGAGCTGTTCATCAGGAGCAGCTTTCAATAAACCGGCAAAGCCACAAATCATCATTGCATAGTTTTTTTGAGGGACCACTCTCCCAAGTGCAACATAATAGTTTTCCTCTTCTCTGACAACATGAAACAGTTCTTCCTTCACTTGATTCATGATAATACATGATTTTTTTTGAATCTGTTTCGGGAACCATTTTTTTGCGTCTTCCGTTTGGAATACAACACCATCTGCACGTCTGAATAACAACTTTGCTAATGATTTATGAAATCTTGAGGGATACTCCTTATTGGGGTCATTGCGAATAGATATGATTTTCTTTGTTTTTAGTCCTATCGTCGCTATTAAACTGCGATAGTTAGGTTCTGCCATAAAAGAGATGACCGCATCCGGCTTTACATCAATAATAATTTTACGGAGCTTATTTATCCAGAGAATATTTCTCTTAAAAAATGAGGTTTCATACTCCGAAGCAATCGTAATTCTTTTTACTTTCTCATCTAATGGATAATCATCCTCTGTCGGGAACGATGTAACCAAAGTAACATCAATACCATCAGCAGCAAAACGATTCGCTAAATTTGACATGACACGTTCTGCGCCGCCCTTGTGAATTGTATTGATATAAAATAACAGCTTCAAAATGATCCCCCTAATAAGATTTACGATAACCCTAACATTTCATAAATATCAATAAGTGTATTGGAAGCTGTTTTCACATCGAATCCAGCCTTTTTAATCTTTTCGTTTTCGTCTGTATCAGTTTGGAATTCTGAAAAAACAGTCGTCAGCCATACATTTATATCATCTGTCAAGGAACATCTTTTTACAAAATTTGTAATGTCAACCTCTGTCGTTATCGCATCGGAAATCACACAGTTTAATCCCGTTGCTTGCGCTTCGATAACAGCTATCGGCAAACCCTCCCATTTTGAAGGGAATAAAAACATATCCGCAGCCTGCAGCAATTGCGGCACATCATCTCTGCTTCCAAGCAGCCGAACATGATCTTCTAAATGCAGCTTCCGAATTCTTGCTTCTATTTGCTGCCGCAGCTCGCCATCACCAACTAACCATAATACGGAATCCGGCCTTCTTTTGGCGATTTCATGATACAGGTCAAGCAGAAACATATGATTTTTTGCTTCATGAAGACGTCCTACATGAATATACACATATTTATCTTCTGCATGAAGTGTTTTCCTGTAATTCTCTCGTACCGTATCGTTTCTTTCATATCTGGTTAAATCAATCACATTGGGCATCACGCAATACCGATTGGAATTGCATACCTTCTTTCCAAACAGCCACTCACCGGATTGCCTTGAACATCCCATAAAGAAATCCGCTTGATATCTTAATGGGTATTGAAGTATCATTTTTACGAAAGCCGCAACACCCGAACCATTTGAAGTGCTGTGACTATGTATCACAGTTTTCACATGATTCTTTTTGGCAATCGGAAGATATAAAGATGCATAGCTTCGCACATGAGAATGCAGTACACTATATTCCGGATGGGAATGAAAAAAATCACTCCACGCTTTCCTTACCTGGCGTATATTTGTTCCTTTAAATGTTGGCATGAAATATACCTTGCCGCCAAGTTTTTCAACTTCGTCTTTATAATATAATTGCTCCGGATGATCCAGAATAAAATCAAATTGAACCTTTTCTCTATCAATGTTTCTGTAAAGATTCATAATAAAAGATTGTGAGCCACCGATATCAAGCGAACCTATCATTTGCAGCACTTTGATTTTTGACATAATATCGAACCTTTTCTTACCTTATTTCTGTTATTCTTTTCTGAATGATCACGGTATCAGCTTCATATTTTCCTTTGATAATGGACGCGTTGTTTCCAATAATACATTCTGCACCTTTACGAACACGAATCTTAGCATCATCCCGCATTTTGAAGTTTCTGCCTATTTTAAGTTTAGCACCTCTCTCCATTGTGATTTCAGTAAACGGAGAGTAATGGGCCAAAAAATGCGAACGGATGACACAATTTAATCCAAGTCATTTTCAGTACGCCGAAAGGTACACATATGGAAGCTCTGATGTATTTATTCATACCTTCTCTACTTCTTCCATATACGCATCAACAACAATCTGCCGATTAAACTGTTTTTCAACTTTAGCTCTGCCCGCAAGTCCCATGGTCTTACGTTCTTCATTAGTGAGGTTAAGGAACTTATCAACAGCTTCTATTAAATCTTTTGCATCCTTCTGTGGAATCATATAACCATTCACACCGTCATCAATCACCTCACGACAACCACTTCTATCAGTTGTTATGATTGGTCTTCCACTTGCAGATGCTTCAAGAAGCACGTTGCTGAGCCCTTCTGGATAATATGTTGGATGAATTATGCAATGAATATCACTCAAGAATTCACTTACATTATCTATCATTCCATGATAAATTACCGTACCATTGTCATTCATAGTATCCAGCTGACCTTCGTACTCATCTTCGCAGAAACCACAGATGTGAAATTCTGTATTTGGATACTTTTCCTTGATTGATTTCGCTGCTTCAAGGTACTGCTCAATGCCTTTTTCTTTCATAATTCTAGAAATAAAAGCAAATCGAATCACATCATCATTTGGATATTCACGGACAGGATAGCGATCTACATTCACACCAGAACCAGGAATCAACTTATGCTTGCCCTTAGCGACTTTATTATCAATAAACAACCGCTGATTCTCCGTATTCTGAAAGAAAACACGCTGAATATCAGAAAATGCATACTTATACAGCTTCATGAAAAACGCCTGCTTCTTTCCGGGAGTTTCTACTGCTGTACCCAGTCCTGTTATATTCGCTACAAAAGGAATGTGCTTTCTTTTCGCTGCAATTGCGCCGTAAATATTTGGCTTAATTGTAAATCCAAGAACTATTGATGGCTGTATCTTTTCATAAAGTTTTTCATAACCTAGGATCATCCGCACTTCATGTACCGGATTCATGCCATGACGCTCAACTTCAAGATCATGCCAAATCGCGCCAAGTGCTTTCAATTCCTCAATGCGTTCACCATAGGGGCATGAAATATGAACCTCATATCCCTTTTTTAAAAGAGCTTCAACAATTTCAAGACGGAAGTTATAAATTACTACTTCATGATTGACAAGAAACAATACTTTTTTTGCAGATGATGCACATTCAGTCTTTCCAATCGAATCTTTCAATCCATTAACTATATACTCGATTCCCTCATAACGGCTCAATTCCTGATCAATAGTGAGATTACCGAAAGCCTTATTAACCAGCCCCCTCACCTTGCCGGGAATCATAGTCCCGACTTTCACAAAAGGATTGAGAGCCTTAGTTTCGATAATGTTTTTTTCACTTGAATGGCTAATCATTCTTACCATATCACAGGTTTTTGTATATTCCGCATTCTGTGGAAAATAAATGCCGTTTTCTCTGCTGAGCATAATCTGGCACAAGAATTCGCAAAGATTATCAATGTGAAGCATTGAACGCTCATTATCAACATTCGGGAATACAGGCAATTTCTTTGCAAGCTTTGCCAATGTAGGATAATTGCCCTTGCTTCCTCTGCCATATATCATAGGAGGACGAAGAACTGCTACATTGAAATCATCACTTGCCAAAGCTCTTACGCCCTTATCAGCCTGCCACTTGCTATCTCCATAGAAATTAGCAGGTGTAGGCACAGTATCGGCTGTAATCACTTTCTTTTCGCCATATCCCGCAGAATCACCGTAAATGATAATTGAACTCATAAATACAAACTGCTTTACACCATCAGCTTTAGCCTTTTCAGCAGTTTCAATGGCAAGGTCTGTATTTACAGCGTAATACTTCTGTTTTACTTCATCAGATACATTTCCCACATCTGCATGAGCAAGTCCTGCAACGTGGAATACCGCATCATAGCCGGAAAAATCCTTTTCTCTCCATGTACCGTCAATCATATCCACTGTGTCAATTTCAAGATTCGGGTAGTGTTCTGATGCCCACGCCTCAAAACTTGTGCCGATATAAGAATCCGCACCTGTAATCAGAATACGCAGTTTCTTATTCTTATCTATCGAAAAAACTTTTCTGAAACCGTAAGCCTCAAAGCCAGCATCGGAACCATTACCGTTATCTACAAATTCAGCCTTGTTAAATTCTCTTGCAATAGCTCCTGTTCCACCCTCAACAACACCTACACTTCTCAGTACAGATGATATAGAACCAAAGAACATCTTGCAATCCATCAAAAAGCCATTTAAACTGCTTTTTTTCAATTCCTTAGCATAAACGCCGTCAAGCTTTGCCTTATCCTCGATTTCAAGTTCATCTCTACCTTTGATCTGAGCAAGTCCTGTAAGCCCCGGTTTCACATCATTTGCACCGTATTTATCACGCTCGGCTGTCAGATAATCCTGATTCCAGAGTGCAGGACGAGGACCTATAACACTCATATTACCAAGAAATATATTCCAAAGCTGCGGAAGCTCGTCGATACTGGTCTTTCTTATAAATGCACCAACCTTAGTAATACCGCCATTCTGCAACATATGTGTCGGTACATCCTTTGGAGTATTCACAGACATTGATCTGAATTTCAGAATCTGAAAATATCCCTTATTCTGAGCAACTCGCTTCTGCTTGAAAATAACAGGACCGGGATCATCAGCTTTAATAGCAAGGGCAGTTGCCGCATATACCGGAGCTAAAAAAACAAGTCCGCCAAATGAAAGAACAATATCAAATCCACGTTTTATGTATTTTTCATAGAAAGTGGGCAGATGCTCGCTTTCACCAACTGTCTGGAGATGACCGCATTTGCCGTCAGCATTCGCAGGCTCATTTTCATTTTCTACAAAAACAACCTTCTTACCCTCAACAGGATTCTGTTCTTCGGGTTGGTCTGCATATACAGACTTAGGTTGCTGTTTCTTAGCAATAGTTCTCATAACAACAAATGTTGTACCAAGAAGAATGCCGGTGGTAATTGCCGCATTTTTCAAATTCTTTTTTGTCTTATCTTTCAATTTCACTTTCACCACTTAATTAATGTGTATTCTTGATATTTATTACAAAGTATCATATCATTCTAATTTGCACTCAAATATTCGCTTTCAATCAAGCACTAAAAGAAGTATTTGATTTGATTTTTGTTCCCTTTGGAACAACAGCCGATTTCATTACTGTTGCATTACAATCAATATGACAGAAATCCTCTAAAACGCAACCATGATTCACGACTGCACCTGCGGAAATAATACATCCATTACCTATCTTCGCTCCTGTGTGAACAACCGCCATAGGCTCTATTATACATCCCGGATTAATCTTTGCAGACGGAGAAACATAAGCATGAGGTGAAATCAAGGTTACTAATCTGTTAGTAGAAAGTAGCTGACTTATCAGTTTTTCACGAACATGATAATTACCTATCGCCACAATAACATCTCCTGCAAATTTATCGACATCACTTATTTTACCTATTGCCAATGATGAGTTATCATCAAGAAACGCAACATCTTCGTAGCCAAGTTCTATTGCGATTTCTTTTGCAACCATTCCATATTGCCCTGCGCCAATAATAAGTAAATTCACAATCTCATCTCCTCACTTATTGCATTTTCACAATGAATACCAGTCAAATTCCAGCTTCACCACCGTTGTTCAACTAAAATTGTTGATAAACTGACAAATCTACTTTTAATCCAACACCGTGAAAATGCAAAAATACAGCGAGAATGTTTTGTAACTCTCTTCGCTGTTTGTCATATCCTTATGATGTTAAACATGTCAGAATAATTCCCTAGATTTTCCGTTAGTACTTTCATAACGGAAAACAAGCTATAGTCAAACTTTTTATACATTATATTATACTATAAATAGTAGTGATTTGTCAATAGTAAACAACAAAAAATATAACTGTGTTGATTCTGCAAGAAAAGTCACACGCAGTTTATCTGTTTTGACGATACGAATTAAAGTTAAAGATTCTAGTTACCGTCAAAATTCTGGTCAAAAAGTAAGGGGAGATAACACATGAGGCGTGGAGAAAACATCTATAAAAGGCGTGATGGACGCTGGGAAGGGCGATACATATACAGCCGTGATGAGAAAGGAAAAGCAATATATCCTTCTGTATATGGTCATTCTTATGTAGAAACTAAAGAGAAGCTAAAAATATCCGCAATATTACGGTTATTGAGTCGAGGTACACATTTTCGTGTTTCGCTGATAATTGGCTTAACCTATGATTTTATCACAGTTTGCGTTTTTACAGAAATTTCTTCGCAGAGCCCGCAAGGGAGAAAACGGGCATACAACAAAAATGCTCTGCAACTTTTGGTTACAGAGCATAATTCTTATTGCTGTTCTTCTTCAAAAATCTTCGGATAATCTCGTTTGCCGTTTGCAATATGATACACATACACCGCATCCGCAATAACACGGTAAAAGCACAGATATTTATCGACAATAGGCTTCCGGTATTCATCAACTGCAAGGATGCGTTCTTCACAGGCTCGCCCCATAAAAGGGCCTGTTTTCAGATGCTCCAACGCATCAAGTATCTTTGTTGTAATCTTTTCAGCCGATTTTGCTCTGACAAGTGAAAGATGCATATCTGCAATCGCTTCAAGCTCTTGCCATGCAAGAGCCAGCAATTCTAATTTTTATTCACGCATCCTGATACTTCTCCAAAAGACGTTTTCTCGCATCTTCAAGAGATACGGTGGACTCTCCTGAAAGTCTGCTGTGTTCAGCTGCATCGAGTTTTGCCTTCAGCCTAATCAGTTCCTCACGCTTTTCAAATGCGTCAATGCTCATCACAACAAGATCACCCTCACCATTTTTTGTAATATATATGGGTTCCTGTCGCTCATGGGCAAGATTTGAGATTTGTCCGTAATCATTTCGCAGAACAGTGGATGACTTAATAATCATAGCAATCGCCCCTTTCAGATTTCTATCATTATTACACCACAATTCTAATAGAATTTCAATAGTATTTTCAGATTTTTTCTTTAAATCCAATGCCACCGAGCAGATGGAAGGATTATTGAACTACTTGAAAAGCTCGGCATTATTCCTTCGTTATCGACTCAAGAAACGCAAGAAGCTGAGCCGCCTGAACGTCTGAAAGCAAGTTGACACGCTCGATAACAGCACTCCGGATATCATTATTCGGGGTGCTTTTCGTTTCTCTTCCCAAA
>JAZNTW010000119.1:0-3849 GCA_045591925.1 Oscillospiraceae bacterium
CGCGCTCTCTCTTTCCTAACTCTCTCCCCTCTGCTGACTTGAATTTTCTTTAGGGGAAAGGGGGAATGCGAGTGCAGCACATCTGGGGGTCGAGGGGGCGCAGCCCCTTCGTCGCGCGAAGCGCGAAATCAAATATAAATATAAAAAACAGGGACACTGCACTTGCAACACCGCACAAATCCCGCCTTACGGCTTGGCAGAAATTCCTTGCGCAAATGCGAAAGCGACAACCCAAGAACGTGGGGAATCGTCGCCGCGCTCCGGTCTCCCCTCGCCCTGCGCATCTGCACCACCAGCTCTGTGCGGTGTTGCTATAATAATCTTGCGAATATTCGGATTACTTTTCCAGCTCCATGATCATATCAACTCTGCGTGCGTGTCTGCCGCCCTCAAACTCGGTCGTGAGGAACACTTCGAGGATCTCCTTTGCAAGACCTGAACCAACCACGCGCTCACCCATGCAGAGCACATTCGCGTCATTGTGCAGACGGGTATATTTTGCGCTGTAGGTTTCCGAGCAGACCGCCGCACGGATACCCTTCATTTTGTTCGCAGTGAGGCTCATACCGATGCCCGTTCCGCAGACCAGAACACCTCGTTTTGCGTCGCCCGACTGAATCTTTGCGCAGACCTTTTTTGCAATCACGGGATAATCGCTCGGTGATTCGTCCGTGCCGCAGTCGATATACGGGATTTGTTTTTCATCCAGATAGTCCATGATAATCTGCCGCAGTGCTGCCGCGGCGTGGTCGCTTCCAATCGCGATCATTTCAATCACTCCGTTTCAAATCTTCTATTTTATGATAATATTGCGCAACATTTCCGCAAATTTGTCAACCGATTTTGACCGCCTGCAAATAGCTGACCGTCAGTTCCTCCGGCGAAACCGGTTCCTGCCGCATCGCAGCCATGGCAACACCGCAGGCAGACTGGTGACGCAGGTGCATCGGCGCTTCAAGATAATCCGCAGGCGCAAATTCACGCAGAATCGCAAGCCCGTCACCAATGACCATCACCTGCGTCTGATATGCGGCAATTTGTGCTGCAATTTCCTCCGCAGGAAATACGCCGTCCTCGGTCAGCCGCCGGACAGCAGTGCCGTCGCTCTCGAAAAATGCGCAGTAGCATAGATTTTTCCGTGCAGCGAGACAGGCGCAGAGTATGCCGCTTCTGCCGCAGAGATTCCACGCAAGCCCCTCAAGAGTTGAGATGCCCGCGCACTGTTTGCCGCCTGCAAAGGCGAGTGCCTGCATTGCTGCAATGCCGATTCGCAGACCGGTATACGACCCCGGACCGTTTGCCGCCGCAAATATATCGACATCCTGCACCGTGTGACCGGTTTCCGCAAGCAGCTGCTTTGCCATCGGCAGCAAAATCTGGGAATGCGCGCGCTGCGTATAGAGCATCCGGTAGCCGAGCAGCACACCGTCTGCCGCAACCGCACAGGAAGCCGTCCTGCCGGATGTATCAACCGCTAAAATCATCAAGCTGCTCTGCTCCTTCCACTGTAATTTCTCTTGGCTGCTCGCCGCTGCCCTTGATTGTAATTTTCACAACCGGCTGCGGCAGCTCCTCCGCAATATTCTCCGCCCATTCGATCACAAACACCGAATCCTCCAAGGGATAATCCCAGAAGCCGGTCGTTTCGAGTGCTTCGGGCGTGGTCACGCGGTACATATCAAAATGATAGACGGAAATACAGCCTGCCGCGTGGTACTCATTGACCAGTGCAAAGGTCGGCGAGCTGACCAGATCCGGCAGACCAAGCCCCTCTGCGAGTCCGCGCGTAAAGGTTGTTTTACCGGCACCCATTCCACCAAAAAAGGCAATGCAGGTGCCGCGCTTCACGGCAGCACCGATGCGTTTTGCGAGCGCATAGGTTTCTGCCGGAGAATTTGTAGTATACGATAGCATGATATCTCAGTCCTGTTTGATAGAATAATTGACGACAACATCGTAGCATTGCTCCTGCAAATCGCGCCGCAGCGACGTTCTCGGCGGCGTATCGCAGTCATCGGCAAGCGCAGTTTTCAGATACTCCGCAAGCAGCATCGCCATGCCGCAAACCTCGCCGTCCCATTGCAGCGGATACAGTCCGCAGTTTGCCAGCAAGATTGTCCAAATATCCGATTCCACCATTTCCTCGGATACACGAAACCGCATCGTCAGCGCACACAAATCCGCACTGAACATCCGCGCAGTCCGCATCTCATAGCGGCGCAGATTGCTTATCATCTGCTCTTTCAGCTGCTGAAACTGCTCCGACCACTCCGCTTCCAGACATTGCCGGAACGCCGCACCGGTATGCGTCAGCACGAATTCATCCGACACCTGAATCACAGCATCTGTGCGGATTTCGGTCGTATGCTCCGAAACGTCATCGGTGGTTGTCGTTTTCTGTGACACAACGGTCTGCGGATATCTGATTTCCAGCTCCGGAAGCTGTTCCTTGAGCATCCGCACTGCCGCCGCGTTCATCTCTATGGAAAGGCGTGCAGACGAATCCCCTGCCGCAATCAGATTTCCGTCATCATCTGTTTTATGTTCCACTGTTCCGAGCGATTTTGTCAGCGTAAAGCCGTGGTCTTTTGCCTTTACGGCTTCGGAAAAAATCTCCCCGGTCAGAAACTGGGCTGTCAGCTGCATCGGCGGTACCTCCATCCGTCAAATCTCATACAAATTTATTATACCAGTATCTATTTAGAAAGTCAAGTCTTGCAGCAGAAATTTGGCTTGACTTTGCCGCGCCGGTATGATATAATTCATACTAGAGGAATTAAAACGAGAGCGATCTCGGGAAGGAGTTTTTATGGCAGATTACATCATTGCGGCGGCTTCCACCGCTGATTTACCCGATGACTATTTCAAGAAGCATGATATTCCGCTGATTCGCTACAGCTATTCGGTCGGCATGGAGGTCTTTACGGACGACTGCTTGGAGTCCACGCGCAGCCAAGCCTACCAGAATATGCGCAAGGGCACATTCTATACAACATCCATGATCCCGGAGGCGGTCTATGCCGATTTCTTCCGCGGTCTGATGCAGTCGGGCAAGAATGTCCTATATCTGGATATGTCCAAGGAGATGTCCAGCTCGTATCAGGCGTCGCAGCGCGCAGCAGAGCTTGTACGCGCAGAGTTCCCGGAGCAGACGCTCTATCTGATGGATACACGCTGTATTTCAGGTGGACTTGGTATGCTGCTGTCGGAGTGCGTAGAGCGCATGGAGCAGGGCGCGAGCTTTGATGAGATCATCAGCTGGGGCGAGGAGAATAAGCTGAAAATCATGCACCGCTTTACGGTTGACGATCTGCAATTCCTCAAGCGCGGCGGCAGAGTGTCGAATGCGTCTGCGATGATCGGCTCCCTGCTTTCGATCAAGCCGGTGCTGTACGTTCCGGATGACGGCAAGCTGGTTGTCAGCTCCAAGGCGCGCGGCAGAAAGGCTGCGCTCAAGGCAATGTTTGAGGGCGTGAAGCGCGACCTGATCAATCCGGACGGAATGCACATCATCATCAATCACGCCGACTGCACCGAGGATGCGGAGTGGCTGCGTGACGAGCTGCGCAAGGAATACCCCACGCTCGGCAAGATCGACATTCTCAGTCTCGGCATCGTCATCGGTGCGCACTGCGGTCCGGGACTGCTTGCGGTATTCTATTTCGGAGACAATCGCAAGCCGTAAGGCGGACTTTGCGCGGTGTTGCCATATATACAAACAGGGGCATTGCAAGTGCAGTGTCCCTGTTTTTTGTATTTATATTTGATTTCGCGCTTCGCGCGACGAAGGGGCTGCGCCCCCTCGACCCCCAGATGTGCTGCACTCGTATCCCCCTTTCCCCTAAAGAA